>NZ_UGIA01000001.1:0-600000 GCF_900461455.1 Helicobacter acinonychis | reverse complement strand
GTATACATAAAAGTGATTCCTTGTTCTAGGGGAAAAATTTTGTCATTGAGTTTTTCAGTGAAATTTTCAGGTAGTTCTCTAATCTCTTGCAACACGAGATGATTAGAAAGCGTATGTATCGCTTTCTAACAAGCTGTCATAATATTACCCACACCCTGAAAGTATCTCTTGGCGTATACTTCTTATATTTAAATTCCTTGTATTCAATGGGTAGTAGGAGTTGTATCCCATGAAACAAACACTTGGTCATTTTCCGATCAATTACATATTCATACCTAGGCGACACTTCAAAAAACACTCTCTTCTAAAATGGGCTTATAAGGCAAACCTTTACACAAATCAGCTTGGAAAAATTGGGAGTCTTTTTTATTTTGCGATGTGATCAGAATATAAAATTTCTCTTGGGGGTTATAAGAACCCCATAACTTCTTTTCATGTTCTCCAAATGCTAAACTCATGCGTTGCCCATAAATATTCCATCCGCTTTCTTTATCTCCACCATGTGCATAAATTTCACTTTTATTGACACAAGCAAGTTTTCCAACATAGAGAAAGTCTTGGGGCAAGAGATGGTTTGGTTCCATAGTTTGGATATGCGTTAAAATCTCATCTATCTTGCATTATATCTCCTTTATTTTGTTTTGAGTCTTGGTGATAAAGCGCCGAGCCTTGTTAATATTTTCTTGTCTCTCTTCCATCCACTCTTGCATTTTAGTGGCATTCTGTGAGTGCTTCGTGGTATCTTTGGTGCAAAGCCACCACTCTCTAGGCATTGTCATAAGGGAATTTTTTCTCATACTCGTCTAAATGTTCCTTGATGCATTTTAAAATTTTAAAGCTGCTCTCATAAGCCAATTTAAGCAGATGTTCTTGTCCGCACGATTGCACATTCTAGCATCTATTCTTTCTAAGTCTTGAGCAAGCTGTAATCTGATCTTCTGTTTTTCTAATTTTAACTCTACCAAAAGATTTTCATATTGCTTTCTTAAATTACTGCGTATTATTTCTAGTTGTTTGGTCTGTTCTTTAGCGGCACGATATTGACCATAGGAGTGGATCATATCAGCTAAACTAAGCGCTACATCCATACAGATTAAGACCGGACTTACTTAGCAAATCCTTTTGTTCCATAGCGTATGGCACTATAGATGATTTTTGTGTTGCACATGCCACGCACAACATCCATCAGTTTTGAAAAGATCGATACTTATCATGATTGTTTGCAGAGTGTTTCTACTTCCATAAAACACTCCTGATCCCCATGGGTTGTGCGGACATGTGTTCTCCCTTTGATCTTTGTAGGCACTAGTGCCTTTGAATCGATCTTAAAAACTAAAAACCGTTCTTATCCTTTGGTTCTAAACGCACTCCGATCTCATTTGACACATCCTTAAAGTCTTTTGCATGATCTTAATAAGCACAATACCTAATTAATATCCTTGCGTGCATTGTAAAGTTCCTTAAATTCTTGTGGGTTTAAATCTTCTCCTACGATGAGTCACCCACGATGATGAGCTACTAGATCCTCATATTCACGCCATCTTTTTACTTCTTTTGTCACTGCATTTTCCAAAAATACCACCCAATCTGTGCGGTTAAATTCTTTGGTTTTAGCATGTAAATTTAAAATGGTGTGCCCATAAGTGCTGATCTTATGTTTTTCATCTACAGAACCCCACTTTACTAAAAAATCTAGGTGTTTTTGGATGGTTATAGGATCAATCTCTGTAACTTGTGGTAATTCATTAAGATTTAATCCATCTCCAAAAGCACGCAAGCAAAACAAAGCGAATCCCCCCACATCTTCAATTCTTTCCAAACAAAGCCTTAAATTTATATCCCTAATACGGAACGCTCACATCTATAAAACCAATGTCATGCTTCACTCTTATAACTCCCAAAATTCTCTCTTCATGATTCTAATTAATATTTCTTAATCATTTGTTATTTTTAAAGCTTCATTCCTTTTTCACTCCGCAAAGTTACACGATTATTTCCAATGCCAATGACTTTAGTTTCCATTACTTTGTCTTTTATCGTGGCTTTGACCTTAGTGCCTATCTCTAACTTATTTTTCCACCACAATAGACGCTTGATTGTTTTCAATCTCTATATAGAGTTCTTTTTGAGAATTGGAGCTATAAGAGAGCTTGTTTTGTTGGTAGGCTTTGTAATCTTGGTTAAACACCACATAAAACAAGCGTTTGTTTTGAGAGTTGGGGTAAGGGATCACATTGATAGAAGAAAAAGCGATATTCTTTTTTTCGTTTTTCGCAAACACCCTTTTTTTATACTCTTTAAAAGCGTTGAATTTCATGCCGTCATAACGAGTGAAATTGGGGTTATAAAAACTCATGTAGCGTTCAAAATCGCCTTTAGTCCAAGCGTCTTTCCATTGAAAAAGGGTGCTTAAAATCATAGCCAATTCTTCTTTAGTGCTAGGGAAAAACTTGTCTTCATAGGTGATAAGAAACGCTTTTTCGCCTTTCAATATTTTATCATAAGAGCTTAAAAGTTGATTTTCAATCGCAATGCAACCC
Organism: Helicobacter acinonychis; assembly: GCF_900461455.1. Classification (NCBI taxonomy): domain Bacteria; kingdom Pseudomonadati; phylum Campylobacterota; class Epsilonproteobacteria; order Campylobacterales; family Helicobacteraceae; genus Helicobacter; species Helicobacter acinonychis. The sequence continues at coordinate 597,460 of NZ_UGIA01000001.1, read as the reverse complement.
TTGGTGTTCAATTCATTCCTATCGCCATTTAAAGGCATTCCATGCACCCAAATGCCATGCCCAGTGCGTTTTTTCAAGGTGTCATACAAATTAGGGTAATTCGTTACAAAAGCTAAAACGCCATAGTATTGATCCAAGCGCTCTAATTTCTGCGTGATACGATACACTCCAATAGGCGTAGCCAAATCGCCCTCTAAAGTTTTATCGCCCTTTTTAGAACCTACGAGGGCTTTAGAGCCATTGATTTTTTTAAGCATGTTGTCATTGATTTCATAAAACTCTAAATTGGGTTTAGACTTATCAGCGACAAATAAAAACTGCTTGTTTTGATAATAGCCAAAATCCGTGTCCTTATTTTGAAGCTCTTCTGTCCAAAAAGATTTATCCGCTAAATAAGAATCTAGCTTTTGACCCACCACTTCTAAGCCTTGCTTTTGATAAAGCCGCACAATTTCTGACAAACGATCACTAGCACTCAATCCCACAAAGCCCATTAACAGAGCCGATAATATTTTTTTCAATCCCTATTCCTTTGATAAATATAACCCAGTTTTTGCAAGCTCTTTTCTTCCTTGCTCCATGATTTTTGAGCGATCACTTGCAAGTTTAAAAAAACTTTTTTTTCGCCCACTTCTTGCATTTTCAACCGTGCGTTAGTCCCGATGCGTTTGATATTCACCCCATTTTTGCCTATCACGATTTTTTTTTGGCTTTCTTTTTCTACGATGATGTGTGCATACACCTTATCTATACATTCTTCTTCTATAAATTTATCGATGATCACATCGCTTTCATAAGGGATTTCATCGCTCAAAAAACAAAACAAACTCTCTCTAATGATTTCCTTATAAATATCGCGCATTTTTTCATCGCTCATTAAATCCTTTTCAAAAAGCCATGCACTAGGGCTTAAATGTTCGCTAATGCATTCTAAAAGTGCATTTAAATTTTGAGATTTTTTCGCACTCAAAGGTATGAGAGACAAGAATTGCGATGCGTATTGTTGATACTCCTGTAATTTTTGTAAAACTTGCTTATGCGTGGCTGTATCAATCTTACTTAAAGCCAAAATGTGGGGTTTTTGACACAAATTCAAAAACTCTTCATACCCTTTTAAATCATCATGCACAGAAGCTAAAAAGACGCACAATTCAGCATCGCCCATCGCTTTTAACGCCTGTGAGAGCATGCATTGGTTGAGTAATTTTTCTTGATGGTGGAGTCCTGGCGTGTCTAAAAAAATGATTTGGCTCTCATAACCTTCTTTATCTTTAAAAGGCACAATGCATTTCATTAATTTTCTTGTCGCATTAGCCTTATGCGAAACGAGAGCTAAATGAGCGTTTAATAAAGTGTTTAAAAGAGTGCTTTTTCCAGCGTTTGGTTTGCCTATAAGAGCTACAAAGCCCACCTTAGTTTTCATTATAAAATATACTTCACTAAATTTTCATCAGCCACTAAATCCCCTAGCTTTGATTGGACTAATTCTTTAGTGATAGTCACCTTTTGCCCAGAATAATCCTCCGCTTCAAAACTAATGTCTTCTAGCACTTTTTCAATGGTGGTGTGCAACCTTCTAGCGCCTATATCTTCGCTTTTTTGATTGGCGTTATAAGAAAGTTTGGCTAACTCTTTGATCGCATCGTCTTCAAACGCAACTTCTACGCCCTCCACTTTTAAAAGGGCTTGGTATTGCTTGATGATAGAGGTTTTAGTTTGGGTTAAAATCATATACATGATTTCTTCGGTTAAATTCTCTAACTCCACCCTTAAAGGGAAACGCCCTTGCAATTCAGGGATCAAATCGCTTGGCTTAGAAAGATGGAACGCCCCTGCTGCAATGAATAAAATATGCTCTGTTTTAATAGAACCATACTTTGTATTGACTACACTCCCTTCTACGATTGGTAACAAATCCCTTTGAACCCCCTCTTTACTAGGATCTTGACGGCCTCCTTCTTTAGGGCTTATAGCGATCTTATCAATTTCATCAATAAAAATCACCCCTGAACTTTCCGCACGCTTCAAGCCTTCCATTTTAATGGCTTCACTATCTAAAAGCGTGTCGCTAATTTCTGCTTTTAGGGCTTCTTTAGCCTCTTTGACGCTTAAAGTTTTTTTGACTTTATCCTGTTCTTTATGAAAAACCTTAATCAAGTTTTCTTGAACCCTTAAAATTTCAGGCGGCACATTAGAGTCAATCTCTATGCTTTTTTTACGCACTTCAATTTCAATTTCTCTACTATCCAATTCGCCTTGCACGATTCTTTGTTGCATTCTTAAAAGGCTATTAGCGTATTCTTGTTTTTTTTCTTCGCTTACGCCACTAGGCAAGGGGGGTAAAAGTTTTTTAGCGATCTTTTCTACAACTGCCTCTTCAATCTTGTCTTTTAACTTTTCTTTATGCTCATTTTCCACTAAAAGCACGCTGTTATTGACTAAATCTCTTACCATAGACTCCACATCACGACCCACAAAACCCACTTCCGTGTATTTGCTCGCTTCCACTTTCACAAAGGGGAGTTTCATGATTTTTGCCATTCTTCTTGCGATTTCAGTTTTACCCACACCGGTAGAGCCAATCATTAAAATGTTTTTAGGCGTGATTTCTTCTTGTAAGGATTTTTCAAGTTGCAAACGCCTATAACGATTCCTTAAAGCGATAGCGATAAATTTTTTAGCTTCCTTTTGCTCAATGATGTATTCATCTAAATAAGTGACAATCTCTCTTGGGGTCATATTCAATTTAGACATTAAAGCTCCAAAATTTTAATATTCGTGTTGGTGTAAATGCAAAGATCCCCTGCGATTTTTAAGGATTCTTCTACGAGTTTTTTAGGCTCTAAATGAGCGAAACAATCTAAAGCCCTAGCCGCGCTCAAAGCGTAATTCCCCCCACTCCCAATAGCGGCGATTTTATTATCTTCAGCTTCTAAAACATCGCCTGTGCCACTCAAAATAAAAATATGATCTAAATTTAAAACGATCATCATGGCTTCCAATCGGCGTAAATACTTATCTTTGCGCCATTCTTTGCTAAAATCCACAACGCTTTTAAACAAATCCCCTTTTTTGCTCTCTAAAATGCGTTCAAACATATCAAACAAGCTAAAAGCGTCCGCAGTACTCCCAGCAAACCCACTTAAAACCTGGTTGTGATACAAGCTTCTGATTTTAGTCGCATTGGCTTTGACTACGCAATTACCCAAAGTTACCTGCCCATCGCCTCCAATGAGCGCAAACTTCTTATTATTAAATTCCCCTCTATAGCCCAAAATCGTCGTCGCTTCAAACATTTTCTACTCAGCCACTACATCAATTTTAAACACGCCCACAATCCCTGATCCAAGCTTGACTTCAATCTCATAAATCCCTGTGCTTTTAATGGGGTGTTTGAGCTCAATGTCTTTTTTATCTAAATTTAAATTTGCATGGTGTTCTTTCAAACGCTCGGTGATCTCTTCTTTAGTGATCGCTCCAAATAAAGAGCCATTCGCACCGACTTTTTTATGGATAGTTAGTGTGACGGTTTGTAAGGTCTCTGCCATTTGCAATTTTTGTGCTTTTTCTAGGGCTTCTGTTTCAGCTTTCTTTTTAACTTCGGCTTTGTATTTGTTGATCACTTCGTTAGTGGCTAGTTTGGCTTTTTTGTTGGCGATTAAGAAGTTATTCCCATAGCCATCTTTAACCTCACACACTTCACCCGCTTTGCCTAAATTTTTCACATCTTCTAGTAATAGAACTTTCATTAATATCCCCTTTAAGTTTTAAGTAGTTTGTAATTATACTCTTTATTTTAATAAGTTGGGTTTTTATTGCCTATTCTTACCATTCATCTGTTTTTCTAAAGCCTGTTTGATCAATTCTAAACAATAAGGGATATTCTCTTTTGTTTCCAACTTTACTTCCACATCTCCAACGCCTAAATGACCGGTATTGGAAACATCTCTGATCTTTAGTTTTTCCTTTATTTCATCTTGCAACTCAGAAAATTCCATTTTTAAAAACAAATTTAATTCATCTTTTTCTTTTAAGAGAACAATGCTCGCAAAAATGGTGCCATGCTTATAGGTTATGTAATGTTTCGTAAAATTTTCAATTATCCTTTCATCAAGATTTTTAATCCCTTCTCTCAAAATCTCAAATAACCCCCTTGAATAGGGTCTAAATTCATAAGAGTTTAAATCATAAACCTTTTTTGCTTTCTCAGATTTATATTCCTCTAATGTTTCAGGGTCTAGCTTTGGGTAAGTCCAAATCTTTAAAGCTAGATCTGCTAAATCATTAGCTCTTTTTTCAATCTCTTTTTCGCCAAAAGATTCCAAACCTTTCAAACTTTGATTGAGCTTTAATGGGCTTTGTTTGAAGCCGTTTTCCATATCCCTTTTTTCTTGGAAAGATTTATTGCTATACTCAGGGTTATAACCGGTTCGAGTGAGATTCCCTATTGTGTGGAGATATTTCTCGTGTATTGCTTCAAAATTTTCGCCCAAATCCCTTTCCCATTCTTAAAGTAAGGGTTTGAGGCATTATATGTTCTATAGTGCATTTCTTAGTATCGACCGGCTCTTTTTGTGTCAAAATTTTCTAACCTTTCAAAAAAGTATTCATTTTTTTTTTTAAAAATGATAAAAATCTCTCGTAATAAAATGATCTTTAAATTCAGAATCGTTCGGAAATCTTTGATTCCCTGTTAGCGACCCAAAATGCTCCTCTATGCTTTTAAGGTATTGACTTTTATTATTAATCTTTTTTGTAAAAGGGGCAAAAACTTATTGAGTTCATTTGTAGGAATCCCACACACCGCCCTTCTGCAAATATAGCTCTCTGTTAAAGCGATAATAGGGATAAAATCCTGCTTGGATAAAACGCCATCCTTATAATCGCTATAAAGCTCCAATAATAGCGGATACACCACATCCATTTCTAAATCTACAAGAAAGCTTAAAGCCTTGTTTAAATCTTTATTTGGCTTCTTTTTTGAATGCGATCTGACAAAAATACCCGCAATATTTTTGCAAATCCTTTAATAAATCCTCTATTTCTATCCCCTTTTCCTGTTGGTAATTTTTGAAATTCACATAAACTTTTTTAATAGTGGGAATCTCTCCTGTTTTGATCGTGAGATAATGCCTGACAAACTTATTAAACAATGTTTCATTTTGTTTAAAATCCTTCTCCATAGCCCTCCAGTATTTCTTATAAAAGGCTTCCTGTTTTTCAACCTCTGTTTCCATTATGATATAGTTTCTGATCAAATCCGTTTGCGTGAGTTCGATACCTTTTGAGTTCATGCTCTCAAAGATGAGTTGAGGATCATCTTTCCCTTTTTTTAAAGTAATAGAAACTATTGTGAGTTTTTTTAATCCTTTAAAAATCGCTTTCAGTTTGTCGGTGTTTTTATTGATCCATTCTTGAAATAATTTAAAATTTTGCTCTATTTTTACCGAAGGTTCACTCGGCTTTTCTCTATTTTCATCAATCAAAGATAATAGGGTATCTTGATCGGATTCTGAGAGAATGAGCCTAAATTTCTTATCGCCATTTTTACCCATACTAGTGAGATAGCAGTTCTCTATATCAATGAGATAATCAATGAGATCGCGGTTCTCTATTCTTGTGGGCAAAAATTTTTCCGAAATTTCAACTTTTTCGCTTAGATGATTCCTTAAAGCGATGAGTAAAAGCGTGATGGTAGTGAGCCTTTGTTGACCATCAATGATGAGTAATTCATTACCGCTCATGCTACATGCACGCTTTTGCACAAACAAAATAGAGCCGATAAAATGCTCATTCATTTTATCATTTTCACCAGCTTTTATAATATCATCCCATAATTGTTTGCATTGCTCCTTTTCCCAACTATACAACCTCTGATAGATGGGAATGACAAATTGTTCCCCTGGATTTTTACCGAATAAAGTTTAATATGTCAATAGTGTTTGCTTCCATTAATACCCCTTAATACCCCTCAAATTTTATCGCATGTATCTTTAAGAAAACTTAACGCAAATCTTACTTTTTTACCCCATAAATGCTATAATCACCCCTATGAAATCAAACCAAACTCGTATAATTGAAGGCCATTAATGATAACAAGAACTCAAAATACTGAAAGCAAAATCAAAGAATTTTTTGCATTTTGCAAAGAAAATGAAGTGGAATTTGTGGATTTTAGATTCAGCGATATTAAAGGCACTTGGAATCATATCGCTTATTCTTTTGGGGCTTTAACGCATGACATGTTTAAAGAGGGGATCCCTTTTGATGCGAGCTCTTTTAAAGGTTGGCAAAGCATTGAACACTCTGATATGATTTTAACCCCTGATTTGGTGCGTTACTTCATTGACCCTTTTAGTGCAGATGTGAGCGTGGTCGTGTTTTGCGATGTTTATGATGTGTATAAAAACCAGCCTTATGAAAAATGCCCTAGAAGTATCGCTAAAAAAGCCTTAAAGCATTTAAAGGATTTAGGTTTGGGCGATGTGGCTTATTTTGGTGCGGAGAATGAATTTTTTATCTTTGATTCCATTAAGATTAAAGACGCTTCCAATTCCCAATACTACGAAGTGGATAGCGAAGAGGGCGAATGGAATAGGGATAGAAGTTTTGAAAATGGCGTGAATTATGGGCATAGACCGGGCAAGCAAGGGGGCTATTTGCCTGTGCCACCGACGGATACGATGATGGATATTCGCACTGAAATTGTGAAAGTCTTGAATCAAGTGGGGCTAGAAACTTTTGTTGTCCATCATGAAGTCGCGCAAGCACAAGGTGAAGTGGGCGTGAAATTTGGGGATCTAGTGGAAGCGGCTGATAATGTCCAAAAACTCAAATATGTGGTTAAAATGGTCGCTCACTTGAACGGCAAAACCGCCACTTTCATGCCAAAACCTTTGTATGGGGATAATGGGAGTGGGATGCACACCCATGTGAGCATTTGGAAAAACAATGAAAACCTTTTTAGTGGCGAAACTTACAAGGGCTTGAGCGAGTTGGCGTTGCATTTTTTAGGGGGCGTGTTGCACCACGCTAAAGGGTTAGCCGCTTTCACTAACGCTTCTACTAATTCTTATAAACGCCTAATTCCAGGCTATGAAGCCCCATCTATTCTAACTTATTCTTCTAACAATAGGAGTGCGAGCGTTCGTATTCCTTATGGGATTTCTAAAACTAGCGCGAGGTTTGAATTCAGATTCCCAGATAGCTCGTCAAACCCCTACTTGGCTTTTGGGGCTATTTTAATGGCAGGTATTGATGGCGTTAAAAATAAGATTGATCCGGGCGAAGCGATGGATATTAACCTTTTCAAATTGACTTTAGATGAAATCAGAGAAAAGGGCATCAAACAAATGCCCCATACTCTAAGGAGATCATTAGAAGCGATGTTAGCCGATAGGCAGTATTTAAAAGAGGGGCAAGTCTTTAGCGAAGAATTTATCCAAGCCTACCAATCGCTTAAATTCAATACCGAAGTGTTTCCATGGGAGAGCAAACCCCATCCTTTTGAATTTATCACCACTTATTCATGTTAAAAATGAATGGGCGGATAAACCTCATTCTAAAAGTTTCAAATAAGGTAAGGCAAAAATCCACTATTTTAAAAAAGAGTGGCTGAGAAAATTGATTTTTTGCTTTTTAGTTTTGTTCTAATGTAAAGAGCTTGATTTTAGTCAAGTGGTAGTAGAGATTGGGTAGTATTCTAAAAATTACAAAGCTTCCATAGCTTTTTCATAACCAAACTCCGCAGATTTTTGCAGGAATTTTTTAGCCTTGTTCTTTTTCTTTTTGGTGCCAAGCCCTTCTTTATAAGCGATTCCGATTCTATAAAGGATCTCCCCCATTTGTTGTTTGAGCAAAATAATATTGTTTGAAATTTCAGCGATATCTTCCCAAGAAGGTGTCTTATGAGGTATCCCAGCTTGAATGGCTAAACTCGTAAGTCTTCCAAATTTCTTTCCAAATTTTTCAGGATTCGCGCTCAAACCTGAAAGATCAATGAATCGTGTTCCAATAAGCATACTAGTAAATTCCGCAAGGTTTGGTCTAAAATTGTTAGCAAAATTTGTGCTTTTATTAGAAAATATGCGAACCACATGCCTGTAAGTCTTAAGCGCTTGTTTCAAATCCTTTTTCATCCCTAAGCCTTCTGTTTGCATGTGCCCTAAAATTAAAGCACCTCCTAAAAATCCGCTCCCATACCCTTTGATAGCGTTTTTTGCATAGAGTTGCGCTTTTTTGTAATCCACTTTCACGCCCTTTCCCTCCAAATACATTTTGGCTAAATAAACATTGCCAAGCCCAATGCCGTATTCTTGCGCCTCTCTAAAATCTTTAAAGGCTTGCTTGTATTGGCCTTGATTAAAATGGTCTAAACCATTTTCAAAATAATATGTCTTATGATTTCGCGCAATTTTATCCCAATCATCCCTTATACTAATATATTCATCAGCTATACAAAGCGAAAACGGCAACAATAAACCCAATAAAAGCAATAGAGGCTTTAAAAAAGAGAGAGTGGTGCGATAAAAATCTTTAAACATGTCAGATCCTTTTACAATTTGAGCCATTCTTTAGCTTGTTGTTCTAGCCAGATCACATCGCCACTCGCATGAAATTCTATTTTAGGGAATGCATAGACATTTTTCTTAAGGGCGTATTTTTGTTGCAAATATTCTACAATAGCATCGCCAGAGTGGATGAGTAGGGGGGGCGTTGAAAGGGCAAAATGCTCCACAAAATAGCTCTCAATTTTTTGAGCGATTAAGGGAAAATGCGTGCAACCTAGAATAATTACTTCAGGAAAAATCTTTAATGGGGCGAAATAATAACGCATGCAAGTTTCTAGCAATTCGCCCTCTAAAACATTTTCTTCAATCAAAGGCACAAAAAGAGAAGTGGCTAAATGCGAAACATTCAAATAGCCTTGTTGTTTTAGGGCGTTATCATAAGCGCTAGATCGGATAGTCGCTTTTGTCCCTAGCACTAAAATAGGGGTGTTTTTATCTTTAACATGTTGTTTGATTGCTAAAATACTTGGTTCAATCACGCCCACAATAGGGATTTTGGAATGCTTTTGCATTGTTTCTAAAGCCAAAGCGCTCGCCGTGTTGCATGCCACAATCAACAATTCAATCTCATGGGGTTTGAAAAAATCCAAAGCTTCTAAGCTAAATTGCTTGATCGTGGCGGAGTCTTTGGTGCCATAAGGCACTCTAGCGCTATCGCCATAATAGATGATTTCATCAAATAATTGTGCTTTTAAAAGGCTTTTTAAAACGCTAAACCCCCCCACACCGCTATCAAAAACGCCTATTTTCATGACACTATTTTTAATGGGATTTTAATGAGAGATTTTATTTTTCGTTCATTAAATTTAAAAATTCTTCGTTGTCTTTAGTTTGTTGCATTTTAGAATACACAAAGCTTAAAGCTTCCACATCATCCATTTGTTGCATCACATTTCTTAAGACCCACACTTTAGTCAAGCGGTCTTTTCCAAGTAAGATATTATCCTTTCGTGTGCCGGATTTTAAAATATCAAAGGCCGGATAAATGCGCCTGTCTGCAATATTTCTCGCTAAAACAATTTCGCTATTCCCAGTGCCTTTAAATTCTTCAAAAATCACCTCATCCATTCTTGAACCCGTTTCAATCAACGCAGTAGCGATAATCGTTAAACTCCCACCCTCTTCAATATTCCTTGCGGCTCCAAAAAAGCGCTTGGGTCTGTGTAAAGCGTTTGCATCCACGCCCCCACTTAAGACCTTACCGCTTGAAGGCGTTACAGCGTTATAGGCTCTTGCTAAACGAGTGATAGAATCTAATAAAACCACCACATCTTTGCCCATTTCCACTCGTCTTTTAGCTCTTTCTAAAACCAATTCAGCGATTCTTATGTGGTTGTTTGCGGGCAAATCAAAAGTGGAGCTAAAAACTTGACCTTTAACGCTTCGTTGCATATCTGTTACTTCTTCAGGGCGCTCATCCACTAAAAGGATAATCAATTCCACTTCAGGGTGGTTAGAAGTGATGCCTTGAGCGAGTTCTTTCATAAGCTCCGTTTTCCCAGTTCTTGGTGGCGCGACGATCAAAGCCCTTTGACCCTTACCCACAGGGCTAAATAAATCCAACATCCTACCGGTAACTTTAGTGGGTTCGTATTCTAATTTGATTTGTTCATCAGGGAATAGGGGGGTTAGGTTGTCAAACAAAGGGCGATTTTTAATCTCATCTAAAGGCAAATAATTGATAGCTTCTATTTTTAAAAGAGCGTAGTATTTTTCTTGGTCTTTTGGGGAGCGCACTTGACCGGTAACAATATCGCCATTCCTTAAAGCAAAGCGTCTGATTTGAGAAGGGCTAACATAAGTGTCATTATGCCCATCTGAAAAACTCCCATCAAACCCCCTTAAAAAGCCATAACCATCGGACATGATTTCTAAAATCCCAGTAAAAAGAATGTATCCGCCTTGCGTAACTTGGGTTTTTAAAATTTCAAATATCAAGTCTTGCCGCTTGAATTCTTGGGGGTTTTCTACTTTGAGCTTGTTAGCGATTTCTAAAAGCTTTTCGGTAGGGTAAGTGCGTAAATCTTCAATGTGATAACCGCTCACTGGCGTGTGCGTTTTGACTTTGTGCGAACTTTTATGCGTAGGCGCGTTTTCGTTCATTAAATTTCCTTTTATTTAATTAAAAAGAGATTTCTAGTTGTTTCAATTAAGATGAATACAAAAAGCAAAATAAGGCAAAAAATAGTGTAACCAACAAGATATTAACCAATAGCGTATGCCATTAAAGTGTTGGATTCTATAATCACTATGCTATCATAAGTTTTTTAACAAAGCAAATTTTATTTTTAACTTTTAAGAGCGTTTGATTTGTGATGACTTATGCTATAATCCCAAGTTTAAATCTAAAAAAAGGACATTTGAATGAAAAAAGGCATTCACCCAGAATATATCCCATGCAAAGTCACTTGCGTAACGAGCGGAAAAGAGATTGAAGTTTTAAGCACTAAACCTGAAATGCGTATTGATATTTCTAGTTTTTGCCACCCTTTCTATACCGGTAGCGATAAAATCGCTGACACTGCAGGGAGAGTAGAGAAATTTAAGCAACGCTACAATTTGAAGTAACTCTTTTAAAAAGCGTGGTTTTTTGTGCTGTATTTTTTGCCCACTCCTATAGGTAATCTCGCTGACATTACGCTACGTACCTTAGAAGTTCTAGAGCGTTGCGAGATTTTTTTGTGTGAGGATACAAGGGTGAGCAAGAGGCTGTTGCACTTGCTCGCACAAAACCCTATTATTGGTCATTCTTTCCCTAATATCGCTACTAAAAAAAGGGAATTTATCGCTTTCCATTCGCACAATGACCAAGAGTTTTTAAGTCAAATAGAGCTTTCTTTTTTTGACAAAGAAATCGCTGTGATGAGTGATGCGGGCATGCCAAGCTTGAGTGATCCATGCATGAGTTTAGTCGCTTACGCTTTAAAGCATAATATCCAATACGATGTGTTGCCTGGGGCTAGTGCACTCACTACGGCGTTTTGTGCGAGCGGGTTTTTAGAAGGGTGCTTTTTTTACGCCGGTTTTTTGCCTCATAAGAGTAAGGAAAGGCGCTTAAGAATTGCTAAGATTTTAAACGCTTTAGCGTATTTGGAGGAAAAAACCCCAGTGGTTTTTTATGAAAGTCCGCACCGGTTGTTAGAGACTTTAAAGGATTTAAACGATTTGGCTAGTGGCATGCATTTGTTTGCGGCTAAGGAGCTTACCAAACTCCACCAGCACTATTATTTAGGAGAAATTTCTCAAATAATGACGCAGTTACAAAAGAATAATATCCAAGGGGAGTGGGTTTTAGTGCTTTTGAATGAGAAAAAAATAGAGCCTTGTATGGGGCTATCGGCGTTATTAGAGTTGGATTTGCCTCCTAAAATTAAGACTAAAATTGAAGCCACTATGACACAACAAAACGCTAAAGAGCTTTATAGCCAGCGTTTGTTAGAAGAAAAAAATCAATAAAAGGGGTTTAGTATGCAAGCAGTGATTTATGGCAAACAGGTGGTTATGCATATTCTAAACTCTCATCAAGAAAAGTTGCAAGAAATCTATCTTTCTAAAGAAATAGACAAGAAACTTTTTTTCGCACTCAAAAAAGCATGCCCAAACATCATTAAAGTGGATAATAAAAAAGCGCAAAGCTTGGCTAAGGGGGGGAATCATCAAGGGATTTTAGCTAGAGTGGAATTGCCCATAGCCATTTCTTTAAAAGAGATTAAAAAAGCTCAAAAACTTTTAGTGCTTTGCAGTATTACGGATGTGGGGAATATTGGGGGTATTTTTAGGAGCGCGTATTGCTTGGGTATGGATGGCGTTATTTTAGATTTTGCTAAAGAATTGGCTTATGAGGGGATTGTGCGATCGAGCTTGGGGCTTATGTATGATTTGCCTTTTAGCGTCGTGCCTAACACGCTGGATTTAATCAATGAGTTAAAAACGAGTGGGTTTTTGTGTTTAGGTGCGAACATGCAAGGCTCTAGCCCAAAAGAATATTTAGCCTTAAAAAAATGCGCTCTTTTTTTAGGGAGCGAGCATGAGGGGTTGTCTAAAAAAATTCTTGCTAAAATGGATACGATATTAAGTATAAAAATGCGGCGCGATTTTGACTCGCTCAATGTGAGTGTGGCAGCAGGGATCTTAATGGATAAAATCAACTAGGTGGTCAATGAATGGAACAGAATAAAAAAAGTTTAGAAAATTTAGATCTTTCTGATGTTCAAAAAAACTCTAAAGACATTTCTGGTGTGGCTTTAGAAGAATTATCTCTTAAGACTTTGGATAAAAATTTGCAAATTTTAAGAGAGATTGGGGTGCAAGAAATTTGCAAGGCGACTAAAATCGCTTCTAAAAACATCCATTCTATTTTAGAAAAACGCTATGAGTCTTTATCAAGGGTGCATGCTAAAGGCTTTATACAGATTTTAGAGCGCGAATACAAGCTTGATTTGAGTGCATGGATGAAAGAATTTGATAAGGTGTGCGTGTTTAAAGAGGGTGTGAGCGAAGAGCAAGATAAAGAAACAGACCCTGAAGAAACAACCAAAAACCCTTTGAAAGTTGAATTGGATTATAGCATCAATCAGGCTAACACTTCATTGTCCAAAAAATCTTCCAAATGGAAACCCTTTGTTTTAGTTTTAGGGGTGATTATCATTGTTTTAGCGGTTGTTATCATTCAAAACAGCTCTTCTTTAAAAGAAGGAAGAGAGCAAGAAGAATCCGTCCCATCCAACGCCAAAGATCATTCTTTTAATGAAACAAATCCTAAAAAAGAGGGCGAGTTAGAGCCAACGCCTAATCCAGAAGAAAAACAAGAAAAACAAAAAGAACAAGAAAAAGAAGCCATTAAAGAAACGCTCGATACGATTAATATCACGCCTAAAAAAGATATTTGGGTAGAGGTGATTGATTTAGATGAGAAGAAAAATTCCTTTCAAAAGATCTTAAAAAAGAGTTTTCCTTTAGAAACCAAAAACCACCGCTTGTTATTGCGATTCGGGCATGGGTATCTCACTCTTAAGAATAACAATCAAGAGCAAGACTATAACGATAGCAAAACCAAACGATTTTTATACGAGCCAGCCAAAGGTTTGACCCTCATCAATGAGTCTCAATACAAAGCATTCCAGCGATGAAAAATCTTTTTTTAGCTTTTATTGTTGGGGGGGTATTCTTGAACGCTGATGCTTTAGATGATAAGATTGAAAATCTAATGGGGGAGCGATCCTATCATATCAATAAGCATTTTTTGGAGCATTTGTTTAAAAATCGTAAGGATTTCTATCAAATGGGACGTTTGGATTCCTTAAAATTGCTCAACACTCTAAAAGAGAATGGGCTTTTATCGTTTAATTTTGACAAGCCAAGCATCCTAAAAATCATTTTCAAGGCTTCAAGCAACCCTTTAGCGTTTGCTAAAAGTATCAATAATTCTTTGAGCATGATGGGGTATTCGTATGTTTTGCCCATTAAAATGCAAAGTTCTTCGGACGAGAATATTTTTTCATACGAGCTTAAAACGGAATATGTTTTAGACCCTAACATTTTGATAGAGACGATGAAAGGGCATGGCTTTAATTTTGTGGATATTAGGCGCATATCCTTGAAAGAGTGGGAATACGACTTTACCTTACAAGAAATCAAGCTCCCTAACGCAAGAGCTTTGATTTTGAATAGCGATCCTGTGGAATTTAAGGAAGCGAGTGGGAAATACTGGCTTAGCATGAATCAAAAGGCGTATTTAAAAATAAGCTCCAACAACCCTTTGTGGCAACCAAAAATCATTTTTTATGATGAAAATTTAAAAATCATTCAAATCATTGCTAAAGAAAACAGACAACAAAAAATCGCTCTTAATTTGCTCAATGGCGTGCGTTTTATCCAAATCACTGACGCAAAAAACCCTATCATTTTAAAAAATGGGATCAGCGTGGTTTTTGATGCGATGCCATGAGTAGGGGCACTAACCCTTATCCCACTTGATTGAGATTTGAAAAGAGATAAATTATCTTGCTAATAGCTTTCACCCAATATTTACCAAAAAAAATCTTTTGTATCACACAGCCTATTGATAGTGCCACCCCCCCTATAAATGCACTAGTAAAGCGCCAAGCAATAGTGAAGCACCACTAACAATAGAAATTCCAAAGCGCGTTTTAAAGATTTTACCCTTTTTGCCAAATGCCATGTCTGCTACAAACGACCCACCAAAAGAAATCAAAAAAACCAAATCAAATGTTCAAGCATCAATAACCAATCGCTTTCGCTATTTCTAGTAGCCGCTACAATGACAAGAAACGAGAAAAAATACACGCTTGCAGATGCAAGCGGTGCTTCTTGGCGTGGTTTTTGAGATGAGTAGGGGTAACTTCTTAGCACACAAGCCATACAAAATATCCACTTTTTAAGATTTTAATTAAATATGGTTTTATGTTTGATTATAAAAATTGAAGCTTTTAAATGCGTTTAATTAGGTTATTGTGAAATCTCAAACAAACTCCCTAATTTCTTTTTCTAAAGCGTTAATAAACACGCTCGAATAAGATTTTTCCTTGGGGAATTTTTCTAAAAAATCGCTCAGTAACCCAAGGTATTGCTCTTTATTTAAAGCCCCTTTCAACACTTCGTATTTTAAAAAAAGCCAATAAGTGTTAAGCACATCGCTTTGACAATAGCTATCAATAGTGTCTTTTTTCTCTTTTTGGCTTAAATCAGAGTTATGATAAATCGTATGCACTAAATCCCCACTCACATCAAATTTACCAGGAATATTCATCATGGAGCAAATACCATTCAAATTCAAACCCCTAACCGTTCCATAATGGCTCAAGCTATCCATTAAATCCAAATGAAACTGCTCGCTATAACGGTGGCGGTAATTTTCCCACTTATTTTCTTGATTATAAAAGGCGTCTAAAGTTAAATTGTATTTAAGGGCTTTAAGCGTGAGTAGGGGCATATCAAAGCCTCTGCCATTAAAACTAATCAGGCGTGGCTGCTTTTCGTTAAAATATTTAAAAAAGTCTTCTAAAAGCTCTTTTTCGCTTATAAAACCCTCTTTATTTTCGTGTTTTTGACCAAAATTCCCCACTTTGATAAACTTCCCATAATCATCGCCGATGACCGCTGCAATAGAAATGACTTCATGCAAATAAAGGGGTAAAAACTCGCTCCCACTCTTTTCTTTTTGCTTTTCAAAACTCAATTCACAGATTTTTAAATCATCATCTTCTTTTAATTCAAAATGCTCTTTGCACAATTCTACGCTAGGAATAGTTTCTATATCAAACACGCACAACACACACGCCCCTTTAAAAAATTTGTCAATCTTGTTTTATTATAATAATTAATCTTATAGTGCTATAATGCTAATTTCTAATAGGAAAACTATATAACAAAAAAATTAAAGAAACTTTAATGGAGAATAAATTCAAAATGAAAGAAATCACCATCGCTCTTGTAGGTCAGCCTAATGTAGGGAAATCATCTCTCATCAACGCCTTAAGCAACGCCCATTTGAAAGTGGGGAATTTTGCCGGGGTTACCGTGGATAAAATGGAAGTGAGCTTAGTCCATAAAGAGCATCAAATCACTATCATTGATTTACCTGGTACTTACGCGCTCAATGACTTCACTACTGAAGAAAAGGTGACTAAAGATTTTTTAGAAAAAGGGCAATACGATCTCATTCTTAATGTGGTAGATTCCACCAATTTAGAGCGCAATTTAGCCTTAAGTACACAATTATTAGACACGAATCAAAAAATGCTGCTCGCGCTTAACATGTGGGATGAGGCACAAAAAGAAGGCATCAAGATTGATACAGAAAGGCTTTCTAAAGAATTGGGGGTTGTATGTGTGCCTACGAGTGCAAGATCTAAAGAAGATCGCTTGAATACAGGGCGTTTATTGGATGAAATTGTCAAACTTTATTCTCAAAATACTACCAATAATGAAATCATAAAAGTCCAATCTCAAAGCTTTAAAGAGTCTTTAAAATACAGCCAGAGCGCTCAAAGAATCGCTAAATTAGTGATCAGTGAAAACAAACAAAATGCGAGTTTTGAGCACACTTACAAGATTGACAAGATTTTGATGCATAGGCGTTATGGGATTTTCATTTTTTTAGGGTTTATGTTTGTCATTTTTTCTTTGAGTTTTTTGATAGGAGGGGAGTTGCAAAAAGTGCTAGAAGAGGGGTTTAATTTTTTAAGCGATAGCGTTAAAGAGCATGTGGCTAATGAAGATTTAGCGTCTTTAATCGGCGATGGCATTATTGGGGGAGTGGGGGCGACGGTTTCATTCTTGCCGTTGATTGTGGTGCTGTATTTTGGGATTTCTTTACTAGAAACGACGGGTTATATGAGTAGGGTGGCGTTTTTATTGGATGGAATCTTGCATAAATTCGGCTTGCATGGGAAAAGCTTTATCCCTTTAATCACCGGTTTTGGCTGCTCTGTGCCAGCTTACATGGCAACAAGGACTTTGCAAAATTATAACGAACGATTGATCACGCTTTTTGTGATTGGGTTTATGAGTTGCTCAGCAAGGTTGCCTATTTATGTGTTATTTGTAGGGTCGTTTTTCCCCTCTTCAAGTGCGGGATTTGTGCTGTTTTGCATTTATATTTTGGGGGCGGTTGTGGCGCTAGTGATGGCCAAATTACTCAAACTAAGCGTGTTTAAAGGGCAGACAGAATCATTTATTATGGAAATGCCTAAATACCGCCTCCCAAGCACTAGAATGATTTATTTTAGTA
Source organism: Helicobacter acinonychis (assembly GCF_900461455.1). Lineage (NCBI taxonomy): Bacteria > Pseudomonadati > Campylobacterota > Epsilonproteobacteria > Campylobacterales > Helicobacteraceae > Helicobacter > Helicobacter acinonychis. Next base: position 580,138 of record NZ_UGIA01000001.1, on the reverse strand, counting down.
TCTATACCAAATCGCTTTCTTATCTCAAAAAGGCTGGGACTTATATTTTAATGGGGGCGGTTTTAATCTGGTTTATGTCTCAATACCCTAAAAGCGATGCGGCGATGAAAGTTTATAAGCAAGAAAGCTTATTGGTGGATAAAAATACCGCTCTTTCAAGCGAAGCTAAAGAAGAAAAACTAAAAGAATTAAAAATAGGATTGGAAAAAAAGAATCTAGAGAATAGCGTTGTGGGGAAAGCAGGGGTGCATTTAGAGAAAATCTTTAGCCCTATGGATTTTGATTGGCGTTTGAGCGTCTCGCTTGTAACAGGGTTTATGGCTAAAGAGGTGGTGGTTTCCACTTTGGGGGTGTTATTTTCTTTAGAGGATCAAGATGAAAAATCTAACGCTTTTAGAGAGATCTTAAGAAAAGAAGTCAGTGTGCCTAGTGGGATCGCGTTTATCGTGTTTGTGATGTTTTATATCCCTTGTTTTGCAGCGACCATTACTTTTGGTAGGGAAGCTGGGGGAATAAAGTTTGTAGCGTATTTATTCATCTTTACAACCGTTGTGGCGTATTTCTTTTCATTGATAGCTTTTTATGCAACTAAAATCTTTTTTTAAAGGAATTCAAATAAAAGCTTGATTTTAATCAAGCGATAACCCTTTAATTTAAATGGCAATGATTTCAAAAATTTAAGCTGAATATAATAATAGTTATTATAAGCTTTACCTTGTTTTAAAGAGTAACATTTTTTATAAAGGTTAGCAAATGAAAAGAATATTAGTCTCTCTAGCTGTTTTGAGTCATGGCGTGCATGCTGTAGAAACTCATAATCTAGAAAGAGTAGAAGCTTCAGGGAGAGCCAACAATGAAGAAGCGCCTTTAAGTTGGAGAAGCAAAGAAGTTAGAAACTATATGGGATCTCGCACGGTTATTTCTAACAAACAACTCACTGAAGGTGCGAATCAAAGCATTGAAGAAGCCTTGCAAAATGTGCCAGGCGTGCATATTAGAAACGCTACAGGTATTGGAGCTGTGCCTAGCTTTTCTGTTAGAGGTTTTGGTGGGGGGAGTTCAGGGCATTCTAATACAGGAATGATTTTAGTGAATGGGATCCCTGTTTATGTCGCTCCCTATGTTGATATTGGCATGCCTATTTTCCCTGTAACCTTTCAATCTGTGGATAGAATCAGTGTGACTAAGGGTGGGGAGAGCGTGCGTTATGGTCCTAATGTTTTTGGCGGCGTGATTAATGTGATCACTAAAGGCATTCCTACCAAGTGGGATAGTCAAGCGAGTGAGAGAGCCACTTTTTGGGGCAAGTCTGAAAATGGAGGGTTTTTCAATCAAAATTCTAAAAACCTTGATAAAAGCTTAGCCAATAACATGCTTTTTGACACCTATTTAAAAACAGGGGGTATGATGAATAAGCATTTTGGAATTCAGGCTCAAGCGAATTGGATCAAAGGGCAAGGGTTTAGATACAACAGCCCTACAAATATTCAAAATTACATTCTAGATTCGTTGTATCAAATCAATGATAGCAATAAAATCACCGCTTTTTTTCAATACTATAATTATTTTATGGCAGATCCGGGATCTTTAGGTATAGCTGCTTATAATCAAAATCGTTTTCAAAACAACCGCCCTAATAACAATAAAAGCGGAAGAGCGAAGCGATGGGGGGCTGTGTATCAAAACTTTTTTGGGGACACGGATAAAATAGGGGGGGATTTCACTTTTAGTTACTATGGGCATGACATGTCAAGGGATTTTCAATTTGATTCTAATTTTTTGAATGTCAATACTAATCCTAAATTAGGTCCTGTTTATACGGATCAAAATTATCCAGGATTTTTTATCTTTGATCATTTAAGGCGCTATATTATGAATGCATTTGAACCTAATTTAAACTTAGTTGTCAATACTAATAAAGTTAAGCAAACTTTTAATGTGGGCATGCGTTTTATGACAATGGATATGTATTTTAGATTGGATCAAAGCACATGTGAAAAAGCAAATATTATTGATGGCGTGTGTCATATGCCCCCTTTTGTCCTTTCTAAAACACCTACTAACAATCAAGAAATGTTTAATAACTATACAGCGGTATGGTTGAGCGATAAAATAGAACTTTTTAATTCTAAATTAGTGCTGACTCCAGGGCTTAGATACACTTTCTTAAATTACAATAATAGAGAGCCAGAAAAGGACGATTTTTCTGTATGGAAGACTACAAAACAGCGTCAAAATGAATGGAGCCCGGCCTTTAGTATTGGCTATAAACCTGTGGAAAATTGGATATGGTATGCAAATTATCGCCGTAGTTTTATCCCCCCACAACATAAAATGGTAGGCATTTTTAGGACTAATTACAATCAAATTTTTAATGAAATTGAAGTGGGGCAACGCTATAGTTATAAAAATCTATTGAGCTTTAACACCAATTATTTTGTGATTTTTGCTAATCGTTATTATGCGGGAGGCTATAGCCCACAGCCTATTAATGCTAGGAGTCAAGGGGTGGAATTAGAATTGTATTACGCACCGATTAGGGGTTTGCAATTTCATGTAGCTTACACTTATATTGATGCGCGCATCACTTCTAACGCTGATGATATTACTTATTATTTTACAGGCATTGTCAATAAACCCTTTGACATTAAAGGGAAGCGTTTGCCTTATGTGAGCCCTAACCAATTTATATTTGACATGATGTATACTTACAAGTACACGACTTTTGGCATTAGTAGCTATTTTTATAGTCGTGCTTATAGTTCTATGCTTAATCAAGCTAAAAGCCAAACCGTGTGCCTGCCCTTAAACCCAAAATATACAGGGGGGTTGGAGTATGGTTGTAATTCAGTGGGGTTATTGCCTTGGTATTTTGTGTTGAATGTTCAAGTAAGCTCAGTTTTATGGCAAAGCGGTAGGCATAAAATCACAGGGAGTTTGCAAATCAATAACCTTTTTAACATGAAGTATTATTTTAGGGGAATTGGCACAAGCCCTACAGGAAGAGAGCCTGCACCAGGGAGATCTGTTACAGCGTATTTGAATTATGAATTTTAAATCCCTTTCAAGCCATTTTTTGGCTTGAATGTTTTTAACGCTACACCATTTTAAAACTCGCTACTAAATTTTCGGTCAATAAATTAAACCCATCTACTAAAATAAACACTAAAATTTTAAAAGGTAAAGAAATCATTACAGGCGGGAGCATCATCATACCCATCGCCATTAAAATAGAGCTTATGACCATATCAATCACTAAAAAAGGCAAGTAGAGTAAAAAGCCGATTTGGAACGCTGTTTTCAATTCGCTTATCATAAACGCTGGGATTAAAACGCTCAAACTCACATCATCAGGGGTTTTGGGGTTAGGCAGTTGTCTGATCCTAAAAAAAAGGGCTAGATCCTTTTCTCGTGTGTTTTTAAGCATGAATTCTTTAAAAGGCAAAGCGCTTTTTTCAAACGCTTCTGTGTAAGAAATCTTTTTATCCATATAGGGTTTGATCCCTATATCATAAGCTTTTTTCAAGCTAGGCTCCATGATGAAAAAAGTCAATATCAAAGAGAGTGAGACAAGAATTTGAGTGGGTGGGGTTTGTTGCGTGCCTAAAGCGGTTCTTAAAAAAGAAAACACCACAATCAAACGAGTGAAACTCGTCATCACTAAGATTAACGATGGGGCTAAAACTAAAAGCGTGAGTAAAGCAATGACATTAAGGGTGGTTACGAGTTGTTTAGGATCATTGGGAGCGTTTAAAGAGAGATTGACACTAGGTAGTGTGTTATCAGTGCTCATTAAAGGACAAATAAGAGCAAATATCAAAAAAATGATTTTTAAAAAACGCAAAATTCTAGCCTTAAATCTTTGATGAAAAACAAGTTAAATTATAAGATAAGGCATGTTAAAATTCCCTAAAATAACCCCTAAATTGAAGGATTTTAATGCTTTCTGTGATCATACTAGCCGCTGGTAAAGGCACTCGCATGCACTCTAGCCTGCCTAAGACTTTACACACTCTTTGTGGGGAGCCTATGTTATTTTATATTTTAGAAACGGCTTTTTCAATCAGTAACGATGTGCATCTTATCTTACACCACCAACAAGAACGCATTAAAGAAGCGGTGTTGGAGCGTTTTAAGGGAGTGGTTTTTCACACTCAAATCGTGGAAAAATATTCAGGAACGGGTGGGGCTATCATGCAAGAAGACAAAACGCCTATTCTTACCAAACATGAGCGGATTTTAATCTTGAATGCAGACATGCCCTTAATCACTAAAGACGCTCTCACCCCCTTATTAAAAAGCCACAATAACGCCATAGGTTTACTGCATTTGGCTGATCCTAAAGGTTATGGGCGTGTTATTTTAGAAAACCATCAAGTCAGAAAGATTGTAGAAGAAAAGGACGCTAATGATGAAGAAAAAGCCATTAAAAGCGTGAATGCTGGCGTGTATTTGTTTGAAAGAAAGTTTTTAGAAAAATATTTACCCAAACTCCATAACCAAAACGCCCAAAAAGAATACTACCTCACGGATTTAACCGCTTTTGGTATCAATGAAAATGAAAAAATTGATGCCATTTTCTTAGAAGAAGAGTTTTTTTTAGGGGTGAATTGCCAAACAGAAAGGGCGAAGGCTGAAGAAATCATGCTAGAAAGGTTACGCAAAAACGCTATGGATTTAGGGGTAGTGATGCAATTACCCAAGAGTATTTACTTAGAAAAAGGCGTGAGTTTTAAGGGGGAGTGTGTTTTAGAGCAAGGGGTACGTTTGAGTGGGACTTGTTTGATAGAAAATGCACACATTAAAGCTTATAGCGTTATAGAAGAGAGCCAAATTGTTAATAGCAGTGTGGGACCATTTGCCCATGCACGCCCTAAAAGCACGATTTGTGATAGCCATGTGGGGAATTTTGTAGAGACGAAAAACGCTAAACTTCAAGGCACTAAAGCAGGGCATTTGAGCTATTTAGGGGATTGTGAGATAGGAAAAAACACAAATGTAGGGGCTGGCGTGATCACTTGCAATTACGATGGCAAAAAGAAACACCAAACGATCATTGGTGAAAATGTCTTTATAGGGAGCGATAGTCAGCTAGTCGCCCCTGTAACTATTGGCTCTAATGTTTTAATTGGCAGTGGCACAACCATCACCAAAGACATTCCTAGCGGTTTTTTAAGCCTTTCACGCACCCCTCAAACTAACATTGAAAATGGGTATTTTAAGTTTTTTAAGAAGTCATAAAACAAGAAATCTTAAGGCGTAGTTTTTTTTAAGCACTTTGTTATTATAATTCCGAATTTAAAAAACAAACGATTTAATTCAAATTTAAGGATAAGTTTTGATTACAGTAGTTAAACGAAATGGGCGCATTGAGCCTTTGGACATTACAAAAATCCAAAAATACACTAAAGACGCTACGGACAATTTAGAGGGCGTGAGCCAAAGTGAGCTGGAAGTGGATGCAAGGTTGCAATTTAGAGACAAGATTACTACTGAAGAAATCCAACAAACTTTGATTAAAACCGCTGTGGATAAGATAGATATTGACACGCCTAATTGGAGCTTTGTCGCCTCAAGACTTTTTTTATATGATTTATATCATAAAGTGAGCGGTTTTACAGGATATAGGCATTTGAAAGAGTATTTTGAAAACGCTGAAGAAAAGGGCCGTATCCTTAAGGGCTTTAAGGAAAAATTTGATTTGGAGTTTTTAAATAGCCAGATCAAGCCTGAAAGGGATTTTCAATTCAATTACTTGGGGATTAAAACCTTGTATGATCGCTATTTGTTGAAAGATGCCAACAATTACCCTATTGAATTACCTCAGCATATGTTTATGAGTATTGCGATGTTTTTAGCGCAAAACGAACAAGAACCTAATAAAATCGCTTTGGAATTTTATGAAGTCTTAAGCAAATTTGAAGCGATGTGTGCGACCCCCACTTTAGCGAACGCTCGCACCACCAAGCACCAGCTAAGCTCATGCTATATTGGCAGCACACCGGATAATATTGAAGGGATTTTTGATAGCTATAAGGAAATGGCGTTGTTATCCAAATACGGTGGGGGGATTGGTTGGGATTTTTCTTTGGTGCGCTCTATTGGGAGTTATATTGATGGGTATAAAAATGCGAGCGCTGGCACGATCCCCTTTTTAAAAATCGCTAATGATGTGGCGATTGCGGTTGATCAATTAGGCACACGAAAGGGTGCGATTGCGGTGTATTTGGAAATCTGGCACATTGATGTGATGGAGTTCATTGATTTAAGAAAAAATAGTGGCGATGAAAGAAGAAGAGCGCATGATTTATTTCCGGCTCTTTGGGTGTGTGATTTGTTCATGAAAAGGGTTTTAGAAGATGCGATATGGACTTTGTTTGACCCTTATGAGTGTAAGGATCTCTCTGAACTTTATGGGCAAGAGTTTGAAAAACGCTACTTAGAGTATGAAAAAGATCCTAAAATCATTAAAGAATACATTAACGCTAAAGATTTATGGAAAAAAATCTTAATGAATTATTTTGAAGCCGGCTTGCCTTTCTTGGCTTTTAAAGACAACGCTAATCGGTGCAATCCAAACGCCCATACAGGTATTATTAGATCAAGCAATCTATGCACGGAGATCTTTCAAAATACCGCACCCAACCACTATTACATGCAAATAGAATACACCGATGGCACTATGGATTTTTTTGAAGAAAAGCAGTTGGTAACCACAGATAGTAATATCACTAAATGCGCTAACAAGCTCACCAGCACGGATATTCTTAAAGGCAAACAAATCTATATCGCTACTAAAATCGCCAAAGATGGGCAAACGGCGGTGTGCAATTTAGCGAGTATCAATTTAAGCAAGATCAACACTGAAGAAGACATTAAAAGAGTCGTGCCGATTATGGTCAGGCTATTAGATAATGTGATTGATTTGAATTTTTATCCTAACCGCAAAGTCAAAGCCACCAATTTGCAAAATAGAGCCATAGGGTTAGGGGTTATGGGTGAAGCGCAAATGCTTGCAGAACATAAAATCGCTTGGGGGTCTAAAGAGCATTTAGAAAAAATTGACGCTTTAATGGAGCAAATCAGCTACCATGCGATTGATACGAGCGTGAATCTAGCGAAAGAAAAAGGGGTTTATAAGGACTTTGAAAATTCAGAATGGAGTAAGGGGATTTTCCCTATTGATAAAGCGAATAAAGAAGCCTTAAAGCTCACCGAAAAAGGGCTTTTTAATTACGCTTGCGATTGGCAGGGTTTGAGGGAAAAAGTCAAAACTTTTGGCATGCGTAATGGCTATTTAATGGCGATCGCTCCTACTAGCTCTATTTCTATTTTAGTAGGCACAACCCAAACAATTGAACCTATTTATAAGAAAAAATGGTTTGAAGAAAATTTGAGCGGGCTTATTCCAGTCGTTGTGCCTAATTTAAGCGTAGAAACTTGGAATTTTTACACATCAGCCTATGATATTGACGCTAAAGATTTGATCAGAGCGGCAGCCGTGCGCCAAAAATGGATCGATCAAGGGCAAAGCATTAATGTGTTTTTACGCGTAGAAAACGCTAGCGGTAAAACCTTGCATGAAATCTACACGCTCGCTTGGAAATTAGGGTTAAAATCCACTTATTATTTGCGTAGCGAAAGCCCTAGCATTGATGAAAAAAGTGTGTTGGATCGCTCGGTAGAATGCCATAATTGCCAATGATATAAGCTTAAATAAGCTAATCTTTTGCTAACATAAGATTAAAATTCTTGAAGGAAGATAAATGCTTTTTGCTATGATTGGTTCAGGGGGGTTTATCGCTCCTAAGCACTTGCAGGCTATTAGAGATACGGGTCATTTTTTGGATTGCTCTTTTGATATTCATGATAGCGTGGGGGTTTTGGATGAGTATTTTGCACAATCGGAGTTTTTTACGGATATTGAAGATTTTGAAGAGTATATAGAACAATCTAAAAATATGGGTAAAGAAATCAACTATTTGAGCGTTTGCACGCCCACACACACGCATTTTGATTATATTCGTTTTGGGCTAAAATACGGCATGCATGTGATTTGTGAAAAACCTTTAATTTTAGATCCTAGCGAAATACAAGAATTAAAAGATTTAGAAGTGAAATACCAAAAAAGGGTGTTTTGCCTTTTGCCTTTGCGTTTGCATTGCGATACGATCGCTTTAAAAGAAAAAATTCAAAGCGAATTGGAAAAAAACCCGAGCAAGGTTTTTGACATCACGCTCACTTATATCAGCGTGCAAGGGAAGTGGTATTTTTCTTCATGGCGAGCGGATGTGAATAAGAGTGGGGGGCTAGCCACTCATATGGGGATAAGCATTTTTGACGCTTTGATCTATTTGTTTGGAGGCGTTAAAGACAAGATTCTTAATATAGATGAGCCTGATCGCGTAGGGGGGATACTCTTTTTGGAGCATGCTAAAATAAGATGGTTTTTTTCAATCAACCCAGAACACATGGGAGTGTCCAAAGAAAAAATTTATCGCAGGATGATTATAGAGGGCGAAGAAGTCAATCTCACGCAAGGTTTTGACAATTTGCACACAGAAAGCTATAAACAGATTGTAACTCAAGGGGGGTTTGGTTTGGATGACGCTTTGGCGTCTCTCAAATTAGCTTATGAAATAAGAGGTCTTTCTGTCAGCGAACCCAATGAAGATTCGCATGTGTTGTGTTGCAAGAAAACATGCGAGTGAAATTTATTCCTTTTTAATTTTCTTTTAGAGAGGTTTTACTTCTTTAAAGGTTGTTTATGGATATCTATGGGTTATACATAGCGATAGGATTATTTACGGGCATTTTATCAGGGATCTTTGGCATTGGTGGAGGGATGATTATTGTCCCTATCATGCTCGCAATTGGGCATTCTTTTGAAGAATCCATTGGTATTTCTATTTTACAAATGGTGCTTTCATCATTCGTTGGCTCTGTTTTGAATTTCAAAAAAAAGTCGCTTGATTTTTCTTCGGGGTTATTGATAGGGGTAGGGGGGTTGATAGGGGCGAGTTTTAGCGGACTGATTTTAAAAATCGTTTCAAGCAAGATTTTAATGGTTGTTTTTGCCCTTTTAGTCGTGTATTCTATGATCCAATTTATCTTAAAGCCCAAAAAACAAGATTCTATAACGGACGCTAAACACCATCATTTACAAGGTTTAAAATTATTTTTAATTGGCACGCTTACAGGGTTATTCGCTATCACTTTAGGCATTGGTGGGGGGATGCTCATGGTACCTTTAATGCATTATTTTTTAGGGTATGACTCTAAAAAATGCGTGGCGTTGGGGTTGTTTTTTATCTTATTTTCTTCTACTTCGGGAGCTTTTTCTTTAATCTATCACCACATCATCAATAAAGAAACGCTGTTAGCAGGGGCGGTTGTAGGATTAGGCTCTATTATGGGCGTGAGTATTGGGATTAAATGGATCATGGGGCTTTTGAATGAAAAAATGCATAAAGTTTTGATTTTAGGGGTGTATGGTTTGTCGCTATTGATTGTTTTATACAAACTCTTTGGCTAGAATGTCGTTTTTTAGAAGAAATGAGTAAGTCATTGATGGATTTATATCACTACTATTTTAAAACCCCTAAGAGTTTCCCCTTAGAGTATTTGCATTTGTGTGCTAATGAGAGCCATTTATTAAGATTGGATTTTGATACGACAAATTTTTCTATCTCTATGAATACCCCATTAAAACTCAGCGTTCAAGCCTTGGAGCGTTATTTCTTAGGACAACTTTTTGAATTTGATGTACCTTTAGATCTGATAGGGACTTTTTTTCAAAAACAAGTTTGGTCTGCGTTATTAACTATCCCTTATGGTAAAATAAAAAGTTACGATGAAATCGCAAAGCTCATTAATAACCCTAAATCTTGCAGAGCTATTGGCAACGCTAATCACAATAACCCTATTTCTTTGATTGTGCCTTGTCATAGAGTGGTGCGTAAAAATGGCACTTTAGGTGGGTATAATGGGGGCATAGAAGTCAAAAAGTGGCTGTTAGAATTTGAAAGCAAAATTTTAAACCAACAAGCTAAAAACTTTTTAATTTTTTAAAATGGGGTTTTAGTTGCTTTGTTTATAGATAGGGGTGGTATTTTTCAACTTTCTTCCCAAATACTCGTCGCTTCTTCTAGACGCTGTTTATCAAAATGCGTGTAAATCCTACTCGTATTCAAGCTCGCATGCCCTAGAGCTTCTTGAACTAAAATCAAGTCATGGCGTTTTTGATAGAGCAAGGTTGCAAAAGAATGCCTCAACATGTGCGCCCCATTTTTCTCTCGCCTGAGTCCTGCAAAATTGATGATTCGCTCCACTTGCTTATACAAATAAGCTTGCGTTAAAGCCATGCCTTTTTGATTACAAAACAATAAATCATTTTTAACAGGATATAATTCCCTTTCTATGAGCCATTCTTTTAAAAGGTTTTCAATGTGAAAAGCTTTTAACACCACCGCTCTGTATTTATCGCCCTTACCCTTAATCAAAATCGTATAACAACCATTTTCTAAAGTAAAATCCTTTATTTTAAGCTGTAAGGCTTCATTAGAGCGCATGCCTGTAAAAACAATGATTTTAATGAGTAGGCGGTTTCTTACACGCACTTTAGCGGACATTTCTATGGTATCAATGCTCTCTAAAAATTTTTCTAATTCTTCGCTATTTAAGTAGGTAGGGAGCTTGTTGCCCGCACTTTGACTCACTCCGCTGATATTTTTAAGCGTGATATTGTAGATATAAGATTTTTCATTTTCATCTTGATTTTGCTTGTCTATATAGCTAAAAAGTCCTAGTAGGGCAATCCTATAATTTTTTTTAGTGGCTAAACTCAAACCTCCCGTATAAATGCTCAAAAATTCAGCCAACATGACTTCGTCTATATTTTTGAGCGAATTAAAAGCAAGTCTTTCAGTGATTAATTTGCTGAAATACTCATGAAATTTAAGTAGGGGTAGCGCGTAAGTATTGATACCCAATAATCCAGCGTTACGAGCTTTTTTGCAAACTTTTTCTAATTGGCTTGAGCTGATGCATGCTTGATTCAATTCATTCAAGCATTCAAAAACCTTATTTTGGTCTTTCACTTGGGAATTAGACAAGCTTGTGCATTTGTAACGCAAAAAGCGCCCAATCCATAGCAAAAGGTTCTCTATAGGGTCGTTTAATTCTTCTAGGGGGTGTTTCATTTAGATAGATTCAGTTAATGTGGTGTCAGACCTTCTTTTTGAAAAAAATTTTTAGGATACCCACTTGCCTTTGAGATAATTTTTTAGGTTAGGACTGATACTATAAGAGCTGTCTTTGTTAAAAAATATAGATAACAAACCACTATCTAATTTAGAAGAAAACAATTCTTTATTTTTTTCACTGCTAATAACAAGCATAAAACACTCATTCCAATTTTCCATACTTATTCCTTTTTTGTATTATAGTCTAAAATTAGAAAAATAGTTTAGTTATGAAAACTGCACTTTTCAAACTTTTAAATCAAACTGTATTATACCACTACGCCACATTAAATCCCCCCTTTTTTAATACAAATTTTTTATCCCTTTGATTTGACAAAGCGAGCGATACGTTCGATCCCGTTTTCAATCTGTTCTTCTGAGCAAGCAAAAGACAAGCGAACATAACCTTCTAATCCAAAAGCTTTTCCAGGCACTAACGCCACGCCTTCTTTTTCTAATAACTCATGGCAAAATTGCATTGAATCCCCCCCACAAAGGCTACCGATATTGATAAAAAGATAAAACGCTCCATCAGGTTTTAAAGCATTCAATCCTTCAATTGCATTGATTTTTGCGTGGGCTAAATGACAACGCTTTTCAAAAGCTTGGCGCATCGTTTCAATTTCTTTATCCACTAACCCTTCAAGTGCTACAATAGAAGCCATTTGCGTGATGGAATTGATATTAGAAGTGCATTGGCTTTGCAAGTTATTCATCAATTTGACTAATTTTTTATCTTTGCTCGCCGCATAGCCTATCCGCCAGCCTGTCATCGCTACTGATTTGCTTAAACCATTAATGGTAATGGTGCACTTTTTCATCTCTTCGCTCACCGCTGCACAAGAAACAAACTCGCCTTTATAGATAAGCTTTTCATAAATTTCATCGCTAAGCACCCAAATTTTAGTCTCTTTTAACACTTCGCTTAAGGCTTCTAATTCCGCCCTACTATAAAGCATACCAGTAGGATTTGATGGGGTGGTGAGAATGAGCATTTTCGTTTTAGGGCTTAAGGCGTCTTTAAGCTGTTTAGGGGTGATTTTAAAATGGCTTTTTTCATCGGTTTGAATGAATTTGCTCACTCCCCCACTGTATTTCACAAGCTCAGGGTAAGTTACCCAAAAAGGCACAGGGATAATCACCTCATCGCCCTCTTCAATTAAGGCTTGAATCACATTAAACAAGCTTTGCTTAGCACCATTACTCACTAAAATTTCGCTTGGTTCATAATCCAAGTTGTTTTCTTTTTTTAATTTATGAGCGATCGCTTTGAGTAATTCAGGGATCCCAGCTACCGGAGTGTATTTTGTAAAGCCGTCATTTAGGGCTTTTATGGCCGCATCTTTAATCGCTTGTGGGGTGTCAAAATCAGGCTCGCCCGCTGAAAAACTTAAAATATCTTTTCCTTGCGATTTTAATTCTTTAGCGAGCGTACTAATAGCGATCGTTGTGGATTCTGAAAGGGATTGGATTTTAGAGGAATACAACATGCTTAATCCTTGTTAAATATTTGAGCTATCATAACATGATCAAAAAGATTTTAATTCTAATTTTCAAAAAAACTTTTAAAAATGCTTCAAAAGAAAGCGGTGGCTCATGGAGAAAGCTCTAATTGAAAATTCAATTAGAGAAAAAACAAATCTCAGAAATTGTAACGATACCCTACATAAAGGCTGTATTGACGGCGGTAGGTAAAGCTCAAATTCCCATGATTAAAATAATAAACATTAATGGTAGGAATCTTCACGCCAAAGTCAAATTCCTGATGCCGACCAATATGGGTGCGAATCCCTAAATTAAAAAGAAACTGGAAAATCGCCGGATCAAGGCTATATGAGGTGTGCTTATAAGGGCTTTTGGTTTCCAAAAAAGCCCCTGTCGTATTACCCCAAGAGTTACCCGCAATTTGAGCTCCAAAAAAGAATCCAAAAGTCGCATCTTCTTTATTGATGACATTATACAAAGTGTCAATACCCACACCATAAGTGAACATATCGGATAGATTACCCATAGTCCCTACTTTGGTTGCACACGGTTCGTGAAGTTCACACACTCCGCCATTATCTGAAGTCAAAGCATTCGCTCCAAATACGGCATGACCATAATCCATAAAGCCATAATAACGTGTGCCAAACCAACGCTTTTCTCCAAAAAACTGCTTATAACCCACAGTGATCCCCAAGCCCTGCATAACGGCTAAATAATCGGTTTTACCCACAGGGAATTTAGGGTAGTTAAACTCACTGCTTTTGGGAGGGTTTTTAACGGTTTGCGAAGCCTGACCGACTTGATAGCTAATCCCCAAATACCAAGCGTTTTTCTCGCCCTTCACTGCTTTATACTCTTTTGGCTTTTCCAATTGCTTCTGCACATCCGCATTACCTTCTGTTGCCAAAAGACTATTACCTAACACTGCCGATAAACAGAGTGTTTTAAACACTACAAACTTTTTCATACAACATTTTTCCTTCTAAAAGTCTACATTTCACATAATAATAACATAATAATGCTACAAAAAACCTAAATTCTTAAGAAAAACACCCCTAAAACTTAAAATTTTAAATTTTCTCAAGCGTTTTAGCGGATCTTACTCTGTGGTTTTTCTATTTTTTTTGGGGTTTCTTAATAGGATTTAACAAACTTTCAATGTTTTAAATAATAAGTATTATAAAATAAGATATTCTTTTTTAAAATTATTCTCACACCATTTAAGCAAAGCGAGCATCCTATCGAGAGCATCATCTTGCATTGCTTGTTCAAGTAGTTGCTCATGAGAAAGTTGCTCATCATTAAATCTTTGATAGGTTGTTGTTTCTCTATTCATATATTTATTTTTTAGTTCCAATAATATTTCTTGATACTGCTCGCTATTTAAAATGCATATTCCATGCATGTTAGAAGTTAGAAGTAGATAAGCTTCATCTTCTTGTATTGTCTTTCTATTTTGATTCCCTTCCCAAATATCGAGCAGAAATTTTTTTACTTTTTGATTGACATCACCGTTATTTTTTGTGATGGGAAATAAATCACAAATTAGAATATAGGAAATCAATATCTGTGTGTCATTAGGAAGTTTCATTATCTTTTGAATGTGCTCGTTGATTAGGGCTTGTTGTATAGAATCCAAATCAACACTATGTTGTTGCAAAATACCAAGTAAATTTTGCATCCAGTGTGAACCCCAGTATGAATGTTCTAGACATACTAAATTCCCTCCAAAACCCTCAGTCAGTTTCCTAATAAAAGAAAAAAGAATATGATACAAAGTAGAAAAATTGATTTCCTTTTGAGACTTATCCCACTGTGTTGTAATGAAATATCCCACCGACTCATAACTATTCCACAGAATGCCTTCACCTATTTTTTCTTGGCATATTCCAACAATAGCATCAAATGTATTTTGATCCAATTTTATCCAAGTGCTTAATACCAAAAAAATTCATAAAAAGTCTGCTAATTCTAATTGATTAAGAACGCTAGAGTTTTTTAGTGATATTTCATCAATTCTTTCTTTCATTGCGTTATAATCAAAATTAAAAATCATTCTCCTTATTTGCTTAGTTGAAGAAATGATTCCGCTGTAATTTTTAGAAGTATCTTTTGGTTTAGCTTTTATCTCTTTTATAAAACTTCGCAGTTCCTCAGAATGCCCTTTTTTTCCAAAAAGTTCTTGGGTATAAAGAATGTGGATATTCTTCTTTTTGTAAAATTCAAATTCAATCATATCAAACTCTTTGGCTGTTTTAATAAAATAGATTGGTTTTACACTTTTTGAGTGAGAATTTACCCAAGAAATAATTTGCTTTACATTTTGATCGCTCAATGAGTAGCCAAGCAAAATCACTGTATCCGTTGAAAAAACTCCCTTAATGTAGTTTTCAATCAAAGGGAAATGCTTACTATATTCTAGGTAGTCTTGCTCTTTAAATACAATGTTGTTTTCATCTAAACTTCCGTGCATTTTAATAAACTTTGCAAAGCCGGTTGAACTCCCAATGTCCTTATCGCTCTTTATAATATTAAAAAATCTTCCCTCTTCATTGATTGCTTGTTCAAATAGATTGTCCCAATTTGTTGTGATTAAATTTTTAATATTCAATTTGACCATTTCTAAATGCAAATCATTTTTCTTTGCATTATCAGGGATTAGAGATTTTAAAGTTTGGTAGTAAAAACTTTCTCCAAATTGATTGTAAAATTTTTCTGCAAGGACAAGGTAATTCTCGTTCTCTTTGGTATCGCCATAAAGACGCTTTTGAAACTCTTTAATTAAATCACCCCATTCAGGCAATCCTGAGTTAGTGCTTATTCTAGCTCCTGCAAATATGCTTAAATAGTTTTCATTGTGAGCTTTTCTAATGTCATCTATTGATGTTCTAATAAACTCTTTGTATTGTTGGTTATCCACTCAAACCCCTTCAGTGCCCCTTAAAGCCTTAGCGATGAGTTCTAGGGGGTGTGAAAAGTGGGGGGTGTTGGGGTTATTTAAAGACTTTAGGGCGTTGTTAAGTTGCATATGGCATGCCCCACATTCTGCACTCAAAATTGTAGCTTTTGTGTCCAGTATCTCTTTAGCCCTAAGAAACCCCACTTTAGAAGAAAATTGCACCTTTTCTGTTTGCATGGTAATCCCCCCAAAACCGCAACAATTATCTGGCATTTCCTTAATTTCATAATGCGAGTTAAGCAAGTTTCGCACTTCTTTATGGGCGTTTAGGGTTTTTTTGGCATGGCAAGGGTTATGGTAGGTGATCACCTCTTTTTTTTCATTAGGGGTTTTTTCTAAAAGATTTTTTAAAGGGGTGTGTTTTTCTAAAAACACGCTCGCAAGATAGATTTTAGGCGTGATTTTTTCCAAGCGTTTCAAATACAAATCCTTATCTTTTTCGCCTAAAAACACCTTGCAATAATCATTAATGAGCATGCTAGCGCATGTGGCTTCAGGCACAATGATCGCATCGACTTCATCTAAATAGCTTTCAAACCATTCTATGTTTTTTTTCACTAAAAAAAGCGTGGTGTCTTTATCGCCGGTAAAATACGCAGGAGCTGCGCAGCATTCTTGTTTAGGAATGATCGCTTGAATGTTAAGCTTTTCTAAAATATACAATAAGCTCTCCCCTACTTGCTGGTAGTGGTAATTGCTCAAGCACCCTATAAAAATCGCCACTTTTTGAAGGGGGTTTTCTAGAGGCTTCATTTCTGTGTGCGTTTGCAAAAAACTTTTTTTATTTAAAGGAGGCAGAGTGCTTTTTTTAAAGCGTTTGAATAAACCTTTAAAAAGAACTCTGGGCTCTAAACTATCCCCTACTTGCTTGAAAGCACAAGGAGCTAAAAAATGTGCAACTGAAAACACTCTATCCATTCTTTTTCGGTTTTTTAAAAGGGAAAAATAGGATTTTTTATACCAAGCAATGCCATGCTTTTGAGCGATTTTTTCCCTAGCTTTTTCTATTAAAGTGTCTATGGGTAAATGAAAAGGGCAAGTTTCCACGCAAGCGGTACATAAAAAACAAGTTTCTAAAAGGTGTTTTAAATTCGTGTCTAATTTGAGCTTGTTTTGAGCGTTTAAGCGCATCAAATCCAAAAAGCCCCTAGGCGAAGTCGTCTCATCTTTATGAATGCGATAAATCGTGCAACCTGGCACGCATTTAGCGCATTTAACACAAGTATCTCCTACTTCTTCAAAAATATTTCCGCTCATAGCGTTTTACTGAAATGTTTTTCGCCCCCACGCAAATACGCATCAAACTCCATAGCCATGTTTCTTACAAGCATGCCCCCTGTTCTTGTCATCTCAAAGCCTTTAGCATTGAAAGAAAGTAAGCCCGCTTCTTCATAAGGCTTTAATTTCTCTAATTCTTTTTTAAAATACGCTCTAAAATCAATAGAAAATTTTTCTTCAATCTTAGAGTAATCCAATTTTAAATTACTCATCATTTGCATGATCACTTCTTTTCTTAACACATCTTCTTGGGTTAGCGCTACGCCCCTTTCTACCGGTAAAAGCCCCAAATCAAGGGCTTTTTCATAATGGCGCAAATCTTTATAATTTTGCGTGTAATAATCGCCCCCTTCACCAATGCTCGTAACACCAATACCAATAGTTTGAGTGAATTTTTTCGTGGTATAGCCTTGAAAATTACGGCGTAACTCTGCCTTTTGAAGGGCTAAATACAATTCATTATCGCTTTTAGCGAAATGATCCATGCCTATCATTTGATAATGGGCTTTTTCTAAAAAACTAATGAGAGCCTCTAAAATCTCTAGCTTGTCTTTAGGGCTTGGCAATAAGGTTTCATCAATTTTACGCATCGTTTTTTTCACCCAAGGCACATGCGCGTAATTAAACACCGCTAATCGATCTGGGTCTAATTTCAAAACCCACTCCAAAGTTTTTAAAAAACTCTCTTTAGTTTGATTGGGTAAGCCATAGATCAAATCAAAATTAACGGATTTAATGCCATAATCTCTAGCGAGTTTTACCGCATCTTGAACCATTTCAAAAGGCTGGATCCTATGAATAGCTTTTTGGACTTCAAAATCAAAATCTTGTACCCCAAAACTCAAGCGGTTAAAACCTCTATCAAATAAAGTTTGCATGTGATTTTTAGTGAAATGCCTAGGGTCAATCTCGCAACTCATTTCAATATCTTGGCTAAAATTAGGGAAAACTTCTTGAATGCTTTGTGTGATCTCATCTAATTGAATGGGCGAAAAAAAGGTCGGCGTGCCACCACCATAGTGGAATTGTGCGACTTCTCTGTTTGTGTCCATCGCTTTTTTCAAAAGGGCGAGTTCTTTTTTAAGATAGCTAATATAACGGATTTTTTTCTCTTCTAAGCTTGTGTAAATGACAGAGCATGCACAAAAATAACACGCGCTCCTGCAAAAGGGCAAATGCGTATAGAGCGATAAGGGCATGGGGTTTTTGAGATTATCATGGGAAAAAAACGCTTTTTTCAAGCTCTCTTCATTAAAATTTTCTTTAAACTCCACCGCTGTGGGGTAGCTTGTGTATCGTGGACCAGGTTTAGAGTATTGTGAAAATTTTTCAAAATCAATGGTTTGCATTAAAAATTTTCCTCATCATTGCTGTCAAAATTTTCAAAATTATTTTCATTAAATGGGGGTTGTTTGAACATGTTGTCAAAATTAAAGAATAAATTAGGGTGTTCTTTTTTGATTTGTTTGACAAAGTTTAGGGTGTTGATATTGGGTAAATTCCCATCTTTTTGGCGTAAATTTTCTAATAATTGCAAAGAGACTTCGCGCACATCTTCAAAATCAATCGGCGCTTGAATGATAATATCCCTTTCTAATTCCGCTTTAAGCCGGGCTTCAAAAGCTTTTCTGGCGTTTTCTGCTAAAAGAGAGATCACATTATCTGGCACTAAAACATAATTTTTATCTTCTTCATCGGAAATAAAATAAGCCTCATTTTTTTTAAACGCCCCTTTTTCTAACTCTAAAAGCATTTCATTAGAACTGATTTTTTTAAGCAAGGCTCTGTTTTTTTGAGTTGTGAGACTATTGATAAGTTTTTGTGATTTGGTTTTAGAAACTCGTTTTCTAGGTAACTTTTCCATTTGTATCCTTTTTAAGATGATTGTATCCAATTTCGTTTAATTCTCATTATAAATCGTTTTTAAATACTCTATTTTTGAAGTCAAATTGAGTAATACCATATCGGCTAACACTAACGAGAGTAAACTCTCACACACCACGCTACCTCTAATCGCAATGCAAGGGTCATGCCTGCCCTTTAACAAGCATTCGCATTCATTACCCTTAATATCTATAGTTTGTTGAGATTGGAAAATGCTTGGCGTGGGTTTAAAATGTATCTTAACAATAATTTCTTCCCCATTGCTCATGCCTCCTAAAATCCCCCCACTACGATTACTCAAAAACCCTTTTTGATTCATTAAATCATTATACTCTGAGCCTTTTAGTAAAGAACTTTCTATTCCCTTACCAATTTCAACCGCTTTTACCCCATTAAACCCCATCATCGCTTCAGCGATTCTAGCGTCTAATTTAGCGTATAGCCCTTGACCTAATCCAATGGGGAGTTTTTGATTTCTTTTTAAACTCCTTGCTCTAATCAAAGCCACTCCCCCTATGCTATCGTGGTTTTTGATAGCGTTTCGAATGGCTGTTTTTTGCACTTCTTCTTGTTCTTTATCCAGAGCAAAAATTTCACTTTTTAGCGCGTGATTAAAATCATAGTTTTTGGCTTCAATGCCCCCTATTTTAACAATCCCGCTTTCACAAACAATACCAATTTCTTTTAAAAGCATTTTAGCAAACGCCCCAGCTGCGACTCTTATAGCGCTCTCTCTAGCCGAACTTCTCCCCCCACCCCTAAAATCTCTGATGCCGTATTTGTGAAAATAAGTGAAATCCGCATGGCTAGGCCTAAAAAGGTTTTTAATGTTATCGTAATCCTTACTCCTAGCCCTTTGATTGTGGATTAAAAACCCTATGGGCGTCCCTGTGCTAAAATCTTCAAAAACCCCACTTGTTATTTCCACTTTATCGTCTTCTTTTCGTGGCGTGGTGAAAGCATTCCTTCCCCCTTGACGGCGCTTCATTTCATTTTCTAATAATTCATAGTCTATTTTAATCCCGCTAGGCATACCGTCTAAAACCCCCCCTATGACGCTCCCATGCGATTCTCCAAAAGTCGTGAGCCTTAAAAAATGCCCTAAAGTATTCATTTTATCCCCTTAAGTTTTTGGAGCGCTTGATAGGCACATTGCTGTTCGGCTTCTTTTTTACTTTTGCCTTTAGCGGTCGCATACATTTGATTTTGAATGTATAAGACCATTTCAAATTCTTTATGGTGAGCGGGTCCTTTTTCTTTGAGTAATTGGTAAGTGGGGATCACGCAAAATTGCGCTTGGGTTAATTCTTGTAAAGCGGTTTTATAATCTACGGACAAATGCTCCAAATCCAAACGCTTGTAAGCGCGATTGAGTAAATTTTGCATGATTTTACGCACTTTATCTAACCCTGCTTCCAAATACACCCCAGCCATTAAAGCTTCAAATGCACTTGATAGAATAGAGGGTTTTTCTCTCCCTTTAGAGGTTTCTTCAGAAGAAGAGACGCGCAAATAATCTTGTAAAGAAATCGCTCTCGCTAATTTCGTAAAACCCTGCGCGCTCACGATAGAAGCCCTTAATTTAGAGAGTTTTCCCTCATCGTATTGATAAAATTTATGGTATAGCAACTCCCCTATCACCAAGCCCAACACCGCATCGCCTAAAAATTCCAAGCGTTCATTGTTTAAAGCGAGTTTGCAAGATTTATGCGTTAAGGCTTGCTCCAATAAATGCTTGTCTTTAAAAGAATACCCTAAAGCTTTTTCTAGCGTTATATAAGGGCAATCTGCAAGCTTATTATTTTTGTTTTTCATCTTATCCCTTTCAAGTGGTCGTTTTGACCCATTTTTGCGCCTCTAATTTAGCGAGACTATCGCATCGCTCATTTTGTGCATGCCCATTATGCCCCTTGATCCAAATCGCCACAATAGAATGCCCTTTAGAAACTTCTAAAAATTCTTTCCATAAATCCACATTTTTGACTTTAGCAAAATTCTTTTTTTGCCAACCAATAAGCCACACATTGATCGCTTGGCACACATATTGCGAATCGCTATAAAGCGTGATATGGCATGGGCGTTTTAAGATTTTTAAAGCTTCATTCAACGCCCTTAATTCCATGCGGTTATTGGTGGTGAATTTTTCACCCCCACTGATGATTTTTTCTTTATCCTTATAGCGTAAAATCGCCGCATACCCACCTGGCCCAGGATTGCCTAAAGAAGAGCCATCGCAAAAAATTTCAATTTCTTGCATTTAGTCCACTCCCATGACATGCATTTTTCTGGAGATTTTAAGTACCATATCCATAAACGCTAATTGGTAACACACAGGACACCTATGGCTTTCAAAAGGAAAAACTTGTTTGCAATTCTTGCAGCGGTATTCAAAAGTCAAGTTCGCTTTTTTAGGGCTATTCAATAGAGCGCGTAAAACCTCTAATTCAAAGATTTGACAAAACTTACCATCTAAAAGCAGCCCTTTAGCGCGTGCGATGTCTTGCAAAAGGGCATGTTTTTCTAAAATAAAAGTAGGGATATTTTGATCCCATAAAAGATCGATCATTTTTTCTAAATGTTCGGTTTTATCAATCTCTTGCCAAAAAAGATTTTCATCACAAAATTTTAAATAATTTAAAGCGATTTTTTTCAAATCTAGCGAATTTTTTGCCACATGCAAGATTTTACTCACATCTTCCTTGCTCTCTATTAAATGCATTAAATAAAGGTAGTTTTTAATCGTTTCAATTTCAGGCACTTCTAATTCTTCTAAGCATTCTAAAGTCTCTAAAGCCTTTGAATAATCTTTTTCTAATTCATACACATGCATGAGTTTTAACAACGCTTCCACATTCCTTGGAGAAAAACGCAAGATTTCTTTCACGGTGTCTTTTGTTTTTTGCAAATACCCCACGCTAAAATAATTTTTAGCTAATAAATCTAAAGTAGCGGTTTTTTCTTCATCTTTTAAAGGGCGCGTTAAAAGCCCTTTTAAGATTTCCATGCTCATTTCTATGTCCGCTTTAGAATACGCCCTAGCTAAAAACATCAAACTAGAAAATTTAGCATGCTTTAAAAGCTCGTCTAAATTTTCACTACTCACATAAGCGTTTTGATTTTGAGCGAATTTTTGTAAAAATTTTTTGTTTTTCTTTTGGGTGAAATACGCCCTAGCGTGTTCTAATAAAATAACAAGAGCGATAATGAAAGTGAATAAGGCGATAGAAAAAAGAGAATCTTTATAGAGGAAATTGAAATGTTGCACGATCTAAAGATCACTCTCTAATCATCACAATCCTAGACTTGACGCGCAATTTTTCAAAATGCTCTTCTAAAATTTTATCTTTAGACTCTTCCACTAATTTTTGAGCGATGAATTGCTTGGCTTGGCTGAAGCTCACTTCGTTTTTACCCTTTTTTTCTTTGATATAAAAGGTGATAAACTGCCCCCCACCACCATTCATGATAGGCGTGAAAGAATCTTTTTCATGGGAGATAAAAACTTGAGCGATTTGAGGATTTAGGGTTTTCATCTCTATTGTTTCATTGGCTTTATTCACCCCTGGTACCTCTAAATTCGGATCAGACATCGCCCTTTCCAAATCTTCTTGGCTTGTAGAACTATAACGAACGGTTTCCACTTCCATGGGGATACTGAATTGCTCTTTGTGTTTGTTGTAATATTCGCGCATTTTGGTTTCAGAGCTAGTATCCACATTGGTAAGCAAGATATTACGCAACAATTCTTGCATTTCCAAATGCTCTTTAAGTTGATCCCTATAAGTTTTATAATGCCCTTCAGCCATGATCATTTGCTTGAAATGGTCTAAATCCATGCCTTGTTGTTGTGCCATCATCGCCATTTCTTGATCCAGTCTGTCATCATCTATATGGATTTTTAAGCGCTCAATTTCTTGGTTTTTAATGCGATCAGCAATCAAGCGATCCCGTGCTTGATTCTTACTCACCTTAAATTTTTCTTGCTCTTCTTGGATTTGATACAGCGTGATGGGCGAGCCATTAACGAGTAAGGAAATGCCCCCTACGACCTTATCTTCAAGGGTTTTATTGGAAGAATTGTTGGAATTCCCAAAAATAGCATTGAATTGCGAGCTAGGACCTATTTCTTTTTTTTCGCTTTGAGCGGCTTTTTCTTTAGATTGCAACGCATTATTTTGATCACTTTGGTTTTGGAGGGCTTTTTTGCTTTCTTTGATTTTTGGAGGCGTAATCTTTTGAGACGGACTTTTAGCATCCCCATGATGGACTTCTGCCCTAGGCTTCGCTCTTATTTTGGTTGTTTTCTTTTCTTCTTTGCTTTTTGCTTCCTTGTTTTTCAATTCCTTATTCTTTATCTCTTGGCGGATTTTTTTATCCAAAGAAGATTCTTGGGTTTTACTTTGCAAGGCTTCCACTTTAGATTCAGGCTCTGCATAAACCACCCCAACCAACAATAAAGCCTTCAAAACATAAGAAAAAATTCTTCTCATCAATCCAATTTCTCTTTCAAAATAGCGTTCACCACGCTAGGATTAGCGCCTTTTAAATTTTTCATCGCTTGACCTACAAAAAACCCAAAAAGTTTATCCTTACCGCTTTTATATTCAAGTACCTTATCAGCGTTGTTTTTAAGCACTTCGTCTATCACTTTGACTATCGCTTCTGTATCATTGACTTGAGACAAGCCCATTTGTTCAATGAGTGCATCCACATCGCCCCCACGCTCTTCTAAAAGCTTGTCTAACACATCTTTAGCGCTCTTACCAGAAATTTTGCCCTCATCAATGCGTTTGGCTAAAGTGCCTAGCGTGTGAGCGCTAATGGCACAATTTTCTAAAGTGATCTCGGCTTTCAAGCGCCCCAACAATTCCACGCAAAGCCATGTAACGCTCGTTTTAGCCTTAACTCCAAGATTGAGCATGCTTTCAAAATACTCCGCCAATAAAGGATCGCTCACCAATAAATTCGCATCGTCTTCTTTAATGTTAAAATCTTTCATGTAGCGGATTTTTTTAGCGCTAGGCAATTCATTGATCTTTTGAGCTTCTTTTAAAAACGCTTCATTGATAAAAACAGGATACAAATCCGGATCTTTAAAATAGCGATAATCCGCCGATTCTTCCTTATTACGCATTGAAAGGGTGATCCCTTTGGTAGTGTCAAAAAGGCGCGTTTCTTGAACAACCTCTTCATTATAGTGTCCGCTTTCCCACGCCACGCTTTGGCGCTCTATTTCGTATTCAATCGCTTTAGCGATAAATCTAAAGCTATTTAGGTTTTTAATCTCCACTCTTGTGTAAAGCTTTTCATCGCCCTTGGGTCTAATGGAGACATTCGCATCGCACCTAAAATTCCCCTCTTGCATGTTCGCATCAGAAATCCCTATAAAACGCACGATAGCATGGAGTTTTTTCAAATACGCAATGGCTTCTTCACTAGTTTTCATATCAGGCTTACTGACAATTTCTAATAAAGGGGTACAAGCACGGTTCAAATCCACTAAAGAATAACTGCCCTCATGGATATTTTTACCAGCATCTTCTTCCATATGGACCCTTTCAATACGCACGATTTTTACGCCCTCTTGAGTGTCAATTTCTAATTTTCCATCGCTCACAATAGGGACTTCAAATTGCGAGATTTGATAAGCCTTAGGCAAATCGGGGTAAAAATAATTTTTTCTTGCAAAAATGGAATTTTGATTGATATTGGCTTCAAGGGCTGTGCCTAGTTGAATGGCTTTTTTGAGTGCTTCTTTATTCAATACCGGCAAAGCTCCCGGCAAGCCCAAACACACAGGGCAGGTGTTAGAATTAGGAGATTCTCCAAAACTTGTAGAGCAAGAGCAAAAGATTTTGGTTTTGGTGTTGAGTTGGACATGGACTTCTAGCCCAATTACAGCTTCAAATGGCATTATTTACCCTTTTTCTTGTTGCTCACAATGGCAAAAGTCAAGTCATTGATTTCAGTGTGTGCTTTAATGAAATCATTGATTTCTTTCAAACTCATTTTTTGGATTTGATTGAGTAGCGTCTGATTGAAATCTAAAGGCAACCCTAAATAAAAATAGTTGTAAGTGGTGTTCAAGCGGCTAGAAAGCGTTTCATTCCTTAAAGGCTCAGAACCTAGTAAAAACTTTTTAGCGTCGTCTAATTCTTGTTGCGTCATGCCTTTTTCTACAAAATCTTTAACTATCTTTTTCACCAATGCAACGCTTTTAGCTTGAGTGCTGAGCTTGGTTTGTAAATAACCGCTTGCAAAATGCGACACTTTAGAAAAACTAGAGCGGATATACACGCTATAAGCCAAGCCCTCTTGAACTCTGATTTTTTCCATTAAACGAGAGCCAAACCCTCCCCCAAGCACAAACATCATCACTTTAGATTTTGCTAGATCTTGTTTTAAATCTTTGATTTTAAAGGGTGCACCAAAATACACGAAAGCCTGCTCCGTGTCTTTATAGAGGATTTTTTCACTCTTTTTATCACTCGCTTCAAAATAAGGCTCATTATACGCCTTACCTTGTGGCAAGAAATTAAGGGCGTTATTCAAACGCTTAAGGGTTTGATCAATTTTTAAATCGCCCCCAAGCACCACTACGAGTTTATTGAGTTCAAAAACCTTAGAAAATTGTTGTTTCAAATCGTCTAGCTTGATTTTTTGAAGGCTCTCTTTAGTGCCTAAAGATGCGTTAGCTAAAGGGGTGTTAGCAAAAAGCTCTTGTTTTAAAGTCAATTTGGCTAAATAGTCAAAATCGCTCTCTTTTTGCAAAAGTGCAGCTAACATTCTAGTTTTGACTTTTTCTAAAGCGTTTTGCGTGAAATTAGGGGATTTTAAAAGCTCTTTTAGACGCATTATGGCTTCATCTTCGTATTCTTTCAAAAATTCTAAAGTGATTTGCAAATCTTCTGTGTTGGTATCCACATTCAAACTAATCGCTTTTTGCTCTAAAGCTTGTGCAAACCCCACCGCACCAAGCTCTTTAGTGCCCTCATTTAAAACTTGTGCAAACAATTTGGCTAAACCTAGCTGATTTTTATCGCCCAAGCTCCCACCTCCCCTAAAGACTAAATGGACGAACCCCATAGGCAACAAATGGTTTTCTTCATAAATCACAGGGACTTTAGCCTGGTTGATTTCTTGAAGCATTAAAGCACTCGCTTGCAACCCCATAAAAACTCCTAATAAAGTAATCAAAATTTTCTTCATCTCATGCCTTTGTTGTAACAGAGTATCGTTTTAAGATTTCATAAGCGGTGTTTCGTTTAACCGCCACGCTCCCAATGTCTTCAATGAGCCCTATCATTTCTGCTTCATTCATGCAAAAACTCGTCCCAGCCGCTTTCACTACATTTTCTTCCATCATCACGCTCCCTAAATCATTCGCTCCAAACAATAAAGCTAACTGCCCTATCATAGATCCTTGAGTCACCCATGAGCTTTGTATGTTTTGAATGTTATCTAAAAAAATCCTACTGCATGCCAAATAGCGCAAATACCGATTGGAACTCGCTTTTTTAATGCTAGGGATTTCTTCTTTTAAGGGGGTGTTATTAGGCTGAAAGCTCCATAAAATAAAAGCCCTAAAGCCACCGGTTTCATCTTGCAAATCGCGCACCCTTTGTAGATGCTCCATTACATCTTCTTCATTATCCACGCTCCCAAACATCATGGTAGCTGTGCTTTTGATCCCACAAAGATGTGCAGTCTTATGTACTTCAATCCACCTGTCGCTACTCAATTTTTTAGGAGCGATCACATCGCGCACCCTGTCGCTTAATATTTCTGCACCCGCCCCTGGAATAGAGCTTAAACCGGCGTTTTTCAACCTTTCTAAAACTTCTTTCAAGGACAATTTAGAGATTTTAGAAATGTAATCAATTTCAACCGCACTAAAACCATGGATAGTGATAGTGGGGAATTTTTGGGCGATATGGCTCACTAAATTTTCATAATAGTCTATTTTAAGCTGCGGGTGCACCCCCCCTTGAAAGAGGATCTGCGTGCCACCAATGGCTAATAATTCTTCAATTTTTTGATCAATTTCTTCATAGCTCAACACATAAGCGTCTTTTTCTTTTAGGGTGCGCTTGAAAGCGCAAAACTTGCAATCCACAAAACAAATATTAGTGTAATTGATATTCCTATCCACAATAAAAGTCGTCAAGTTTTCAGGGTGCAAGCGTTGTTTCACTCTTAAAGCCCTTTGCCCTAATTCTTTCAAGGGTGCGTTTTTCATTAAATCTAACATTTCTTCTCTGTTGATACGCATTTTAAAACCTTGTTCCCATAGAAAATTCAAAGCGTTGCGTGTAATCGTCCATGTTGGGGTTAAAACACAGCCCTTTACATTTTTTGCCATTACCATCGCCCCACTGGTTAAAGAACGCTAGAGGGAAGATGAGCACTAAAGGTCCCATAGGCGAAATCCATTCAATCTGTAAGCCCGTAGAAGCCCTCCAAGTCGCCCTTTCAAACCCAGCCCCAACAACGCCATAATCTTTAAAATCCGCCGTAGTCGTGGGAGCGTTATAGAAGAAATTCCCTCTATTTGGGGTTTTAAAGGTTAAGAAACCAAAGTCAAAAAACCACGCTAAACGCATTTTAGCCGCTTTCAACACGCCATAGCTCAATTCAGTAGAAGCGGTAAAAATCCCATCGCCTCCAAGCCACAAGCCAAATTCATCTTTAGGCGTGATTGAGCCGTTCCTAAAGCCTCTCACCGTAGTCACGCCCCCCATGTAGAAAGTGGAGTTTAGAGGCAAGTAATCATTGGTGTTATACCTAAAGATATAACCTCCTTGCGTTTTAAAGCGAGCGATCAAATCCACTAATAAATATTTTTGCAAGCTATGATAAGCTGCAAATTTACCATAAACTTTAGTGTTACGGACATTCCCGCCTAACCCATTCCAAGAATTGAGAGTGCCAGGACCTGGTAAGCCTGCCATTGTTACATAGGAATTGAAAATGATCCCATTTCTAGGGAAATAATAATCATCGGTGTTGTCATAGCTCAAATCAAGTGTGAAAGAGCTAGTGATAGGCGTGTGGTAATCCCTATCCCAAATACCGGTAACCGGTGGCGTTTCCCCTACCTTAACGGATCCGGGTGTAGAACAGCTTTGCACTTGATGGAGCCCTAACAACAAGCCCAAACCAGACACACAGATAGGCTGAGAAGGGATAATCACTTGTTTAGTGGAAGAATAGTAGCGGTTATACAAAGGACTTCTGAAACCAAGGAGTTTGGTCACATTCAAGTTATAGCCCAAACTCACATGAGTCCTGTTACCCAACATGCGCCCAAAATTCACCCCAAAGCCCCCACCTTGCTGGGTGTATTGATAGCCCACCATGTAATCTGCATAAAGGTTGATCGTAGAGCTATACCAGCTGTCAAAAAGCCTTGGGTTGGTCAAACTCAAATTCCCAGAAAACATGCGCCCTAACCCTCTTGGCGAACCAGGAATTCTGCGCCCCCCTGTGGCAATGTTAGCATACAAGCTCACGCTTTGGCCTGTCCCAAAAAGGTTTCTTTCACTCACGCTCCCATTAAGCATAAGTCCTCCAAAAGAGCCATAGCCTAACCCGAATTGCAATTGTCCAGTGCGCCCTTCTTCTACGCTCACCAACAAGTCCATCAGCGAGCTATTGACCCTTTTTTCTTCAATTTTGACTTTAGAGAAAAACCCTAAACGCCTTAAAGAATTTTCAGAATTCCTTAATTTAGTCAAGCTATATTTGTCTTTGGGTCCTAATAATAACTCCCTTCTAATAATCCTATCGCTCGTGCGCTGATTCCCTGAAATGATAACATCATTGATATACACCAAGTCACCCACTTCAATGTGATAAATGACTTTCACAAGCCCATTCTTTTCGTTCTTATCTAGGTCTGGTTTCACCACCGCAAATGCATAACCCTTATTAGCGATTTCAGTTTTTAGAATTTGTGCATCCGCTCTTAAAAGCTCAATATTGAAGACATCCTTTCTCTTCACTTTAAGCGCTTTTTCTAATGTTTTTAAAGGGATTACCGGTTTGTCAATCTCTATCAAAATATCAGAAACCTTGTATTGGATCCCTTCTTTGACTTTATAATGGAGCGTGGCGTTACGAGTAGAAAAATCCGTTTTCAAAAAAGGCGAAGAAATGTTAGCGTCCAAGAAACCTCTGCGCATATACACATCTTGGATACGCATGGAGTCGTATTCTAGCTGATCTAGACGTAATTTTCCGTCATTCAAGCCCCACATCCAGCCCATAAAATCTCGCTGCTTGTTCGCGCTCAAAGACTCAATCACACGGCGTTTTAACTTCGTGCTCCCCTCATAAATGGATTGTTTGATATGGATATTGCCTCCCCTATTCACATCAAACACGATTAATAACGCCCCCTCATTGACCTTTTCGGTACGCACTTCCACCACGCTCCCATAATAGCCCTCCGCTTCTAAAGCGGTTTTTAAAGCCGTTTTAGCATGCTCTAATTTTTGCTCATCAAAGGTATCGCCTTTTTTGATCCCCATTTGGGTTTTTAAGCTGTCTTTTTCTTTTTCGCTCCCATAACCCTTGATTTCCACCCCAGCAATTCTGGCTTTTTCATCAAAATGGAACTCCAGCATGCCGTTTTCAAAAGTGGCATAAACATCTTTAAAATACCCTTGATTAAACAAAGCCAAAACAGCGGTGTCTATCTTTTTAGAATCCACAATATCGCCCACGCGAATCTTGACAATCTCATTGGCGAGCATGTCAGACATGTAGGAAAGCCCCACATAAGAAACGGACTTGACCTTTATTTCTTTAGGCGTCTCGTTTGTCGTTTCGTTTTTTGGAGCTTCGGTTTCTTTTTGAGAAGCCACATCGTTTGGTTTAGAGCCGTTGTTTTCTAAAGCTTCAACGCTAGTATTAAAATAAACAAAAACAAGAGAAGTGAGAATAATTCTTTTAATATCGATTTCCTTGATTGGTTTTAGCTTGAGTGTTTTAGTTGCGTTATTATAACCACTCAATCTTAAAAATACTAAAAATCCTTAAAATTTTTGTATCAAATTATACAAACTATCCCTTTCTGCCGCAACAAATCCGGCATCTTTGATTTTAAAAATCAAATCTTCTTTGTCTAAACCATGCCGGCTTTTAGCGCCTGCTGCACTTTGGATGCTCTCTATTTCTATCGTGCCGTCTAAATCGTTAGCGCCAAATTCTTGAGCCACTAAAGCCAAATTCAAGCCTAAAGTCGCCCAATAAGCTTTAATGTGGGGGATATTATTTAAAAGAATGCGAGATATGGCGATGGTTTTTAAGATTTCTATTGCACTAGGGGATTTTTCTATTTTTAAATAATTGTTTTCTTTTTGATACAATAAGGGGATAAACGCATTAAAACCCCCTTCTTTATTTTCCACTTTATTTTTAGGGCTTTGAATTTTTTTGATTCTTAACATGTGATCGATGCGATGGATTTTATCTTCAATATGCCCAAAAAGCATGGTAGCGTTACTCATTTTGCCTAATTTATGCCAATAAGCATGGATTTCTAACCACCGAGAAGATCCCACCTTACCATTACAAATTTTACGCCTAATCTCTTCATCAAAAATCTCTGCTCCCCCACCTGGCATGGAATCCACCCCGGCTTTTAGCATGTCTTCTAACACCAACTCAAAAGGTTTGTTGAATTTGGCGCTTAAAAAATGCACTTCTGCAGCGGTCATGGCTTTTAAGTGCAAGTTAGGCATTTCTTGTTTAATGGTTTCAAACACCTTTAAATACCATTCATAAGAATAATTAGGGTTATGAGCGCTCACGATATGGACTTCTTTAATCCCCTTGTTGTAGGAGTTTTTAACTTTTTCTAGGATTTCTTCTAAACTCATTTCATAGGGGTTAGGGTTCTTTCTGTGGGCTGAAAAAGCGCAAAATTTGCAAGCGTCCGTGCAAATATTGCTAGGGTTTAAATGCCTATTGACATTAAAATACACGATTTTTTGGTGCATGTTTTGACGCATATGATCCGCCGCTTCCCCTAGCGTGTATAAATCGTAATCATAAAGCTTCACCAACTCTTTACTTTCAGTGATTTGATTGTCTAATACTTTTTCTAAAAAGTCCATTGTTAAATTACCCTTTCATTTTAAAAACAAGCATTGTAGCATTTTTAGATTAAGAATGCTTTTTTTAATTAATAACAATGCTAGAATGACTCTTACGCTTTTTGAGTGATATAAGTTAAGTAGTAATCTTCATTAAGGAGTTTTAATAATTCTGTAACATCTTTATTTTTTTGAATCATTTTAAAAGCGTTATCGGTATATAGG
The DNA here is from genome assembly GCF_900461455.1 of Helicobacter acinonychis. Taxonomy (NCBI): domain Bacteria; kingdom Pseudomonadati; phylum Campylobacterota; class Epsilonproteobacteria; order Campylobacterales; family Helicobacteraceae; genus Helicobacter; species Helicobacter acinonychis. Next base: position 548,960 of record NZ_UGIA01000001.1, on the reverse strand, counting down.
GGGCTTTCAAAATCTTTGGCGTAATTTTTAAATTTATTTTTATCATAAGAATTAAAAAAGTATCTAGCCTACTTGAATTGCTGTTTTCTTTCTTTTAACATCAAGTTGATTTTTTTAAGATTGACTGGCTTAATATCCGCATAATTTATCTTTATTTCAATTTCACGATCTAAAGTTTTGTGAATTTTAGCAATAAAACTCTATAAATACTTCATCTAAAGCACTCAAAATCTCAAATTTTTTAAAATAAATTGTTTTTTCTTTTAAATTGATAATCGCATCAATACGGCTCCCTAGCTCAATATTTTTTCACGAAGTTTGCATTCATATTGGACTTCCTCACCACTAAAATCAAGCCAAGCAAACCAACGCTTTTCAATCACATGTTTGGGGGGTTATTTTTTGGATACTGATCATAAAATCATCATAAACAAAAGCAAAAAAACTTAAATCTTTAAAATGAGGTTTAGTGCAATCGCATGGCTTTAAGCATTCTCCAATGCGTTTGAAAAAAGATAAATCGCTACCCTTAATAAAAAACCATTCATCATACTCTTCTCTAAGATGGGAGTCTTCATTCCCCTTAAATGGAATCTTTCTTATAGCCTTATAGCGCTCAAATCAACCCCCATAAAAATAGTTTTCTTTTTTTTTGATCCCTCAAAGTTTTTAATGCCCATGTCATAGGCTTTTATTTGCCTTTTTGTTTCACAAGCGCATTTAAACCATTTTCTAACATTTTTCATGATAAAAATATAATTAGTGCCTAAACTCTCAATTCTATAAACACGATAAGAAAGAAAAAACCATATGGGGTTAAGATAACTCACATTGTGCAACATAAATAAGATAAAAAGAAATATAGTAATGCATAAAAATACCACACCATGATAATTTTCATAAGATTTCATGCTAAAAGCGACCACACAAATAGCAAAAAAGACTAGTATTTGTTCGCTATGGATGGGGTAAATTTTTTGTATTACAATAGGGTTTTGCTCATGTTTAGGAACTTTAGGGCTTCTTTTAATCCAAAATAGCAACAAAAAACTCACTAAAACTGCCATCACAAACACGATTGATAGACCAATCTTTAGAAAATCACTTGCTATTATTAACGCTTGCTGTTGTTTAGAACATACACTAAAACAACCCGCATAAAAGTTGAAAAATTCAAGCATAATCTAGGAAACATTTTTATTATCCCCTCTCGCTAGTTTATTTCAAGCGTTAAAAAGGGCTTTACGACTTCATTTTAAGCCAAACCCTTTAAAATCTTTAGGCTTGATAAGCTTTTATGGCTTTTTCTAAAACTTTAATCGCACTCTCTTTGTTTTCAAACCCCTTGACTTTCACCCATTTATTAGGCTCTAGATCCTTGTAAGTTTCAAAAAAATGTTTGATTTTGTCTAAAGTGTGTTTGGATAAATCATTAACATCTTTGACATAAGAATGCGTGGGATCGACCTTATCTACCGGTAGAGCGAGTAGTTTTTCATCCATTCCGCTTTCATCTTCCATGTTTAAAACCCCAATCAAGCGCACCTTCACCACGCTTCCGGCTTGAAAAGCCATATCGCTTAAAACAAGCACATCCACAGGGTCACCATCAGCCCCCAAAGTGTTAGGCACAAAGCCATAATTTGCAGGGTAATTTTGTGCTCCATAAAGCACCCTATCCACCATTAAAGCCCCACTTTCTTTATCCAATTCATACTTGATATTAGAATGCTTGGATATTTCAACCACCACGCACAAAGCGTTAGCGTCATGGCTTGTTTCTAGTTTGTCTAAATTCATTGCAATCTCCTTGAATTGATAAAAAGACTTATTCTAGCATAAAGCCCATTCTTTTTAAACCTCTTTAGGGGTTTTTAAATGATCGTATTGTTTGCTGTATTCATTAAAGGCTTTTAAACGCTTTTTAGCGTTCAAAGTATAATAAAAAAGCCCCCTAAAACTTGATTTTTTAGGCGGAGTGGGTAATAGGTGGGCTTCACGCTCTTTTTTTTTGCAGTCTTTGGGTTTTTGGATTGTGCTGTTGGAAGAGTGCTCATTCAAGGAGAGGGCACAAGGTGTATAGGTCAGATTAGCCATATTGTGATAAGAAGAATTATTCATAAATATATCCACCGGCTCTATGATTTTAAAACGATTTACTGCCTCTGTGAAAGTTTTAGCGCCTTTAGGGGTTAAGTAATAGCCAGCCGTGGAAGCCACATACACGCTTGTGAGGTAAAAATGCTCTAAAAATAGCGCTTCTTTTTCATGCGTTGCGTAATGGCTTCTTTGCATTTTTTTAAGAAAACCTAAAGCAAAATGGATGCATTTATAAGTGGAAAGGTTTGAAAACTTGTCAATAGAAATACTTAAGATTTCTTTGCATTTTCCTAAAAAAGAGCGACTCTTTAAAGAATAATCAAAAGGAGCGAAGACAAACTCTTTAGGCAAAACATTGAGGTTGCTATCGTGATAATACCAATAGCAACCATAGAGTCTCACAAAATCAAAAGGGCTTTTCAAACAATCTTCTAATGCTTGAATAAAGTTAGACTCTAGTGCTACATCATCTTCTAAAATGATGACTGGTTGGTTTAATCTGGCACACTCTTTCCATAACAAGTAATGACTCAAATAGCACCCTAATTCAGGCAAAGTCAAACCATCGCTAATGTCTGAATGGAACCAATCAGATTGCAATAAACTTGGAGCGTCATAAAGCTCTTGAACGAGTTTTTCAAAATCTTGGTGTTTAGGGCTAATGGCTTCAAAGATTTGAAAAACACAACGCCCCTTAAATTTTTCATTAGACCCTAAAACTAATTTTTCAGTGTCTAAACGCCTTTTACTTTCTTTTAAAGAAATGATATAGACAGAAATCACAGCCAATTTCTCTAGTCGCATTTAATTCCCAAAAGACAAAATATATTCTTGCATTTCATGCACGATTTCTTCAATGCTTCTTTCGCCATTGATAGTTTTATACACTTTTTTAGCCTTATAAAAATTTTGGATTGCAATTAAGGGGTCTAAAAACACATGCATGCGGTTATGAAACACGATTTCATTATCATCAGCCCCTCTAGATCGCCCTAAAACCCTTTCTTTAGCGGTTTTTTCACTCACTTCTACTTCAATCACGCTTTTTAAAACCACTTCATTTTGGGCGTTCAATTCCTTGTCTAAAGCATTCATTTGCTCCACGCTTCTAGGATAGCCATCAATTAAAATGATCCCTTTTTCAGAGCTTTTAATCGCTGAAAGGATCGTTTCTACCACAATTTCTAAAGGCACTAATTCGCCTTGAGAAGTGAATTTTTCAATCAATAAGCCTCGATCGGTCTTTTTAGCACTCTCAGCCCTTAATAAATCCCCAGTTGAAAAATGAGCGATTGTTGCACTGTTATTTTTAGCGATCAATTCCGCATCAGTGGTTTTACCACTCCCTGGAGCTCCAATAATCAAAAATAGTCGTTTCAAATCATATCCTTTAAACTTAATTTTCTTAAGCGAATGTGTAATTCTCTTAGTTGCTCTTCGCTAATAGGGCTAGGAGCATTAGTCAATAAACATGAAGCTTTTTGCGTTTTAGGGAAAGCGATCACATCCCTAATGCTATTAGATTGAGTCATTAGCATGATCAGCCGATCAAAGCCTATCGCAAAGCCCCCATGAGGAGGAGCGCCAAACTTTAGCGCTTCTAGTAAAAAACCAAATTTCTTTTGCGCTTCATCTTCATGGATATTGATCCTTTCAAAGACTTTTTTTTGCATTTCTTCTTTATGAATCCTTATGCTCCCCCCACCAAGCTCCACACCATTAAGCACCACATCATACGCATACGCTTCAATTTCTTCTATATCTTCGCATTCTATATTTTTAGGCATCGTAAAGGGGTGGTGTGCGGCGTGATAGCCATTTTCTGTTTTTTCAAACATGGGAAAATTGACTACCCATAAAAAATTCCAGGCGTTTTTATCAATCAAATCAAGCATTTCAGCCACCTTTAAGCGCAAACGCCCCATGTAATCTAACACGATTTTTTTATCCCCTGCACCAAAAAAGACAATATCTCCTACTTGCGCGTTAGTCCTTTCTAAAATATTCTTAAGCCCCTTTTCGCTTAAAAATTTAACCAAAGGCCCTTTAATTTCATATTCTTTAATTTGCAAATACGCCAAGCCTTGAGCCCCAAACTGGTGCACAAATTCTTCTAATTCTTTTAAAACACTGCGGCTAAAAGTTGCATCAGCCCCCTTGACATTTAAAGCTTTGATGCGTTTGTTTTTGGAATCTTTTGCGATATTGGAAAAAATAGAATTTGAGCTGTCCATAAAACAATCCCCCACTTCCACTAAAGGCAATTCAAAGCGTAAATCGGGCTTATCGCTCCCATAATTTTCCATCGCTTCCTTATAAGGCATGCGCTTAAAAGGTGTGGGGATAGTATGCCCAATCGCCTTAAAAATCTCTCGCAACAAATCTTCTACCACGCCCATCACATCATTTTCATCGCAAAAACTCATTTCCGCATCAATTTGCGTGAATTCTGGCTGCCTGTCCGCTCTCAAATCTTCATCTCTAAAGCAACGAGCGATTTGAAAATACCTATCCATTCCCCCCACCATTAAAAGCTGTTTGAATAATTGCGGGCTTTGAGGAAGGGCAAAAAATTCGCCCTCATGCACCCTACTTGGCACTAAATAATCCCTAGCCCCCTCAGGCGTGGTTTTAGACAAAATAGGGGTTTCAATCTCTAAAAAGCCTTTTTGAGCCAAAGTGTTCCGAGCGATAAGAGCCACCTCACTGCGCAATTTAAAGATTTCATAAGCATTCAAAGAGCGTAAATCCAAATAGCGGTATTTCAAGCGTAAATCTTCATTCACATTTTTATTACCGATTTCAATCGGTGGGGTAGCGCTTTTATTTTCAATGACTAATTCTTCTAAAACGATTTCAATTTTTCCGGTCTTTAGTTTAGGGTTTTCTAACCCAGGCCCTCTCAAACGCGCCTTTCCTTTAGCCACTAGCACAAATTCACTCCTAACTTCTAAAGCCTTTTCATAAGCTTTAGAGCTAGGATCACACACTAATTGCACTAAACCGCTTTTATCCCTTAAATCAATAAAAACCACGCCCCCATGGTCTCTATAAGTGTTACACCACCCAGCAACCTTGACTATTTTATCAATATCTTTTTCACTAACTTCTGTGCAAAAATGACTTCGCATGCTTATCCCTTATAATAAAAATTGAATTATGAAAGCGTTTTTTTAAGCATTTCATGGATTTCAAGAATATTAGATTTTACCACAAAACCATCCGCTTCTAAAGATTGGGCTAATTGGCGATTGGAATCACTGCTCATGGATGAGTTGATAATCACAGGAATGTGATTGGTTTTTGGGTCAGCCTTAATGGTTTTTAGCACTTCAAACCCTGAAGTGTTAGGCATTTCTAAATCCGTAATAACCACGCCAACTTTTTGATAATGCTCCTTTTCATACAAATAATCCAACAATTCCCTCCCATTTGGAAAGGCTAAATAACGCAATTCTAAAGTTTGAACGATTTTTTCTAGGGTTTTAAGAGCGCTCAAGGAATCTTCAGCGATCAAAATGAGTTTTTGGCTTTGGATGGCTTTGATGCAACGCAAAGTCAAATCGTCTAGATCTTTCAAGCTAGGGAAAACATCGCTTATCATTTTTTCTACATCTAAAATTTGCATCACTCGCTGTTCATCAAAGCGAGTGATCGCACTAAGTTTGTTATTGGCTTCAATGCCTTGTTTATCCCCAGCGCTAATTTCAGTCCAATTTTTATGAATGATCCTTTCAATTTTTAAAACCTTTAGGGCGATTGAATGGTTAGAAAAATGGCATACAATCACTAAATTATGGTTATTTTTAACGCTATATTCTTTTAAATCACGGCTAGGATCATTCGCATCACAATACAACCACCTTCTCACATCCACTAAAGGAATGGACTCGCCCCTAACGCTAAGAAATCCAAGCATCACGCCATCGCTCCCCCCAAGAGTCTCAGTAACCTCCCCATCATAATGGATAATTTCTCTGATCTTAAAAATATTCACGCCATAAAGTTGGGCATCTTTTTCTTCATCTAATCTAAAGCATAGAAATTGCACTTCGTTGTTTAAGTGTAACGAAGTCGTTTTGTCAATGTCTTTCACCACCTATTTCCCCTAAACCCTATCAAAGATTAAATGTTATAATACTACCCTAATTTAGTTTAAAAGGTTTTTAGAATATGATAAAAAGCCAAAAAGAATATTTAGAAAGAATTGAATATTTAAACACCCTATCGCACCACTATTACAACCTTGATGAGCCGATCGTAAGCGATGCGGTCTATGATGAACTCTATCAAGAATTAAAAGCTTATGAAGAAAAAAACCCTAGCCAAATTCAAGCCAACTCCCCCACCCAAAAAGTGGGGGCTACTGCACTCAACCAATTCAATAAAAACCCCCATTTAACGAGAATGTGGAGTTTAGATGATGTATTCAATCATAACGAATTGCAAGCGTGGTTGCAACGCATTTTAAAAGCTTACCCTAGTGCTTCGTTTGTGTGTTCGCCTAAACTTGATGGGGTTTCGCTCAATCTTTTGTATCAAAAAGGCAAGTTAATGAAGGCGACCACTAGGGGCAATGGATTAGAAGGAGAATTAGTTACTACAAATGCCAAACATGTCGCTAATATCTCTCACACTATCCCTTATAATGAAGAAATAGAAATCAGGGGCGAAGTGATCATTTCTAAAGAGGATTTTAACGCTTTGAATGAAGAACGCCTAAACGCTAACGAACCCCTATTCGCTAACCCTAGAAATGCCGCATCAGGGAGTTTGAGACAGCTTGATAGCAAAATCACTAAAAAGCGTAAATTGCAATTCATTCCTTGGGGCGTGGGCAAGCACTCTTTAAATTTCTTAAGCTTTAAGGAATGTTTGGATTTTATTGTCTCGTTAGGTTTTAGCGCTATTAAACATTTAAGCCTAAACAAAAACCACCAAGAAATAGAAGCGAATTATCACACTCTCATTCAAGAAAGAGAGAGATTTTTTGCCCTTTTAGACGGCATGGTGATCGTTGTGAATGAATTGAATATCCAAAAGGAGTTAGGTTATACGCAAAAATCCCCCAAATTCGCTTGCGCTTATAAATTCCCCGCTCTAGAAAAACACACCAAAATTGTAGGAGTTATTAACCAAGTGGGGCGCAGTGGGGCGATCACCCCAGTCGCTCTTTTAGAGCCGGTAGAAATCGCTGGGGCTATCATCACTAAAGCGACATTACACAATTATTCTGAAATTGAAAAAAAGAATATCATGCTCAATGATAGGGTCGTAGTCATTAGAAGCGGCGATGTGATCCCTAAAATCATCAAGCCTTTAGAGTCTTATAGGGACGGTTCGCAATGCAAAATTATACGCCCCAAAGTTTGCCCCATATGCTCGCATGAACTCTTATGCGAAGAGATTTTTACTTATTGCCAAAACCTTAATTGCTCCGCAAGATTGAAAGAAAGCTTGATTCATTTTGCTTCTAAAGACGCTTTAAACATTCAAGGCTTAGGCGATAAAGTCATAGAGCAGCTTTTTGAAGAAAAACTCATTTTTAACGCCCTAGATTTGTATGCTTTAAAATTAGAAGATTTAATGCGGCTAGACAAATTCAAAATTAAAAAAGCTCAAAATTTATTAGACGCTATTCAAAAGAGCAAAAACCCCCCTTTATGGCGTTTGATCAATGCTTTAGGGATTGAACATATCGGTAAGGGAGCGAGTAAAACGTTGGCCAAATACGGCTTATATGTGTTAGAAAAAAGCGAAGATGAGTTTTTAGAAATGGAGGGCTTTGGGGTGGAAATGGCGCGTTCTTTAGTCAATTTTTATGCGAGCAATCAAGAGTTTATCCAATCATTATTTGATTTATTAAACCCTAAAAATAGCGATATAATTGAAGAAAAGCAAGAAAGCTCTTCAATTTTTAGCCATAAAACGATTGTTTTAACCGGCACGCTCTCTAAACCACGGCAAGAATACGCTCAAATCTTAGAAAATTTAGGGGCAAAAATTTCTTCAAGCGTGAGCGCTAAAACCGATTTTTTGATCGTTGGAGAAAATGCCGGCTCAAAACTTTCTCTAGCACAAAAACATGGCGTTAACATTTTGAATGAAGAAGAATTATTAAAATATCTTAAAGAATGAGAATAAAACCACTAAAAAAGCTGTTTTTAAGAAACAACCACAACCGCTATCGCAAAACCAGCGTCATGGCTGATACTTGCACTCAAACTTTGGATGTTAAAATAGTTCATTTTTTCTTTAGAAAGGGTGATTAAGGGGGCGTTTTTAGGGCTTTTAGAAATGCACATGTCTAAAAAACTCAATTCCTTGCCAATACCCACTTGAAGGGCTTTGGAGCAAGCCTCTTTGAGCGCAAAAAACCCAGCGATCGTGCTTGATTTATCCCTACATAAAAGAATCTCGCTTGGCGATAAAAAACGCTCTAAAAACTTCATTTTAAAGCGTTTCACACACCTTTCTACCCTAGCAATAGAGACAATATCTATGCCAATCATTTAAAATTATTGAATGATAAAATCAGTGAAAAAGACATTCTTAATAAAGCCATCAATCAAAAACGAATTCAAATGGCTTTTAATTTCATCTTTAAGCTTGTTTTTACCCTTATTAGTAACCACCTCTTCCACGCTTTTAGACGATAGAATTTCTATAATCGTATCCTTAATCGCTGTGTCTTTAACTTTCACTTCATTTAAAAGTTTTTCATTACTCAATTCTAATGAAATAGAAGCTTTGAGATAGCGTCTGCCATTTTGAGAGACTAAATTCACCGCAAAAGGCGTATCAATCGCATACAAAGGTCCAAGCACCAAATATTGCTGGATATTAGAGCCTTCTTTGGCTTCTTGATTTTTGTTCGCCATAGGATTAGCTTGAACTTCTTGGGCGTTTTTAGGGGCGTTTTCTTTAGATTCTTCCTTATTTCCCATAAGCAGCATGATAATCACCCCCACCAATAAAAGCATCACTAACACGCTCCCAATGATGACAAATAAAAGGGTTTTGCTTTTTTTAGGGGGTTGTTGCGCGGTATTTTCTTGTTCTTCTGCCATGCCTATTCCTATTGAAAATAAGTTAAAGTCGTTTTTCCAAATTTTTTCTGTTTGATTATAGCTAAAGTTGCGAGATTTTTAGGCATTTCATGCACGCTTTCATGCTCAAAAACCACTAAAAAATTTTTAAGATGGTGGCGTTTCAATAACATTTCTAAAGCTTGAAAACATTTTTCATAAATCCCTAAAAACCCGCTTGTTTCAAAAGGCGGATCCAAATAAAGGATATTCAAAACGCCATTTTTTAAGCGTAGCGTGGGCAAATGTTTGAAAGCGTCATCTAAAAAGGTTTGGATTTCAATTTCTTTTTTTAAGCGGTTTTTAACAAGAGAAATATTTTCTAAAAGCGTGGCATAAGCGCTTTTATTTTGCTCAAAAAACAAAGCGCTTTTAGCTCCCCTACTCAAAGCCTCTAATCCCATAGAAGCGCTGCCTGAAAACACTTCTATAAAATGCACTCCCTTAATTTCTGCTTGCAAAGCATTAAAAAACGACTCTCTTACGATCGCTTTGGTGGGGCGTGTGCTAGAAATTTTAGGCAAATTCAAGTCTAGCCCCTTACAGTCCCCCCCAATAATCTTAAATTTTTTTATTGGTTGATGATTTGGCATAATTTTTTAGTGTATTCTTCTAGTAATTTTTGGATCTCTTGCTCTTTAGAATATTTTATTTCTTTGCAAGGTTTTTCACTCTCTTTTAAAGCGTGGTAAAAATTTTTTATATCTTCTTTCACGCTCTGTTTAGTAAAAGGCTTTCTTAGGCACTCTTCTATGGAGCATAGGGGCTTATTGGTCTCTAGCTTTTCATCATCGCTTAAGACAAAGTCGCAAACTTCCACAGAAGAAAGGCAATCGCTCAAATAAAATTCCAAACTTTTTTGGCGTAACAAAGACTTGCAAGAAAGAAAAATTTTCAAAAAACCCCTTTGTCTCAATAGATTTAAATTGTTTTAAATTATAGCAAATCTTTCTTTCAAGCACCAACATTAACTAAACAAATCCAAAAAGTGTTTCATTTTGTAAAAAGTTAAAGAATAATGTTAAAAATAGGGTTTAAATAACATTTTTTTTTTTTTTTTAGTATAATGTTGTTGGGTAAGGGCAAAGGGCGAAAATATTCCTTCCTTCTTTACTATAACATTAGCATTTTTAGTAAACTTTTTCTTTTTACATTAAAATGTCCTAATGCTCTTACCTTATTAATAGAAAGCGTTCAATCCCTTTTAATTCTTTAAAATAAACTAGCTTTGGGGATATAGTGCCTGACATAAATGTTTGGTATCTATTTTTTAAAAATCCCTTTTTAAAATATCCGTCCCCCCTTTGAAAAATTGGATATACTAATACTTTATTAAATATTGAGTAGCAAAAATTTATATCAATGCTTTTAAGGATAAAGATGAATCTCAAAATTTCATGCCAAACGGCCCTTTTTTTAAGCTCTTTGGGTGCTGAATCAAGCGGGTTTTTTCTCAATGGCGCTTATGAAATAGGGCAAGCTTATTACAATAACGAACTTGCCACAAACAAAAAAACAGAATTCAAAAGCCATAACGAACAAAGCACTCAAGGCTTTGGCGTGGGGTTAGGCTATAACCAGCTTTTTGGCAAAAAAGGCTGGGCGGGCTTGCGCTATTATGGGTTTTATGATTGGGCGGAGGTGAAATTTGGCACGCAATATTTTGCACCAGGGAGTTATTTGCAAGCTAAAGGTGGGCTCAATTCTAATATGAATATCAACACTTATGGCGCGGGGGTTGATTTATTATTGAATTTTGTCAATTTGGAAAGATTTAGCATGGGGTTTTATGGTGGCATGGCTGTGGGGGGGACGACATGGAGCCCGCAAGCTAGAAATAGGACTATAACATGGAATACCACTTTAAACGGACAACAGGCAGAGCGGCTGCTAGCTGGGGATTATGGTGTGAGTATTGTGTTTAAAAGCACCGTGTTCCAGTGGTCCTTTAATTTTGGCGTGCGTTCAGTGATTGCCAAGCATACCGGCTTAGAGCTAGGCTTTAGAATCCCTATGGTTGCAACCCCCTACCTTACAATGATCAATGGCGATAGCAACTATAAAGAAACCTTTAAACGCCTTTATTCTTTTAATGTGTCGTATTATTTGATATTTTGAGTTTTATAAAGGGGCTTTTTTAATCAATTTGCATCATTAGTTAATTTTCAAGTATTTTTTCTAAAATCTTTAACACATCATTGTGGTGTGCTTGACTTAAAAGACCAAAAATTTTAAACATTTCTAAAAACATGAAAGCGTTATTTTGGTTGATAACTAAAAGGGCATGTTCTTTGAGTGTAGCCGTTCTCTCTAATAAGGGAGTAGCGGTTTTCAATTCCAAACAAAATAGAAAAGCAAAAATGCAGCATGGCTTGGGTTTTAGAGCCATATTGTTGTTCTCTGATAACAATTTCACTTAATTGATTATCGTTAAAAGAATGAATAAGCAAGGGGTAAGAAATGCGTGAAAGTTCAAAATCCATGCCAGCAAATTGATGGGATCTAAATCTTTCTCTTGTAATCATAAAATTATCTTCTATAAATTGTTTTTGTTTTTGTAAATATTCTAAAGTATTTTCTAAATTTTTTAAACTGATCAAATTCAATTGTTTGGCGTAATAAATAATTTCACTCAACTCATAAAGAGTTTTTATTTTACCATTAGCTCCTAAAAAATGATATTTTTCATCTTTTAAGGCAGTGAGTTTAAACTTTTCTCTATCTGTGGTGGGGACATCATAACCGATTTGCCATTCTATATAATATAATGCTTTAAACTAAAAGGGATTTTTCTAGTCGCTGTTAATACGCCATAATCACTAAAGGCATATCTGATTTTCACACGCACTTTGCCTGAAATTGAAGTTAAAGGAATAGGTATTCCAATCATTTTTTTATCGTAATCAATCTTAATCAAACCCACAAGGGTGTCCTTGAAACAATTTTTTAAAATATTCTAAACGCACTCTTTTGTCTTTTAAGAAAGCGTCTTTAATTTCTAAAAAAGCGGAATTATCAATAATAATATCCAAATTGCCAAAATAGTAAGGGATTTTAGGGGCGATTTCCTTAAAATAATGGATATATTGGTAATAAATCATTTTATCTTGACTGATGTGCACCGCATTAGTGCTTGGCGTGTTTAAAAAAGTCTTGTTGCGTTTAAGAGCGTTGATGTCTCGCATAGGGAAAAAATAGCCCACGCATGCATTAACTTTTTTAGCGTTAGGGTATTTATCCACATAATTGGCTATATAGTCAAAATCGTTTAAGCATAGCGTCGTGTTGCAATCAGTTTGAAAAATAAAACGCCTAATATATTCATAGTCCATTCGCCCTTGCTCATATAAAGCTATCACAATAGGAAATCCGTTGCTTTTAGTGAAATATTTAGAAGAAACAACGAAAGCGTCTAAAAGCCTATAATTATCCTTAAATAGTTTTAATTGTTTAAAATTAGCTTCTTTGATGAGGTAAGATAAAGGGTGTAACACGCAAATAAAAGCCGGCTTTAAAGCCACAAAAGATTTTAAAAAACTTATCCCTAAATCCCTAGCTTTCAAGTCATTATCTATCTCAAAAATAAAATCTTTGTTTTTAATATCTTGTTTAATAAAGGAAGTTCTATCATTATAAGGGGGATTGCCCACGATAAGTAAAGGCTCATCTTGGCTAATGCCATAATTTTCTCTTTTAGGATTGATGAGAGCGTTTATTATTAAAGCATCGCACTTATGGTCAATATCCGCTCCTATTTTTCTAGGGTGCTTGAGTTTTAAAAATTCTTTATTACCACAAGCAGTATCTAAAAGCGTATAGTTTTTAATATTGGCATGTTTTTTCAAAAGCTTGTAAGTGCAATCCACCAAGTAAGATGGCGTGTAGTAAGCCCCCAAATTCACGCTCTCTTGCTTGGTTAAATGTTTAGGGGTAGTGATTAAAATCCCTTACACATCCAATTGTTTCACATCTTTAGCATGCGCTTGGATAAAGGCTCTTCTAGGCTCTACTTCATCACCCATGCAAAGCGAAAACACCGCATCGGTTTTTTCTAAATCTTCAATTTTGAGTTTGATGAGACTGCGGTTTTCTTTATGCATGGTTGTTTCCCATAAATCATTGGGGTTCATCTCGCCTAGCCCCTTATAGCGTTGGATATTCGCTCCCTTTTTAGCATGATTTTCCACTTCTTCTAAAAACGCCAAAATATCCTTATTTTCCAAGAAATCTAAATTATATTCCATAAGTTTTTGATAAGTGTAATTCGCTTCTTCAAACAATACTTCTTTAAAAAGGTTGTCATCTAGGTTAAATTCCACCAAGCCTTTAGGGGTTTGTGCATGCAAATGCAAGCTCTCTTCAGTAACAAAAGAGCGTAAAACTTGATAATTCAGACTCTCTAATTTTTCCAAAATGCTTTTTTCTAAAACTTTCATATCAAGGGTTAAGGCGTCCTTAGTCTCAATCAAAAAGCGTAAAATTTCTAGCAAGTTGTAGCGTTTTTCTAATTCCAAAAGCGCATAGCGGTAATGGCGCACCACTTTCAACAAATTCATCAAATCGTTCTTACCAATCCCTTCAATATTCGCTGAATTGACGCCATGCTCAATTAAAAAATGATCCAAAGCGACACTGTCTTTAAGATAAATTTCTGTCTTGCCTTTCTTGTATTTATAAAGGGGGGCTTGAGCGATATAAACATGCCCTTGTTCAATCAGTGGGCGTAAATAACGATAGAAAAAAGTCATCAGTAGGGTTTGGATATGGCTCCCATCCACATCAGCATCTGTCATGATAATGATTTTATGATAGCGCAACCTTTCTATATCAAAACTCTCTTGAATGCCACACCCAAAAGCCGTGATCATGTTTTTAATTTCTTCTGATTTTAGGATTTTTGACAAATGGCTTTTTTCCACATTTAAAATCTTACCTTTTAAGGGTAAAATCGCTTGGAAAACCCTATCGCGCCCTTGTTTAGCACTCCCACCCGCACTATCACCCTCCACTAAAAAGATTTCACTCTCAAGCGGATCTTTACTCTGGCAATCGGCTAATTTTCCAGGCAATGTGCCAACACTCAAATTGTCTTTTTTCCTAGTAAGCTCTCTGGCTTTCTTACTGGCTTCTCTAGCTTTTGCAGCTAGTAGGACTTTATTGGCGATGATTTTAGCTTCGTTAGGGTTTTCTTCTAAAAATTGATGGATCTTATCATAGACTAATTTTGAAACTAATGCGCGCACATACGAGCTACCGAGCTTGGATTTAGTCTGCCCTTCAAATAACGGCTCGCTCATTTTCAAGCTCACAATAGCCACTAAACCCTCTTTAATGTCTTCAGAAATAGGGCGAGACTCTTTAGTTTTAATATTATTGTCAATATATTGTAAAATCGCCTTAGACAAGCCCATTTTAAAGCCCGCCTCATGCGTGCCGCCCTCAGAAGTTTTAATGTTATTCACAAAGCTTAAAGTGTTTTCATTATAATCATCAGCATACGCTAAAGCGACCTCTATGGAAGTGTGCGTTTCTCCATCCATGCTTTTAAATGAAATAACGGAGGTGAGCAACTCTTTTTTAGTGCTGTCTTTAACGAATTGTTTCAAGCCATCTTCATAGAAATAAGTCTCTTGTAATTGGGTCTTTTCTTCTTTGAAAGCAATTTTTAAACCATCGTTAAGATACGCCATTTCTTTGAAGCGTTTTTGCAAAATATTCGCTTGAAATTCAACGACCTCCATCACGCTTCCATCAGGGAAAAATTCAATAGTCGTGCCACTTTCTTTAGCGTTTTTAGTCTTACCAATGATTTCAAGCTCGCTAATGGGGATACCCTTTTCAAATTCTTGGCGATAGATTCGACCCTCTTTTTTAATAGTCATAATCAAGCGTTTGCTCAAGGCATTCACGACTGAAACGCCCACGCCATGCAACCCACCTGAAACCTTATAAGTATCATTATCAAACTTCCCACCGGCATGCAACATCGTTAAAACTACGGTGCAAGCGGGGATTTTTTCCGTGGGGTGAATACCCACAGGAATGCCTCGCCCATTATCTTCTACAATGCATGAGCCTTCATCGGTCAAAGTGATATTGATAGCATCGCAAAAACCCGCCATGCTTTCATCTACAGCGTTATCCACGACTTCATAAACCATGTGGTGCAACCCACCCACATTGGTATCGCCAATATACATTCCAGGGCGTTTCCTAACCCCCTCTAAGCCTTTTAAAACCTTAATACTATGGCTTTGATAATCTTGCATGCAATCAGCCTTTATAGTGTGATGGGCATCATCAAGGTAGAAATTTTAGCGTTCAAATGGCTTTGCTTTTCATCAAGAGGTTCTTGGATTAAAAAAGGTGCTGAAGGTGCATTGCAATGCAACACAAATTGCGTTGTCCCTAAAGCGTTCAAAGCCTCAAGGAAAAATTTCGCATTGACGCCCAAATGAAAGGCTTTTTCAATCTCCAAATCTTTTTCAATCTCAATAGAAGTCTTAGCGGTTTCGCTATGCTCAGAATCCAAAGATTCAAATAAAGCGTTGTTTTTTTCTAAAGTGAGTTTAATGGTGGGGCTTAAAGAACTGGATAATTTAATACTCTCCTTAAAGCCTTCCTTATTAAGAGTGAAAGAAGACGCGTATTCCTTAGGGAGGATTTTTTGATAATCAGGGTAATTCCCATCAATGAGCTTGGTGAAAAAAGTGTGCGTCTCGTTTTCAATTACCGCTAACATGCCGTCGCTTTTAAAACTAAAACTCTCATAAAAAAGTTTAAGGATTTCTAATAAAGCCCGTTTAGGCAAAATGCAAGAGATGTATTCTTCAGTAGAATTGACAGAGATATTTTCTAACTGCGTATAAGAAAGTCTTTTAGTATCTGTGCCTACCACTGAAAGGGTTTGATGGGTTTTGTCAAATTGCATTAAAACACCGGCTAGTTCTCTTTTATGGCTGGTTTGTTCAATCACAGGGGCGATTTTTTTAAACGCATCCACTAAAAAAGGGGCATTCACTTCTAAACTCACTTTTGGCTCTATAACAGGAAATTCAGGAAACTCGTCAGCGTCAAACATGGGGAGTTTGAAAGAGCTTTTATTTTGTTTGATCACTAGGCTGTCTTCTTTAGTCTCTAAAGTAATATTAGAGTCTTTCAAGCATGAGATAATGTCCAAAAACTTCTTCCCATTAATCGTGCCCACGCCCTCTTTATCCGTAGATTGCGTAGAAATATAGCTTTTTAATCCAATATCCGAATCGCTGGCTTTCAAAAAAAGCTTTTCTTGAATGACTTCTAAATGGATGTGTGAAGCGATAGAAGAAGCGTCCTTCTTATCCAAAAAAGCTTGCAAGTAGCGCAAAGCATTTTCTAAATCGTTTTTACTAACACTGATTTTCATAGTTGAATAATCCCTTGGAATTTTTACTTCCATTATAGCATAAAAGGACGCTTTTTAAGGGTTTAAGCGAATTCCTACCCCTATGCGATTGGAAAAAACATCGTATTCATATAAGCCATCGCCATAGCCATTAAACCACTGTGCATAAAACCCCACAAAAGGGTTAATGCGGTAGGTATAGCCCAAGCGGATAGCCCCATGCCAACGATTATAACGCCAATATTGCGTGAAAATATCATAAAGTTGCAATTCAAAATGGTGGCGCCCCCTCCTATAATCTATTTTAGCGTTACCATAACCCATATAATCAATCAAATTAGGGTTGGATTGATCATAAGGGACATAAGGCCAATAAGCGACCATGATTTTCAAGCCCCCTTTTTCCCACACCAAACGAAACACAGGGCGCTGCCCTGCACTCACAGAACGACAACCCCCCCAACGCACATTTTTTTGCCCATTATAATCTTTAACCACCACAGGTTGGCCTGGAAATTGGTTTTCAGGATTACCCTCTTTATTGAAAGGCTGATAACATTCCGCACCCCCCACGCCATTAGAAATGTGCTGCCAACCTGCCCAAATTTCAGAAAAATTCCCTATTTTACCCCCAAAAGGTTCAAAATTAATAGGATAAACATAAATGAGTTCAGGCATGTAATTGACCATTCGCATGGGAGCGGATTGAGGGTCGTTATAAATTTG
Organism: Helicobacter acinonychis; assembly: GCF_900461455.1. Classification (NCBI taxonomy): domain Bacteria; kingdom Pseudomonadati; phylum Campylobacterota; class Epsilonproteobacteria; order Campylobacterales; family Helicobacteraceae; genus Helicobacter; species Helicobacter acinonychis. The sequence goes on along the minus strand of NZ_UGIA01000001.1, from coordinate 531,662 downwards.
AAACCAGTTGGTTTGGGTATAGGCCAAATAAAGCGTGCCTTTAGTCCAAAGAAAGCGCTTAAACACAGGCATTTTAAAACTAATCTGAAATTTAAACTCATTGCGTTGATACGGATTGATATTGGGGCGATACCATTGATAAACAGGGGTAAAACTATGATAAAAAGGCATGAAATAAGTGCCTTGATAATCCACTACATCTAAATATTTTTTAGCTAAATCTACCCAAGAATGATCTTTTGAGGCTTTTTTAGGAGCGACATACCAAGAATTGGATAAATTATTTTTGGTGGTAATGGTGTGCAAATCCTGCTTACGCAAATAATAGTCATAATCCAATTTAAGGCTATCTTGTAAAGAATTTTTACCCTCTAATTGACAAACCATAAGAACAAAGGACAGAAATTTGCTTCTCATCAATCCCCCACCTTTTATTTAAATTGCAAAATAAAAATCGCTAAAATCACTACAGGTACGATAAAACGCACGCTAAAAAGCCATATTTTGAACGCGTTTTCATTAAAAAAATGCTTCGTGGCTAAAAAAGCACTCTCTTTTTTCAAAAGCCATCCCACAAACAAGACTGAAAACAAGCCTCCTAACGGCATTAACAATGAAGAAGTGGTAAAATCCAGCCATTCAAACACGCTCCTATGGGCAAAGCTCAAAAACTTAGCGTATCGTTCACTCATAGAAAGAATCACTAAAATACCTAAAACATACACAACAATCCCTATCCATAACGACGCTTTTAAGTGCGAAAAATTAAAACGATTAGTAAGATAAAGTGCCAAAGGCTCTACCAGAGAAACCGTAGAAGTGATCCCAGCAAAAACAAGTGCTATAAAGAAAAAGAGCGAGACAATCTGTCCGCTCATGCCCATTTCAGCGAACACTAAAGGCAAGGAGATAAAAACAAGTCCCGGTCCTTGAGACACATCTGCATGGTATTCAAACACAAAGGTAAAGATCATCACCCCAGCAATCAAAGAGATTAAAATACCAGGTAAGACGATATATAAAGAACTTTTGAATAAATTCTCTTTTTTAGGCGTAAAGGCCGAATAAGTAATGATCGTGCCTACCCCCAAACTCAAAGAAAAAAACATTTGCCCCAAAGCGTCCATAAATACCTTAAAATCAATCTTTTGAATCTCAAAACTAAATAAATAATGCAAGGCTTTAGGCAGGCTTTCTAAAGTCATCGCATAGATTAAAAGCCCTATAAAAATCACAAACAATAAGGGCATGAGCACCACGCTCAACTTTTCAATCCCCTCTTTAATCCCTTTAGAAACAAACCAGATCGTTGGCAACAAGCATGCACTAAAGCCAATAACCGGCCAAATCAAGCTACCATTTTGAAGCAAATTGAACTGTATTTTGGCTTGCTCTAAATTTTTAGGCAAATCAAAAGTGACCACAAAAAGATAGTAAAGCACCCAGCCCAACACCACCGCATAAAAGGATAAAATGAGCGGACCGCCTAAAAGAAAAATAAAAGTGATTGGGTAATATTTTCCCCTTTTAGGATCCAATATTTCAAAATTAGAGACCGCATCTTTTTTCCCTAAACTCCCAATTAACATCTCCACTAAAAGCATAGCAACGCCCAAGCTTAAAGACAGTGCCAAATACAAAAGCACAAACGCACTCCCCCCATTATTCCCCACCATGTAAGGAAAGCGCCAAATATGCCCTAAACCAATAGAGCTGCCCAAAGTAGCTAAAATAAAACCTAATTTAGAAAAATTTCCCATGCCAATATTCTAATAAATCTTACCCACCCAGATAGAGAACACGATCAAGGGGGTGATATATTTGAGCAAGAAATACCAAATCTCAAACAACGCAGGGCTTAAAAAATGCACACTCAAAAAACGCAATTTTTCTTTTTTCACAATCCAACCCATAAAAATAAAGGTTGCCATCCCACCTAAAGGCATAATAATCGTGCTTGAGGCAAAATCCAACCAGTCAAAAAGACCTTTCCCAAAGAAACTCAACGAGTCTTTATAATCCTTGTGGAGGGAAAAAATCAACACCACGCCCACGACAAAAATCAACCCTACAAGCCCCCAAGTCACCTTAAAGCGAGACCATTGATACCTTTCCATAAAATACATCACGCTTGGTTCTAATAAAGCCACCGTGGAAGTGATACCTGCAAAAGCGAGCGCGAGCAACAAAAGGACTGAAACAAGAGTGCCCATCGGTCCCATTTTGCCAAAAACCACCGGTAAGGAAGTAAAGATTAACCCTGTGCCTTGTGAGACATTCGCCCCATGTTCAAACACAAAAGTAAAAATCATAAGCCCCGCCACAAGAGAAATCAAAATCCCAGATAAAACCACCCAAATAGTGCTTTTGAGCAAATTCTGTGTTTTGTCTGCAACCGCAGCATAAGTGATATTGATCCCTAAACCTATGCTTAAAGAAAAGAAAACTTGCCCCAAAGAAGCGGTGAATACTTGAGAGGTCAAATCCTGTGGTTTGAAATCAAACATGAAATGAAAGGCTTGAGAAAAGGACTTCAAACTCATCGCATAGAAAAGCAAGCCAAAAAAAGTCACAAAGAGCAAGGGCATTAAAACCAAATTGAGTTTTTCAATGCCTTCTTTAATCCCTCTAGAAACGATCCAACCTGTCAAAAATAAAACGCTAAAAAGCCCAACGGATTGCAACCCAATGGATTGCAAGGTATCATTAAAGATTTGTTCTGATTCTTGGATGCTATTAGGCAAATAAAAACTAACGCTCACTAAATAATAAAGCACCCAGCCTAAAATCGTGCTGTAAAAAGTCAAAATTAAGGGTCCAGAAATAAGCATAAACCCTGCGTATTTCCAGCGTTTTTTAGGGTTATTATCAAGCTCTTCAAAAGCTTCTGCAACATTTTTTTGCGTGCTTTGCCCAAGTAACATTTCAGCGATAAACATCGTTACACCAACGCTTAAGGATAAGAATAAAAACAACAGCACGAAAGCACCCCCACCGCTCACTCCTGTCATGTAAGGGAAGCGCCAAATATGCCCTAAACCAATCGCACTCCCTAAAGCGGCTAAAACAAACCCTAATTTAGAAAAATGATTACCCATTTTTAAACTATACAATCTCCTTGTAGATGATGAAATTAAGGGGCTATACCCTTAATAGTTTGGTTATAGCTATTATGAGTTTTGGATAGAAAAACCTTATTTCCAACAACAATCTAAAAATCACAAAAACTATCCTTGGATTGTACTATAATTAAGTAACATATTGTATAATGCTTGAGGAAGTTTCGTTATTCAAAGGGAAATAATGCGTTGTAGGGTGTATTATGAGGACACTGATTCTGAAGGCGTGGTCTATCATGCGAATTATTTGAAATATTGCGAGAGAGCTAGAAGCGAGTTTTTTTTTAAAAAACATGTTTTGCCAGAGAGTGAAGAGGGCGTGTTTGTCATCCGCTCTATCAAAGCGGATTTTTTCACCCCTGCAAGCCTTGGGCAAGTTTTAGAAATAAGAACGAAAATTAAGGAATTTAAAAAAGTTTCTATCGTGCTTTTTCAAGAAATTTATTGCGTCCAAAACGCTTCTTTAGAAGCTATTGCACCTTTTAAAGTCTTTGCTTCAGAAATCAAATTTGGCTTTGTGGATCGCCATAAATACAGCCCCATTGCCATTCCTGAATTGTTTAGGGAGTTGCTTAGTGCCATCTAATTTAGAAAAACCCACCATCATTTACCCTTGCATTTGGGATTATAGGGTGATTATGACCACCAAAGATTCAAGCTTATTGAAAGAGCTTTTAGAAGCCTACCAACGCCCCTTTAAATTAGAATTGAAAAACACTTCTAAAAATGCTAGATTTTATAGCTTTAATGCATCCATTGAAGTGGCAAACGAGTTAGAACGCAACGAGATCTTTCAAAAAATTTCACAATTAAAGGTTGTGGTTCATGCACTTTAATCTTGGCTGTTTTTATAAAAATTTAAATCTTTTTAATTATTTTAAAAAAAAGGATTTTAAAGCTTTTAAAACTCATTCTCTTAAGGGGATAGGGGGATGTTTTGAAATAACTCTCCCCCTTAACCCCCAACTAAACCCCCAAAACCCCTTTTAAAAGAGGTTATCGCTTGATTAAAATCAAGCTCTTCATTATTTTATTTTAAAAAATGCTTTTGAGCATTTTTAGAACTTATAATGTTTTATTAGAACAAGCTTTAATCTCTTAAAACAAACGCCTTAAATTTTTCACCCCTTTCTTTATACGAAGAAAATTGATCCAAGCTAGCCGCGCTAGGTGAAAGCAAAGCAACTTCATTTTGTTGCAAAACGCTTTTAATTTCTCCAACCGCCTTTTCTAACTCCAAGCAAACCTTACAAACAAGATTAAATTCTTGCGCTAACGCTTGGATAATAAAAGTGCTTGAGCCTATCGCATAAAGGCTTATTTCATAATGTTTCAACTCTTCAAAAAGGGGGGTTAAATTGACCCCTTTAATATCGCCCCCTAAAATCAAATGGATTTTTTGTTTTTTAAAAGTTTTTAGGGCTTGTAGGGTAGCATCAATATTAGTGGCCTTGCTGTCATCTACCCACAAACGCCCCTTTTTATCCCTAAATTCCTCCATTTTATGCGAACCAATTTTGAAAGCGTTCAATCTTTTAAGGGCGTTTTCTTTATAATCTTGCCATTTTAGATGGTTTATTTTTAAAAATCGCTCATAAGTTAAAATGGCTAATGCGGCGTCTAATAAAAACGCTCCCTTAAAAGAAAGGGCGTTAGAAGGGATTGCTAAATTTTCTAAAATCTCTTCACCCTTATCAAAAAAGATTTTTTGCACTTGCGAATTTTGAACGCTTGAATGTTCTTTGAATTTTAAAGGGAGGATAGCTAGGGAAGTTTTAGGCATCAATGTTAAAACCTTGAGTTTAGCGTTCAAATAATTTTCAAAATTGCAATGCCAGGTTAAATGATCCAACTCCACATTGATGAGCAAATAAATTAAAGGGTAAGCCTTGTTAGTGTAGTGCAAAGAAAAAGAGCTTGTTTCTAACACCCACAAGGGCGATTGTTTTTCAAACAATTCAATCAAGGGCGTGCCGATGTTTCCCCCACTCACAGCCTTAAAATCTTCTAAAAGCGTGGTGAGCATTTCTGTCGTGGTGGTTTTACCATTGGTGCCGCTAATGCTTATCATCGTGGGCGTGAAAGAAGAATCAAACAGGCTATCAATATAATCGTATTCGCTCACTAAATGCTTGGCTTTTATCACTAAAGGGTGCATAAAACTAATGCCAGGGCTGACTATTTCTAGTTGGGAATCATTGGGGTTAAAATCCTTACTAGGATAACAAAGAAAACCCTCTCCATCTTTAAAAGATGAAGTGAATTTATCATCAAAAAATCCCACTTCGTTATGGTTTTTTTTTAAAAAACGCGCTAGTGCTAGAGTGGTTTTTCCATGCCCAAACAAAGAGATTTTCATTTAACGCACCTTCAAGCTTAAAAGAGCGACTAAATTACTCAGCATAGAAATGATCCAAAAACGCACAATCACTTTATTTTCTGCCCAACCCTTTTGCTCAAAATGATGATGGATGGGTGCCATTAAAAAAAGGCGTTTTTTACGGGTTTTATAGCTCCCTACTTGCAAGATCACCGATAAAGTTTCTATTACAAAAATAGACCCCATTAAAACCAATAAGATTTCATTATGCGAAACAATAGCGTTATAAGCGATAAACCCCCCTAAAGCCAAACTCCCACTATCGCCCATAAACACGCTTGCTGGGTTGCAGTTATACCACAAAAAGCCAAAAAGCGATCCGATTAACGCTAGCGAAATAACAAACAATTCCCCTACATCTATGACTTTAGGATAAAGCAAGTATTTAGAAAATTCCGCATTCCCTGCCACATACACAAAAATAGAAAGGCTTAAGAGAGTGAAAATGCTAGGCACGCTCGCTAATCCGTCTAGTCCGTCGGTTAAATTCACCGCATTACTCGCAGATAAAAAAACCAACACCCAAAAACCAACCGCTAAAGCCGTGGGCATTTCAAACAAGGGGTTTTTTAAAAAAGGTGCATACAAAAAAGTATCCAACCCCTTAACGCTCAATAAAACAGAAACCACAAGCGAAAGGACAAAAAGCATGCCAAATTTCATTTTTGCGCTCATTCCAGCATTACTTTGTTGGTTGATTTTAGTGTAATCGTCTCTAAAACCCACAAAACTAAAGCCCACTAACACGATTATCCCTAACAACACATAAGGATTACCCAAAGACGCGCACAACAAGCTCGCAATAATGGTTGCAAAGACAAAAACAATGCCGCCCATCGTAGGGGTATCTTTTTTGTTTTGGTGGCTTGGCACGAAGCTAGAAATGGGTTGGTTAGCCTTTTTAGCCTTTGCCCATAGAATGAATTTAGGCATTAAAAAAAGCGTGAGAAAAAAGGCTATGAAAAACCCTAACCCTGCTCTAAAAGTCAAATACTGGAAAAGATTGATATTAAAATAGCCATATAATAGAGAATAGAGCATGAAATCCCTTGTGATAAAATCGCTGCACTTGAAATTAGACAAAAAAGAAAATTGTAGCGCAAATTGATGCCCTCAAATCCGCATGCGTTAAAGTATAATCAACGAAATATTTTAATCTTTGGGAGAGTGTTATGGAGCGTTTATTTTTTTCTCAAAAACTCTGTTTTAAAACGCTAATTATTTTAGGGCTTTCAATCGCATTAATGAGTTGTGCAAAAAAACCAGTCATTGAAACAACGCCGCAAAACGAGCAAGAAAAACCAATTCAAGTTACTAAAACCATTCAAACCACTCAAAAGGTAACGCCAATCAATTTTAACTACCCTGTGCATGTTGCAAAAGCCGCACCAAATCATCGTTTGATTGGTATTTTAGCACCCAATATTCAAATGAGCGCCAATCTAAAATCTTATAGCGCCTTGTTCCAAAACGCCCTACTTGATCAAATCCAAAGTATTTTTGAAAAAAGAGGCTATCAAACGCTTTCTTTTAAAGATGAAAACGCTCTAACTTCGCAAGATAAAAAGAAGCTTTTTGCACTTTTAGATGTGAAAGGGTGGGTAGGCGTTTTAGAAGATCTAAAAATCCATTTAAAAGACCCTAACAAGCCTAATTCAAACGCTCTCATCAATCAAAGTTCAGGCTCTGTGTTATTTAGTCTTTATGAGCCAGAGAGTTATCGCGTGATTTATGATTTTAAGGTAGGGTTGGGGGATTTTCAAGCAATCGTGCAAGCCTATAATAATCTTTCTTTAGGGTTTAATCTTAAAAACAATCTTTTCGCCGGTTTAGAAAAGAATAAGCAGGATGCGATACACCAGATTTTAAACAAAATCTACGCTTTAATCATGAAAAAAGCCATAACAGAATTGACAGAAAAAAATATTTCTGCATACAAAGAGGCGATTGATAAGATGAAAGGTTTCAAAACCCCTACCCCTAAAAAACGAGCTTTGGATGAGTGATTGAAAAATTTGTTTTAAAATCAGTCTTTTTTAAGGATTTTTTAAGTACAATGCTAAATTTATTTTAATATTTAAGGATACACAATGGCAAGAAGGTGCACTTTAACTTTCAAAGGGTCTATGATAGGCAATCATGTAAGTCATGCAAACAATAAAAACAAGCGTCGCTTACTCCCTAATTTACGCTCTATTAAGATCCAATTAGACGACGGCACGACTAGACGCATTAAGGTGGCTGCTTCCACTTTAAGGACCATGCGTAAAGGGGCTTAGCCGCTTAGGGTTTTATAACGAATTTTAAAACCCCTTGAATTGGAACTTCTTTTTAAATATCAATCCGGCTTATTTAGGCTTGGTTTTGAATGATATTTTAAGGGAGTTTAAAAATAAAACGCTTTCAAACGCTTTGAATTGATTTAGATCTAGGGATTGGTTTTGTTTAAAAAGTTGAAATTTTTTAAAATCAAAAAAGATAAGGAAAATCAGCCAGAAGTCAATTTAAATTCTGAAATCTATGAACAATTTAAGGTCTTTAGACTCCCGCTTATTTTAATCCAATTACTCGTGCTTTTAGGCACTTTAGGATACTTTGCCCTAGAAGATTACACCCTTGTGCAAGCTTTCTTCCAAGCGACTTACACCACGAGCTCGACAGGTTTTGGCTCTTTAAATGAGGGTCAATTTGGACCTGTAAGCGTTTTTTTAAGCTCCATTTTAATGTTTTGTGGGGGAGGAGCGATTGCATTTGGCGTGGCTATTTTAGTCAGCGTTGTCAATAAAGGCACGCTCACCAGATTGATTAAGGAGAGAGACATGATTTATAAAATCGCGCGCCTTAAGGATCATTATGTGATTTGTTACCATAACGAATACACGATTGAATTGAGCAAGCAATTCCGCTCCGCTCAAATCCCTTTTGTGGTCGTGGATAATGACCCTAATTTTGAAGAAGAGGCTATCAAACACAAATACCCCTACTATATTATAGGCGATCCACACACCAATTTAGCCATGCTCAAAACCCACTTGAGCAGCGCTAGGGGCGTTGTGGCGTTGTCTAAGATTTTGTCGGTGAATGTAGCGTTAATGGTGAGCGTGCGCTTGTTTGAAAAGGAATTGAAACGCAAACCCTACTACATCATTGCGAGCGCTCATAGCGATGAAGGCTTGGAAAAATTAAAAAAATTAGGGGCTGATATGGTGGTTTCCCCTACAAAGCTTATGGCACAACGGGTGAGTGCGATGGCGGTGCGCCCAGATATGGAAAACATCTTAGAGCGTTTTATCAATAAAAAAGACACGCTATTAGATTTAGAAGAAGTGATTGTCCCTAAAACCAGTTGGCTTGTGTTAAGGAAACTAAAAGAGGCCCATTTTAGAGAGATCGCTAAAGCCTTTGTGATTGGGATCACTCAAAAAGATGGCAAATATATCCCCATGCCCAATGGAGAAACGATTATTGCAAGCGAATCCAAGCTATTAATGGTTGGCACTTCAGAGGGCGTTGCGACCTGCAAGCAAATCATTGGCAGCAATCACAGACCCAAAGAAGTGGATTACATTTCCTTGTGATCTTTCCCATCCAAAAACCTAACCCATTCGTCCCTATCAATTAAAAGCACTTCATTAGCTTGAGCCAGTTTTTGAGCCGCTTGCGTGAAGTAGCTATTGGTGATCACGCAAGCTTTTTCGCAAGCGTAGTAAGCTTTAGAAGAGACCACCTCTTGAATGGCTTTGGGCGAAACTTTGTGTGAGTAGCGTTTGGCTTGAACCACCCATTTGACACCGTCTTTTTCTAAAATCAAATCCGCTCCATAATCGCTGCTTTTTTGAGTGATGCTAACTTCAAAACCCTTTGAAGTGAAAAATATTTTAGAATATTCTTCAAATTCAAAGCCGTTCATAGCGTCTATTTTTTGTAAAATGCGTTTGAGTTGGCACTCTTTATACGAAGAAATAACGCCTTGAAAAAGCACCAATATAGAAAAAACGCCAAGAATCGCTAACAATTTTAAAAGCAAATCATTAGATGAGGTAACTAGTTTCAATTCTAGGGATTTTTCCAATAAAACATGCCATGCTGAATAAATCCCTACCGAAAACAAAATGACAAGAATGAAAAGTAAAATCTTTTTCATGCTTTAAAGCCATGTTGCATTTTCTGTGGCGTTCAAACGCTCTTCTAAATTTTGCATAAGAGAGTAGTAAGCCTTATTAAGGGCTTTGATTAAGGCGTTATGATAGGGTTTGTCTTCTTGGGAAAAAAGAGAGGGGTTATCGCCTAAACGATTAGCATAATAAATAGGCACGCTGAGAGTGGTGGGGATTAAAAGGATGTCAAATGGGCAAGTGGTTTGTGAAACACACTCTAAAATCAAGCTCGCTTGAAGGTTTAAAAAACGCATGACATCTTTAGGGTTAGCGTTAGGCTCTATAGTTTTTTTAAGCCTTTCTTTAGTCGCTTTAAAATCCTTATAACCCTCTTCAAAAGAAATGAAAATATTGCCTGAAACATTGAGAGCGAAACCCTTTTTATCTTTTAAAAAATAAGCAATTTGCTGAATGATTGCTTTTTTAAATTCTTTTTGATAAAAGGGAGGCACAAAATGGGCGTTAAAAAAGATTTTAGGGGGGTTTAAAGTGAATGCGGTTTTTAAGACACTATTTTTAGGAGCATCTTTATATTTTAAATGGAGCGTTGCAGTATTAAAGATTTGACACCCTAGAAAGATAAAAACAACGCCTAAAATTCTTAGCATTCTATCAAACGCCCATGCTCTAATTTCACATGTTTAGTGGCTAATTTAAGCGTGCTTGGGTTGTGCGAGATAAGAATGATCAAGCGGTTTTCTTTCAACTCTAAAATGCTTTGTTTAATATTTTCTTCTGTGACGCTATCCAAAGCAGAAGTGGCTTCATCAAAGATTAAAACTTGCACATCTTTATACAAGGCTCTTGCAATAGCGATCCTTTGGCGTTGCCCACCACTAAGATTAGCACCAAATTCATCTAAAACGCTCTCTATACCATTGGGCATTTTTTCCACAAAATCTAAGGCTTGAGCTTTTTTCAAACATTCTTTGATCTTTATTTCATCAATTTCTAAACCATACGCTACATTTTCAGCCACGCTCCCATTAAAAATAAACACCCTTTGAGTGACAACGCTAATCTTTTCTCTCAAGGATTTTTGAGTGATATTCTCTATTTTTTGATCATTGATGAAAATCTCGCCCTTGCTTGGCTCATAAAGGCGTAAGATTAGATTCACCAATGAGCTTTTACCGCTCCCGCTTTCGCCTTTTAAAGCGATGATTTCATTTTGTTGGAATTTCAAACTAATATCGCTTAAGACATAACGCTCTTGGCTATTTGGCACATAAGCGAGCCATACCTTTTTAAATTCTATGGTGTGTATGGCGTTATCAAGCGTTAATGCCCCATCAATAATAGCCGGCTTTCTTTCTAAAATTTCATGGATCCTATCGCTAGCGACTAAAGCTTCTTGAAAATTAGAAACGATCCTAGTTAGGCGTTTAATCGGTGTATAGAGCATAAAAAGGGCTGTGATGAAAGAAAAAAACGCCCCCACGCTAATATTCCCCTTTATCACTTCATTCCCCCCTAAATAAATCACTAACGCTATCGCAATCGATCCTAAAAACTCCATTAAAGGCGAAGAAATTTCAGCTACAGCGATATTTTTGATACCGATTTTAAAAAACGCTTCATTTTCTTTCACAAAAGCCTTATGCTCTAATTTTTCGCCATTAGAGATTTTAATCGCTTCCACATTGTTAAAAACTTCACCCAAACGGGCGGTGATTTTGGCGTTACTCTCTTGGTGGGATTTGGCGAGTTTTTTAACCTTACGAATGATTTTACCAATAGGAATAGCCGCTAGCGGCATGATCACTAGCCCCACTAACGCCAATTTAGGGCTTTGATAAATCACCACCCCCACTAATCCAATAATCGTTAGCCCTTCTCTTATGCCCTCTGAAAGGTAATTGGACAAACTGGCTCTAATCAAACCTATATCATTGGTGATCCTTGCGATCAATTCGCCCTTTTTAGTCCTGTTGAAAAAATCCATTTCCATTTTGAGAAGAATTTCTAGCATAGCATTGCGTAATTTTTTAATAATATCAAGCCCAATAAAGTTGGTGAAATAAGTGCCAAGATACATACCCCCACTCTTACCCAAATACGCTAAAATCACTAAAAAAGGTAAAATTTTTAGCATATGAGTGTCTTTACTGATAAAAATTTCATCTAGAGTAGGCTTGACCAAATAAGTCCCCCAGGCCGTGCTTAAAGCGACCACTAAAGAAGAAAATAAAACCACTATAAAACTTTTATAATGTTCTTTAAGATATTTAGAATAACGCCTGAAAAAGAGTTTCAAATGTTTAACCTTTGAATTTGATTAAACTTGTATTATAGTGTTTTTATTAGGGGATTTTTAACGCTTTAATAAACAGCTTAAAGCTATTTATTAGAAAGTAGCGCTAAGGGTTGTCATCAAATGGCTTCTGTCAGAATAAAGTGCTTTTGAGCCAGGTGTGGGCAAATAGCTCCCCACTGTAAAGCCTGCATGCGTCATCACGCCCAAATATTCTACTTTCACGCTCGCTGTCAAATGCTTACTGATCTTATAGCCCACATTAAGAGCTGCACTCGCTTCATTAGCGATGGTGCTACTAGTCCAACGCCATAAAGTCCCATATAGCCATTTTTTATGCACGCCCCCACCAAAAATCCAGCCAGAGATTGCATCCGCAGTTACCACATGGCTTAAGGATTGCCCTATATCATAAACGCTATTGGTCCAAAAATCAATGCCTAAAGGGTTTCCTGTCGTGCCTATGTAAGCGTTTGCGTTTTTCCACACTTTATAAAACGCTCCCCCAAAATTAAACTCATTGAAATCAAATCGTTGCCTGATAAGCAAAGTTTGCCCTGCGGTGCCTGCTTTAACAGCGTAACGATAAGTATCCCTTTTAAGGGGGTCATGGACAGGGAGTAAAACATAAGCTTTGGTTTCTGATCTAAAGCCCACGCCATTGAAGTTAGGGTTACTATCATAGCCTACAACCACTCCAGGGCTATAATAAGTCCCAGGGGAAAATTGGAAAAAAGGGCTAACACTGATCCCTGATCCCTTTGCTTTCGTAAGTGTAATTCACTAAATGGATACCATAATTTAAAGTGCGCCCATTTTTAGTTACGGTTCTTGGAGAATAGAAATCATAAATCCATTGCCCATAAGCAAACGCCCTACCCCATGAGCTAAACCACCATAATTTATGGTTGCCTTCATTTTTATCTTTAACTTTAGTGCTGATTTCAAAACCTTGCGTATAAGCACTCATATAAGGAGCGCTAGATTGGTAACGCCCCCCTTTAGCCACAAAAATATCTTTATAGCGGTATTCCAAAAAAGCGTTATTCATCAAGTAATTACGGCGTATTTTATTGGCTTTAGCGTTCCCACACGCTATGGAGTCAATCATCTTGCCATCAGGTCCGAGTGTGCACTCATGAATACTAGTGCCATCAATTAAGGCTGTTCTGCCCCCCAAATAACCATCCCAATAACCGATATAGTTATAAATGACTGAACCGCCTTGATTGAACTTCGTGCTATCATAAGCGACCCCACCCACCGTGCCACCGACTTTCCCCTCTAAAGTATGCCCTTGATTTTTAAGCCCTTTGGATAAAAAATCCGCATAGATATTGCCCTGCCCCACAGCGGTCACAAAAGTCTCTGTAGGATAGATCCCCCTAACAATATCAATCTTATTGTTATTAAAACCAACTTTAGAAAACGACTCCGCTAGAACATCAATTTTATAACTAAACGCTTGCAAAGAAGCGCTTAAAACGAACACTCCACAAAAAACCCTCTTCTTTAAAGGCGTGCTATTTTTCATCTTTCATTCCTTTTCAATACTCAACAATATTTTTAAGACTATATGATTTTTAACTGATCCAAAAGACAAAGAACGCTTAAGTTATTTTTCACTTTTAATAATTCAATTATTCTAGAACGATAACAAAAATCTTTTAGTTTTACCATAAAAGTGAGAGAAATTAAATCAAAATTTAATCAAAGTGGGATTTTTGTGCCGTTTTATAACAAAACTCATTTTCTTAACACACAAGCTCTCTTGTATTTTATTTAAAAAATGCTTTTAACATTTTTTAAATAAATAAAATAACCTTAAAGAGCTTGCCTAAAGCAAGCGATAACTCCTTAAAGCGGTCTTCTTGGGTTAGGGGGTTTCTTAAGGGGTTAAGGGGGGCATTATCGCAAAATATCTACCTATCCCCTTAAGAGAATGAGTTTTACTATAAAATTAAATCTAAAACTATAAAAAATTTAGCATTCACACTTATGTAAAAATAGAGTCAAAATTGAAGTTTTTAGGTTTGTTGTTACTTAATCTACCAATAAAAACTCCAACACCGCCATGCGCATTGCCACGCCATTTTTGACTTGCTCTAAGACTTTAGATCGCCTATCTTCTAACATAGTGCTTTCTATATCAATATCCCTATGCACCGGACCTGGATGCAGGATAACCACTTCTTTATTTTTAGCGTGATCATATAAGCGTTTTTGAGTGATACAATAGGCGTTAGCATAATCTTTCAAGCTCGCAAAAATAGGCGTATTGTGGCGTTCGGTTTGGGTTCTCAAGCTCATTAAGATATCTGCAAACTCTATCGCTTCTCCAATGTGGTGCGTCGTTTTTATTAAAGGAGTGCTAGGGAGCATGGAGCTTGGAGCGCATAGCATTATCTCAAGCCCTAGTCTTTGGAGCAATTTGATATTGCTATTAGCCACTCTTGAATTTTTCACATCGCCTATGAAAGCGATTTTTTTCCCTTTCAAATTTTCTAAACTACCAAAATGTTGATAAAGAGTGAGTAAATCCAATAACGCTTGGGTAGGATGAGCGCTTGTACCACTCCCTGCATTGATTAAGGGGCATTGTGAAAATTCTACCAATTTAAAAGGTGCGCTTGAAAAGGCATGGCGCATAATAATAGCATCAGGTTGCATAGCATGGATATTTTTAAAAGTGTCTATTAAAGTTTCACCCTTTGAAGTGGAGCTTGTTTGCATGTTTAATTTCACCATTTTTGCCCCCAACCTCAAGCTTGCGATTTCAAAGCTAGACACCGTTCTAGTGGAATTTTCAAAAAATAAAGCCACGATGATTTTATTATGTATTTTTTCTTTTACCTCTAAAGAAACCGCGTTAAAATCGTTCGCATAAACGCTCGCTTTTTTTAATAAAAGCTTGATTTCATCCATGCTCAAATCGCTAGTTTGGAGCAAGTGTCGGCATTGTTTTGGCATAAAACCCCCTTTTGGTTATAATATGGCTTTTATTTTAGCTAAAAATGGCATGGGTTTTAGCAAGGAATGGGCTTGAAAAATCTCTCAATACTTCTAGTATTTTTATTTTTTTGTTTGGGGTGTGTGAGCAATTTTAATGAAAACACTTACACGCCGGATCTCATTTTAGAAAAAAAGATCCAAGCCAGTAGGAAAGGCGAAATCACTCAAAATAATGTCCCTATCATCACGGCTATCGCCACGCATTTAAACGATGTGGATAGCGGTGCTCATTATAACCATGAGTATTTTTTAGTGGAGATTTTTACACAAAATAACGACTGGATAGATGATGGCTATATCTCTTATGAGCTTTTTGGCACAAAACCTACAGGATCAGAACCTTTATGGGTGCGAGAAATCACAAGAGATGAATTTGATGGCATTTTAGAAACCACGAACAAGTGGAGCCGAGCCTTTTTACTCGCTTTTGACAAATTAGATTATTTAGCGGTGCAAGAAGCTAAATTGCAGCTTGACGCTTATAGTTTAGGCACGATTATTTTTAATTTCGCTTATCAAGTCCCCTTACCTCAATTTTAATGCGCCTAGATTACGCCTTATTTGATCAGCATTTAGTGAGTAGCAGAGAAAAAGCGAAAGTGCTGATTTTAAAAAACCAGGTTTTAGTTAATAAAATAGTGATCTCTAAACCCTCTTTTATGGTTAAAGAGAATGATAAAATTGAATTAGTTGCTACAAACTTATTCATTAGCAGGGCTGGGGAAAAATTAGGGGCTTTTTTAGAAAACTACTTGATAGATTTTAAAGAAAAGGTTGTTTTAGATGTGGGAGCGAGCAAGGGGGGTTTTAGCGAAATGGCTCTTTTAAAAGGGGCTAAAAAGGTGCTTTGCGTGGATGTGGGGAAAATGCAATTAGATGAGAATTTGAAAAAAGACAAACGCGTAGAATGTTATGAAGAATGCGATATTAGAGCATTTAAAACGACAGAAAAAATAGATTTAGTGCTTTGCGATGTGAGCTTTATTTCCTTATATTGTATTTTAGAAGCGATTTTGCCTTTAAGTCATGAATTTTTGGTGCTTTTCAAACCGCAATTTGAAGTGGGCAGGAAGATAAAACGCAATAAAAAGGGGGTGGTGGTGGATAAAGAAGCGATTTTAAACGCTTTAGAAAACTTTAAAAACCATTTAAAAACAAAGGATTTTCAAATCTTAAAGATCCAAGAAAGTTTAGTGAAAGGGAAAAATGGGAATGTTGAATTTTTTATCCATTTCAAGCGAGCCTAAAATTAAAAGCTTAGCGATCGGCAAATTTGATGGCTTGCATTTAGGCCATCAGGCTCTTTTTAAAGAATTAAAAGATCCTAAAGCGCTTTTAGTCATAGAAAAAGAACATTACACTAAAGGCTATTTAACCCCCCTAAAATACCGTGCTAAACTCGTGAATATGCCTTTATTTTTTGTGTATTTAGAAGAGATTTCACGCTTAAACGCCCTAGATTTTTTAGAGCTTTTAAAAAAGAAATTCCCCAATTTAGAACGCTTGGTGGTGGGCTATGATTTCAAATTTGGATACCAGCGGCAAAATAACGCTTTATTTTTAAAAGAGCATTTTAAAGAAAGTATTATTGTGCCTGAAGTGAAAGTCCAAAATATTAGCGTGCATTCTAAAACCATAAGATTAGCCCTAGATCATGGCGATTTGTCTTTAGCCAACAAGCTTTTAGGCAGACCTTATGAAGTGTGTGGGGAAGTCATTAAGGGGCAAGGTTTGGGACATAAAGAATTAGCACCCACTTTAAATTTAAAAACCAAAGATTTTATCCTCCCTAGCTTTGGGGTGTATGCAAGTTTAGTGAAAATAAAAGATCAAACCTATCAAAGAAGCGTGAGTTTTATAGGGAATCGTTTAAGCACGGATCAAAACTTCGCCATAGAATGCCATGTCCTTGATACGATCATAGAAAACCCACCCAAAGAACTCGCTTTGCGTTTGGTTGAAAAAATACGAGACAACATGCATTTTAATTCCTTAAAAGAGCTTAAAAATCAGATCCAGCAAGACATCTCAATAGCCAAAGAGATTTTGAGATAATTTGTGTTAAAATGGTTTTTAAAAACCTTAAAAATGGAAAAATTTGATGCAATTAGATAACGCTGATTTAGAACGATTAAAAAGCATGGCTAACACGCTTCGTTTTTTATGTGCGGACATGATAGATAAAGCCAATAGTGGGCATCCGGGCGTGTGCTTGGGGTTGGCTGATGTGATGGTGGTTTTAAGCTTGCATCTCAATCTCAACCCTACTAACCCTAAATGGCTCAATAGGGACAGGTTGGTTTTTAGCGGAGGGCATGCGAGCGCACTAGCTTATAGCTTGTTGCATTTGTGGGGCTTTGATTTGACTTTAGAAGATTTAAAGCATTTCAGGCAATTATACTCTAAAACCCCAGGACACCCCGAATTACACCACACCGAAGGCATTGAAATCACGACAGGTCCCTTGGGGCAAGGTTTTGCTAACGCTGTGGGCTTTAGCATGGCGAGTCAATACGCTCAAAACCTTTTGGATAAAGAAACGATCTCTCATAAAGTCTATTGTTTGTGTGGCGATGGGGATTTGCAAGAAGGCATTAGTTATGAGAGTGCTTCTTTAGCCGGACACTTTCGCCTTGATAATCTCATTGTGATTTATGACAGCAATCAAATCAGTATTGAAGGTGCTATTAATATTAGTTTTAGTGAACAGGTTAAAACACGCTTTTTAGCGCAAAATTGGGAAGTGCTAGAATGCGATGGACATAACTATCAAGCCATTAATGACGCTTTAGAAAAAGCCAAAAAATCCACCAAACCCACGCTTTTAATCGCTCACACGATTATTGGTAAGGGGGCTATTGGATTAGAAGGGAGTGAAAAAACGCATGGTTCGCCTTTGAATAAAGAAGTGTTAAAACAATCTAAAGAAAACGCCCGCATTAATCCTAATGAAAGCTTTGTGATTAGCCCAAAAAACAAAATGCATTTTGAAGAAGTGAAAGTTAGGGGTATCAGTTTAGAAGCCTTATGGGAAAAATCCTTAAACCCTAAAATAAAAGAAAAAATCCATGCGTTAAAGAATTTTGACTTTAATACCATCAATTACCCTACCTTTAAAAAAGGCGAATCTCTAGCCACTAGAGTGAGTAATGGCATGATTTTAAACGCTATCGCTAAAGAATGCGAAGGCTTTTTGGGGGGGAGTGCGGATTTAGCCCCATCTAATAATACGCATTTAAAACATTCTAGCGATTTCCCTTTAGGGCAAAACTTGCATTTTGGGATTAGAGAGCATGCCATGGGGGCTATCACTAACGCTTTAGCGGCGTATGGCTTGTTTTTGCCTTTTTGCGCGACCTTTTTTGTGTTTAGCGATTATTTAATGCCAAGCATGCGTTTGAGTGCTTTAATGCGATTAAAAGCCCTTTTCATTTTTACGCATGACAGCATTGGTGTGGGCGAAGACGGGGCGACACACCAACCCATAGAGCAATTGAGCCATTTGCGTGCTTTGCCTAATTTCTATGCTTTCAGGCCTAGCGACGCTTTTGAAAATACCGCTTGCATGCAAGTGGCGTTAAGCTTGAATGCCCCTAGTGCTTTTATTTTATCGCGCCAGAATTTGCCCATTCTAGATGAAGTCTCTAAAGAGCAAGTTTTAAAAGGGGCGTATGTTAAACACCACTCTAAAGATCCCATTATCACGCTAGTTGCAAGTGGGAGTGAGGTCTCTTTAGCTTTAGAGAGCGCTAAAGTTTTAGAGCGAGAAAATATCCCCACTCAAGTCATCAGTGTGCCATGCTTTGATTTGTTAATAGGGCAAGATGAAAGCTATCTTAAAGCACTCTTTAAGGGTAAAATCTTAGTCATTGAAGCGAGTCGTGCGATAGAGTGGTATCGTTTTGCGGATAAAATCATTTGCATGGATTCTTTTGGGAGTTCAGCAAAGGGCGATAAACTCTTTGAAAAATTTGGCTTTAGCGTTGAAAATATTACCGCTCAAGCGAAAAGGTTACTTAACGCATGAATTTAGAAAAACTTTTTTTAGAAAACCCCCCCCTATTTGTTTTTAGCTCCACTAGGCGTTTAAGAAATTTCTATTTAGAGCAAGGCGAAGGGTTTTTGCCTAGTGCGATGAGCATGGGGAGTTTTTTTGAACAGGCTTTTTATATCCCTAATAAAAAGAAAATCCCTAAAAGCGTGCGCGAAATTTTAATGATAGACACCATTAAAACTATCGCCAAAGAAAAAGGCTCGATCCTAGAAGGGCTTTTGCTTTTTGAAAACAGCTTTTTAGGGTATTTGGAAAGCACTTCTTTTTTATTTGATTTGTTTGATGAATTAAGTTCTGCTTGCATCAAACTCAATGAACTTTCTTCTAAAGACATTTACTTGGATTATGAAAAGCATTTAGAAATATTAGAAATGATTTATGATCGCTATATTAAAAAACTAGAAAAACTAGGCTTTTATGACAAGATCATGCAAGAAAAACCCACCATTTTAAAAGAATTTTTTAGCCATTTTTCCTCCATTGAATGGCATTTAGACGGCTTTATAAGTGTTTTTGAAAGGCAATGTTTACTAGAAGTCGCCGAGTTAGTGCCTATCACTTTACACCTGTCTTGCGATAAATACAACCAAAAATTCTCAGAATTTTTAAATCTAAAATTAGAGACAGATTGCGATTATTCCATTGATTTTAAAACCCAAAAGATCCTTTCTCAAACCCCTAATAATCAAAAAATAGAGCCAAAGCTTTATGTAAACTCTAGTTATTTAAAACAAAGTGCTTTAATTTTACAAACCATAGAAGAATATTTACAAAAAGATAACGATCCTAATAAAATGGCGATCATCACGCCTAATGCGGATTTTTTGCCCTTTTTAAAGCTTTTAGACAAAAACAATAATTTGAATTTCGCTATGGGCTTAGGGGCTAAAAATTGTTCCTATTATACAGAGCTTGTAAAAATCTTAGAAGATTTAGAAAACAATGATTTGAATTTGAGTGCTTCTGCTCTATTAGATTTAGAAAATCTTACGCTCTCGCTTTTAGAAGAACAAAACTCTAAAGATAAAGCATCATTAAAAGAAGTGCATTCTCAAATCATGCACCAGTATCATCTTTTAAAAGACACGCTTAAAAACTATAGTTTTAAGGATTTATTGTATTTGTATTTACAAGAATTTGAAGCTAACTTCCGATTGGATGATTCTAGTGGGGGTAAAATACGAGTCATGGACACTTTAGAGACAAGGGGCATGCAATTTGATAAAATTGTCATTGCAGATTTTAATGAATCTTGTGTGCCTAATCTCAAAGATTGCGATTTGTTTTTAAACTCTGCTTTAAGAAAATCGCTCAACCTCCCTACTTTATTGGATAAGAAAAATTTACAGAAACATTATTACTACCAGCTCTTTAAAAACTCTAAAGAAATGGTGCTTTCTTGCATAGAGAGCGAAACTTCAAAAGTCTCTAACATGCTTTTGGAATTGGATTTAAATCTAGAGCCTATCAAAGACGCTTACACGCTTTTTGCAACAAGCCCATTAAAAGACTATCAAGAAGAAGACATCAAAGCCACTATCCCTAAAGGTTTTTGCTTTAGCGCTAGCTCATTAAACACCTTTTTAGCTTGTAAGCGCCGTTTTTACTACCACTACATCAAGTGCTTTAAAGAAAGCTCTAAAGATGAAAGTAGTAGCACGGTGGGTAGCTTGCTCCATGAGTTATTGAAAGAAGCTTATGAAAAAAATAAATCCCCCAATCTTCTAAAAGAAAGGCTCATTCAGCTCTTAGAAACAAGAGAAAATACCACCCCTAAGGAGCGTTTAGACACTCTCGTAGCGATTGAAAAAATCCAAGCTTTTTATAGAAAAGAGCAACAACGCTTTAATGAAAAAATCACCATTCTTGATCTTGAAAGAAGCTTTGAAGAGCCTATTGAAGGCATTGTTTTTAAAGGGCGCATCGATCGCATTGATAAAACCGCTGACAATGAGACTATTCTACTAGATTACAAATTCAAAAGCGATTTGAAATTAGACAACATGAGCAAAAGAAAAAATTTAACCCCCACAGAAATCGCTAAAGAAAGCACAGATTATCAAATGGCTATCTATGTGTATGCCCTTAAAAATCTAGGCTATGAAGAACCTATAAAAGCCTTTTTTTATGATTTGAAAAAGGGCGAGTTAGTGGAAGAAGACGAGCTTATTTTACAGGCTAAAATGGACTATTTAGTGCACTCTCTTATCCCAGAACTCAAGGAAAAAATTGATTTTGAAAAAACTTCAGAGATTAAAAATTGTGAATATTGCTCCTTTAAAGATATGTGTAATCGTAATTTATGAAATCTAAAAAACTTTATTTAGCTTTAATCATAGGGGTTTTGTTAGTGTTTTTGACCCTATCTTCATGGTTAGGTAATAGCGGATTAGTGGGGTGTTTTGGGGTGTGGTTTGCCACGCTGAATAAAAAATATTTTGGGCATCTTTCATTCATTAATTTACCTTATTTAGCGTGGGTTTTATTCCTTTTATACAAGACTAAAAACCCTTTTACAGAAACCGTCTTAGAAAAAACTTTAGGGCATCTGCTTGGCATTTTATCTCTGCTTTTTTTACAATCTAGCCTTTTTGATCAAGGGGAGATCGGCAACAGCGTGCGTTTGTTTTTACGCCCTTTTATAGGGGATTTTGGGCTTTATGCTCTTATAATGCTTATGCTAGTTATCTCTTATTTGATTTTATTCAAACTACCCCCTAAAAGCGTTTTTTATCCTTATATGAATAAAACACAAAACCTTTTAAAAGATATTTATAAGCAATGCTTACAGGCTTTTAACCTTGATTTTACCCCCAAAAAAGAGGATTTTGAAAACGCCTCGCCAGACCTTCAAAAAAAAGAAACCCAAAACCCTAAAGAAAATCCCAAAGAAAGCCTTATGAATGAAACCTTAAACCACAAAACCCCCAACGAAGAATCTTTTTTAGCGATCCCCACCCCCTATAACACGACTTCAAACGCTCTAGAGCCGCAAGAAGGCTTGGTTCAAATCTCCCCACACCCCCCTACTCATTACACCATTTACCCTAAAAAAAACCGATTTGATGATTTGTCTAACCCCACTAACCCCCCTTTAAAAGAAACCAAACAAAAATTTCAAAAAAGAGAATCCGCACCCCAAAAAGAAACTTTTGCACCTACCACGCCTACCATACCCACACATGCACCCATAATAAAAAATGACAACCAAGCAGAAACCCCTAACCAAAAAACCTCCACTAACCCAACAGAAAAAGACAATCCACAAGAAAACCCCCCAAAAGAAAACATAGAAAAAAATAGAGAAGAAAACATAAAAGAAAAAGAGCCAGAAAATACTCCAAATTCTAACTTAACCCCCACAAGCGCTAAAAAACCCATTATGGTTAAAGAATTGAGCGAAAATAAAGAGATATTAGATGGATTAGATTATGGCGAAGTAGAAAAACCCAACAATTATGAGCTACCCACCACGCAATTATTGAATGCGGTTTGTTTGAAGGACACTTCTTTAGATGAAAACGAGGTTGATCAAAAAATCCAGGATCTATTGAGCAAGCTGCGCACCTTTAAAATTGATGGCGATATTATCCGCACTTATTCAGGCCCTATTGTAACCACCTTTGAATTCCGCCCAGCCCCTAATGTTAAGGTGAGCCGTATTTTAGGCTTGAGCGATGATTTAGCGATGACTTTATGCGCTGAATCCATTCGCATTCAAGCCCCTATTAAAGGTAAGGATGTCGTTGGTATTGAGATCCCTAATAGCCAAAGCCAAATTATTTATTTAAGAGAAATTTTAGAAAGCGAGTTGTTTCAAAAATCTAGCTCGCCCCTGACTCTAGCTTTAGGCAAAGACATTGTGGGTAACCCTTTCATCACGGATTTAAAAAAACTCCCCCACTTACTCATCGCTGGCACTACAGGAAGCGGTAAGAGCGTGGGCGTGAACGCGATGATTTTATCCTTACTTTATAAAAACCCCCCTGATCAACTCAAATTAGTGATGATAGATCCCAAAATGGTAGAATTTAGCATTTATGCTGACATACCTCATTTACTCACGCCCATTATCACTGACCCTAAAAAAGCTATAGGGGCTTTACAAAGCGTGACTAAAGAAATGGAGCGGCGATACTCTTTAATGAGTGAATACAAGGTTAAAACCATTGATTCTTATAACGAGCAAGCTAAAAATAATGGCATTGAAGCGTTCCCCTATTTGATTGTAGTGATTGATGAATTAGCGGATTTGATGATGACAGGGGGCAAAGAAGCGGAGTTTCCTATCGCTAGAATCGCTCAAATGGGGCGAGCGAGCGGCTTGCATCTCATTGTAGCGACCCAACGCCCAAGCGTGGATGTTGTAACCGGTTTGATTAAAACCAACTTGCCTTCAAGGGTGAGTTTTAGGGTAGGCACTAAAATTGATTCTAAAGTGATTTTAGACACCGATGGGGCACAAAGTTTGTTAGGAAGGGGTGATATGCTCTTTACCCCCCCAGGTGCAAATGGGTTAGTGCGCTTGCATGCCCCTTTCGCGACTGAAGATGAAATCAAAAAAATCGTGGATTTTATTAAAGCCCAAAAAGAAGTAGAATACGATAAAGATTTTCTTTTAGAAGAATCACGCATGCCTTTAGACACATCTAGTTATCAAGGCGATGACATACTAGAAAGGGCTAAAGCGGTGATTTTAGAAAAAAAGATCACTTCTACAAGTTTTTTACAACGCCAATTAAAAATCGGCTACAACCAAGCCGCAACCATTACTGATGAATTAGAAGCTCAAGGCTTTCTATCCCCAAGAAATGCCAAAGGCAACAGAGAGATTTTACAAAACTAACGCCATAAAGCCCCTAACTTTAGCTATAAGAATAGTTAGCAAAACGCCCTTAGGCGTTAAAATGTCAATATAAAAACAACCATACCCATTATATTCAAATGGCAATTGGTGCTGTGATTGAGTATTTAGAGAAAAGCGATTTTATTAAAAAGTCAATTTTGTGTGTTTTGAAAATGAAAATTTTGAAATTTATAGGAAAATATCAAAAGAGTGGGATCTACAAAAAGGAAAATTTTAATGAAAAGATTGACTTTAGCCATCTTTTTAACGCTGACGCTTTCGGTATTTGCAAAAGAAGTGAAATTGGTGTTTTTGGCAACATCAGACATTCACGGCCGGCTTTTTTCGTATGATTATGCCGTTGGGGAACAAAAACCCAATAACGGCCTTACGAGAATTACGACTTTAATCAAAAAGCAAAGAGCTGAAAATAAAAATGTGATTTTGATTGATATTGGGGATTTGTTACAGGGTAATAGTGCAGAGTTGTTTAATCATGAGCCAATTCACCCATTAGTTAGAGCCGAAAATGATTTGAAATTTGATGTTCGTGTGCTTGGCAATCACGAGTTTAATTTTAGCAAAAGTTTTTTGGAAAAGAATATTAAGGGGTTTAATGGCGATGTCGTGAATGCGAATATTATTAAAACTGCGGACAATAAGCCGTTTGTGAAGCCTTATGCGATTAAAAAAATTGATGGCGTGAGGGTAGCGATTGTGGGGTATTTAGTACCGCATGTTCCAACTTGGGAGGCATCTACGCCTGAACATTTTGCAGGATTAAAGTTTTTGAGCGCTGAAGAAGCATTAAAAAAGACTTTGAAAGAGTTAAACGGGAAGCATGACATTTTGATTGGTGCTTTTCATTTAGGACGAGAAGATGAAAAAGGTGGTGATGGGATACCTGATTTAGCGAAAAAATTCCCGCAATTTGACATTATTTTTGCAGGACACGAACATGCGGTTTATAACACAAAAATTGGAAAAGTGCATACAATTGAGCCTGGAGCATATGGGGTTTATCTTGCAAAAGGGGTTGTTGTATTTGACACAAAAACAAAGAAAAAAATGGTAACGACTGAAAATTTGCCCACAAAAGATGTGCCAGAAGATGAAGAGTTGGCGAAAAAATATGAATATGTGGATAAAAAATCAAAAGAATATGCACAAGAAGTTGTCGGAGAAGTGACAAAAACCTTTATTGAAAGACCTGACTTTATTACAGGAGAAGCGAAAATCACTACAATGCCAACCGCCACATTACAAGAAACACCTATTATAACATTGATTAACAAAGTGCAAAAATATTACGCAAAAGCAGATGTTTCAGCAGCAGCCTTATTCAATTTTGGTTCCAATTTGAAAAAAGGACCTTTCAAAAGGAAAGATGTTGCATTCATTTACAAATTCACCAACACGCTCATTGGAGTGAATATGATGGGTGAAAATCTATTAAAATACATGGAATGGTCATATAGATTTTACAATCAGTTGCAGCCAGGAGATTTGACAATCAGTTTTGACGAAAATATTCGTGGCTATAATTTTGATATGTTTTCTGGCGTGAAATACCAAGTTGATGTTACAAAACCCACTGGACAAAGGATTATCAATCCCACCATTAACGGGAAACCAATTGATCCAAAAGCAACATACAAATTAGCGATCAATAATTACCGATTCGGAACATTGTCGGCATTACAATTGATTACAGACGCTGATAGGTATTATGATTCTTATGATGAGTTGCAAGACGGTGGGCAAATACGAGATTTGATTATCAAGTTCATCACTGAAGAAAAAGGTGGGAAAGTAACACCTGAATTGGAGCATAACTGGGAAATCATAAACTACAATTTCAAGAATCCGTTGTTGAAAAAATTGGCAGAAAAATTAAAAGATGGGAGCATAAAAATCCCTACTTCAAAAGATGGGAGGACTTTGAATGTCAAATCCATTAAGGAAAGTGAAGTTGAATAAGGAAATGAGAGAGTTTTTAAGCTCTCTATTTTGTCATTAAAGAAAATTGGTTTTGTAAGTAGAATGGTATTGAAGCGAACTTTTAATGATTTTCTTAATGACATAAATACCATAATCCTTTTATCTATTCGTTAAATGTTGTTGGTAGTTTTGATAACATCCTAGTAAAATGGTCTAAAAATTTCACATTCTAAGGATAACTATGAATCCTCAACAAGCCACCAAAAAACCTTTAAAATCTCTTCTAGCCGCTAGTTCAGGTAATTTAGTAGAATGGTATGATTTTTATGCTTATGCGTTCCTTGCTCCTTATTTTGCTAAGGACTTTACCCATACTAATGACCCTACTTTAGCGCTAATCTCGGCTTTTTTGGTTTTCATGCTAGGGTTTTTCATGCGCCCTTTGGGGAGTTTGTTTTTTGGTAAATTGGGGGATAAAAAGGGGCGTAAAACCTCTATGGTGTATTCTATTATCCTTATGGCACTAGGCTCTTTTATGTTGGCATTGCTCCCCACTAAAGAAGTCGTAGGGGAATGGGCGTTCTTATTTTTATTATTAGCTAGGCTTTTACAAGGCTTTAGCGTGGGAGGTGAATATGGCGTGGTCGCCACTTACCTCTCTGAATTAGGTAAGAATGGCAAAAAAGGTTTTTATGGCTCTTTTCAATATGTAACTCTAGTTGGAGGGCAACTCTTAGCTATTTTTTCACTTTTTATTGTTGAAAACATTTATACGCATGAGCAAATCAGTGCATTTGCTTGGCGTTATTTATTCGCTTTAGGGGGTATATTAGCCTTACTCTCGCTCTTTTTAAGAAACATCATGGAAGAGACTATGGGTAGTGAAACAACTCCCCAAAAAGAAACCCAAAGGGGCAGTTTAAAGGAATTACTCAACCATAAAAAAGCCTTAATGATAGTCTTTGGGATCACTATGGGAGGGAGTTTGTGTTTTTATACTTTTACGGTGTATTTAAAAATCTTTTTAACCAATAGCTCGTCATTTAGCCCTAAAGAAAGCAGTTTTATCATGCTTTTAGCGCTCACTTATTTTATCTTTTTACAGCCTTTATGCGGAATGCTTGCAGATAGAATCAAACGCCAAAAAATGTTGATGATTTTTGCTATCACAGGGCTTATTGTAACTCCCCTTGTCTTTTATGGTATCAAACACGCCACTAGCGTGTATGAAGCCCTATTTTATGAAATGCTTGCATTGAGTACGATGAGCTTTTATACTTGTATTGCTGGGGTTATTAAGGCGGAATTATTCCCTGAACATGTGCGAGCGCTTGGCGTGGGTCTAGCTTATGCGATTGCGAATGCGCTTTTTGGGGGGAGTGCTAGTTATGTAGCGTTAGAATTCAAACAACATGGTTTTGAAGTAGGGTTTGTGGGCTATGTCATGTTTAGTCTCATTATATACATGATTATGGTAATGCTATTCCCTAAAAAAACCTATTTGGAATAAATTGGTTCTTATTTAATTTTTGCTATAATTTTTCCTTTTAAAAGGATTATTGCATGCAAAATGGGTATTATGCGGCCGCAGGAGCTATGGCTACACAATTTAACCGCTTGGATTTAGTCTCTAATAATTTAGCTAACCTAAATACCAATGGCTTTAAAAGAGACGATACAATTACAAGCGATTTTTTAAGACTTTACCAACAATACCAAGAGCAACTGCCCCTAAAAGATCAAACCAAAGCGAGTGCGAAATATTTAAACCGCAATCTCAATCGTGTGCCTATTTTGTCAGAAATCTATACCGATAAAAGCCTTGGTGCATTTGAAGAAACGCATAACCCCT
The DNA here is from genome assembly GCF_900461455.1 of Helicobacter acinonychis. Classification (NCBI taxonomy): domain Bacteria; kingdom Pseudomonadati; phylum Campylobacterota; class Epsilonproteobacteria; order Campylobacterales; family Helicobacteraceae; genus Helicobacter; species Helicobacter acinonychis. The sequence continues at coordinate 504,047 of NZ_UGIA01000001.1, read as the reverse complement.
TAGATTTTGCTCTAACAAGCCCTAATCTCTATTTTGCGATACAAACTAATGAGGGCATCGCCTACACTAGAGATGGGCATTTTAGTATTGATAAAGACGGCTTTTTGGTTACCCTTAATGGCTTTAAGGTGCTTTCACGCTCTGGCTTGAATGAGCAAGGAGGGATCATGCTCATGCCTAATACTGAAATTGAAGTTGATCAAAATGGTGGAATCACTTTTAGTGATAATGAAGCCCAAATTCAAGCAGGCGCGTTAGCTTTAGTGAGTTTTAGCGAGCCTAAAAACCTTAAAAAAATAGGGCAAAACCTTTATACTTATCAAGGCGAAGGCATCCATCAAGTCTCTGATTCTAATGCATTAAGGCAATACATGCTAGAGAAAAGCAATGTCAATGCGGTGCGTGAGATGAGCGCGTTGATTGAAATCAACCGCTTTTTGGACATGTATTCTAAAGTGCTAAAAACCCATCAAGACGACATGAACGCTGAAGCGATCAACAAACTCGCCACAAAAGCTTAAGTTTTTGATGTGGCGAGTTTAAAATTTATATGGGAGTGTATTTTGCAATCTTTCCACAAAATGCAACTCTCATCACTCGCATGTTTTTTGCTCCTTTTGAATAAAATAATTCTCATACAAACGCAATAGTGCAATAAAAAACGCCGTAATGGTAGGCCCTACAATAATCCCCCAAAAACCGAATTGTGAAATCCCAGCAATCATAGAAAAGAAAATCAGCATTTCATTGATTTTAAGGGTGGTTTTAAAGATTCTTTTTTTGACAACGACAATTAAAAATGGCTTAAGCACGCTATCAATCAGCCCACCAATCAATAAAATAGAATACAAAACAATAAAAATAGCCCCATTCACATGCCCATGGTAAAGCTCATAAATAGCGATAGGGATCCAAATCAAAGCCCCTCCAACAGCCGGCACTAAAGACGCTAACCCATACAAAATCCCTAAAAACCAACCGTCATGCCCAAACCATACAATCATCACCCCAAACGCTACACCCTCTAAAATAACCGTAATTAAAGAAGTTAAAAGCACGATGCGTAAAATCCCAGCCACTTCTTCAAAAATCTTTTTACTTTGATGGATTTGAAGAGGCAAGACCCCTAAAAAATAATGATAAAACCTCTCCCCATAATAAAAAAAGAAAAACAATAGCCCTAAAATCAACAAAGCGTCTGTAATGAGTTTCAAGCCGTATTTTCCCACATAGCTGCTTATTTTCAACAAATAACCTGTGATTGAAGTGGCGTTAAAATTTTCTAAAAACTTGCTAACCCCATCATGGATGGCAGGAAAATGCGATAAATTTTCGGTGATCATCTCTTTGAGCCATTTGATTAAGGCTGAAAGTTTTTCAAAATTGATTTCAAAAATGATATTAGAACTTTTATAAATAATAAAATACAACGGCACGATCAAAACGCTCGCTAAAACTAGAACGCATAAAAGCGAACTGAACACATTAAAAAAGTGCTTATCCAAAAAGACTTTTACTTGGAAAAGCCCCACGCACAAAAGCCCAGCAATCAGCACATCCATTAAAAAATCTTGATACAAATAGAGCATCCAATAAAAACCAATCAAAAAAAGAATCCAAAAGAAATACTGAGCTTTCATGAAAATTATCCCCATTAAACTAAACCAAAAGTTATAAAATGTTAGCTAAAAAACGCTCTTTTTAAGGATAAAATTTCTTATAATTTATAATTAAAATCAAAAAGGCTTGCAATCAATGGTATTTTACAAATATTCAGGGAGCGGAAATGATTTTTTAATCACGCAAAGCTTCAAAAAAAGGGATTTTTCCAATTTAGCCAGACAGGTGTGCCATAGGCATGAGGGTTTTGGTGCTGATGGGCTTGTGGTCGTCTTACCGAGTAAGGATTATGACTATGAATGGGATTTTTACAATTCAGACGGCTCTCAAGCTAGCATGTGTGGGAATGCGAGCCGTTGCGTGGGGCTGTTTGCTTACCAACACCATATAGCCCCTAAAAACCATGTTTTTTTAGCCGGACAAAGAAAAATTTCTATCTGCATAGAAGAGCCAAATATCATAGAGAGCAATCTCGGTAGCGGCGACATCTTAGAGATAATTTCCACTTCAGGGGGGAAAAAATCTTTTTCAAACGACAGCGTTTTGGCAAGTATCCCTACTTTCTACCTCATAGATACAGGGGTGCCGCATTTAGTGGGATTTGTCAAAAAAAAAGAGTCATTAAATTCTCTCAATATATTGGAATTAAGGGCTTTAAGGCATGCGTCTGACGCTAATGTTAATATCGCCTTTATAGAAAATAAAAAGACGATTTTTTTACAAACTTATGAAAGAGGGGTTGAAGATTTTACCCTAGCTTGCGGGACAGGCATGGCGGCAACTTTTTTTGCTGCAAACGCCTTTTATAACACGCCTAGAAATGCCACCCTTATTCCTAAAAGCAACGAGCATTTAGAGCTTTCTTTAAGGGATAATGAAATTTTTTATAAAGGTGCGGTGCGTTATATTGGCATGAGTGTTTTGTTATAAAAGCAAAGTTTATTGTGTTGGCATGAGTGTTTTAGGGCATGGGTGTTTTTGATCATTATTGTTTTATGATTGTGTTGCAATTAAACATAATGTGCTATCATTTACGAGCTGTTTTTAGCAATACAAAAAATATCTTAAAGGAATAAAACCATGCAATCGTTAAAATCATTACTTGAAACGATTACAAAACTCCAGAATCTAGGTGGCTATTTGATGCATATAGCTATTTTCATTATTTTTATTTGGATCGGAGGGCTTAAGTTTGTGCCCTATGAAGCCGAAGGGATCGCCCCTTTTGTAGCCAACTCCCCCTTCTTTTCTTTCATGTATCAATTTGAAAAGCCCGCATACAAGCAACACAAAATGTCCGAATCCCAGTCCATGCAAGAAGATTTGCAAGATAACCCTAAAATCATTGAAAACAAAGAATGGCATAAGGAAAACCACACTTATTTAGTGGCTGAAGCTTTAGGGATTACGATTATGATCTTAGGTATTTTGGTGCTTTTAGGGCTTTGGATGCCTTTAATGGGCGTGATTGGAGGCTTGCTTGTAGCTGGAATGACTATCACTACCCTATCTTTTTTATTCACAACGCCAGAAGTCTTTGTCAATCAGCATTTCCCATGGTTATCTGGGGCAGGAAGGTTAGTGGTTAAAGATTTGGCGTTATTTGCTGGAGGCTTGTTTGTGGCTGGATTTGATGCGAGACGCTACTTAGAGGGGAAAGGGTTTTGCTTGATGAATCGCTCATCAGTAGGCATTAAAACTAAATGCTCTAGTGGGTGTTGCTCTTAAAGGTCAATGCCTAAAGTAGGCTTTAAGCCTACTTTAAGAATCGCTTGAGTTGGTGCCTTTTTTGTAAATAATCGTCTTTAAAATATGGCGTTTTACAAAAGAATTCACGCTCTCTACCTCTTCATCAGCCAAACGCTTTAAAACATCATGTTCTTCTTTAGAGAGATAAAAAGTCACTGAAAAGTTGCGTTTCAACTCGTCTGTGGCGACACGCTTACGACCTGGTCTCATGTTTTTATTTTCTGATTCCATTGGTTTCCTTTTTCTAATGATATAGTGTTGTGGGAGTTATTCTAACATGAAATAAACAATATTTTATAATAATAAAAAAAGAATATGTTTTCACATGCGCTAAAATAACCCATTTTCTAAAAACATGCGCTAAAATAACCCATTCTCTAAAAAATAAACCTTTTGATTGAAAACGATATATGGTATGAGGTAACAAGTGGCAAACACCTTTTTAAAACATGCTTTTTTAGTCGGTTCGCTAGTGGCTAATTCTCACGCTTTTGATTGGAATATTTTTAAATACAATCTGGGTTTTAACATGTTTATCATGGATCATGAAGGTTCAACGCCCTATTGGATCAACACTAACACCAACCTTAAAAGCCGTTTGACCCCAGAGTTTGGGATCCAATTTCACACCAAAAAAATAGAGCAAAGCCTGATTGTGGGGGCGTATTTCTTTCAAAATTTCCATAATTACAATACCAATTTTCCCTACGCTTGGGGGCCTACGATGTATTACAAGGCTAGAGGGGATCGTTTCACCTTTTATGGCGGGATTTTCCCTAGAAAAAACCTTTTAGGAAGCTATGGTTTGAATGTTTTCGCCCCTTATTATTGGTTTATAGATCCGAACGCTAGAGGGTTTTTATTGCAATTTCAAAACCATTATTCACCCCTAAAACCCTATTATGGGCATGCGGAATTCATGCTGGATTGGTTTGGGGGGAATTGTTACAACACTTGCAAATTCGGGAGAAACCCTTATGGGAATGCAATGGACAGATTTCAAATGAACGGCTCTGTTGGTTATAACTTTTTTAAGGATTTCTTGATTTTGGGAGGGAATTTTGTCTTGTTTCATAATGAAGACAAATACCTTTTAAATGGCGCTGACGGCATGCATTTTAATGAAAAAAAAGCCATTGATAACAGTGCGATTTATTTGTTAGATCGCCTTTATTACAACGCTTACATAGGGACAAGCCTTTTAGACATCGCCCCTTTTATGGAAAAACTCAACGCCAGATTTGGCATGGTTTCTGAAGCGAGCCGATTGAGAAATAGAGAAAAAGATGTGCCCTTTATCAATAGCGTTGGGGGGCAATTTGATATAGAGCTCCAATACAAAGGCTTTGGTATCCACAATTTATTTTATTTTGCAAAAACCCCTGAAATGCCTTTTTACAACCAATACCAGTATGTGAGTATGTATTGCACGCCCTCTTATTGCCCCACGCCCATTTATCGTGGCGTGCCCTTTTTTCAAGCGAACATGTATAATCGTTTTGATTTGTATTATAATTGGAAAAACGACTTCGCGTCCGTTCGGGTCAACTTCGTGTTAAATTCTATGCATGAGGGTTTTAAAAGCCATTCGCCTTGGATGGAATCTTACCAAGTGTATATGACGGTTGCCTTTGATCCTTACAACCTTATCAATAAAATCGCTAGAAAAAAATAAAAATTCTTGACAATAAGTTAATCCCTTTTATATAATATCGTCTCATTTGTAGCCATTGCTTGAGCAATGATTTTAAGCTATAGAAAAGAGGTGATAACCGTATGCCAGGGATTAAGGTTAGAGAAGGCGATGCGTTTGATGAAGCTTACAGAAGATTCAAAAAGCAAACTGATCGTAATCTAGTGGTGACAGAATGCCGTGCAAGAAGATTCTTTGAGTCTAAAACTGAAAAGCACAAAAAGCAAAAAATCAGCGCTAAAAAGAAGATTTTAAAGCGTCTTTATATGTTAAGGCGTTATGAATCAAGACTATAAAAGGCTTTGAGAAAAATTTAATTAAGGACAATCATGCGTTTTACAGGGAAAAATGTTCTCATTACGGGAGCTTCTAAAGGCATTGGGGCCGAGATTGCAAGAACGCTCGCTTCTATGGGGTTAAAAGTTTGGATCAACTATCGCAGTAATGCAGAAGTGGCTGACGCTTTGAAAAATGAACTTGAAGAAAAAGGTCATAGGGTAGCTGTTATCAAATTTGATGCGGTTTCTGAAAACGATTTTGTTGAAGCGATACAAACCATTGTCCAAAGCGATGGAGGTTTGTCTTACTTGGTGAATAATGCTGGTGTGGTGTGCGATAAATTAGCGATCAAAATGAAAACAGAAGATTTTCACCATGTCATAGACAACAATCTCACTTCAGCTTTTATAGGTTGTAGGGAAGCTTTAAAGGTGATGAGCAAAAGCCGTTTTGGGAGCGTGGTCAATATCGCTTCTATCATTGGTGAGAGAGGCAATATGGGGCAGACAAACTATTCAGCGAGTAAGGGGGGGATGATTGCGATGAGCAAGTCCTTTGCTTATGAGGGAGCTTTAAGGAATATCCGTTTTAACTCTGTAACGCCCGGTTTTATAGAAACCGACATGAACGCTAATTTGAAAGACGAACTCAAAGCGGATTATGTTAAAAATATTCCTTTAAACAGGCTAGGGGCTACTAAGGAAGTGGCAGAAGCGGTAGCGTTTCTTTTGAGTGATCACTCTAGTTATATCACCGGAGAGACTCTCAAGGTTAATGGCGGACTTTATATGTAGCCCTAATATTTTTAACCATAATAGTTTGTAAGTAGCAAAAATCATGCTACCATTATGAGGTTATTCTAAAACAAAGAGGTTAGTCAAATGGGGATTATTTATTTAATATTGTTTCTCATCATAATTTATTTGTTGTATAGAATTTTAGATGTTTTGGAGCAAAAATAAACGCTCCAATAATTCAATTTAATTTTTACAAAACAAGGGAGTTTTGATTATGGCTTTATTTGAAGATATTCAAGCAGTTATTACTGAGCAGTTGAATGTGGATGCGGCGCAAGTTACACTAGAAGCGGAATTTGTGAAGGATTTGGGTGCGGACTCTTTAGATGTCGTGGAATTAATCATGGCGTTAGAAGAAAAGTTTGGCATTGAAATTCCTGATGAGCAAGCGGAAAAAATCGTCAATGTGGGCGATGTGGTGAAGTATATTGAGGATAATAAACTAGCCTAATCTTTTTGACTTGGAGCGTTTGTCTCCAAGTTTTACTTAAAAATTTAGTTTTAGCTAAAATCTAGTTTTATTGAATTAAAGTTTTTGAAATGAGGAGCTATTGGTGCGTCGGATTGTAGTAACTGGAATGGGGATGATCAATTCGCTAGGTTTAAATAAAGAAGATTCTTTTTTGGCGATCGCTAAGGGGGAATGCGGTATCAAAAACATAGAAAGTTTTGATGCGAGTGCGTTTCCTGTGCGTATTGCTGGAGAAATCACTGACTTTGACCCTACAGAGGTGATGAATCCCAAAGATGTTAAAAAGGCAGGTCGTTTCATTCAATTAGCCTTGAAAGCTGCAAGAGAGGCGATGAAAGATAGTGGGATTTTAGACGCTCAAAATAGATGCCCTGAAGAATTGGCTAATCGCATGGGCGTAAGCTCTGGCTCTGGAATTGGCGGATTGGGGAATATTGAAGCGAATTCCATTTTTTGTTTTGAAAAAGGTCCTAGAAAAGTCAATCCCTTTTTTATCACTTCTGCGTTAGTGAATATGATCGGAGGTTTCACTTCTATTGAGTTTGGCGTTAAAGGGCCTAATCTCTCTGTCGTAACGGCTTGTGCAGCTGGCACTCATGCGATTATTGAAGCGGTTAAAACCATTTTACTTGGTGGGGCTGATAAAATGCTAGTCGTGGGAGCAGAATCCACCATTTGTCCTGTAGGCATTGGTGGGTTTGCAAGCATTAAAGCCCTTTCTACAAGAAATGATGAGCCTAAAAAAGCTTCAAGACCTTTTGATAAAGATCGCAATGGTTTTGTGATGGGGGAAGGTGCTGGGGCTTTAGTGCTTGAAGAATATGAAAGCGCAAAAAAAAGGGGGGCGAAAATTTATGCAGAATTTGCCGGATATGGTGAGAGTGGCGATGCTAACCATATCACAGCCCCAGCCCCTGAGGGCGAAGGGGCTTTTAGAGCCATGAAAATGGCTTTAGAAATGGCGAAAGTGGAGATAGGCTATGTGAATGCCCATGGGACTAGCACGCATTATAACGATTGGTATGAAAGCATCGCTCTCAAAAATGTGTTTGGCTCTAAAGAAAAAGTTCCTCCTGTTAGCTCCACTAAAGGGCAGATTGGGCATTGTTTAGGGGCTGCGGGTGCTTTAGAAGCCGTTATTTCCATTATGGCGATGAATCAAGGGATCTTACCTCCCACCATCAATCAAGAAACGCCTGACCCAGAATGCGATCTAGATTATATCCCTAATACGGCTAGAGAAAAGCAAGTGAATGCGGTGATGAGCAACTCATTTGGTTTTGGTGGCACTAATGGTGTTGTGATTTTCAAAAAAGTCTAGTTTTACAAAGTCTAGGATTTTGAATGGCCATTTATTTAGATTTTGAAAATCATATTAAAGAGATTCAAAATGAAATTGAATTAGCCCTCATTAGAGGCGATGAGGACGCTAAAGAAATCTTAGAAAAAAGATTGGATAAGGAAGTTAAAACCATTTACTCCAATCTCACTGATTTTCAAAAACTCCAGTTAGCAAGACACCCTGATAGACCCTACGCTATGGATTACATTGATTTGATCTTAAAAGATAAGTATGAAGTCTTTGGGGATAGACATTACAATGATGATAAAGCGATCGTGTGTTTTATAGGGAAAATTGATAATATCCCAGTTGTGGTGATCGGAGAAGAAAAAGGCAGAGGGACTAAAAACAAACTTTTAAGAAATTTTGGCATGCCCAATCCTTGCGGCTATCGTAAAGCTTTGAAAATGGCAAAGTTTGCTGAAAAGTTTAATTTGCCTATCTTAATGCTTGTAGATACGGCTGGAGCGTATCCAGGAATTGGTGCAGAAGAAAGAGGCCAAAGCGAAGCGATCGCTAAAAATCTCCAAGAGTTTGCTTCCTTAAAAGTCCCTACTATTTCTATTATTATCGGTGAAGGGGGTAGTGGTGGCGCGTTAGCGATTGCGGTTGCAGACAAGTTGGCGATGATGGAATATTCCATTTTTAGCGTTATATCCCCAGAAGGTTGTGCGGCGATCCTTTGGGATGATCCTAGCAAGACTGAAGTGGCTATTAAAGCGATGAAAATCACGCCTAGAGACTTAAAAGAAGCAGGGCTTATTGATGATATTATCCTAGAGCCTAGCAAGGGGGCTCATAGAAACAAAATCTCAGCGGCTAATACAATCAAAGAGTATTTTTTAGACACTCTAAGGACTATCCAACAAGACCCTCATTTCCTTGACAACCGCTATAAAAAATTGATGTCGCTTGGTTCGTTTGTGGAAAGCATGCCACACTAAAAAAAGGGATTTTAAATACAAGGGTCAAAATAACTTAAGCTCTAAAAAAGAGCTTTAAGTTACTATAAACATAGTTTTAAGTGAATGTGTGGTTCGTTTAAGAATTTCTCAAAGTAAAATTCTAGAGAAATAATTCAAGGTTTTCAATGGATATTTAGTTTTTCTAAATAACAAATACCACTCATAAACCAACCATCAATAAAATCATCAAACAGATTAGTATTTTAATGGTTAAAGAATATGAAAAGATGCCGCATTAAATGGCGGAATAGAAAATGAAAGCTACATTAGAGTCAAAAAAATAAGAAGCAAAAGAGGGTGAAAAGTCAATTCAAAAATGCCAGTATCTTGGCATGCTAAAAGAAACTACAAAGGCATCTTTCAAGTGGTGGGTAATGGCTCTCTTGCTAAAAGAAGAATTAAAAAGTATGGGTTAGATATAAGGGAAACTTGTATCAAGTTTTATTGAAACTGATACGAGAAAATCCGCTTATTTATCTTGAACTTAAGGATTATTTGAAACGCTAAAGCGATTTTAGATTTTGTTTTTTTGACTGGAATTTTAATCAAATCTTAGTTGGGATAAAAGTCGCCCTTAATCGTAAATTCGGTGCTTGTTCCTAAATCTCTAACATTGGAGTCTAAAGTTACTTGTCTTATCACACATTGATACCCTGCGTCGTCTTTTAAAGTGCATTCGCCTAAAATAGGGTTTTGTATTGTAGCGTTAAGCCATATTTCATGCGATGGGCTTGTTTTAAGGATTGGGACTTTAATTACCGCTGGCACAAAAATATTGAGCTTATTATGGTTTGAGTGACCGCTAGTAACCTATTCACACTATCGCTCTCTAATTCCACGCTCATCTGTTCCTCACCTAAATCAGCTAGCGTTATGTCATCAAATGCGGAGTTGTTAAATACGGCGGTGTTAAATACATGCACAAGTATTGACATTTCGCTGTTTTGGTTAATATAAGCCATGTGTTATCCTTTAAAAAATTTAAATGGCTGAAATTATACCATACTCTACTTAAAAACCAACGAATACAAATCACTAATGATATTTTATGCGATAGCTAACAGCACACACCCCAAACGCTCAAAGCGTTTAGGATTCATGCCCAAAAGGTTTGAAGTGTCAATAACAAGCGGTGCAATTAAGCCTTATTGCTTATTTTCGCCATGATCATCGTCATGGTGGTCATGATCTTTATCGTCATGATCTTTGTCATGCCCCTTATCATGCCCTTTGCCATGTTTATCATGAGAGCCGTGCTTGTGCATTTTCCCATGCTTGCATGATCTCAACCCAAAATCATCATCCATGTCTTCCATGTTGCCTTTTTTAAGGGCTTCTTGAATGGCTTTTTGATGGGCTTCAAAGTCCGCCACGGTCATGCTATCCGTGTTTTTAATTGCATACTCATGCAATTGTTTGTGGAACGCCATTTTCTTGTCTTTAGGCATTTTTCCCATGCGCATTTTCAATTCTTTAGTATAATCCACAATATCCTGCGGAGCGACAATCCCAGCCATTTTAGCCAAATCTTCATCGCTTGTTTTGCTGAAATCTTTTGCGTTTAAACTCATAAACAACAACGCCCCAATAGAAAGTATTTTCAACGCTTTTTTCATGTTCTATCCTTTTTAATCAACTGGTTATCTCACTTAGGAGAGCAATGTTCTTCTTTCTTCTTAACAGCCCTACACCAAACTTTTCTCGTATCGCCACTGCAAACGCTCACATTAAGCCCTTTTGCCTTGATCTCTTCAGCGCTCAAGCCCTTGGTTTTTTCTTCCAATTCCTTACGCACCTCTTCGCGCATTTTTTTGAAATCCTCTTCACTCATTTTGGAAAGATTTTTCCTAGCGATCCGGCTGAAATTCGCGCGGAATTTCTTGGCTTCTTCAGCATTTAAAGCTTTAAGGCGTTTGGACACTTCCATGCGATAATCAATCGCCTCACTAGAAGGCAGAGTGCCTGCCAACTTCAAAAGCTCCTCGTTTTTGAGTGACGAAAAGTCTCTAGCCCCTAGAATTTGCAAGCCAAGTGCAACCATTAGGCAAAAAGCCAAACTCTTTCTCATTACCGATCCCTTATTGTCAAATTTTTGCTACACAACGACAGCAAATTCCATGATTTTAGCGCATTAATTTTAATCCATTATTAAACTGCTGAAAATATCAAAATAGGGTTTTTTAACTTCAACTTTTATGGTAAAACTCATTTCCTTAAGGGGATAGGGGGATATTTTGCGATAACACCCCCCTTAATCCCCTTAATATCCACCTAACCAAAGAAGACCGCTTTAAGGAGTTATCACTTGTTTGACGCAAGCTCTTTACTATTTATCTTAAAAAAATGCTTTTTAGCATTTTTTAGATTTTATGTTTAGCGTATAAAGGTCATTTTAAACCCTAAAATTTTAAAATATCGTTTTAAAATCATTTGGGGCTTATTTTTAATAAAAGGACTGGCATAAAATGTTTATGATTTTTGCAGAAGGCTTTATTTTGGCTATTTCTTTGTGCGCAGCGGTGGGAGCGCAATCCTTGTTTATTGTGGAAAGAGGGATGGCTAGAAATTATGTGTTTTTGATTTGCGTCTTGTGTTTTATGTGCGATATTGTATTGATGAGCATGGGCGTGTTTGGCGTGGGGGCTTATTTCGCTAAAAACCTTTATTTGAGCCTGTCTTTAAATCTATTTGGGGCACTTTTTACTGGGTTTTATGCTTTTTTAGCGTTCAAAACCCTTTTTCAAACCTTTAAAAAAAAGCAAGTCCAAACCCCTAAAAAACTATCCTTAAAAAAGACTTTATTATTCACTTTAGGCGTTACTTTACTCAACCCACAAGTGTATTTGGAAATGGTGTTTCTCATTGGTGCAAGTGCTTTGCCTTTTAATTTAGTGCAAAAATTTGTCTTTCTAGCTGGCACTTTATCAGCGGCTCTCTCTTGGCTTTTATTGTTATGCACTTTGTCATTACGTTATGGCTCTAAACTTTTAAACAACCAAAAAATCTTTATGGGCGTGAATCTCTTCGTAACCGCCATTATGGGGACGCTTAGCGTCACTTTATTTAGGGATTTTTTAGTGCTATTGGGTAAAATTTAAAACAAAAACGCATAGCTGACAAAAACTTCTTTATTCCTAAAAACGCTGAAGTTTTGTCGGATGGTTTGCTCTTGCCACACATTGCTAGAGCCAAAGTTTTTCCAACTTTGAGCGCTCAAACTATAATAAGGGATTTTTAACCCCACATTAAAGCGGTTGTGCTTGCCTATATACAAAGAACCCCCAAAATTCACAAAAAACCCCCCACCTGCGGCAAAAAATTTATCCTCTTGCTTGGTGTTTTGGTTTTGATAATTAGGGCTCCACAACACGGCGTATTCCACCCCACCCCCACCAAACACGCCTATTTTAAAAAACAGCATTTTTTCTGTTTTTAAGGCGAGTTTTAAAAGAGTGTCTATGGGGAGATTAACAAACACATTCACATTCAAGCCAAACGACATGAAATGCCCGTTATTGAAAAGGAAGTCTTGGGGGCTTGGGGTTTTTTGCAAGACTAAAGGGCTTTGAGTGTTTGAAGTAGGATCGTAAGTTTTAATGGTGCTTGGGTCATAATTCGCTTGAGATAAAAGGGTATCCCCCCCCACTTTTTGACCTAATTGAGCCTTAGCGTATTCTATATCTCCCCACACCCTTAAGCCTAAAATACGGTATTTATCAATGGCTATCTCATCGCCTATTTGACCAGTATAAGACAAGTTTTGATAAGACATTTTTTGATAGGACAAATTCTTAGAAAAGTCTTCGCCCCCTTCATAATGGGCTTCTATTTTCTCGCCATAACACACGCCATTAGGGCAAGTAGGGTTGTCTTTATAGGCTTGTTGCCACATGCTCGTGCGTGTATCAGCCCCTGTGCCTAGCCTAAAACCCAAATAGATATGATTTTTAGTTTTAAAAAAAGGCGTTTTTTCACTAGCACTACCCCACAAAACCCCCAAACTGGCTAAAAAAATAACCGCCCTCAAACGCTTTTTTGATTCAATTCTACCCATAATGGCACTTCACCTTGCAACATTTCTTGATTAAAAAATTCCTCTATGCTCTCTCGCATGCTCTTTATTTCTGTAAGGGTATTGACGCAATTACGAAACGCACTCGCTTGCATTTCGCCCTTAGCGTAAGCATGCAAGTTTTTCCTAAACATGACAACCCCCCTATCCCCATAAAACTCCACCATTTTATCAAAATGTTCTAAAACCAAGTCTTTTTTTACAACCGCCGGTAATTCTGTGGTGTTATTCCTAATTTGCCAAAATATCCATGGGGCTCTTAAGGCTGCTCGCCCTATCATTAGCCCATCAGCTTGCGTGATTTGCAAGACTTCAAAGGCTTTTTTCACGCTGTCAATTTCGCCATTGGCTATCACAGGCTTTTTTAAAATCTCTTTCATTAAGGCGATGCTTTCATAATCTATTTTATCTTTTTGGTATTTATCGCTTCGTGTCCTTCCATGCACCACCACATAATCAATTGGAGCGTCATTGAGTGCATGAGCGATTTCTTTGGGGATTTTCTTTTCAAAACCCAAACGCACTTTCACGCTTGTGATGGGTTTGTTGGTGTTTTCTCTAATCACTTTTAAGAGTTTCACCAAGTGGTTTAAATCCTTTAACAATCCGCTACCATTACCATGATTAGCCACTTTGGGGGCAGGACAACCACAATTAAAATCAATCCCACTCACATGCTCTAAAGCGTTGATTTTTTCAACCGCTTCTTTGACTACGCTTTCTTTAGAGCCTGAAATTTGCACCATGAAATGATCTTCTAAAGTGGATTTTTCTAACATTTTAGAAGTTTTATCAAACGCATACACTAGCGAATGCGAGCTCACCATTTCGCTTGTGGTCACATCCACGCCAAATTTTTTCACCACGCTTCTAAAAGGCAAATCCGTATAGCCTGCTAGAGGGGCTAGAAAAAGCCATTTTTTATTCTTAAAGTCCATACGCTCTCAATTAAAATTTTTTGCTGTATTTTGACACAATCAAGGTTAAAAAGCGCTTTAAAAACTAACCCAATCAATACTTACTTTTAACCCACTCTATCAAAAACTCTAAAGAATTGTTTTTAGGGTTTGTAATGACTAGATCTAAGCATGCGTTTAAAATTTCGCCTATTTTTTGGTGCTGGTAGTTTTTAAGTGCACCGCCTTTAAGGACTAGGTGTTCTTTTTTAAAAGGCTCATTAGCGTTAAAGATTTCTTTTAACAAGCCTTTGATTTTTAAGGCGTGTTTGGGGTTTTCTAACGCATAAAAATCTAAAGCCAAATTAAAAGGCTCTAAATCATAGTTTTTTAATAAAAATTTTAATTCTGTTTTATTGTGGATATTCAAAAAAGCTTGGTGGCATTCTTTAGCTTTAGCGAATAAAATGATCATTTTTTTAGGGTAGCGTAAATTTTCTAAACTTTTTTGATGCGTAAAAAACCCTAATAATCTTAATTCTAAATTAAAGGGGGCGTTTTTTAAAAACTCTACATTTTCTAAACGCTCTTGAATAACCAACTCTAAAATTTCTTGATACTCTTTAATGACTCCATAGGCGTTTTTCCCCATAAGAAGCTTATTCAATTCGCTTTGCAAGCGTTCTTTGGAAAGGTGTTTTAACAAATCCTTGCATGCAAAAACCGCTCTTTTGGTGTTTGTTTCTATCTTAAACCCTAAAGTCGCACCAAATCGTAACGCCCTTAAAATCCTTAAAGCGTCTTCAAAAAACCTTAATCGCACTTTGCCCACGCATTCAATCATGCGATTTTCAATCGCATTTTGCCCTTTAAAAGGATCAATTAAGCCTTTTGTAGGGCTATAAGCGATGGCGTTCATGCTAAAATCGCGCCGTTTTAAATCGTCTGTTAAATGAGCGCTAAAAACCAATTCTTTAGGTCTTCTGTGCTTAATATGCCCCTTTTCAACCCTAAAAGTTGTGATTTCATAGCTTTTATTGTTTTTAAGGGCTGTGATCGTGCCATGTTTGATACCGGTTTCTAGCACCCTAAAATGGTGTTTTAAAAGAAGTTCTTTACTTTCACTCACTAAAGCGTTTGAAGTCAAGTCATAATCTTTAGGGGCAAAGCCCATTAAACAATCGCGCACGCACCCTCCCACCAAGTAAAGCTCATAATGGGATTTTTCATAAAGATCAAACAATTCTTTTAATTCTTCTTCTAACTCAAACACGCTTTTTGCTCTTCAATTTCTTTGTGTTATTATATCTTTTTAGAATTTTAAGGGGTTTTGATGGGACAAGAAATTTGTGTGATTAGTTTTAGTGGCGGACAAGATAGCACCACCTTGGCCATATGGGCGGCAAAGCGTTTTAAAAAAGTCTATTTAGTAGGGTTTGATTACGCGCAAAAACACTCTGTGGAATTAGAATGCGCTCAAAAAATCGCTTCTCTTTTAAAACTCCCCTATGAAATCATTCAACTAGATTTTTTAGAAAATATCACCCACTCTGCACTTTTTAAAAACTCTAACGATTTAATAGGGCATTCACATGTGCAAAACAAAGATTTACCCAATTCTTTTGTGCCTAATCGTAACGCAATTTTTATCACCCTTTTGCATTCTTATGCACAAAAACTAGGGGCTAATAACATCGCTTTAGGGGTTTCACAAGCGGATTTTAGCGGCTATCCGGATTGTAAAGAAGATTTTATTAAAAGCATTGAACATGCATTAAATTTAGGCTCAAACACTACTATTAAGATTGTAACCCCTTTAATGTTTTTAAGTAAAGCACAAGAATTTCAAATGGCTAAAGATTTAGGGGCTTTGGATTTAATCATCAAAGAAACGCACACCTGCTATCAAGGGGAGCGAAAGATTTTGCATGCTTATGGTTATGGCTGTGGGGAATGCCTAGCATGCCAATTAAGAAAAAAAGGCTATGAAGAGTTTCAAGCTAGGTTTTGACATACTCCCCATAGCTAAAGCTAGGGGATTCTAGCTAAAGCAGAGGATACTTTTGAATTAGATTGACCCATAATGATATTACTGAATAACAAATTGACCAAATATAACAAAAAGATTATAATCTTCAATATTGTTTTCATAATCTTCAAAATTAACAAGGAGTAAGTCATGAAATTATCATACCGCAATTAACTCAGAACTTGCACTCTATTAGAGTGTAGAGTGCAATTATTTAAAATTTATTATTTTATTTAAATCAATATTCATTCATAAAAGGTTATTTATGCAATATTATCAAACTAGTTTTACTGCATGTGTTGGTCAAACTTTTTCTAAACATAAAAAAGAAAATTTGTTTGGAGTTATCTCTGGAGATAATCCAAACACAGTGCAACTATCGACGAGATTATTTTGCAAATATCGTATTCCATTTCTAAATATTGGCTATTTAAATGATATATCTCTTATAGGTCCTTTTTATATCCCATCATTATCTTGTTGTCCTTTTTGTCATAATCGTTTTGCTCTAGACAATAAAAAAGATGGTAATGAAAATCTAGATATATATCTCATAAATGAGCGTATGCAAGCACCATCAACTTTCTTAAATAATTCCATCGCTTCTAGCTTGGCAATTTCAGATATTATACAATTTATGTCTAGTGATTTTAACTCTATAAAATCGTTGAATTGCCGATTTGGAATTGACAATAAAACTTTCAAAACACACACCTTATTATCTAGCATAGATTATAAATGTGCTTTTTGCTCTAATCACAATCAATAAGTAGAGCTTCTCAATATGAATAAAACACTAAAAATAAATATACTATCTTATTATTTAGCAACAATATTGCTTGTTATTGCCCAATCTTTACCTCATGCCATTTTAACACCCTTATTACTCAATAAAGGGCTATCATTAAGTCAAATTATGATTATACAAGCCACCTACAGTTTGTGTGTTCTGATCTCTGAATATCCAAGCGGTGTATTAGCAGATTTAATGAATAGAAAGATACTTTTTATCGTTTCAAAATTGATTTTAGTATGTAGTTTTTTTTGTATCTTATGGTTAGATAGTTTTATCAGCATGATTCTAGCATGGGGTATTTATGGATTATCAAACGCACTAGAATCGGGCACTATTGATGCTACTCTCATTACCAATATTAAAGAGCAAAAAGAAGATTTATCAACATTTATTGCAAAAAGCCACCAAATCAGTTTTATAGGGTTAATAGTTGGAAGTTGCTTGGGTTCGTTTTTATATTTAAAATATGGCGTTTCTATGTATTACATATCAGTATTGCTCACATTACTATGCATCTCGGTTATTATTTTGTTTTTTAAAGATGATTCTTCTCACAAACTAGAAAAAAACAAACAATTTCAAATATTAAAGCAACATGTAAAAGAAAGTTTTAGAGAATTAAGAGACAAACCTCTACTTAAAAATCTGATCCTACTCAGCCTAATCTTACAAATATTCTTTCAAAGCCATTTTCAATTATGGCAAGCCTATTTACTAAACAAACAAATCACAGAAAACTACCTATTTATCTTTTATATTTCATTTCAAGTTATAGGAATCCTTATCCATCTCTGTAACGCCAAATTATATAATAGATATATAACTACTATCATGATTTTTTTAATTGGACTTGCTAGTGTGCTGTTGTTGAGTACGAATATATTACTATTTGTTAGTTCCTATATGCTCAGTGTTGCTTTGTTTACATACATAGACTTTATTGTCAATTATCAATTTTCTCTTTATGTTAGTAAAGAAAAAATCTCATCCCTTACTTCTTTAAAGTCTAGTTATTCACGAGTAATTTCTGTTCTTATTTTAGGTATAACAAGTTTAGAGTTGCTCATATTTTCTCCAACTATAGTTATCACTATACATTTTATGATTACACTTATTTTAACATGCGTATTTTTGCATAAAACAAAACTTTAACACACTTAATCCCACCACTTATCAATTGTGGGGCGTGATAGCCCTAATTCTCTATGACAAGCGATTTTTTTGCCTTGTAGGTTTTGAATACGCCATTCTTTTGACATACTCCCCATAGCTAAAGCTAGGGGATTCTAGCTAAAGCAGAGGATACTTGTTTGCTGACAAGCAAACACAGATTAGCGAAGCGTTAGCGAAGCACAGACAAAAGTGCATCGCAGTTTGAAAGCGTAGGCGTTAGCTGAAGCTGTTTTTGTGCAAGCAAAATCAAACAAGATAGCGCAAACCGATGTCGCTAGCTTAAAAAACCACTAAAAACTAAACTCCAAAATTATGTGACGCGTCATGCGCGTTGTTTTAACTTACCGCCTAACGCCATAAAGCCCCTAGCTTTAGCCATGGGGATAGTTGGCGAAACGCCTTTAGGCGTTAAAATGTTAATATGAAATAGCCGTATCAGCGTTAAGTTAATATGACAGGCAAAAATGATTTAATGTTATGACTATATTGTATTCCTTATTTTTTATGGATAATATTAAGTATGAGTAACGCTGTTTGATACAAAAGCAATCATAATGTTGTTTATTCTTGCAAATACCATATCGTGTGGTGTCCTAAATACAGACGCAAGGTGTTAGTGGGAGCTGTGGGAATAAGATTGAAAGAAATTATTCAAGAAGTGGCTAAAGGATTAAGAGTGGGAATCATAGAAATGCAAACAGATAAAGACCATATCCACATTTTAGCGGGCATTGATCCAAGTTTTGGAGTGATGGAATTCATTAAAACCGCTAAAGGTCGCAGCAGTAAGATATTAAGACAAGAATCCACCCACTTAAGAACAAAACTATCCGCTTTATGGACTCATTCTTGTTTCACAACAGCGGGAGGTGTGCCTTTGAATGGTGTTAAACAATACATTGAAAACCAACAAAATAGCAACCGCCCTAAGCAAAAAGAAAAATGGAAAAACCATGTTGATAGCCTACAAACAAAAGCTCTACACTAACAATAAGAATAGGCGTATAGACACACTATTAAGGCGTTATGGCGTGCTGTATAATCATTGCATTGCACAAACGCTATTATAGACTTTTTAAAAAGCATTTAAAGCTCTACGATTTGCAAAAACACACCACCAAATTAAAAAAGACCCATCGTTATGCTTTTTGAAAAACGCTAGGCTCACAAACCTTGCAAGACTTAACTGAAAGGGCAGATAAGGCGTATAAAAAATTCTTTAAGAAACAAGCCAAATTGCCACGATTTAAAAAAGTAGCCAAAAAGATTTAAAAAAACAGGCAGAACAGATGAGGAAAGAAAAGACTATTGCAAACATTGCGGCTTGGAATTGGATAGGGATTTAAATGCAGTTATCAATATTCATAGGGTTGGGGCACCAACTCTTATTGGTGGAGAATCTATAAGACCTACTTGGTAGGCAGGGTTTGTTGATTCCAAGCATCCTTTGCTTTAGCTAGAATCCCCTGGCTTTAGCTATGGGGAGTATGTCAAATTTTTAAACAGCATGCTGTTTTTTAATGTTTTACTCGCATGCACGTGCATGAGAGATTGGGGGTTGGAATAGCCTAAATAACGGAGTTGTATGGTTTCTCATTTTTGGGTGAAAATGAACAAAGGGGTAGTTCTTACGAAGTGATAAGGGTAGTTCTTGAATTTCCTATGTGCGACAAAATTTGGAGTAATTAGCTTGATTTTGTTAAGTTAATGGGTTGGAGAATAGAGAGAGCGACACCTCGTTATGAGGTATCAATGTGAAAGTATTTGTCGTATTAGTGCTAGTATTAGTAATTTTCACACAATTGCTATATTAGGCTTATTCGTGATCTAATCCCTTGTTTATGGGGGTTAGATCCTTATAAGCATACTAGTACGATCACACTTATTATACACCAAAAGATAAGGAGTATAGAGTGGAATTTGAACAGATTAGAAAACAAGAATTGGAATTACGAAAATTATTAGAAGAATTGGATACGCTCCCACAAACCCCACAAATTAAACTACAAAAACAAAAGATACAAACTTACATAGACAAGATAACTCCAAGTATTTTGAGCGGTTTTAATCAAAAATTCAAAGAAATTACAGAAAAATTACCACATGAGTTTGAAAAAGAAACCGAACCCACACTAGTGAAACCACCCCTAACTAAAGCGCCCTAATGGACACTAACACGAAAGACTTTGTTCTTTAAAGTCTGCATGGATATTTCCTACCCCAAAAAGACTTAACCCTTTGCTTAAAATATTATTCGCAGCGTTGATGTCTCTGTGTTCTCTATACCCGCATTCTAAACACCAATATTGCCTATGGTTCAATTTAAGCTTGTGGTTGATATTCCCACAACAATGGCAAGTCTTACTCGTATATTGTGGGGGAACTTTTACTAACAATTTGCCATTATGCTGTTGTTTGTAGTCTAAAAAAGAGATGATTTGATAGAATGAAGCGTTTAAGATAGATCTATTAAGTGCGTTCTTTTGTTTAACATTTTTGAGTTTAGCTCTTTTAGTCATGTTTTTTACTTGCAAGTCTTCAACTACTATCAATTCAAATTGCTTTGAAAGTTCGCTTGTGATTTTATGGTATCTGTCTGTTTTTTGATGACTAGACTTGTCAAAGGCTTGGTTTAATTTCTTTTGGGTTTTGTAAAAATTACCTCCTAATTTGGTTTTGTTTTGTTTAGACTTTAACGCCCTACGGCTTTGTTTTCTTTGTAATCTTTTACATTCTCTAGAGTATTTTTTTAAAGAATACAATTTGGAATAAGTAGAGATAAGTCGTTTAGTATCCAACTCTTCATCTATTTCTATCCCTAGTAATTCTTTCATGTCTATTTGGTATCGCTTAAAATCCGTTAGTTTTTTGTGATTATTCACACCACAAGAACAAGCTATATCAAGGATATTCAAATCTAGTCCCACACAATCTTTAGGGTTTTTGATGGGAGTAATGTCTTGTTTGTATTCCACGCTAAAGCTAACAAAATATTTTCTATGGTTGCAAGAGATCACAATTTGTTTGACTTTAGAATTGTGAGGGAAGTTTCTATGCATGCACATCATTAAAGGGCATTTTCATTAAAGTGAATATCTTAAAGCGTTCATCATCGCTCTCCTTAATAGAGAAACCTTGATTGTTCCACGAAAAAGATTGTTTAGCGAATTTAGAATTCTTGAATTTAGGAAAGCCTCTGTTTTTAACTTTAAAAGCATCCTTTAAAGCCCTTTCAACATTCATGCGTGATTGTTGGGCTACTACACTACTAAAGCTTAAACCCCTAGCGTTCAAGTGGTGTTTAATCGCTTTGTCTAACTCGCTTGATTTTTCCCACTTTCTTTCTTTGGGAGGTAAATCTTTGTTTTTCTCGTATTGCTCTTGTTGTAAATTCAAGCCAATATTATAAGCTTGATTATAGACAAAAAAAGAGTGTTGCAATTTATCTTGTTGTTCTTTAGTAGGATACAAGCGGAATTTAAAACCCTTATTGACTTTTATAAAAGTATTTTAACCTCTTTTAGTTAAAATAGGTCTATGAAAAAAATTGATGATATGAGACACGGAAGACATTGTGTTTTTTAATGCATGTGCATTTGGTGTTTGTTACTAAATACCGGCGTAAAGCGTTCAACAAGGAAGTGATAGATTTTTTAGGATCGGTGTTTGCTAAAGTGTGTAAGGACTTTGAGAGCGAATTGGTAGAATTTGATGGGGAGAGCGATCATGTGCATTTGCTTATCAACTACCCTCCAAAAGTGAGCGTGAGTAAGTTAGTTAATTCTTTAAAAGGTGTTAGCAGTCGTTTAACTAGACAACACCATTTTAAAAGCGTTGAGACTAGTTTGTGGGGGAAGCATTTATGGTCGCCTAGTTATTTCGCTAGGAGTTGTGGGGGTGCACCTTTAGAGATGATTAAGCAATACATACAAGAGCAAGAAACAACCGTATTAAATTGGCTAACTTTGATTTTTAGCAGAATGCACTAAAAAGCGAATGGATCCAGGTAAAACGATACTCAAATAGCCTAACGGCTAAGCACTTACATCTCCGCCCTAAAGGACGGAGTTTTTTGTGCTAGTGGGATAAACCTAACAGACTTCTAAAACCTTTCATCGCTGAAAATGAAAAACATTTGAAGAATTGGTTTAAGAAATATTACCGCTGAAAAAATATTCATTCTTTTTTTTGCGATTTTCATATCAAAAAGCTTGAAGTGAAATCAGAAATTTTTTAAAATCCCCTAAAATAGGGGTTTATAAGCTTGTTAAAAACCTAACCCTTAAAATCAAAATTAGAAATAGCTAGAATTTTTGTCTATCATATTAACTTAACGCTGATACGACTATTTCATATTAACATTTTAACGCCTAAAGGCGTTTCGCCAACCATCACCATAGCTAAAGCTAGGGGCTTTATGGCGTTAGGCGTAAAAAACCTCATTTTTTAAGACAAACAATCAAAGAGCGATAAAAAGCGTGTTTTAACGCCCTTTAAAGGTATATGTATAGTTAAGATAAACGCTCACCACTCTTTTATAATCCAATTTATCCCCATAATTATCGCTATAGTAATTGACTTTGAAGGCTGGCACTTTAACCCCTAACTCAACGCTAGAACCCCCAAGATATGTTTCATTACCATTCTCATCAAAACTGTATTTATCAATATTTAAACGAACGCCAAATTTCCCTGACAATTGAAAAATCGTGTGGCTACTTGGAAACAGCGCAAGAATGTTAGGTGCAAGACTGTTATTTGAAAACCAAGTGCTACCCCCTATATCTATGCCGATCACAAGTCCTGAAGATTTTCTAAATATGTGCCTTGATGCTCTTTTTAATGTATTAGCGTCTAGCGTTCTGCCGGATTTTTGGGATGCTCGCTTATCATAGTCGATCCAATTGATAAGCAAATCCGTATTGAAACCATAGGGTAAAAAAGCTATTAAACCGCTACCAGAATCAGAAAGCATAGAACTAAAAATAGGCAACATCTAGGGTGAAACAGCTATTAAACTGACGATAGGAGCAAAACTAAGACTACTAAGTTGGTAACCGAAAAAAAGAGAGTGCCTAAACCCTATAACCTTTTTTTACCCAAAAAATATTTATACCCAAAACTGAGCTCATTGACAAGACCACCCGTTCCACCTTTTCCTTTGAATTGGCTAGCGATTTTTTTTGAATCTTTCACTTTGTTTAAGGTATTTTGTGCATCTATTACATCTTTTGCGAGTTGTTTGTAGATGTAGGAGGGGTAATTGTTTGCGATATTGATCGCTTGATTTAAGGCGTTTTGTGCTAAAGTTCTTTTGCCAATACTCCCCCATTGTTGGATATAGCTTTCTTCTAGAAAGTTTAAACCCAAATAGAATCCATTCCTTTCAGCGTGGAGTTCAGCGTGGAGCCAAAACGAGAGAGAGTAAAAGGGCTTTTTCATGGTTTTTCTTTAATTTAAGATTTTGCACTAACTATATAGTTGTGTGTATTCTACTACAAAAATAAGATTTTAGTTATTGAATTTAATGAAACAAAATAACCTAAAAACCACCGCTTAATCAACATTAAATTAAAAACATGTTAACCTTTAATTATTTTAATTAGGAAAACCCATGCATAAAAACTTTTCTTACAAACATTTTTTATCCAACAAACTCACTCATTTTTCTAAAACCATTCTTTTTTTAAACACCGGCTTTTTAGCCTATCTGTTATGCGCTTGTGGGGCGAATGTGCCTATAGAAGAAGTGATAGTCAAAGACCCTAAAGAAACCAAAGCTCAAGAAGTCGCTAGAGAAGAAAAGGCGATCCAGCAAGAAAACGCCATCATTGATGCACACACCACGCCTTTAATCAATCGTTTCAGCAATTATAACGCCTATGGCTCTTTAAACGGCTTTTACAATTCCATAGACAACCTCAATTCACCCATGCAAAACGGGATGTATGGAGGCTATTACATGCCCTATTACTACATGCCCTATTACATGCCCTATGGCCTTATGCCTTATGGGTATGGCATGACGCCTGGATATTTCCCTTACGCTTTTTATTGATGCATTCATGGGTGGCTTGATATTTTCTTATCATTACACTTAATACGTTAAGATAGCCTACCTATATTAAAAGGAAATCTTATGCATATGATTAAAATTTTATCCTTTATTCTCTTTGTCATGGGTCATAACGCATTTGCAACGAATTTAGAAACCGATACCAAAAACGATAAAAAGGATAGCAAAAAGCTTTATGATTTCACTAAAAAAAGCGCTTTAGAGAGGGTGGATTTAGAAAAAAGCCCTAACCTTAAAAGCCGTAAAAAAAGCAATCGAAAGTTTTACAAACAACTCCCTAAAAATAGAGTTGCAGAGGGGGTGAGCGTGCCGATTGTTGATTTCAATAAAACCCTGTCTTTTGGGCCTTATTTTGAAAGGACTAAAAGCAAAAAAACCCAACACATGGATGGCGGAGTGATGATGCACATCCGTTTTTAAGCCCCCTATTCATAGTCCAAAAACTCATGCACTTTAAGGGTTAGGGTTTTGGGGAAATATTGCACAAACAAATCCAAAAATACTTTTTCGCCAAAGAAATCCCCAGCAATAATCACTTCTTGGACGCTGAAATTTTGTGCATTATCCCAAATGAAATTCCCTAAAAACTCCGCTAAAGAATCCAAAATCCCCAAACTCAAAATTTCATTCTCCACGCCTGCGAGCCTAAAACTCATCGCACTGTGCATGATTTTTGAAAAATTTAAAGCCATTTTCCAAGAATCGTCTTTAAGGATTTTATAATCAATTCTAGGGCCTTTAGGGCGTAAGCATTCTTTCGCCAAAGAAATAACGCTATGTGCATGAAAATCCTCGCTATACCCTAAAACAAACCCCAAAATTTGAAAAAAATCCAATAAATTCGTGCCCCCTAGCTGATGTTTGGAAAGCTCTAAAAAATGCGCATAAAAATTAGGGAATTTAGCCTCGTAGTTTTGTAGCATTCTAGAGGCTTTTTCATCTTGTTTGAGAAGATTAAACATTTCATTGAAATCAAACCTAGTGTTTAAAAGCGTTTTTAAAGAGCCATTAGCATGCAATAATAGCCTTGTAGGGTGTTTGAAACTAATATACACAATAATGGAATGCGGCGTTGTGCTTAAAAACTCTAGCTCATCTTTAAAAGAAATGGGAGCAAGATTGTTTTCTAGCACGAATTTTTTAGTGGGCACAATCAAGCGGTTAGGGGTTTTAAAAAGCGTTTCATAACTTAAAAGCGCTTCACAAGAATTGTTTTCACAAAAATTGTTTTTATGTGCAAAAACAAATTCTATACCCTCATCTTGTAAAATATGGCACAATAAATTTAATATAGGTTCATAGGGCAATTGGGCTATAATTTCATCATTTTTAAAAGTATCCTTAAACACGCTTTTTAAATGGGCTTTGATAGAGGGTTTTTCCAAACTGGCCAAGTATTTAGCGTCTTCTAAAAGCAATTTAGTGTAGGTTAAAACGCTAGAAAGAGCGCTAAAAATAACGCTTTGAGAAGGCTTGTTTAAAGAAAGGGATAACACCCCCCTAGAAGTGTGGATAGTTATAAAATCTTGTGTTTTAAGCATCTCTTTTAATTGCGTTAAGCAATCTATAAGCTCTTTAGGGCTATGGATTGTATTCCCCTTAAAAGCCGTATTTGTAACAAAACCTAAAGTATTGGCATACAAAGATGTGTTTTTATCCAAAAAATCTTGATGCTCTTTAGCGTTCATAAAAAGGGATTTTGAAAGGCTTGTTGTTTGGAAAAGATCTTCGTCTAAAGGCTCTGTGTTTTCGCTTAAAGACAAAAAACTAAAATCTAAAGAAAAGGGTAAAACAACGCTGAGTTTTTGCGCGAATTCTAAAGTGGTTTCAGCACTCGCTTGGAGGTAAAAAGAAGTTATCTTATCCTTATAAACGCTATAAAAACCCGCTTGTAAATTGAGTGCCATTTGCTCTAAAAGGGGCGTAAAAATCAAGTTTGTTTTTTCATCAACGCATTTAAAAAGAAAAACAAACACCAATTCAAAAACCCTTGTAGGAAAGTTCAGCGATACAATCTAATGCAATATTATTTGTGCGTTGCATACCCACTCCCCATGCTTTTAGTTGGGTTTCTATGGCTTGTAGGGCTGTTTCTAAAGCGTTTAAAATCTCTTGTGAAAGCTTGAAAGTGGTCTCGCTCCCTATCACAAAAGGCACAAGCCCCACAATAAAAGTCTCAGGCAAATCCCCTAAAAACTCCGTAAGCCTTAAAGTGTGCAGCATTTCCACTTCATGCGCACTCCCAGCCCATGTGATTTCTTTAGGGGCGTCATTAAATTCAAAAGCATACACCGATCCTATTTCAACGCCTTTAGCGCTCACGCAATCTAAAATCAAAACCTTTTCATACGAAGTGATTAAAGGAATGAGTTGCTGAGCCATAGTCCCCCCATCTACAATATCCACGCTAGGAAAAAAAGAAAAATTCCTTTTGAGATAATGGGCTAAATGCACTCCAATCCCTTCATCGCCAAAAAGGATATTGCCAATGCCTAGAATTAAGATTTTTTGACTCATTCTTTGGTATAACCATAGCCATTAATCATAGAATCCGCCCCTGAACTATCATACCTAATAGAATGGAAAAACACCATATAAACATGCACAGGGATAAATAAAACAAACCCCCAAGTCGCTAAATGGTGGATAAAACGCACATTCGCTAACCCCCCACAAAGCACCTCAAACCACTTAAAAGCACTCTCTAAAAATGCCCCAAGCCCAGCGTGATAGACATTATAATAAAGCACCACCCCACTCAAACTCATCAACACCACCAAAATAGTTAGGGTAAAATAAGCCACGAGTTGGATAGGGTTATACGCTCCTTTAGTGTGGGGTTTGCCACTAATAAGAAAATACGCTTTCATTTGTTCTACCCACGCTTTTAAACTCAAAAGTTGGCTAAAACTCCTGCGCTCATTAACGCTTTCTTTAGTGAAAAAAAGATAAGTTCTAAAGAATAACGCGCTAATGAGTAAAAACCCAAACATGACATGAAAAGAGCGGATATAAGCTTGCAAAAAATACATTTCTTTATAAAAGCTGGATCCAGGTTGTAAAAAAGGGTAGGCGATGTAAAGCCCTGTAATAATTAAAATAAAAATACTCAAAGCCCTAACCCAATGGAAAAAGCGCACAAAACCTGAATACTCTTTGTGTAAAACGACCTTTTTATCCATGCGTATCCCTTTTTAGAATTTAGCAAAATTAGGCTCTACTTTAAACTCGTTTAAAGACTGCCCTTTAAAATCCATTACATGCACTGAGCATGCGATGCATGGGTCAAAAGAATGGATGGTTCTAATGATTTCTAAAGGTTGGGTTAAATCAGCGATTCTAGTGCCAATCAAACTCATTTCATAAGCCCCCCTTTGACCTTGAGAGTCCCTAGGCCCCGCATTCCAAGTAGAAGGCACGACCGCTTGATAATTTTCTACTACGCCGTTTTTAATACGTACCCAATGGCTTAGCATGCCCCTTGGCACTTGACCAATATAGCGCCCTTTATATTCTTGATTTTTATCAATTTCATAAGGAGTGCAAGTGCTTTGATCGCTTTTTAGATTTTCCACTAACGCATCAAACGCTAAAAGACCATTATCAGCAATCGTTTTAGCTTCAATACACCTTGCTGCCGTTCGCCCAAGCGTTGAAAACAACGCCTCTAAAGGCAATTTAGTGTCTTTTAAAAACTTAGTAGCCACTTCAGTAATATAGGGGTTTTTAGCCGCTAAACCCACCACTACCGCGCTTAAAGGGCCTACTTCCATAGGCATATTATCGTATCTGGGCGATTTGATCCAAGAATATTTATTTTTAGTGTCAAGCACTTTAGTAGGGATCATTTTATTTTCAATCCCCACGCTCTCGCCATCTTTAAAACCGGTATAATGCGGATTAGTTTGCCCATCATAAGGGTGGAGTTGCACTTCTTTAGTGTCTTCATATTGATACCAAGAATGCGTAACCTCTTCTTTAATCAAGCTTTCATTAATAGGGTGTAATTTAGAAATATCCCCATCAAGCACCACCCCACTACTCAAAAGGTATTTATCCCTCCCAAGCAACACTTCTTCATAAGCGATAAAATTCTTTAAGCCACAGCCTTTAATGACCGATTGTTCATTAGCAAACATTTCGCCTGCCATCACCAAATCAGGGTAGTAAGCATGGTTAATGAAATGGGCCACCACTTCAAACTTGCTCTTCCACTCCGCCAATCTCGTAGGATCTAGTATATCCATCACGCTCGTAACACCCCCTACCGTTAAGCTTTGTGGGTGGGGTTGTTTAGCCCCAAAAATAGCGGTCATTTTCGCCGCTTCTCTTTGGATTTCTAAAAGCTTGAGATAGTGGCTTAAGACGATTAAATTTTGCTCTGGACTTAAACGATAAGTCTTATGCCCATAATAGCCATTACTAAAAGGCCCTAAAGATCCGCCTTTAGCAAAATCATTCAAGCGTTTTTGAACCGCTTTTAATTCGCCAGCACCGGTATTAATAGGATAAGGGCTGTATTTAAAAGCAAGTTTTGAAGCTTCAATAGGGTCTGCTTTTAAAGCGCTCAAAATATCGCACCAATCAAGCCCATGCAAAGTATAAAAATGCACCACATGATCGTGAAAAAGCAACGCCATGTTCATCAAAGATCGTACCAACTGCGCGTTCAATGGAGGGGTAATCCCCAGAGCGTTTTCTACTGCAGTAACACCGGCTTTATAATGCGAATAAGTGCACACTCCACAAATCCTTTGAGCGATAAAGCCCGCATCTCGTGGGTCTCTGCCCTTAATGATCGTCTCTAGCCCCCTAAAAAGCGTAGAGGAAGAAAACGCATCAGTAATCACATTATTATCATCTACGATAACCTCAATCCTTAAATGCCCCTCAATCCTAGTGATAGGATCAACTACTATTTTTTTTGACATCTTAATCCCTTATTGCTCTTTATTTTTGATCGCTTTAGAAAGAAGTGCATGTGCAGCAATGCCAATAGCGGCTGCACTGAGTAGAGTCGTGCCTACTTTATCCGCCACTTTATCAGCCCCCAAGCCATCAAAAGCGGTTTTAATGGAGCGGTTCGCTAAAGGCTCTTCAAAAGGGCTCATCGTATCCCAAAAATTAGGCTCAGAACACCCTATACACCCATGCCCTGCGCCTATGGGCCAAGAGGTGTGTGAATTGAAGCGGAGTTTGGAGCAATTATTGAAAGTGTAAGGCCCTTTACAGCCCATTTTATACAAGCAAAACCCTTTTTTAGCGTTTTCATCGCCAAAATGTTCTACAAATTCGCCCGCATCAAAATGCCCTCTCCTTTCACACAAATCATGAATCCTATTCCCATAAGCCCAAGAGGGGCGGTTATACGCATCTAGTTTAGGGAGAGCTCCAAACATCAAGTAATAAAGCACATTGCCTACAATATTTTTTTCACTGGGCGGACAACCGGGCACATTGATCACAGGTTTATCAATGATTTTGTGTAAGGGTTGTGCGTTAGAAGGGTTAGGGTAAGCCGCTTGCACGCCCCCAAAACTTGAGCAAGTGCCTATGGCAAAAATAGCGGCTGCGTATTTGGCAGCCCTTCTGCATTCTTCAGCCCCTGTTTCAGCGTTTGGGCCTTGAGTGAGAAAGTATTCAGTGCCTTGTGGGATACCGCCTTCTACCATTAAAATGTAATTATTTTTATGCTTTTCTATGGCGTCATGCAAGCTTTTTTCAGCTTGAAAACCGCTCCCTACCATGATAGTCTCATGGTATTCTAGGTTGATATAATCAAAAATGATGCTATCAATAGTGGGATCTGCACTCCTTAACAAGCTCTCGCTACAGCCGGTGCATTCTGCCATGTGCAACCAAATCACAGGCAATCTGTTCGCCACTTCCACCGCCTTTAAAGTCAAGGGAGCGAAACTGACCGGCAAAGCTAGAGTCACGCTCATCATGCCCGCCCACTTCAATAAATCACGCCTAGAAATGCCCACACCCTTAAACTCATCTTGCAAGTTTTTATGCTCGTTATGAGCGTTAAACGATCTGACTATCTCAAGGCGTTCTTCAATCTTTTGATAGGTCTTTTTTTCATCGTAGAACATCGCCATTCCTTCATAAAAATTTGCATTATCTTAACACAATAAAAATAGAATGGCTTTAGTATTGGTTTATTTTGGATAGAATACCCCCTATTATTAAAAATTTTATTAAAAAAGAAACAAAATGAAAAAAATACTCATCATTAATGGAGCCAAAGCGTTTGGGCATTCTAATGGGAAACTCAATGAAACCTTGACCCACCATGCAAAAAAGACTCTAGAATCTTTAGGGATAGAAGTGGATACAACGATCGTGGATCAAGGCTATGAAACCCATCAAGAAGTGGAAAAAATCCTTCACGCTGATGCGGCTATTTGGCAAATGCCCGGCTGGTGGATGGGAGAGCCTTGGATTGTGAAAAAATACATTGATGAGGTTTTTACTTCAGGGCGTGGGAAGCTTTATGCTAGCGATGGCAGAGATTCGCAAGATCCTACCAAAAACTATGGGAAAGGAGGCTTGATGCAAGGCAAAAAATACATGTTAAGTTTGACCTGGAATGCCCCTATTGAAGCCTTTAATGACCCTAATGAATTTTTTGAAGGAATAGGCGTGGATGGCTTGTATTTGCATTTGCATAAGGCGTTCCAATTTTTAGGACTTTCAGCATTGCCCACTTTTATTTGTAATGATGTGATGAAAAACCCCCAAGTAGAGCAATATCTTAGCTCTCTCACTACGCACTTGCATCAAGTTTTTGGCAAATAGTCTTAAAATAAGGATTTTTAAATCCTTGTTGCAACGCTATTTTAAAATGGTATGATTGATTAAAAATTATGGGAGTTTAGTTTGCGTGTTTTTATCATTTCTTTAAATAAAAAAGTGTGCGATACATTTGGTTTAGTTTTTAGAGACACAACAACCTTGCTCAATAATATCAATGCCACCCACCATAGAGCCGAAATTTTTGATGCGATTTATTCTAAGGCTTTTGAAGGCGGATTGCACCCCCTGGTTAAAAAGCACTTGCACCCCTATTTCATCACACAAAGCATCAAAGACATGGGGATTGCAATCAATCCTATCAGCGAGATTTCTAAGTTTTATTACGCTTTAAAATACCATGCGAAGTTTATGAATTTTGGAGAACTTGGGTGTTATGCGAGCCATTATTCTTTATGGGAAAAATGCATAGACTTGAATGAGCCAATTTGTATTTTAGAAGATGATATAACTTTGAAAGAAAATTTTAAAGAGGGCTTGGATTTTTTAGAAAAACACATCCAAGAATTAGGCTATGTTCGTTTGATGCATTTATTATATGACCCCAATATCAAAAGTGAGCCATTAGATCATAACAACCCAGAGATACAAGAGCATATAGGGATCATTAAGGCTTATAGTGAAGGGGTGGGGACACAAGGCTATGTGATCACGCCCAAAATTGCCAAAGTTTTTTTAAAATACAGCCGGAGATGGATTGTTCCTGTGGATACGATAATGGACGCCACTTTTATCCATGGCGTCAAAAACCTGGTGTTACAATCTTTTGTGATCGCTGAAGAGGAGCAAATTTCTACGATAGAGCGGAGGGGTATAGAAGAACCCTACAGCCCCAAAATCACCTTGATGAGAGAGCTCCATTTTAAACATTTGGAATGGTGGCGGTTTGTGTGAGCTCGTTTGACTATTTATGATTTTTAAAATAAATCTTTGAGACAAACAAATCCGATAAGATTTTTGAAAACAAACACCAAAACCTACAATTTAACGATTTTAACCCCACTACCGCCTAAATTGATAGGAGCGTCGCTAAAGCTTACCACTTTAGGGTGGTTTTTTAAAAATTCTTTCACAAACTTTTCTAAAATCCCGCTCCCTTTGCCATGACAAACAAGCACTTCTTCAAAGCCTCCTAAAAGCGCGTTGTTTAAAAAGGCGTCCAGTGAATCCAAAGCTTCTTCGCTGCGTTGTCCCCTTAAATCAAGGTGCAAACTCGCTTCTTTAGGTTTAGGAATGATTGTTTTAGGGGGTTTGAATTTGTTTTTAGGGGGTTTTTGGATTTTTTTCAACAAACTCCCATGCACTTTTAAGCGCATGCCAAACTCGGTTTCTATCAAATAATAGCCCTTATCTAAAATCTGTGCGATCAGCACGCTTTCATTTTTATAGCGTGCTTTTTCGTTAGCTTGAAAGCTTGTTGTGATTTGTGGGGTTTCATGACTACTTTTATGTTTGTTTAAAATCTCGCTCGCTTTATGAATTTCTTTATGCATAGAGCTTGTATCTTTTGAAGCGACTTCGCTTTTTAGCACATTCAAGGCTTGTTGGTAGGATTTTTCCAATTCCAATTTTTTATTGTGAAAGATTTCTTTTTGTTTTTCTATTTCTAAAAGCCAAGCGTTTTTTAAACCTTCTTGCTCTTTTAAAGCGTTCTCTAAATGTTCATTTTTTTGTTTCAATTCCCTTTCTAGCGTGCTTGAATTTTCAATCAAAACATTCAATTTTTCCTTATCTTCGCCATAAAATGCCTTCGCTTTTTCAATCAAAAAACGCGGCACGCCATAACGCAGAGCGGTTTCAAACGCATAACTTTTGCCAACAACCCCTTTTAAAAAAGTGTAAGTGGGCCGTTCTTTTTCTTCATCATAAAGAGCAGCTAGTAATTCCACTTCTTGATTTTCTGCCATTAACACGCTCAGGCGTTTGTGGTGGGTGGTGATAATGATTTGATTGTTTTGTTCAAGCAATTTTTCCAACAAAGTTTTATACAAACTGCTCGCTTCATCAGCATCAGTCCCTAACTCAATTTCATCAACGCCTAAAAGCATGTTTTCTTTGGATAAAAGAGCGCTGAATTGCTTCATTCTGCCTGCAAAAGTAGAGATATTGTTTGCACTATTTTGAGGGTCGTTGATAATAGCGTGGATTTCTTTAAAATAAGGA
Source organism: Helicobacter acinonychis (assembly GCF_900461455.1). Taxonomy (NCBI): domain Bacteria; kingdom Pseudomonadati; phylum Campylobacterota; class Epsilonproteobacteria; order Campylobacterales; family Helicobacteraceae; genus Helicobacter; species Helicobacter acinonychis. The sequence goes on along the minus strand of NZ_UGIA01000001.1, from coordinate 471,106 downwards.
ATAACCGAATGATGAGCATTGATTTTCATAGGAATGAGGTATTTGCTTAAAAAAGCCGCACTTAAAAGCGATTTTAAGAGCATGGTTTTCCCACCAGCATTCACGCCAGTAACAGCGAGCATTGATTTTTCAAACTTCAAATTTAAGGGCTTTGGATCTTTTAAAATGGGGTGCGAAAAGTTTTCTAAAACCATTTTCTTTTGCGTAAAACTTGGCATGACAAATTCTAAATTGTAGGCTTTAGCGAAATTGAGCCGGGCTTGCAAGCTGTCTAAAAAATCAAATTCTTTGAAAAGGAATCTTAAAAATAAAAGGTGTTTTTGCAAGCTATGACTTAAAGTTTGACACATTTCAATAATACAGCAATCTATTTCATTATCAATTTGTGAGATTTTTTGCGCGATTTTTTGCGCGCTTTCAGGCAAAAGATAAAAATAACCATTAGCGCTCCTTTCTAGAACAACGCCCTTAATCGCTCTAGAAAACCCGCTTTTTAACAAAAGGCATTCATAACCATGCTTAAGATGGCTTTGGGTATCCACTAAATAAGGGGCAAGCTCTTTAGAATGCGCGTAATTGTGAATGATTTTAGCACTCTCTTTTTTAAGGCGGTTCAAACTCTCATTTAAAGCGTCTAGGGTGGCGTTAGCCCCTTGTTTGATTTTCCCTTCATCATCAAATAAATGGATTAAATCATTAAAAAATAAAGGCAAAACAATAGCATTAAGGCGTTCATAAAATTTTAAATGCGTAAAATTTTTAAAAGTGTTTTGTAAAATGACAATGTAGTGCAATCGTTTGACAATCTCGTCAATTTCATCTAAATGGAGTGTTCCTAATTTGGTGAGTTTGATAAGAATAAGATCGCTCTCTTTCACGCTTTTAGGGGTGGGCAAACCGATCGCATCCACTTCATTCAAATAAGTGAAAGCCTGTTTGAGATCGTTTTCTAAAGCAATAATACCCCCTTCTTTTGCAAAAAAGGTTTTAAAAAGAGCGATAAACTCTTTTAAATCTAGGCTTTCTTCTAAGGGTTTTGGTATAGTGTGATTCATCATTAGGGTTGGATTAAGGGATCTTTTTGAAGCGTTTGACAAGAATCTAAATCCACAAGAACATCTTTCATGGGGGTTTGTTTTTTACCCAAAAAACTCAAAGTCCCGCTCACTAAATTAAAGGTTTTATTATCCACTTTAATATCCTTACACAATAAGGTTTCCCCCCTTAAAAACGCTCTTTGCAAAGCGATTTCTTGTTGGTTTTGTTGGTTTTGCTTGTAAGTATAAACGCTTATGCTTGCCCCTATAATCCCTACAATTAAAAAAGCTAATATTTTTTGCTTAAGACTCATTAGACCAAAATCCCTTAAAACTAAAAACAATAAAATCAGCGTTAAAAATAAAACAATCGCTACGCCCATTACATTTCGCCCCTTAATTGGTAGGTAATATCCCCCGCTCCAAAGCCAATCACAAACCCTTTTTCAATCGTTTCTACTACCTTATCATTGACTAACAGCTCTAAAAAATCCCCTTTTTTACGCACCCTATCTATAAAGGTGGGGTTATAATGCTTAAAATGGGCTTTCAAATCAATATCTCTTTTAACTTCACATGCACTATAAATGGGTAAAATGATCAGCCTGTCGCAATGCTCTGAAAAACATTTTTTAAACTCTTCTAAATTATCCATTAAGCGGGAATATTTGTGTGCTTGCCAGATCACAATAATTTTTTCTTGCGTGTTTAATAAATTAGCATAAATCCTAGCGCTCTTTAAAGTAGCACTAATTTCGGTGGGGTGGTGGGCGTAATCATCAATAAGAATGAGTGCGTTTTTTTGCAAAATATCAAAGCGTTTTTTAATGCCTTTGAAATTTAAAAGGTTGTTTCTAATTTCTTCTAAATTTAATTCATCTAAAGCGCTTAAAATCGCCAAACTCGCATTCGTGGCGTTATGTTCGCCTAACCCCCACACTAAAAAAGTCCCCAAGTCTTTCAATTCAAATGAAGTGTAAGGCTCGCCCTCTTTTAAAATGTATTGGATATTTTGAATGTCTTTTTTTTCTAAGATAATGGCGTCTTTAGAATAATTTTTTAAAAAAGGATCTTCTTTATAGATCACTCTTTTTTGTGCATGGTCTAAAAAATATTCATAAGCGAAGAAGAATCGCTCTAAATCGTGGTCATAATGCTCCAAATGTTCTGGCTCTGTATTAGGCACAATCGCGCAATAAGGGTTAGAAAATAAAAAACTTGAATCGCTTTCATCTGCTTCAAAAACCAAGCTAACATTCGCGCTCTCTCGCACATTGGAATCAAACTCTTTAGAATGCGCCCCAATAATCGCCCCAAAAGTGGGGCAAATCGCGCTCAACATCGCGCTAATACTGCTTTTTCCATGAGCCCCGCACACGCTAAAAACCCGCTTGTCTTTAAGGATAGAATACAAGGCGTCTTTACGAGATAAAATAGGGATTTCTAATTCTTTAGCCCTTTGTATTTCTATATTGTCTTCTTTAATAATGGCTGAATGGATGATCACATCTTGATTTTTAATCGCCTTTGGGTCATGTGGGATATTAACTTCTACGCCTAAGGCTTTTAAATACTTAACGCTAGGGCTTATGGCAATATCAGATCCGCTGATTTTAGCCCCTTGAGCTTTAAGGTATTTGGCTAAGCCTGAAATACCAATCCCCCCTATGCCAATGAAATGGATCTTACAATCTTGCAAATTTTTTAGTAAAACTTTTGGGGTTTCAAGCATGATTTTCTCGGTAAGTTTCTATGATTTCTAAAGGTTTTTCTAAAAGAGGGGTGTCATAGACAAGGGCTAAACGCGCATAGTCAGTGCCGATGTTGTTACGCCCTAAATACAAAGCCGGTAAAGTGGTAATGCCTTCGTTTTCAAAAAGTTTTTTTGCAAAATTTTCGCCATTTTTAACAGGTAGATACACATAAAAACTATAAGGATAAATGAGCGTGTCTTTAAAGATTTTTCGTGCTAGTTTGAGATTATTCGCATAAATATTACGGAAAAATGCCGCATGCTCTTCATCTAGCCAAGCGATTTCGCTCGCCTTTTGAATCGCATTAGCGCTCGTATAGCCTAAATAAGTGCGAAAGGCTTTGTATTTTTCTAAAATACGGCTATCCCCAGCGATAAAACCACTCCTAAGCCCTGGAGCACTAGAGCGTTTGGAGAGCGAATGGATCACCAAAACATTTTTAAAATCTTTATTATTAATAAGCATGCAAGCTTCTAAAAGCGAAGGAGCCGGTGCATCTTCATAAATTTCACTATAACATTCATCGTTAATTAAAATAAAATCATATTTTAAAGCGAGTCTGACCCAAGCATGCAATTCTTCTAAAGAAAGGGTTCTTCCTGTGGGGTTATTAGGGGAATTTAAGATCACTAAATCCACTTCTTGCAACTCTTTTTCATTCAAGATTGGAGTGAAATCATTTTCTTTTACTAAAGGCATTAAAAGGCTTTTAGCTCTAGCAAATTGAGCCGCCCCTTCATAGATTTGATAAAAGGGGTTAGGATAAGCGATAGTGGGGTTTTGGTAATCAAATAAAACAAAACTGGGGAAATTAAACAACACTTCTCTAGAGCCTAGCGTGGAGATAAGCTCGTTTTCTTTCAATTCTATCTTAAAACGGCGTTTAAAAAAATCCCTTTGAGCCGCCCTTAAACTCTCTTCAAACGTGCTTTTAGGGTAGATATTAAGCGAATTAGCGTGTTGTTTAAGGGCGTCCTGAATGAATTTAGGCGTTTCAAATCGTGGCTCACCGATGCTTAAATCTAACCCCTTTTTTTTAGGGGTAATTTCTTTAAACAAGGCTCTTAATCGTTCAAAAGGATAAGGCTCAAAGGTCATAGGGCTACCTTAATCTTAAAATGGAATAGTTAATCTTACCTAAAATTTAAGCGTTTCGTTTATTGCTGAAAGAACTAAAAAGAGTATAAGAGAGTATAAAAGAGTATAATAGCGAAAGAATTTAACTTATTAAAGAGGTTTGATGCTAGAAAATAGAGTTAAGACCAAGCAAATTTTTATCGGTGGCGTGGCTATAGGGGGTGGTGCCCCCATAAGCACTCAAAGCATGACCTTTAGTAAAACCGCTGATATTCAAAGCACTAAAAATCAAATTGACAGATTGAAACTCGCCGGGGCTGATTTAGTGAGGGTGGCGGTGAGTAATGAAAAGGACGCTCTAGCCTTAAAAGAATTGAAAAAGGTGTCTCCTTTGCCTTTAATCGCTGATATTCATTTCCATTATAAATTCGCTCTAATCGCTGCTCAGAGCGTTGATGCAATCAGGATCAATCCTGGAAACATCGGCTCTAAAGACAAAATTAAAGCGGTGGTTGATGCTTGTAAGGAAAAAAACATTCCTATAAGAATTGGCGTGAATGCTGGGAGTTTAGAAAAGCAATTTGATCAAAAATACGGACCAACCGTTAAAGGCATGGTAGAAAGCGCTTTGTATAACGCTAAACTTTTAGAAGATTTGGATTTTACCAATTTTAAGATTTCTTTAAAAGCGAGCGATGTGATCCGCACCATAGAAGCTTATAGAATGTTACGCCCCCTTGTAATCTATCCTTTCCATTTGGGGGTTACTGAAGCGGGTAATCTTTTTAGCTCCAGTATCAAATCCGCCATGGCTTTAGGGGGGCTTTTAATGGAGGGTATTGGAGACACGATGCGCATCTCTATCACAGGGGAATTAGAAAATGAAATCAAAGTAGCTAGAGCGATTTTACGCTATAGCGGGCGTTTGAAAGAGGGGATTAATTTGATTTCTTGCCCCACTTGTGGGCGCATTGAAGCGAATTTAGTGGATATGGCGGGCAAGGTAGAAAAACGCTTAAGCCACATTAAAACCCCTTTAGACATTAGCGTGATGGGCTGTGTGGTGAATGCTTTAGGTGAAGCCAAACATGCCGACATGGCGATCGCTTTTGGGAATCGCAGTGGTTTGATTATCAAAGAAGGTAAAGTCATTCACAAATTGGCCGAAAAGGATTTGTTTGAAACTTTTGTAACAGAAGTGGAAAATTTAGCTAAAGAAAGAGAAAAAACTTTAAATTAAAGGACAGGATGATGAATAAATTTAAAAATTTTGTGAGCAACTACCAGCAATCTGATTGCTATAAAGAGCCTTTAGGATTTGGTATTGCTAGAGTGGATATTGCCCCTATTTCCAAAAAGATTTTATGCACCACTTACCCTATTTTGAATTGGAAAAATGAAAATCTAGGCTCTTATGCGGTGTTTTGCAATGCGTTTTCTGAAGAAAAAATCCTTAAAAGGAGTGCAAGCGAATGCGTCATTGAGATCGATGAAGATTTTGTGTTAAAAGCGTTGGATTTTTACACGCCCTTTTTGAATGAAGCCTATTCCAATAAAATGGTTCATAAAAATATCCAAGTGGTTTTAGAGCTTTTAAAGGCGTTAGAAGAAAATCGCTTGAAAAATAGTCATGGGGAGTCTCTCTATCGCTTGGTGATCTTGTATGAAGACAAGCCTTGCGAGAGCGTGGAAAGCGTGTATATGAAACTTTTAGCACTCTCTTTAGGTAAAGCCCCTTTGAGGAGTTTGAATCTAGAAGGCATTTTTAACCAGCTTTCTAATGTGGCTTGGAGTGGTAACAAGCCTTATGAATTAGAATGGCTTAGAATGAACGAAGTGGCTTTAAAAATGCGAGGTAATTTCCCTAGTATTGATTTTATAGACAAATTCCCACGCTATTTAATGCAAGTGATCCCTGAATTTGATAATATCCGCTTATTAGATAGCTCAAAAACGCGCTTTGGGGCGTATTTAGGAACCGGTGGTTACACTCAAATGCCTGGGGCTAGTTATGTGAATTTTAATGCAGGGGCGATGGGAGTGTGCATGAATGAGGGGCGTATCTCTTCATCAGTCGTGGTTGGAGCAGGCACTGATATTGGTGGGGGAGCGAGTATTTTAGGTGTTTTAAGCGGGGGGAACAACAACCCTATTAGCATCGGGAAAAATTGTTTGCTAGGGGCTAATAGCGTTACCGGTATTAGTTTGGGCGATGGCTGTATTGTGGATGCAGGCGTTACGATACTAGCCGGGAGCGTGATAGAAATTGAAGAAAATGAGTTTAAAAAGCTTTTAGAGGTGAATAGTAATTTAGAAAAACATGCTAATAATCTTTATAAGGGCAAAGAGCTTTCAGGGAAAAATGGCGTACATTTTCGCTCAAATAGCCAAAATGGCAAGTTGATTGCTTTTAGGAGCGTGAAAAAAATTGAGTTGAATCAAAACTTGCACTAAGGATTAAAAGAATGCTCAAAAAAAGTTTGTTATTGCTTGTTTTTTTAGTCTTACGGATTGGTGGTGCTGAAGAAAACAATCAAGCCCCTGGATTAAACCCCGCTAACGCTAAAGGCATGCCAAACCCTAACACGCAAATCAACCCTAAAGAAGACAACTCCAATTTATTGGACAAATTGGGTTCGCCTGAAAACGCTGAAACCAAGCTTTCTGCTGGTATTGATTTGGCTAAAAAGGGCGATTATGAAGGGGCTTTTAAGCTCTTTTCTCAATCATGCGATAACGGCAATGCGGCTGGGTGTTTTGCAGTGGGGGCGATGTATGCTAATGGAGTGGGTGTTCAAACCAACAGATTGAAAGCCGCCCGCTATTATGAAATGGGTTGCAGTGGAGGCGATGCGACCGCTTGCGCGAATCTGGCTCAAATGTATGAAAACAAGAAAAACGCTGATGCAAACGATAAAGAAAACGCTCTGCAATTGTATGCGGTGGCTTGTCAAGGGGGGGATATGATTGCATGCAATAATTTGGGGTGGATGTTTGCAAATGGGAGTGGGGTCCCAAAAGATTATTACAAAGCGATGGGTTATTATAAATTTTCATGCGAAAATGGGAATGACATGGGGTGCTATAATCTGGGCTTGATGTCTAATGTGAATAATATTTATGGTATTGATAAAGCCCAACTTAGTCAAGTGGATTTGAATTATTTGGCTTGCAATGCGGGGGATATGATGGGGTGCGCGAATTTAGGCTGGATTTATGCGAATGGGGATTTAGGGGCTCCGTTGAATAACCACTATGCAGCGAAATATTTCCAAATGGCATGCGATGGGGGGATTTTGGGGAGCTGTAATAATTTAGGCGTGCTGTATCAAAAGGGTTTGGGCGTGCCTCAAGATGATCAAAGGGCGTTAGATTTATTCTCTTACGCGTGCGATAATGGTTTTGAATCAAGCTGTCGTAATTATGGGAACTTCAAAGAGTATTTATTGCGCATGAATCCTAATTATGGGCGTTTGTTCATGCCGCATAATTCTTATGATACACCATAGAAATTAAAAAATGCTTTTAGCATTTTTAAGATAAATATTAAATAGCTTGACGCCGGTCAAGTGATAATCTCTTAAATCCACCCACAAATTGCGGTTTTTTTCAAAATTTAAGCTTTCTTTTTTTTTGATTTAATACTCAATGTAATTTTAATTTCACTCAAAAGGAAAAGCTATGAAAGCAACACAAAGCACCATTAACGACTTTTTTGCCCTAACAAGCACGATATTTTCTATCCCTGTATACCAACGGAACTACACTTGGGAGGAAAAAAATTGTGAAAAATTACTGCAAGATATTATCAATATCTCTCAAAATAAGAAAACGCATTTCATGGGTTCTATCACTTATATTTTGCATTGGATTGATGATGAAAAGAGCTTAAGGCAGTTGCAAGAATTTGTCATTATTGATGGGCAGCAAAGGATTGCCACCATCATGCTTTTGCTCAAAGCCATAGAGACACAAACAACAGATGAAGCACTAAAACGAGAGATTAGCGGGTTACTCAATCTTACAGGATCACAAAAGCTCCGCCTCAAACCCATTAAAAGGGACAAAGAAGCCTTTGAGCTTGTCATGCAAAATCGATCGCATGAAATACAAGGTCTATCACATGTTAGAAATAATTATAAATTTTTCACCAAAGAGCTTGACAAGTATGTAAGCAAAGGGTATCGCATAGAAGAGATTTATGGAGCGTTTTTGCGGCTTAAAATCGTAGCCATAGGTTTAGAGATAGGCGAAGATGATCCGCAAGTGGTGTTTGAAAGCATTAACGCCACAGGCGTGCAATTAAAAGGGCTGGATCTCATCCGCAACTACCTGATGATGGGAGAAAATTCCACTAGACAGCAGCATCTTTATGACACTTATTGGATGCCCTTAGAGGAGTGGCTTGGCGAAAAGGATTTGAATGATTTTATCAAAACCTATCTGAGAATCTATTTAGAGGATAGATTTAAAGAGGAAGAGCGCGAAGTGTATTACGCGCTAAAAGCCCACCACAAAGACAATTTCCCTAATGACATACAAGCCCTTATGATCGATATGCATGAGTATGGCAGAATCTATCAAATCTTTTTAGAAAGAGATCATCATTTTTTAGATCGTGGAGACGCTACGCCACAGCAATTGGCGAAATTACGCCTATGCATTAAAGATCTTATGAAAATCAAATTTGGCGTAGCAAAGCCCTTTATCTTGCGTTGCACCAAAGACTTTGAAAAAGGCAAGCTGGATTATGAAAACTTCTATGAAATTTTGCAAATCCTTATCAGCTACTATGTGTGCCAAAGCGTGTGCGGAGAGCCTACCGCTGCACGTACTAGAGTTCTTTATTCCTTATACAGACAGCTAGAAGAAAATATTTCAGCTGATGCGTTGAAGCGGTATTTTGGCAAAAAAAACGGCGTTCCCTGATGATGATCAAATTAAAGCGGCATTTCTTGTGCGTAATGCCTATTCAACAAGGAATGTGTGCAAATTTATCTTGCTTGAGATAGAAAAGCTAAGCAACGCCGAACCACCAAGAGAAGAAAATCTAGAAGTGGAGCATTTCTACCCACAAACCTCCACCCAAGAATGGCGCGATAGGGTGGGAGACTATTTCACTTTTGAACAAGATTATCTTAATAATTTTGGGAATTTAACCTTATCAGGATCAGGGCAAAATCAAAAGCTTGGCAACAAATCTTACGAGGCAAAAATAGAGCTTATGGAGCAATACAGCTCCTTGCATTTAAACGACTATTTCATCAATAACACCCATTCTTGGGGGATAGATGAAGTGAAAGCCAGGAGCGAATATCTAGCGGATCAATTTTGCAAAGTGGAGTTATTTAAGGATTTGCCTAAAGAATACCGCACAAGAGAGCTTAACAAAACCCTTGATGATGACTTAACTTCCCACAAATTTTCAAGCGTTAAGCTCCCCAATGGCCAAAAGCAAATAGCAAGAAGCGCTAAGGAATTAGCTAGCGTTGTCATAAACTACTTGCTAGAAAATGCCAGAGAAGCCTTTGAAAGCTATACGGACGATGAGTCTCAAAAATACATTTATTGGGATAAAGCAAAAGCTGAAGCAAGAGATAGAGATGGCACTCTTGTCGTACCTTTTGAAAAAGTTGGATTCTATTTTGTATGCAATGCGAGTTTTCAAAGTGTAGGCAGTAATCTTAAGAATCTTATCATAGGTTGCGAGCTGGATCCTAGAGAGTTTATTGTAGGGTAGGTAGCGCCTAATTTTGGCTTAATGGCTATGCCTTAATGCTATGGTTTAAGCCAAAAGCGTAGGACACTAAGCATGGAGCTTTGAATGTCGTGCAAAGCCAATCGTCCACTATTGCAAAACGCCTATTTTGTTGGGTGTTTTTATTGGTGGTAATGGGAGTGGTATTGCTGTTTTAAAATCTCGACACCCCTTAAAAACTTGAATTGCTTTTCTCTCTCATTGAGTCTTAAGAAGTCCATTAAAACTTTTTTAATCTCTCGCAAGTTTTTAAATTAAAGCTTATTTTTTGAGTCAGATTAAAATCGTTTCATTTTAAAACTAGGATTAACGCTTGATATGTGAAGCACTCAAACGCAAAAATGGAGATTTTAAAAACAAATGAACATTTTGAGCAAAAGCTCATAACCCTAAATCCAAGGTTACTAGCTTGATTTAATGGTGCTCTAAATAAGAAATCACGCTTAAAGCCGCCGTAGCGCCATCGCTTGCTGCACAAACCACTTGTTTAGGGGCAAAAATGCGAATATCTCCCGCTGCAAACAAACCTTGAACATTTGTTTTCATGGAAAAATCCACCACTATTGAGCCGTATTCATCGCATTTGCATAGCATTGAGCCATCTTCTTGCTTCAATACAGCGTTATTCACATCATAACCCACAAAAACAAAAAATCCCGGCACGACCAACTCTCTTGTTTGATTAGTGGCTGTATTTTTAATGCTTAAAGAAGACACGCCGGCATTATCGCCCTTGATTTCTTCTACCACATAAGGGGTTAAAAACTCAATTTTATCATTCTTTCTAGCATGCTCTAAAGTGATAGGTGCACACCTAAAGCCATCCCTCCTATGGATAAGATAGACTCTTTTGCAGATATTAGCCAAATAAATCGCCTCTTCTACGGCGGTATCGCCCCCACCAAGCACCGCTACCTCCTTATTTTTGTAAAAAAAGCCATCGCATGTCGCACAAGTGCTCACGCCCTTGCCCCAATATTCTGACTCGCCTTTAATACCTGTGCGTTTAGGACTACCACCGGTAGCAATGATCACGCTTTTAGCTTCAAAAGTCTTGCCGTCTTCTGCCAAAATAACAAAATGAGAGTCTTTTTTAGAAACCCTTTGAATGGCGGTCATTTCGTGCTTTAAGCCAAAGCGAAAGCACTGCTCTTGCCATGGTTGCATGAAATCCAACCCACTCACCACTTCCTTAACGCCCGGATAGTTTTCAATCTCGCTACTGCCAGTGATTTGCCCTCCAGGCATTCCTTTTTCAAACAAAACGGCGTTTTTGACACCGCCTCTAGTGGCATAAAGCCCCGCACTCAAGCCTGCAGGACCACCTCCAATGATCGCACAATCTATCATGGCTACTAGCCTAAAAGTTTGTCTAATTGCTCTTTTAAAGCGACTTTAGTTTGCACGCCCACTAGCTGATGGACGACTTCACCATCTTTTGTGAATAAAAGGGTAGGAATGCTTCTAATGTTAAATTTTGCACTCAATTCTTCTTGATCGTCGGTATTGACTTTACAAATCTTAGCCTTACCTTCATATTCGCTAGCCAATTCATCAATTATAGGGGATAGCATCTTGCAAGGACCACACCATGGTGCCCAAAAATCCACTAACGCAACCCCTTTTTTAATGGTGCTTTCAAAATTTTCTTCAGTTAATTCAATATAGTGACTCATTAGTTACTCCTAAATATGTGATTTTGATTAACGATAATAATACTAGCTTGAGAATGTTAATGCAAAGTCTTTTATTTTAAATAAGTCTAAAAAGTGATATTTTCTAAAAGTTCAAATTTACCATTTTTCACAATGAGAGCGTCAATGCAAAAATCACTATTAGGATCTTTTTGAGACAAATAATAGCGGATCGTTTGAATTATTTTTTGTAATTTACTTGGCGTGATCGCATAAATAGGATCAAAATTTTCCCCGCTTTTGACTTCAATGAAATGCAAAACCCCCTTTTTAAAAGCGATGATATCAATTTCGCCAAATTTTGAAAAAAAGTTCCTTTCTATTATTTCAAAACCCAGCGTTTTTAAAAACTCGCAAGCTTCTTCTTCAGCCTTTAAGCCCTTTTCTTTATGCTTGTTATTGAAAAAACGCATTCAATTTTCCAAGCGGATCATTTTAGGGGTATCCAACACGCTTTTTAAATTTTCAAGCTCTTTTAGGGCGTTTAAAAGCGATTTTTCATTCGTGGTGTGCGTGGAAAATAAAATTTTAGCCTTGTTAAAATGCGGGATTTCTTTTTGTAAGACATTGTTGAGCGAAATATCATTTTGGGCTAAAATCGCACTGATTTGAGAAAAAACCCCCTTTTCATCGCTCACTAACAAACGCGTATAATAAGCGCATTGTATTTCTTCTTTGGGTTTTAAGGGGAGTTTTTGGGGGGTTTCAAAGCCTAGCATCAAAGAGCTTTTTTTCCTTGCGATTTCTATAATATCGCTAATGACCGCGCTTGCTGTAGGCTCTCCCCCAGCCCCAGCCCCATAATACAAAGTCTCGCCCACCTTATCCCCTATGACGCTTATAGCGTTCATCACCCCATCCACTTTAGAAAGCATGGATTCATTTCTAATCATGCTTGGATGCACCCTTAATTCAATGCAATCTTGATGTTTTTTAGCGATACCTAAAAGTTTAATGCTATAACCAAACTCTTTTGCAAACTCCATGTCATCTGGCTCTATTTTTTCAATACCTTCAATTAAAATTTCTTCTAATTTCGCATCAATACCATACGCTAAAGACGCTAAAATCAAGAGCTTGTGAGCTGCATCAATGCCCTTAATATCAAATTCAGGGTTTAATTCCGCATAACCTAAATGTTGCGCATCTTTCAAAGCGTCTTTAAAACTCGCTTGATTTTTAAACATCTGGCTTAAAATATAATTGCTTGTGCCGTTTAAAATGCCCTTAAAAGAAAGGATATGATTAGCGCTCAAGCCGTCTTTTAAAGCCTTGATAATAGGGATACCCCCACACACGCTCGCTTCAAAGCCTATGGGGGTGTTTTTAGCGATTTGTTCTAATTCGTAGCGGTGATACGCTAACATAGCCTTATTGGCTGTAACGAAAGCTTTTTGTTTGGCTAAAGTTTTTTTAGCTAAAAGATAAGGTGCTTCAACCCCACCCATAAGCTCCACGATAATATCAATCTCTTTATCTTCTACCAAACTTTCTAAATCATTACTGATTTCAAAAGGATAGCCCTTGTGTTTTTGAACATCTCGCACCACCGCTTTTTTAATGACTATTTCTACACCGGCCCTATCTTTTATAATTTCTTGATTTTCTTGTAAGATTTTAGCGACCGCACTCCCCACACACCCTAAACCCACAAGCCCTATATTTAATCTTTTTTTCATGCTTTTTCCTTTAATTTCGTTTTTTCAAAACGGCGTTTTTTTCTTGCTCGCTCGCTTTTTCTATCGCTTCAAAACTCCCAAAATAATCCAATAATTTTTTCACGCTGGCTTCTCCTATGCCCTTTTCTTTTAAAAGAGCGATTTGTTTCATGTTTTTAATTTTAGTGGATCGGTGGAAGTTTATCGCATACCGGTGGCTTTCATCGCGCAATTTTTGCACCCATTGCAAGCGTTTGTCACTAGGGAGCAATTTAAAAGTATCGCTCATCGTATGGATAATGTCTTTAGCGCCCCCTTTAGAGCGATAAGCTTTAGAATCCCTTTTTTCTTTAGAAATAGCGATCACTTCTACAAAACTCCCGCTGCTTTTTAAAGTTTCTAAAGCGATGTTTAATTGCACCCTCCCTCCATCTATCACCCACAAATTAGGCGGTGGCTCTTTAGCAAAATCTAAGGCTCTTCTGGTGAGCAATTCGCTCATTTGAGCGTATTCATTAGAGCCTTTTAAATGGTAGCGCCGATAAGAGTTTTTTTGGAATGCACTATTTTCATACACGACCATTCCCCCCACGCATTGGCTGTTTGCATGGTGGCTTGTGTCAAAGATTTCCACCCTATAAGGCACGCACTCTAAATTTAAAAGCGAGCGCACCTCTTCTAAGATTTCTTCTTCGTTAGAGGTTTTTTCTTGGCTAAAAATCTCTTGAGCGTTTTTCATAGCGATTTCTATTAAAGCGAGCTTATCGCCCTTTTTGGGGATATTAAGAGTGATTTTTTTAGAGTGTTTATGATAAATAAACTCTTGCAATTCTTTAAGCGTTTCATTAGAGCAAGCGTTCAATAGAATTTGTTCAGGCATTAAAGGCAAATGCGATTGGTAATGGTTAATGATCGCTTGTTTCATCGCTTCATCAGCATCAAACCCATTGAGGGAGTGGATTTTTTCAAACGCTGAAGAAATGATTTTACCCCCACGCATGAACATTTTCACTAACACCGCCCTGTTGTTTTTGCCATAAAAAGCAAAAATATCCAAATCATAGAGTTTGGCTAAATCCATGCAAGTGAAAGGGGCGATTTTTTGGATTTTAGAAATCCTGTCTCTATAAATGAGAGCTTCTTCAAAACGCAAGTTACTAGAAAGGCGATCCATTTTTAATTGAAGTTCTTTGATGAGCTTGTCTTTATTTTCAATCATTTCTAAACATTCTTTAGCGATTTTTAAATATTCTTCTTTGGTGATTTTATTCTCGCATGGAGCTTTACAACGCTCTATTTGATAAAACATGCATGCCTTTTTATCCTTAATGCAATTTTTCTTTTGAACTAAAGGGAGCAATTCATACAAGCTATCCAAAATATCTTTAGCCCCACTAGTAAAAGGGCCAAAATATTTAACGCCAAGCTGTTTTAAAATTTTTCGTGTGATTAAAGGAATAGGAAAGTCAGTGGAAAAATCCATATAAATATAAGGGTAAGTTTTATCGTCTCTTAAAAGAATGTTGTATTTGGGTTTGAGTTGCTTGATTAAAGAATTCTCTAAAATCAAAGCGTCTTGCTCGTTTTCTACTAAAATTGTTTCTAAAAAAGCGATTTGTTTGACCATCATTTGAATGCGCAAACTTGTGCGATGATTGGGCGTGATTTCATTATTATGGATAGAAAAATAGCTTTTGATGCGCTTTTTTAAATTTTTTGCTTTACCGATGTAGAGTAATTGGCGGTTTTTATCAAAGTATTGATACACCCCACTGCCATTAGAAAGGTTTTTTAAACTGGACAATAAATCAGCCATTCATTCCTCAAAAAAACTGCGTTGGTAGTGGATCAAAGAGCGCGCTTTTTCAAAACATTCATGCAAACGAGCGTCTTTGATAGGGTTATGGAACAACCCTAAAGCACTAGGGCGATAAAATTGGGCTTGCTTTTTAATGGGTGTATAAAAATTGGCCTTTTCTAGCGAATCTTTAGGCACATAAGCCACAATTTCTAACGCATCTAATCCCTCAAGCCCACAAACATGCCCTTGCACGCTTAAAAAATGGCTGATTTCTTTAGCGATTCGTTGATTAAATTCCTTACACGCCCAAAGATCTTTAAACGCAAAAAGCAATTTAGAATCTTTTATGAAGATAAAAAGCAAATTTTCTTGTAAACTTAAAGGTATAAAAACCTTAAGCTTTTTGAGTTTCAAAAGAGTTTCAAGCTTTTTATAAGACTTTTTTTGAATGAGTAAGGAGAAAATATTTTGTTCCATAAACTTATCTTAACATGCTTTTTAACGCTTGTGGCGCTAACGATTCAAGCTTGTGGCTATAAAGCCCCCCCATTCAATGAAAAACCCGCCCCAAAAACTCCAAATAGCTCTAATTCTTCTATGCAAACGCCCACCAATAACACCACGCCATCGTTTTTGAATGAGCCTTAAAAATATCATTCTTGACTAAGGGCTTTGATTTCTAGAGTTTTTGTGGCTAATCTTTGAGCCTCGCTCTCATCATGCGTGACCATAATAAAAGTGGCGTGAGAATTTTGGTGTATTTCTTTGATGAGATCTTGTAAATTCTTGCGGTTGATGCTATCTAAAGCGCTGAAAGGCTCATCCAATAAAATGAGTTCTGGCCTGTGGATAATCCCCCTAATAATGCCCACCCTTTGGGCTTGCCCCCCACTCAATTGATTAGGGAATTTATCCATAATACTCTCATCTAAGCCCATTTTTAACGCTAAAGCTTTAGCTTCTTTTTGAGCGGCTTGTTTGTCAATGCCTTGTAAATTGAGGCAAAAAGTCATGTTTTGTAAGGCGTTTAAATGGGGGAATAAAGAATTGCCTTGAGCGATATAGCCTATTTTTTGGCGTAAAAAAGCGTTGTTTGAATCAAAGGTTTCATTAAAGATTTTAATCCTCCCAAGACTTGGTTTTAAAAGTCCTAAAATCAAGCCTAAAAGCGTGCTTTTACCGCTCCCACTCTCCCCTAAAATGCATAAAAAATCCCCTTCTTCAATACTTAAATTAAAATCTTTAAAAATTGCACGATTGTGGTAGTTAAAAGATAAATTCTCTATTTTAATGATTTCTTTCATGTTTTATAGCCCCATGTTTTCTAAAAAATCTTTAGCTACTATTTGGGGGCTTTTTTTCAACACTTCCACCTGATAGTTTAAATCTTGCATTTTTTCATCGCTGATCTTTATTTTTTCTAAGATTTCTAACACTTTAGGATATTTTTTGACAATTTCTTTTCTTATGACAATACCGGCTTGATAATTAGGGAAAAATCCTTTATCGTCTCTAAGCACCTTCAAATCAAGCTCTTTGATTTGAGCGTCTGTAGTGAAGACATCTAAAGCGTTGATTTTATGGGATTCAAAACTTTTATAACGCAAGTTAATATCCATTTCATGCAAACTTCTAAAATGAAAGCGATAGGCTTTCACTAAGCCCTTAAAAGCGTCCTCTCTTTCAAAAAAGTCAAACTCCGCGCCAAAATCAAAATTTGGGCTATGAAAGGCTAAATCGCTAAAAGTTTCAACAGCGTATTTTTGAGCGTCCTCTTTAGAAATCGCTAAGGAATAGGTGTTATTAAAGCCCAAAAGCCCCACCCATAAAAGATTAAATTCTTTCTCATAACGCCTTTTAATCGTTTCAAAATCCACTTTTTGAGTCAAAGGGTTTTTGAGCGTATTCACCCAAGCGGTGCCGGTATATTCCACATACAAATCAAAATCGCCCCTAATTAATGCCGGATGGATATTCATCGTCCCCCCACCAATGCCAAACACTCGCTTAACAGGAATATGGTGTTTTTCTAACAAAAGGCTTAAAATCTCGCCCAAAATATACTGCTCGCTGCTAGGTTTTGCCGCCACGACTAAAGGCTTTTCTTCTATAACGCTTCTAGGCACTAGCCATAATATACTCGCTAGTAATAAAAAGAGGAATACCGCCACACTAACATAAACTCTTCTTTTTTGTTTTTTGGTGGCGTTTTGAGAAAGCAGGTGTTGCAAGGCGTTTTCATGCTGAAACACGCTCACAAATTTATCCGCTAAAACACTAAAAACCGCAATAATAAAACTACCCGCCACTAAAAGCGTGGTATTTTGTGTGTTTAGCCCTCTAAAAATCGCTTGCCCTAATCCCCCAGCCCCAATGAGTGCTCCAATCCCAGCCATCGCCACTAACATCACCACCGCAATCCTTAAGCCCACTAAAATTTGGGGGATAGCAAGTAAAAATCGCACCCTAAAAAACAACTCTTTGGGGTTACACCCTAGCCCAATGGCGGCCTTAATGACTTCCTCTCTCACCTCTTTTAAGGCGTTATAAGTGCTATGGACAATGGGTAATAAGCCGTATAAGACCAACACTAAAAGGGCGTTTTTTAACCCCACCCCAATCAAAGGGATGAATAACGCAAATAGTGCCAGCGAAGGGATCGTGTAGAGAAAATTCACCACAGGGAGTAAAAAGACCCTAGCCTTTGAATTGTAAAACACAAAAACCCCAATCAAAACCCCAAACACCAACACGATAAGACCAGAAAGCGAAACGATGATAAAATGCTGTGCAATTAAATCTATAAAATAAATAAAGCGATCATGAAATTCTTTTATCAAATATTTTACCACGCTTATCTTTAACACCATTGCAACTAAATGTTGTATAGCCACATCCACAGAATGGATCAACCATTCATACAATTCTTTGATCAATTGTTTAAAAACGCCCATGATCAGCATTATAACCAAACTTATTCTAATAAAGGTGTCTTAAAATGCTAAAGGCATTCTTTAATGTTGGTTGCAAGTTAAAATTGAAAGGTTCGTTTGCCTAAATTGGTGCTCACTTCTATCCATAAGGGCTGGTTTTCGCATAAAATTTCATAGGCTACGCTTTGATTCCTCACTAAAGAAACGCTTTTTGGCGTAGGGTAGAGTGCACAAGAACGCCCTTGATTGATGTCAATTTTTAAAATCACCACCTTTTCCACTAGAGCGCTCACCTTTAGATAATACGACCCCCTAGCCCCTTGCCATTCCAAATAGGGCGTCTCTTGGGAGACAATTTCTAAAGCCACCAAAGGGCTTTGAGCGAGTTTTAAACGCGTTTTTTGATCCTTTAATTCTTGTTCGCTATTGATCCCTTTATCAATCAAATCAAAAAGGTTTGAAGAAACATCCTTATCCCTAGCGATAAGGCTTGACAAGAAAAGAAAGATTAACAAAAAAATTGGTTTCATGCGGTTTTCATTTTTATTTAGGATTGAATTCTTTGTCCAAAATAGAATGGATCTTACTCAAATCATTCGCATCAGTTGAAAAAAAGATTTCCACGCGGTTGTTTTTCATTCTGTTTTCTAGGGAGTCATTAGGGGCGATAGGGTTTGTGGATCCATAAGAAGAAAAAGATAACTGATCGGGATCCACGCCGTATTGCATAAGGACTTTCATCACTCTATAAGCGCGATTGGCGGCTAATTCGTAATGGCTTTTAAAACGAGTTTTAATTAAAGGCGTGTTGTCTGTAAAACCTCTCACATTGATATGCACCCTTTTAGGGAGCTTTTGAATGATTTTAGCGATCCGTTCAATATAAAGCATCATGTCTTGATTGATGGCATCAGATACAGCGTTTTCAAAGAGCAAATTAGAGGGGAGCTTTAAAATAGAGCCTTGATCAATTTGCTCTAAAACACTGCCCTCCCCCTTACGAGTGATAGTGATCTTAGATTCAGTGTTTTGCGAAGCCGGCTTGGAGCTTTCACTCGCCGTTTGCTCTTCTTCTTGCCCTGAATCAGGCGGAATCACTACAACCGGCTGTAGCGCTTCTGGCTTGGGGGCATAACTAAAAATTTTAATGAATTCGGTTTTTAAGGCTTCTACTTTGGATTTATTGACCGCTGAAATCGCATAAAGAGCGATAAAAAGTGCAAGCAATAAAGACAAAAAGTCCGCATAAGGAACCGCCCATTTTTCACCAGCAGGGCATTCGGTGGGTTTGTTTTTCTTGGCCATGTTTAGCCCTCAAATTGAGATTTTTTAGGCTCACCAGGAGCGATATAATTTAAGAGTTTGTTTTCTAAATCCCTTGGATTTTCCCCATTAGCGATGCCTAAAATCCCCTCTAAAAGAACGGTTTTTTCTTTAATAATATCTTTAGACTTAGCCTTAAGCTTATGCCCAAAAGGGCCAAAAATCGCATAAGAACACATAATCCCTGTCACAGTAGCCGTGAATGCCCCAGCGATCCCTGCTGCCATTTCGGCCGGGTTGTCTAGTTTTTGCAAGGCTAACATAAGCCCCATAACCGCCCCCACCAACCCCATCGTAGGCGCCGTTTCGCCGGCAGTCTCCCAATAGTGAGCGGCACCGTGGTAGTATTCTTCCATTTCTTCAATGCTGATTTCTAAGCTTTCCTTAACGGATTTTAGATCCTTACCATCTATAATCATAGACAAGCCATTACGGGTGAAATCATCTTCGATTTGCGCCACGCGCCCTTCTAAACTCAACACCCCATCTTTTCTAGCCAAAGTGGCTAATTCCACTAAATTTTTAATGGTTTCATTCAAATTGATTTTAGGGTTTAAAAAAATAATTTTTATCTCTTTGTAAGCGGCTTTCACATAGCGTGCATGCGTGCCTGTCATAGCGGCAAAAAGCGAAGTGGGCACGATGATAATGACTGAACTCAAATGGATAATGTGTAACGGGTTGCCATCTTCTAAAATATCGCCTAGCGAAATAGAAGCGATCGCTAACACCAAGCCTAGTATGGTTGATAGATCCAAATTTTACCCCTTAACCTAAATTTTCATAATCGCATGAATGCATTGAATGAGTAACACTCTTTTTCTGGCTTGGTGCAACATTTAAGCCATCCTTGAAACCCAAATTTTAGAATGCTCTCTTTCAGCAAAAAAACTCGTTTTACCCCCATGCCCTGGATAAATTTCTATATCTTTAGGGAAATCTAAATTTTGAAACCTTATCAAGGACTCTTTCATGTCTTTTTCATTAGAATAAGGGAAATCATAACGGCCAATGCTGCGATAAAAAATAAAATCCCCACTAAAAATCACCCCTTCTATTTCTATGATAGAACAACCGGGCGTGTGTCCGGGAAAATGCCAATATTTAATGGTTGTGTTTTCTATCTCTAAAGTCGTGCAACCTTTATTACAAGGCACGCTAAAAGTGGGGCTAAAAATGGGCATGCCCAAATGAAAAATATCATTTTCTAGCATGAAAATATCATCTTTAGGGGCGTAAATGGGGGTGTCTTTAAGGATTTTTGACAATTGAGCGCTATCCCAAACATGGTCATAATGCCCATGCGTGATTAAAATCGCTTTAGGGTTTTTGGCGTTTTCTAACACCCATTTGCTGCTAGAAAATCCGGGATCTATAATAAAATCTATCCCACTAGAAAGCTTCACAATATAAGCGTTTTCTTCCACCGCCCCACACTCTCGCCTTAAAATTTCCAAACTACTAACTCCCTACTAAACTAGCTTAAAAAATCATCATTATTCAATATCATAGCGCAAAAATAAGGCAATTTTGACTAGAATGGTGGTCTCTTATTTTGATTGAGATGAGTTTAATAGAAGGAAAATCGTGCGTTCGTTTGGAAACTACATGCAAGAGTGGCTTTATAGCGAAAAAGGGTATTATAGAAAGGCTGTAATCGGTCAAAAAGGGGATTTTTACACTTCGGTGTCTTTGAGCAAGTTTTTTGGGGGTGCTATTGCGTTTTATATTATCAAGCTTTTAGAAAAAGAAAAATTATTTTTGCCTTTAAAAATTGTAGAAATTGGCTCTCATCATGGGCATTTTTTGAGCGATATAGCCAATTTTTTAAAAGCTTTAAGCGTGGGCGTGATAGAAAAATGCGAGTTTGTAAGCTGTGAGCCTTTAATAGAATTACAAAATATCCAACAAATCACTTTTAAACAAGCCACGCAATTAGATTTAATCGGTTGCGATTTAAAAGAGCTTGATTTTAAAGAAAATGAAAGCGCGTTTGTTGTCTCTAATGAATTGTTTGATGCGTTTGCTTGCGAGATTATCAAAGATAACCAAATGCTTTTTATCACCCATGATCATCAAAGTGTTTGGAGCCATGTTGATGAGCCTACTAAAGAACTTCTAAAAACATTGAATTTAAAAGAAGGGTGTGCACCCTTGTTTTTGAACGCTTTTATCAAGGATTTGTTAGAAAAGTTGGATAAGGCTTCTTCTTGGGTGTTTTTAAGCTTTGATTATGGCGATACAATAGAGAGAAAAGACATGCATTTAAGGGCTTTTAAAAACCATCAAGTGCTGGATTTCAAGGATATTTTAAACCATTTAGCTTCTTTGTATCAACAAAGCGACTTGACTTATGATGTCAATTTTTCTTTGGTGCGCTCTTTGTTTGAAAAACACCACGCAGAATTTTCATTCTTTAAATCGCAGGCTAACGCTTTGCTTGATATGGGGCTTATGGAATTGTTAGAGACATTTTCAAAAAGCGTGAGTTATGAAAGGTATTTAAAAGAAGCCGCTAAAATCAAACCCTTGATTAGCCCCGGAGGTTTAGGGGAGCGTTTCAAGGCGTTAGAGTTTGTGAAAAAGAGTGAAATATAAAAACAATCAAAAAGCGATAAAAAGCGTGTTTTAATGCTTTCTAATGTGTGTAGCGATGAGATAAACGCTCACCACTCTTTTATAATCCAATTTATCCCCATAATTATTGCGATAGAAATTGACTTTAAACGCTGGCACTTTAACCCCTAATTCAATACTACTGCCTCCAAGATGGATTCACCACCATTTTTATCAAAGCCGTATTCTTCAGTATTCCAACGGATGCCAAATTTTCCTGATATTTTCCTGATAATTGAAAGATAGTGCGGTTATTGACTTGGTCAAAAAGGTTAAAATTGCTATTTTGAAACCAAGCGCTAGCCCCTATATCCATGCCAACCACAAGTCCTAAAGATTTCCTAAACAGATGCACATTTCTATTTTGAAAAACTTTAGCGCCGATCATAGCAGAGAATGGATTAGGGTATCGTTGTAAATCTTCTAAAATTGCACCCCCACCTTGCGTTTGACTAAGTCTTCTTAAGTCGTTGGAGTTTCTCCCACTAGAGAGTTTATCGTTCTTCCAATTAATCAGCAAATCCGTATTGAAACCATTAAGATAAAGCAAGTGCCCAAAAATCTATATTGCAGCTGCGGTTATCAAGATTAGGAGCGTTGCTAGAGGCTAACTAGCATTAAACCGACACACCGCCTATTTTTTTGTGTGTTCTAATTTAAGTTTTCAATACTGCCCCAAAAACTGCCCTATTTTACCTCATATTTAAGCTTTAAAACCTAAGCATAAGCCATTTTGTTGGGCTTAAAAATTCTACCCTTGTTTTTAAAGATCCACAATGTTTAAAACGCCCTAAATTTAAAGGGCATTTCGCCTTAAAACTAAAAATTTACAGCAAAATTTTTCAACCACTCATTTATCGCCTTTCTGCTATAAAGTATGGTTTTGCCGTATTTAAAAAAGGGGATGGAGGTTGCCTTACCTTGATTTGCTTTCATTCTTGCCTTTGCTTGAGTGTTTTTTGATATGCCAAATTCTTACTCCAACTGCTCTATGGTTATCAAATCGCCATTTTTGATATTTTTCATTTTAAGTCCTTTGCTTTAAATTGTTTTTGAAACACTACTCAAAGAAAACCCAAACACAGATTAGGCGAATAAGATTTAAATTTCACTTTTATGAGTGTTTGTTTTAGGGCTTAGCAGTCTGTCTTGTGAGCGTTTTTCTTAAAAATTATTAAAAAATAATAAAAAATAACCGAAATAATAAATAATGGGATAAAAATACAATACCAAAAATCTTATCAAAGCACTAATAAGCATTAAATAAAACTATAATTTCAAACAACAAAACTTCCTTAACAAAATGCCGCACTTTAAGTTTTATTTAACTATATCACTTTTAATTTTAACATCTGTCTTGCATATATGTTTTAAAGGTAGTTTCATTCATCATGGCTTTTTCAACTCCATTTTCACAACTCCAAATTTGCCAATCGTTGCTAGATTTAATTGGTATGTAAAAAACATATCCAGTCTTTTTGCTTGCAAACAAATAAGCCTTTTTCAGCTTTTCTACCTTATCTTTGTATCTGTCCGTATCAAATTCAGCGTTGCCATTGCCATTTACACCCTTTACTTCAAAGATATGAATAATGTCTTTTTTGTCTTTAAAAATAAAATCTGGATAGCTTGTGTGTTTAGATTTGTGATAGTAGTCGAATTTGACATTTGAGTTCTCATCTATATAGTTCTTGCCTAGCAAATATATTTGCTCTTCATCAATTATTATACTCTTGCAACACTTTTTCTTGATTTTGTTTAAAAGCTTAAACCATTCAAGCTCGGATTGGCTATCGTGGTGAAACTCATCATCTTTATCATCAGTCCATATTGTGTTATCTGCATTGAAAGTATTGCCATTTAAATCCATAAAGGCATACACATTGTTTCTCAAGCCATCGGTAATTTCAACCATTTTTCCGTATTTATCGTAGTCTTCTACCACTGACCTTAGCTCTTCTTTTATCTTCTCTAAATTGCTTGTAAAATCAAACCATTTTTTGGCATCACTCACAAACTCCCTGCGTGCTTTTTTAACGATACTATCGCATTTGTTTAGCTCTCTGTATGCTTCAAAGATGTTTTTGTTATCTGCTAATTCTCGCTTTATGCACTTGCTAATATCAATATCGCTCATGGCTACTTCGGCTAAAGTTACGGATTTAAAAGGTGCAAATTCTTTGATTATCTCATTGCCTAAAAATTTGCCCCTAAGTCTTATCTCTTGTTTGCCCCTAGAGATATTTTCGCTAGGCTTTACTCCATAAACATAAGCCTTGCTAAAATGCTCTTGCGTGTTCTTATCTAGCTTATCAAATTCTTTCAGATAAGGATTTCGCCTTACCCTGCCGATTACTTGCTCATCAAGTGTCACAGAATGCGTATCCCTTACTTGATAAAGCACGCACGCCCTAGGTATGTCAAAGCCTTCTGTGATTACCATTTTAAAGATAATTACATCTATTGGATAATTTGGCTGCTTGATTAGCTCTCGCCAAATTTTTTTATTTTTTGTCTTGATAAGGGCGTTGTTGGCTTCATATTTCTTTTCATCACTCACAAAACTAGCCCACTGCAAGCCTTGGTCTTCTACTATTTTGACTATTTTTTCAAACTCTTCAGCCCCTTGCGTTGCATTTGAAATTTGCACTATAAAAGCAGGGTTGATATTGTATTTTTCATAAGTTGGTTTTATCTTATCTTTAAAGTGCTTTAGCGCCTTTGTTAGTTCGTATTCTAGCTCGCCTTTATTGTCTATGTATTCGACTCTTTTAATTAACTTTGCATCTACGGCATCGCTCTCTTTTAGGATTAAGTCGTATTCATCGTTTTTTGGCGTGGCTGAGAAGTTAATTGTTTTAACAAAATAGCTTTGAAGTGCATTGATTTTGTTTGTCGCTATGTGGCTTTCATCTCTAATTAGCACTATCTCTTTCTTTTCCCTTTTGCATTTTTCAAGGAATGCTAGCAGTGCGCTCTCTTTTTTTATCCTAGATGCATCTGTAAATTGATTAGTTGGCAATACATAAGCATTATACCCCCAGTCTATTTGTATGCTATATTCTGTATTTTTCTTGTTTTCATTGCCAGTTGAGATTAGATATGGCTTTATGGATTTAAAATAATAGTCGCTATTTTTCATAAAGCTATTGTAACATTGCTCGGCTAAATCGCCCTTTGAAAGGCTAGAGATTAAAAATATATATTTATCATCCTTGCTTAATAACTCATGCATAAGCATAGCCATCATGTGAGTTTTACCACTGCCAGTTGGTGCTTTTACGCCTATGGTTTTAATATCAGTAAGAAATAGCGACAATAGATCTTGAACTAGGTTGTGTTGTAGTTCGTTTATTTCATCAGTCATTTTCTATCTCTTTTTGGCAAGTTTTTTCGAAGTTTTCACAAATCCAGTCTATTTTGTCATTTATATCTGAAAAGGGAGGGAGTCCGTATAGACTTTCATCTATTCTGTCAAATATATTCTCATCGGTATTTGGAATTTGGGCTATCTCTACTACTTCTAGGCTATCGCCATAAGGCGCATTATTTTCAATCCACTTGTAGCTTTTGTCGCCATCATAGCACTTGCCATCCATTACTCTTTTTAATCTTTTAGTGGTGACATCATAAGCTATGCCATTTGGATTCATCTCTGTTATTTCGTTGTTTGTGGCTAATATAAATTGTCTATTGCCACCATCTTGTCTGTTTAATTCAAGCACTGCGTGTCCTGTTGTACCACTGCCAGCAAAGAAGTCTAGGATTATATCGTTTTCATCTGTTTTAATCATTTTTAACAAATTTATTATTAATGTAACTGGTTTTGGATTTTTAAAAGGAGCGCTGGTATTTCCTACAGCTAAAATGCTATCTAAAACTTTTTTTGCGCTATCATTTGAGTTTTCATTTTCTAGCAAAGATAATGTTGTAAAAGGTTTTCCATTAACAAATTCAATTTCATTCTTTCCATTTTTCTTTCTACATTTCTTCGTATGTTTTGGTATATATTCTATTATTTCTAACTACAACAAATCCATTTTTTAACCCCCACTCAAATGCAGATTTAGACCATCGCCAAACCCAATCAGTTTGCCCATGATTTCCAGCTTTTCTTGCTAAAAAATTTTCATAATTTGAACCAGCATAAAAAGTTTGCCCATTAATTTCTATTGGATAATCCATATTTTTAGAATATTGTAATGAGCTATAATCTAATGCTTGAGTTAATTTATATTTGCCACGCTCTTCTACGAATTCATCTTCTAGCGTAAAACTTTCATCATCTCTTTCATCAAGTTCAAAATTGTCCATAGCTTCTATGTTTTTTACATAAGCTAATACATAATCATGATTTTTTTTGAATTGTTGTCGAACTTTTACCACCTTTTTTGACAATCCTAGGAATTGCAAAAATAAAATTCGCCTCACCAAAAACCTCATCAAAAAGACACTTAACATAAGCATGATTTCTATCATCTATGCTACAAAAAATCACGCCATCATCTTTTAAAAGTTGTTTGGCAAGTTGAAGTCTATTGTAAAGCATGGTGAGTAGGTTATCTCTTTTTATTGCGTTTGTGTAGTTTGTCTGTGCGCTCTCACCCATGCTATCCTTACCATAAGGTGGATCTATGTAGATGACTTTGATTTGTTTTCTGTATTGAATGAGTAAATTATTTATGGCATTGTAGTTGTCGCCGATGATGAGTTTGTGCTTGATGCCACCATTATCAAAGCTAAGTGAATTATTTTTTTTAAAATATTTTATGGTGTTGTCGCCAGCGATTTCAAATCTCACATCAAAGTGAAAGCCAGTGCGTTGATACCTTGTGCCTAGTGCTTTGATTTTGATTAGCTCTTGTGTGTTTAAGGCTCTGTCTGTGAGCGTTTTTAAAAACTGGGCGTTCTCTGTTTCTATGATGCCATTTTCTTTTAGCTCATCAAATTCTTTTTTGTATTCTTCTTTTAATTTTTCTAGGCTTTTCATCTTTTGTCCTTGTTGTAGTTTGATGCGGTGCAGAGATTTTGTGTGAGTATTCTAGTGTAACAAAGCTTAAAAAATAATCTTGCTCTTTGGTTGTTGTTGTGCTATTTTTTATGAAATATCTAGTTTGTTTTTTAAAATTTTTTGTGTTTTAATTTTTTATTTTGCATATATTTTTCTTTCTGTCTTAAAAAAATTTTCTATCTTTCAAAAAAATTTTTCAAAAATTTTTTGCATTTTCTAAAAATAAAAATGAAATTTTTATTTTATTTTTGAAATTTTGAAAAAATTACAAAAATCTTTCGCAAAAAGCCTACTTTAGGGGCTTTTTAGTGAAAACCCCACACAAAGAGAGTTATCCTACCACATTTCTTGGACTTGCTTTTTTCTTTTGTCGATGCTACATTGCTTTTAAAATTTTTTTTGGAGCTTTTTGCCTTGCGTGATGATTTTGATGAGTTTTGGACCTGTTATAGGGAGTTGTTTTGCACTACTAATCGCTTCATTTAAGGTGTTTTGTGCAAGACCCCTCTCGCTCACGATCGCTTGACTTTGTAAAACGCCTTCTCCTAAACCAAAATAAGATCCATTTTTTCAGCGTGGAGCCAAAACGAGAGAGAGTAAAAGGGCTTTTTTCATGGTTTTCCTTTAGTTTAAAATCTTGTATTCAGTATTTTATCATTTTTTTAAAAAAATGAAGCCTGTGAAAAACCCATCAAAAACTGATAAAAACGCTTTAATAAACCCTAAAACCATAAGTAATGGTAAACATCAAATGGCTTCTATCAGAATACACATTGTGCGTTAAAGGCTGTGTGCCAGGCCCATTAGGATCAGCCGGGACATACATGCCACAATACCCAATACAATAGCCTTTTTTGGTGATATTGCCATAATATTCTAGTTTTAAATCCAGTCTAATATTATAGCGGTTAGAAAAATAGCTCAAAAAGAGTGCAAGACTCCTTTCATCAGCCCTTGGGCTGTCAGTCCAACGGCCTAAAATTTTCCAGCTAAGCCCTTTATAACTCGATCCCACATAAGCAAAGCCATCGATCACATCAGCGCCAACGATATTGTTGATTTCTGCGTCATAAATACTATTCGTCCAAATATTATACCCCAAAGGATCCCCATAAATACCTATATCGCCATTAGCGTTACCGATATTTTTATAGACACTGCCCCCAAATTGCCACTTGTTATAATAAAAACGGGTGCGGAAAAAATAAGTTTGCCCACTCTTACCCAATGGCACTTGTTGGAAGAGGATTATATCGTTTTGATCAGCCGGGGTGACAAAAATTGGGAAAAGCCCCACAAAAGTGCCTACAAAACGAAAACCCTTATTATTAAAATTAGGGTTGGTATCATAAGTGACATTGATGCCTGGTGCATACATCCTTTGAAAGATCGCATAAAAATAAGGGTTGATTTTCAAACCATTTTTTTCGTATTTTAAATCTGCAATCATTAGAGCCTTACCGCTCGTATAGTAACGCCCAAAATACCAAAACCAATCGCTTGACGCTGAAGCCCTAGCGTCTGAATACATCACTCTCAATTTAGTGTCTTTGTATTTGATAAAACCCTCAACGCCTTGACTATAAGAAGTGAACCAGTCATAATCTTCAGCCTCATAGCGCCCCCCTTTCACACCCAAACTGAATTTATCTTTTTTGTAGTTGTAGCTCAAAAAGGCGTTATGCACCATAGCCAAACGAGGTTTTTGCACATGCAAACCACTATGCCCCGCATACCAGCCAATGTATTGCCAAAAGATACCCGGACCAAAAGGATCCGTCCTAGAGCCAGGCTGTCCATTAGGGATATTGTTGCCTTGATAGGCGGTGGAGTCATAGGGAAGTGCTGCCATCATGCCCCCTACTTCCGCTCTCAAACCCTTGTATAAACCCATGCTCAAATTCAATTCGCCCAGTAAAGAAGTGTAGCTACCTGTGGGGTAAATGTCTTTAGAGGGTTGGTATCTTTGGTCGTTAAAGCCATACTTGGTGTAGCTGCTCACTTTTCCAGTGATGCTCATGTTGAAATTGTAAGCTTGAAGTTTGGAAAAAAAGAGACTAGAAAGCAGTAAAAAAGAGAAGGAGTAAGAAAAATACTTTTTGTTTTTCAAAGCCCTACTCCTAAAGATACTAAACCAAAAAATACAAAAATCATATCTAAGGGATAGAGAACCCTCTTAGAAACTATAACTGATATGCGTCATCAAATGGCTTCTATCCTGGGTAATGCTTTTTGCAATACCACCCATGTTTTGAGGACCTTGTGCGAACGCTGAAGACTCAAACAAACCATTATTCAAGTTGAGCGGCTGACCATTTGGCCCAAGGAAACCGGTCCCAGGGTTGTAGCCTGCACGGATTTGGAAAGTTAACCATACGAGTTTGAGACCTGCTTTGATGCGTTTGCTAAACTGATAGTCTAAATACATACCAATACCATATTCCAAAGCCCTTGGTGCGGTCGTGAAGCGCTGATAAACGCTCCAACTAAACTTACCATGCTTGCCCCCACCTTTAACATACTCGGTGAATGCGTCCGCATCGGTAATGTTGTCAATCCCTGCAAAACCTAAGCTATAGATACCACCGACCCATTGTTCGATACCATCAATAGCCACAGGGTTACCCCAAGTTCCTAAGTTCATGTTAGGGTTACCAATGTTGAGATAAGCACCTCCAACAATAAAGTAGTTGTTAATGTCTATGTGGTGGCGCAATAAGAGCGTCGCACCACCAGGTCCTTGTAACCCACGCCACTTACCATTATCCAAGAATGGATCCCAAGTGTTATAACGAGCGGGTGCATAACGACCGTATTCAGCATTATTCCAACGATAGTCATACAATCCATAGAAAGTCGTTTTATTTCTAATGCCTATACCTCTGAAATCAGGATTGGTATCATATTCTATTTTAACGCCGGGCAATGTACCTACCTCTGGGATAAGATACACATAAGGGTGGATCAATAAATTCTTTGTAGGGCGATAAATGATACCGGCCTTATGAATACCCCAAGGCTTTTCACGATAGATAGGGAATAGCCACTGACCATCAGCGATACCACGACCCCAACTGCTAAAGAGCAAGAATTTCATGTTCTTAGTAAGCTTGAAAGTCCCATAAAAACCTTGGAACAATTGATAAATCCAATCCATTTGCTCTTGCTCGGTAACATCAAAGCGCCCCATTACCATATGGACCCTACTGCTATCATAGGTAAGATTCGCTTTATAAACTTCGTAGCGTCTTGAATGCCCAGGCAAGTAGGCGTTAGCCGGATAATAGTTAGGGAATAAGCCGTTCCACTCACCCATATACATATAGCCAATACCTCTAGGGTCAATAATACCGCCTGGCCCTTGCTGTTCCCACATTTTAGTTGCGTTCATACAAAGACTCATAGAATCAGTGCCACACGAAGTTTTATCCCAATAGCTTGGAGGGGTAAAATCTTTCGCCCATCTATCGTATCTAGTGCTATCATAAACTTGTCCGCCTAAAACACCGCCTAAATTCACGCTCCAACCCTTACCCAAATGCACAGACCCCTCTATCTTACCGGTAAGATTGACAAAAGTCTCCGTAGGATAAATACCTTTAACGGGGTTGATAGGCGAGTGGTTAAAACCCACTTTAGAGAAGTTAATAAAATCCCCATGCACCTCGTAAGTGATTGCTCCTAACGAACCCGTCGTAAATAATAGCGGTAGTGTCAAACGCTTGAGCAATGCGGTAGCAACTTTTCGTTTTTTTAATTTCATTCCTTTTTCCTTACTTTACCTAATCAGATAAATTACTCTGTAAAAAAGATTTTAGCATAAAAGAACATAGAATTAGCTAAAAATCAAGCTAATTTTTCTTAAAAATCACAAATTTAAAACCCAAGCTTGCCATTAAAAGCTTGCTCATAGCATGCAATATGGATAGGATAATCCTTTTTAAAATTTTATAAGATATTGAAAAAAGGCTTTTTGAGACTAAAATAAGAAATTTATTAATATAATAAAAATATCAAAACAACGGAGTTAAAGAATGAAAAAAATTTGTTTGAGTTTAGGTTTAATTTTTAGTTTGGGATTTTTAAAAGCCCATGAAGTGAGTGCTGAAGAGATTGCAGATATTTTCTACAAGCTCAACGCCAAAGAGCCAAAAATGAAGATCAACCACACTAAAGGGTTTTGCGCTAAAGGGATTTTTCTCCCTAATCAAGCCATAAAGAACGATTTAGATGTGCCCTTACTTGATGAAAAAGAAATCCCTGCGTCTGTAAGGTATTCTTTAGGGGGCGTGGCGATGGACGATAAAAGCAAAGTCAGGGGAATGGCGTTAAAACTAGAAAATCAAAACGCTAGTTGGACAATGGTGATGCTTAATACAGAAATCAATTTCGCCAAAAACCCTGAAGAATTCGCTCAATTTTTTGCGATGAGAATCCCACAAAACGGAAAAGTAGATGAAGCAAAAATCAAAAAGCTTTATGAAGAAGTCCCCTCTTATAAAAATTTTACCGCTTACACAAAAACCATAGGGATTAGCTCAAGCGTGGCTAACACGCCTTATTATAGCGTCCATGCGTTCAGGTTTAAAGACAAAAAAGGGAAATTATTGCCTATGAGATGGAAATTTGTGCCAACCGATGGCGTTAAATACCTTAACCCCCAAGAATTAAAACAAAAAGATTCAAATTATCTGCTCTCTGCATTCCAACAACACCTTAAAACTAAACCCATAGAATATAAAATGTATTTGGTGCTTGCAAATAAAAATGATGCCACTAACGACACGACCGTGCTTTGGAAAGGCAAACACAAGGAATTATTGGTGGGGACATTGAAAGTTAAAGAATACGAAGGGATGGGCTGTAATAAAGATGTGTATTTCCCAGCCGATCTCCCTAAAGGCGTAGAAGCCCCTATTGATCCCTTGTTTCAAATTAGGAATGAAGTTTATGGGATCACTTTTGGCAGGAGACAATAAAAAGAGATTTAAAGCAAAGTGATCGCTTGCTTCAACTCTTTAGTCTTTAAAAAATGCCTTTGAGCATTTTTTAATCCGCTGTTATTTTATTAAAAATCAAAACTTCAGCGTAAGATTGGTCATCATATAGCTCCTATCCTGGTAATTCGCACTAAAATCACCACCAGGATCGTTGAATTTGGGTGCTCCAAAATACCCTACTTGATAGCCTTTATTGATTTTTGCTCCATAATAAGTGATCCTAAAGTTAAGGAGAACGACTTCACTGAACGCATAGCTCGCATTGAATTGCAAGGAATATTCATTAGCCCTCCCCACTTGCCCTAACGCATTCTTATTTGCATGAGAGATGCGCCCAAAAACATGCCATGCAAAACGCTTATAAA
This sequence comes from Helicobacter acinonychis, assembly GCF_900461455.1. Taxonomy (NCBI): domain Bacteria; kingdom Pseudomonadati; phylum Campylobacterota; class Epsilonproteobacteria; order Campylobacterales; family Helicobacteraceae; genus Helicobacter; species Helicobacter acinonychis. Next base: position 439,079 of record NZ_UGIA01000001.1, on the reverse strand, counting down.
TCCCACCAACAGAAGTGTAAAAAGTGAAAGTGTCCGCGTTAGTGATCGCATCTGCCAACCCATCATAAGCCGTATTATCCCAAAAATCATAGCCAATCATTCCAGCATGCTTTACACTAACTCCAATATCATTATCAACATAAGAAGTGTTATTACCTTTTGGCATCGTGTGAGAGCCTAAAAAAGCGTCCGAATTCCCAAAAGTGTTATAAAGACCAATGGACCAGTTATAATTATCCCACCAAAAAATTTGGCGGATATTTAAAGTGACGCCATTTTTCCCTAACAACGAGCCATGCGGTGTGCTGTCTTGTATGCTGTAAGTTTTTGTCTTTGGGTTATACCACCCTTTATAATACAAAGGAAAAGTTGTCATTATCATGCTTTGAGAACGAAAACCTACGCCGCCAAAATTTCTATTCGTGTCATAAACCAGTTTGAAACCAGGAGCGTTATAAGTTTTAGGGGAAAAATAATAAAAAAATTGAGCGTCTAAACCTTTATAAGAATAAGTCGTAGTGATCCCATGCCAACCATAATTGATGAAATCGTTGCTGTTGTTGGGGTTGCCTCCTTTTTTTAAATAAGGCACTGTTGCATAAAATTCATAAACCCAAGAATTGAACGCCAAACCCCTACCATAAGAACTCCACCACCAAAATCTTAATCTTTGCGTTTCAGTCTTATAGGGCTGATAATACACTTCCCACCCTTGATTGGATCCGCTCATAAAATCAATATTCGCTTCATAGCGCCCTGCCTTAAACCCAACAATATCTTTATAATCGTATTGCAAAAAAGCGGTATCTAGCACATAAGGTCTTGCATGATAGCTTGCAGATTGGGAGTTTCCAGAATAAGCGGGACCAAGGTATTTATTAAAAAAATACCCATGATAACCCCCAATGAAATTTTCTACAATAGAGCCAAAAACTTTCCCATTCGCCTGGTCAATATCGTATTTAGTCTTATCGTAAGCAATAGCGGCAAGCGTGCCTCCTAAAGAAGCATAGAGCTTATGATTTTCGGTATTTTTTGGGAGCAAATTCACTTTGATTTGCGCCATGCCCACAATATCTACAAAACTTTCAGTAGGATAAATCCCTTTTTTGGTGTTGATTTGAGAATTGTTAAAACCAATTTTAGAAAAGTTTTCCATGCGACCATTGAACTGGTAATCCAAAGCCTGCATGTCATAAAACAAACAAGATAAAAGCGATAAAAAAGAAGTAAAAAAACATTTTTTCATTAAACTACCCATGCCCATGCCTAAAATTAAACCATGCCTAAAATTAAACCATGCCTAAAATTAAACCATGCCTAAAATTAAAAACCCATAAAATTAAGAGATCCTGTTTTTTATTTTTTTATTCGTTTCATTTTTTTATAAAAAACAATCCCTTTATTATCAATGAGTTTAAAGTTATAAGCATTAAAACCACATATTTGCTACTTTTAAAACTTATAAGCGATTTCAAATCTAGCGTTAAAGCCAGGCTCTGCCATGCCCCTTGCGTATTTGTCTTGATTGGGTTCATCAGGGCTCATCACTGGGCTTGCTTGATCGATGTATTGTTTGTTAAAAACATTGTTAAAAACAGCGTTCAAGCTCAACCCTTCAAGTTTTTTGTAAGTGGGCTTGTAAGTGATAAAAAAACTGCTCACCCCATAACCGGGCTTATGCACATGGAAAATCCCAGGCGTTTTAGGGCAATTGCTAGGCCGTCTGTCAATATCCGTAGGGCCGTTACGATAAGGGCTATAAGAGCAATAATCTAAATCGGTCACAAAGCGTGAAAGCCAAGTGATACTAAGCCCAATGCGTGGGACCGTATAGCTTGCCGTTAAAATAAACACATTACCCACCGTGGCAGCCAATTCATACACATCAGCGATCAAATGCTTTCTTAAAGAAGGCCATGATCGCGCCACGCTCAAGCCTAAAGAAAAACCCTTATACTTAGCCGTCCCTGAAACTTCATAGCCCGGCACATAAATAATATCTTTTGGGGGCAAGTTAGTCACAAAAAGCGTTGAAGAAAATTGATTGATATAATTAGAGATCAACTGGACAAAACCAGCAGCTCTAAAATCAAAATACTTACTGCTATATTCAGTGTTAAATTCCACATTTTGCCCAATTTCTGGCTTTAAATTTCGGTTATAACGCAAATTGTCTTGACGCATCCACACCAAGCCTCCAGGCATAGGACCTCTAGTGACATACGCATAAGAAAGCCTAAAATTCAAATCCTCTAAAGGCGAGACATTTAAAGCCGCACTAGGGCTAAACCCTTGAGTGACATGCAATTGCCAGTCTTTATCCATTAAAGTATAGACATCATAACGAGTCCCCGCCCCTAAAGTGACCATAGGGTGCAAAGTGTAGTTCGCTTGTGCATACACCCCAATCACATTCGCCGTAGCGCCATTCCTTTGGCAGCGCCCATTCATGTTGGGATCATTGGGTCCTGTAACTCTTAAGCAAGCATCAGGGGCATCGCCCGGTTTGACCAATTCGCTATTAGGGATCGCCTTATCAAAAGTGGTTAAATTTTGATAATTCAACCCATATTCAAAAAGATTGTCATTTTTATGGTCTATGGTATGGATCACATTCGCATTAAATCCGGAATTGATGATAAATAAATCCTTATTAGCGACGACAGAACCGCCTCCAAGGCTTTTAAAAGTAATAGCACAAGTTTGTTTAATGGCGTCATAAATACCTCCTTGCGCCACGCATCTGTTTTCTTCTCCTTGAGAGAGTTGTGGGTTTGGCGTAAAAGAAATTATGGTCGCTATATCAGTAGACCTAAAAAGAGGGTCAATTTTGACATTCCTAATGCTCGTATAACCATTGATCTTTAATTTAGGATCGCCAAAACGACTCCCCCCTTCTCTTTCATAATTCAAACTCACATTATGCACTAAATTGACGCTATAAGTTTTAAACAAGCTGGCGTCATTTTCAAACAAACAATCGCTAGGGTTTTTCTCGTTAGGGAAAGCGTTAAAATCACCGCAAGAATAGGGTAAAAAAGTGCCTGTAAAATTCGCTCTTAAAGGGCGATTAGCGTTATCTCTAGTCATGTTATAACTAAGCGTTAGGATATCTCTTTCGCTTAAATAACCATTGATTTTAGCCATCACATTGTTTTGCTCGCTAGGGCTTCCTGAAACCTTATTGCTTTCTTTGGGCTTGAAAAGATCTTTTGTGGCGTTATCCCCATCACGATAATAAAAAATATTTTGATGCGTGTAATACAAAAGCACATCAAAATGATTATTACGATAAGCGCCCATAACGGTTTCTCTATCCCCAAAGTTGGTTAAAAAAGTTGCAGCCCCACTCATCGCATAGTCTTTACCTCTAGGGATAAAATCATTCGCGCTTTTAGTCTCCATTTTAATCGCACCAATTAAAGCCATAGGCCCCGCGCTCGCTTGAGCCGCTCCTTTAGTGACCACCACGCTTTTAAGCATTCCGGGGTCAATAATCGTATTGCCTTGATGCCCATAGCTAGCACCCATTTGTGCTGCGCCATCTACCGTAACCCTAGTCAGTCTGTCTTCAATACCGCGCACATAAATTTTTTGCGCCATGACCGCACCACCACCTACATTGATATTAGGGTTTCTCCTAAACATATCGCTGATTTGGTTGGCTTGTCTTCTCTCTAATTCTTTACTTGAAATAGTTGTTTGGTTGTTGTAATTAAAGATTTTGACCGCTTGAGTGGTAACTTTGCCTAGAGTGTGTTGGGTATTCTCCTTTTTATCTTTTTTTCTTTCTGTCTTTCTTTCTTCTTTTTCTTCTTTAGCTTCTGCTTCAAACATTCCTAATAAGGACAAAAAAATAGAAAAACTACAATATTTTCTAAAACGCTTATCGTTCATTCTTAAAATCCTATTTATAATAATTATTGTTTTTTAAAAAACAACGGCTTTTTATTATAGCTAAAAAAGTGTTATGGTCAGTAAATATGCAATTTTAGAGAGAGATTTTTTCTGTATAGAGAGCGCTAATTGTAAAAGACACCTTTTAGCGTTTCTTAATTTTCATGTTTTAATTTTCATGATTAACGCTTAATAAAAAAATCCTACCTTATTCTAACTTTTTTATTTTTATAGAGTTTGAATATTTTAGAACTAGAGCTTTCAAACAAACCCCTTTCATCGCTCACAATGACATCAGCGAGATTGGAAGCGATCTCTTTATCATAAGTGCATTGAGTGAGGTTAGCTGAAGTGCTATAAAGCGTTTTAAAACGCTTTAAAAAATCCCCATGCCTACCCCTAATCACACGAACGGCGTTTAAATTAGGATAAATAAAAGTGGTTTTAGCGCTTCTTCTAATGAGATTTTTAAAAGCATTGGGTGCACGCACCAAGCTTTTTAAAGTTCTAAAATCAGCGCTTTCTATTAAAACGCTTTTATTTTTAGGGCGCTTCTTTAGAGCGTTGAGTTGCTCGCTATCTTTAGAAAGCAAGCCGATAGTGGTATCGCTTTGGGCTAAATACACGAACGCCATCAAATTATTTTAAATAATCTTGCAAGGCCAATAGTGCATCTTCTTCAGGGCTTTCTTCGAGGGCTAAAAGCAAGACTTCTATCGCGCTTAAAGTCGTGAAATAACTTACATGGTTTTTAAGCACAGAAGCGCGAATGAGTTTGGCGTCATCTTGAGATTTGTGATCGCTTGTGTTGATAGCCATGCTGATTTCCCCATTCATCATTAAGTCCATGATATTGGGACGGCCTTCAGAGATTTTAAGCACTTTTAAAGACTTTACCCTAGCTTTTTCTAAAGCTTTATGTGTGCCTTCTGTGGCGCACAATTCAAATCCTAATTGGACCAAGCGCTTCATTAAAACACACGCTTCTTCTTTGTCCTTATCTTTAATAGAGACAAAAATAAGCCCCTTGTTTTTAATCGGGTTAAAGCAAGCCGTTTGTGCCTTGAAAAAAGCAAGCCCTAACGATCGAGCAATCCCCATCACTTCGCCGGTGCTTTTCATCTCAGGCCCTAAAATCAGATCCGATCCATAAAGTTTATTAAAAGGGAAAACCGCTTCTTTTAAAGCCACAAAATGGGGTATTTTAGGCTTATAAATGCCATTAGAATACTCTACTATATTTTTTTTATCATAAAACTTAAGGGCTTCTTTCAAGTCTTCTAACACCATAACCCTAGTCGCTACTTTGGCTAAAGGAACGCCTAAAGCCTTACTTAAAAAGGGCACGGTCCTGCTAGCTCTAGGATTGACTTCAATCAAGTAAAGTGCATTTTTATACACAGCAAATTGGATATTCAATAGCCCCACTACGCCTAAATGCAAAGCGATTTTCGCACTCACTTGTTCAATTTCATCTAAAATTTTAGGGCTTAGATTGGAAGGGATAAAGCAAGCGGAATCGCCTGAATGGATACCCGCCTCTTCAATATGTTGTAAAATGCCTGCAACATAGACCTCTTTTTTATCGCAAATAGCATCTACATCTAATTCAATCGCTTTTTCTAAAAACTTATCAATGAGAAGGGGATTTTTAGGGCTAATTTCTAAAGAATGCGTCACGCTTTCTAAATAATGGTGCAATTCTTCAATATTTTCTAAAATTTGCATGTGTTGCCCCCCTAACACATAACTAGGGCGCACAATGATAGGGAAACCAATTAAATTAGCAATGCTATAAGCTTCATCAATATTTTTAGCCATGCCATTTTCAGGCTGCTTAATATCAAGATCTTTTAAAAAGAGAGAAAATTTTTCTCTATCTTCAGCAATGTCAATCACTTTAAAAGGCGTGCCAATAATAGGTGCTTGCATTTTGGCTAAATCTTTAGCGAGTTTTAAAGGGGTTTGTCCCCCAAAATGCACGATAATGCCATCTACTTGTTCTCTTTGAATGATGGTTTTCACGCACTCAAAATGAATGGGTTCAAAATAGAGCGTATCGCTTGTATCATAATCCGTGCTAACGGTTTCTGGATTGCAATTAAGCATGATACTTTTAATGTTTAAATCTTTTAAAGCAAAGCTTGCATGCACGCAACAATAATCAAATTCAATGCCTTGACCAATGCGATTAGGACCAGAGCCTATGATTAGGATTTTATTTTCTTTATTTTCTTTATTTTCTTTATTTTCTTTATTTTCTTTATTTTCTTTATTTTCTTTATTTTCTTTATTTTTTAAAATGGGGGGCAAAGGGTTAGGGGCATAGGTGGAATACAAATAAGGCGTAAGCGATAAAAACTCCGCTGCACAAGTATCCACTTCTTCAAAATTGGGCGTGATTTGTAGGGTGATTCTAGCCAATTCCACTTCAAAAGGGCTCACTTCCAAACTTTCATTTTCTTTGATTTTAGCAGCAATCCTTGCATCGCTAAAGCCTAAATTTTTAAGCCCTCTCATTTTTGTTGCGTCCGTTAAAACGCTAGAATTAATGCTCTCTTCCACTCCTACTAGCTTTTGAATTTGAGATAAAAACCACCTATCAATCTGGCATAATTCAAAAACTTCATCAACAGAAATGCCCAACCTGAACGCATCAGCGATATAGAGCAAGCGCTTGAAATTAGGTCGGCGGATTTCCTTTTTTATGGTTTCTAAGTCTTTACTTAAAGACTCAAACCCTAGCCAATTGTTTTCCAAAGAGCATAACGCTTTTTGTAAAGCTTCTAAGAAATTCCCCCCTATTGCCATCACTTCGCCAATGCTTTTCATAGAAGTCCCTAAAGTGCTAGAAACACCGGCAAATTTTTCAAACGCAAAGCGAGGGATTTTGACCACAATATAATCCAAACTAGGCTCAAAACTCGCCGGAGTGTTGGTAATATCGTTTTTGATTTCATCTAAACTAAAGCCCACCGCAAGCATGGTAGCCACTTTTGCAATAGGAAAACCGGTCGCTTTTGACGCTAGAGCGGAGCTACGGCTCACTCGTGGATTCATTTCAATCACAACCATTCTCAAAGTCTCTGGATGGATCGCAAATTGCACATTACTCCCACCCGTATCCACGCCAATTTCTCTTAAAATCGCAAAGCTCGCATCGCGCATGCGTTGGTATTCTTTATCGGTGAGTGTGAGACTTGGAGCGATGGTGATACTATCGCCGGTATGAATGCCCATGGGGTCAATATTTTCAATACAGCACACAATAATGCAATTATCCTTGCCGTCTCGTATGACTTCCATTTCATATTCTTTCCACCCTAACAAGGACTCTTCAATCAAAATTTCATTGATGGGCGAAGCGTCTAGGGCGTTTTTAGCTAATTCTTGAAACTCTTCAATATTATAAGCGACCCCACTCCCCCCACCGGCTAGAGTGAAACTCGCTCTAATCATGGCTGGAAAGCCAATTTCATTAATAGCTTCTAGGGCTTCTAACTCGCTATAAGCGTAACGCCCTTTAGGCAAATCCATTCCGATTTTTAACATCGCTTCTTTGAACGCTTGCCTGTCTTCGCCTTTTTTAATCGCTTCAATCTTAGCCCCTAAAAGCTCCACGCCTTCTAACATGCCCTTTTGATGCATTTGCATGACCACATTCAAAGCGGTCTGTCCACCCATTGTGGGTAAAATGGCGTCAATCTTTTCTTTTTTAATGATAGTGGCGATATTTTCTGGGGTGATGGGCTGGACATAAGTCTTATGAGAAAATTCAGGGTCAGTCATCACAGTGGCTGGATTAGAATTGATTAAGATCACCCTATAACCTAAAGATTTTAAGGTCTTACAGCTTTGAGTCCCTGAATAGTCAAATTCGCAAGCTTGCCCAATCATAATAGGACCTGAGCCTATCAGTAGAATATTAGAAATATCGGTGCGTTTAGGCATGATCAATCCTTAAAAAAGAATATAAAACGAAGTGTTATCAATATTTAAAATATTTTTAAGTTGGGTTTTTGCGTTATATCCCCCCCTATTTTTTCAAACTATTTGTCTCTGTCTGAAAAAATACCAATGATTTGCAAGATAGAAATAAAGACATTCAAAAAGTCTAAATACAAACTCACCGCCGCATCAATGGGGCTATCATACATGCCTTTAACGATGTTTTGAGTGTCGTAAGCGATATAAAGACTGAATAAAATCGCACTCGCTCCCGCAATGACAACTTGAAACATAGGACTACCCAAAAACAAGTTAATGAGCGAACACACCACCACCACAATCAAAGCGATAAAGAGCATTTTACCCATATTCGCTAAGTCGTTTTTAGTCTTAAGAGCATACACGCTCATCAAACCAAAAACAATAGTCGTCATGCCTAAAGCTTGCCAGATCGCCCCTAAACCAGCTTTTGCAATCACCATACCAAGCAAAGGAACTAAAGTAACCCCTGATAATGAAGTGAAAGCAAAGAGCATGAATAAATTCAACCCAGGTTTGGATTTAGAAAACATCAAGCCAAAAAACGCCACAATTTCAGCGATAAAAAACGCCCATTTATACTGCACTACGGTTTGAAAATTCATTAAACCCAATAACGCCCCAATGGTCGCTAACAACAAACTACCTGCAAAGAACTTATAAGTCGTTTTGACAAAACCCACCAACTCGCTTTCATGCAACAAAGAATCTTCTGCATACGCACTACGAGAATTCACTCTGTCATACAATGCCATGTCTTACTCCTTGAAATTTTAACTCAAAATGAACAATTTAATTTAACCCTATGAAGGTCCAATATAATAACACAAAATGTAGTAAAATACCAAACAAAACCCCCTAAAAATTGAAATTGAAGTCTGAAAATAGGATAATAGTTACGATGAAAATTTTTATCAATGGATTTGGCCGCATTGGGCGATGCGTTTTAAGAGCTATTTTAGAGCGCAACGACACAAACCACCCTTTAGAAGTGGTGGGTATCAACGACCCTGCTAATTGGGAAATTTTGGCTTATCTTTTAGAGCATGACAGCACGCATGGGCTACTTAATAAAGAAGCGCGTTACTCTAATGGTAAGCTTATTATCGGCTCGCTAGAAATCCCTATTTTTAATAGTATCAAAGACTTAAAAGGTGTGGATGTTATCATAGAGTGTTCAGGGAAGTTTTTAGAGCCTAAAATGTTAGAAAATTACCTTTTGCTTGGGGCTAAAAAGATTCTTTTATCCGCCCCCTTTATCGGCGAATACGATGAAAAACAATACCCTACTTTAGTGTATGGCATCAATCATTTTCTTTATCAAAACCAAGCAATTGTTTCTAACGCCTCTTGCACAACTAATGCAATCGCACCCATTTGCGCGATTTTAGATAAAGCTTTTAGTATTAAAGAAGGCATGCTAACAACCGTTCATAGCTACACGAGCGATCAAAAACTCATTGATCTAGCCCACCCCTTAGACAAACGACGCTCTAGAGCGGCTGCAAGCAACATTATCCCCACAAGCACTAAAGCCGCTCTAGCCTTGCATAAAGTTTTACCCAATCTCAAAAATAAAATGCATGGGCATAGCGTAAGAGTGCCTAGCCTTGATGTTTCCATGATAGATTTAAGTTTGTTTTTAGAAAAAAAAGCTCCTAAAGAGTCAATCAATGATTTATTGATTGAAGCTTCAAAAGGGGCTTTAAAAGGCGTGTTAGAGATAGATTTGAAAAAAAGGGTTAGCTCTGATTTTATTTCTAATCCTAGTAGCGTTATTGTCGCGCCTGATTTGACTTTCACGCTAGAGAATATGGTAAAAATCATGGGGTGGTATGATAATGAATGGGGGTATTCTAATCGTTTGGTGGATATGGCGCAGTTTATATGTCATTATTAAGTCATTGTTATCAATCTTTTGAGTTTGTTTGACCTAAAAGTTGTAAAAGCGCTTTTAAAAAGCTATCATTCGCTCACGCAAGCTCTTTGATGTTTATTTAAAGAACGCTTTTAGTATTTTTGATAACCAACGCTCATAAAACAAAGCTTTAAATCTTTTCTAAACTCTGTTTAAAACGGATTAAAAAATCATGCGTTGGTTGTTTTAAAAACTCTGTGTATAAAATAGACCGTAAGCGTTTAGGGATATTCAATCTCCTAGCTTTGTCTTTAAAATCCTTTGGCATGCTTAAAGTTTGTTGGGGTTTAAGGGCGATAAAGACATGCTCTTTATCCTTTTCAATGATGAATTTTTGAGCGATTTCTAAACTAAAAAAATGGCGTTTGATTTCTTCTTTTTGAGAAAAACTCAACACATACCCCTTTTGTTTTAAGATTTTATCCACTATAAAAAGCGCGTTTTGTGAATATTTAAAAAAAATGATCCCATGCATTTGTGAAAAGGGGGTCAAAGGGTAAAGCCGCTCTTTTTCTTGATCCAAAAATTTAAAACTTTGGATAATGCCTTTGGAATAATATTGCATTAAGGAATTGGCGTAATGTTTTCTAAAAAAATTGCGTTTGAATTTCAAAGAATAATTAGAAAAGTCTTCAAAAAATTTCATATCTTTAGCGAGCGTTTTAAGAATGTCTTTAGAGGTGTAGAGTAAGGGACGCACAATCGCATAAAACCCTCTTTTTTCATAAGCTTGAAAGCTTAAAAGCGTGTTCAACCCAGCTCCCTTGCTTAATTGCATCAAAAACCATTCTAGCCTGTCATTCAAGTGGTGCGCTAAAATCAAATGCTTGTAAGAATGCTCTCTGATTAGGGTTTCAAAAAAATCATAACGGATTTTTCTCGCTTGCATTTCAAAATCATGCGTGATTTTTTGAGCGTAATGGATATAGCATTTTTTATGGTGTGTTTTTGCGAGTTTTTGAGCGTGTTTGATGATTTCAAGGCGTTGTTTTTGCGTGTTATAATCCACTAACGCGATGTCAAAGGCGATATTTTCTTTAACTAAAAGATGAAACAAGCAAGTAGAATCCACCCCACCTGAAAAACCCAATAAATTTTTACCCTCTCTTAAGGGCTCTAAATAAGCTTTAAAATCTTGCACTATAAAATTTACACTCAATGTATGCTTAATTGATCGCATTCTTTCATGAAATTTCCTTATGGGTTAAAATGCTTTTTAGTAAGCTCACACCCTCTATGCTTAAAATTTCATTCCTTACTTTTTCAACTTCATTCAAACTTGGAACTTTTGTATGAACGGCTTCATTGCGGATATTTTGAATGAGACTTAGGCTTTTTTGAAAAAAAGAATTGATGAATTTGTTTAAGCTTTCTTCTAAATGGCATTGGACTTTTTTGTGTTTGAGTAGGAATTTAATGCTCCCAAGATTAGGCTTTTTAGTAAAAAAATCTTTAAGCGTAAAAAATTGCCCTTGGACTTGATAAGTTAAATCATAAAGGTTGGGATCTTTTTCGCACGCTTTTAAAAGAACTTTTTTAGCAAAAATATAAATTTCATATTCTAATATTTTAGAGTATTTAACTATAATGCTTGTAAAATCATTCAAAAAATCGTTTTGGCTTTGTAAAAGCTCTAATTCTGCATGAATGATATTATTGATGCTATCAGGGTGTAAAAGGTAAAAAAGCCTTTTGCCAAAAACAAAGTGCATGAAATTTTCTTGCATGGCTAAATATTCTTTGCTTTTACACACGCTCAGATAATGCTTTTCGTCCCCTAAAAAATAAGAACGCTCTTCTTTTAATCTCACCGGCAAAGGATAAATGTAATTATTCCTATAAATGGCATAGGTGTGGTTGTTTGGCGTGATAAAATTGGCTAAAAATTTATCCCTTAAAAGGCTAAAATCTTCCCTGACCAATTCTCTTAAATCGCTGATAATGAAAAAGTCTTCCACTTCCAAATTTTTTTCTTTATAATAGCTAGGGATCAAACTCTCATCAATATCTTTAGAAACTCTTATTACCTTAGCGACAAATAAATTAGCGTAATCGCTCAAAAAAAGTTGCAAAAAATTTTCTTCATTGGTGGCTTTGTAGATCTCTTCTAATAAGGAGTGCTGCCTTTCTTGATTGTTGAGTTTTGATTTGATCTTGCCAAAGCCCACTTGGGATTTTTCTTGCAAAATACTTAAATATTGTTGGATAACATCTTTTTGATAGTAAGGGTTATAAAGGATTAAAAGATGGTTCATACCTTGCCTTATTTTAGGATTTCTTTGAGATTTTTCTTGATCTCGTCAGGGTTTTGCTCGTATTCTTGTATGAGATCTTTTAAGACTTCAAACAATTCGTTAAAATCTTGTGGGTGATCTTTTTTAAATTTGATTATCAAGTCCAAAGTTTTACAAGCGTTATTTGATCGATCCGTGTTGTCATCAAGAGCGTTTTTTATATCCAAAACCATATTGATAATGCGAGCACTTTGCATAGGGTTTGAAATGCGTTCGAATAAAAAGCCTTTAAGCGCATTTGCAAGACTAAGAGATGAAAAAATTTTAGAAAACATTGCCTTTCCTTATTAAGAGATTCAAAACACCGCTTTTTAAACTTAACTAACAAGCTTTTTTGCGTTTTTGAAATTTTAAAACAAGTTTAATTATAGCTTATTCCTCTTCAGGCTCAACTTCTATAAAATCTTCGCCAATTTTAATCCACTTTTCAAGTTCTTCACTGCACTCTTGCGTTTTTTTAATGTCTTTTTCTAATTCTTGAAACGATTTTTCTAGTTCAAATATGTTTGGGAAACATGCTTGTTTAAACTTGGTTTCATCATTGATGAGATCTAATATTTCTTGTTTTTTGGTTTTCAAAATTGGATTTCATTTTTTCTTTAGCTTTTTCAAATTCTTTTATTTTTTGTTGTTCTCTCCAAGAATCCCATACTTCAAAAGCAATACCGATAAGCGGCAAAGCTTTGTTTATGTTACCTACCAATTTGACAGTGCCCCAAGGTTTGAATTTTAAAGCCAAATCTATGCCTGCAAATTTTCCCACAGCCACTATCCCATCTCTAGCCAATTTGACATTAGTTGCATTGATAAACCCGCTTTGTCTTAAAAAATTAATTCCCATTTTTCCAAGTGTTGTGAAATATTTTTCAGAAGAACTCAGATCGGCGTTAAAACTCGTCCCAATTTTAGAAATTTCATTTACAATCCCTTGCGTTTGTCTCTCAAATTCATTTTTGACTTTTGTGTCTATATTTGATACCTTCATTGCCTATTTCTCTTTCAAAAAAACCATTAAATGTTTCTATGCTAGTGCCAGAAACTTGACGGATAAGATCGCTAAAATACCTCGTTATAAATTCTCTTAAATGAATGCGAGATTGAGAAATTTCTCCATTTAAATCTTGAATATCTTGTCGCCTTTTTTAAGCATTTTATTCAAGTATCCCATTTCTATACTAATGCCTTGCAACACTTGTTTTGCAAGCGGTGCTTGCCTATGGATAATATCTTGAATGATGCTTTTTTGGCTTCTTCTATGATGGTTAATTCCCCACCATTTTCTTTAATCTTTTGTTGTGTCGCATCTTGCAAGGCTTTGATATGTGAAAGTTTTTGAAATTCTTCTTTATGCTTTTGCCAATGTTCAAACCCCAAGTCAAAAGGATTTGCAACAACAGCGACAATCACCAAACTCTCTTTTTCTTCTTCGTTTAAAGAAATCAGTTCATCAAGTCTGCTTTGAATATTTTCTTTTTTGATCTTAAATCTTTTGTTGTAATCTTCTTCATTTTCAATATCCGCTTCTTCATCAAAACGGCTGATGACAAATATGGTCCTAGATAAAAGATTGAGCGTTCTAAACAACCAGTTCAAATCGTCCTTATGACTTTCTTTGATGGGATTTGACGGGTTGAGCGCGTATAAAATGAGATGGGCTTCGCTGACATATTTTTTTGTAATATCTTTATAGCGTTCTATCTTCCCACTATCGTGTTCTTTTACTTTAAACCCGAATAATCCTGGAGTGTCAACTAGCTCAATTTCACCATCTATGTTGTAGATTTTAACTCCATCGCTGGATTCTTGATGACCTATCTTCATGCTCGTTTTGTCTAATCGCTCGATCCAAGCTGCTGCTATGGATGTTTTCCCTCAGAAAAACCTCCCACTAAAGCCACTTTAAGTTTTTGATCGGCGACATTTTCATCGCATTATGGATTTTTTCTTTGAGAGAATCTTCAACATCGATGCCGTATTTTTCCCCTGTATGGACAAAATCAAGTAATTTTTTAAGAACTTCTTGATTCCTCTTTTGATTTTTTTTAAATTGTTCTAGCGTTTCATTCATTGCATGCTCCTTGTTTTGATGTTATTCGAGATGTATCCTAATCTTTCATGGGCTTCTTTTAATTGTATTTTCATGCGCTTGTAATTATCAATAAGTCCGTTAAGATCGGCTTTGAAATTTTCAATTATTCCCAATGCACCTTTTTTTGCAACTTTCAATTTGGCTTTTCACATCCTCTGCAATTTTTTCACAAACTTGTTTTAAAGCATTATCCACTTCTTTTCTTTGTTGGGATTTTTTATAGTCTGAATCAAAAAGATTCCACACTGATTCAACCATCCCAATTAATCCTAAAAGACCCCCTAATCCTAGCACTATCCAACCCAGAGGATTCCAAACCCCAAGCAAAAGCAAACCTCCTATTGAAGCCCCTAAGCCTAATTTACTAATGTGTGCCACTATTAATATTAATGTCAAAATTAAAATCACTATTAGTATTGATGTATTCTAAATTTTCTAGAGAATTTTTAATTCTATCTTCAAATTGTTTAACAGCTTTTTCTATACTTCTGCGGAATTGTTCCACATCTTTTTCAAACCGCCCTTCTATGTTTTTACACAATTTTTCAATTCCTTGCTTGTATTCATTTTTAAGAATTTCTTCAAATTCCTTATTTTCAATTTCTCTTTCAAGCGGTTTGATTCTATGATTTTGGCACGTGAGTTTTTAATAAGCTCTTCGCTGATAAATCTCCCTAATTGTTTAAAATGAGATTTATTCAATAATTCTTCTTCTTTAAAATTTTCTAGAAATTTTTGTTTGTTTTTATAAAAATCAGTCTCTAGGATTAAAGCTTGTGCAAGACCATAGAAAGCCATTTGGGCGCTAACTGCTTTATGACCCATGTAGTGTTCGCCTAAAATGTTTTTCATCTCTTTATCTAAAATTTTTAAGCTTTCTTGTTCGTTTGCGTTGATAAGCCCATCTTTTAAGGCTCTTGGGCTGTTAATCGGTTTGTTAAAAATTGTCTATACCTCTGTTTGCGAATCAAGTTGTTTTTGAATTTTTTCAATTGTCCCTTCTTTATTCTCTTCTCCTTTTTGCGGAGAATTGCAACTTTTTGTGATATAAAAACAGCATGGGCTTTTTGTGTTGCGTCAGAAATTTGCTCAATCACTTTTTCTTCGTCGCTTTCTATGCTTGGAACATTAAGCAAAACAAAGTCTTGATTGCCGTATTTGAAATGATAAGATTGTGTTTTTAAAGTAAAATCGCTTCTTCCATCGCCCATAATCTCTCCATCTTACAATGAACTCATTTGATTTAAAATATCTTGTTTTTCAGATATATAATTTTTCTTTTTTAGTTCTGTATCGTTTAATTCGTCTTGAGATTTTTGAAAACATTCTGATATTTCCTTAAATTTTCTATTTCCTGTAAGAAAGTGAAAAATTTTAAAAAATATGTTGCATTCTTTTAAAGAGGTAAGTTTATTTTCAAGGTTTTGCAATGTTTTTTGAATGTCAGAAATTTCAGTATCGTATTGTTCTATAATGCGTTCATCATCTTTATATTTCTTTTGATAATTTGAATCAAGTTGCTTGAATCATTCTTGTTGATCTTTTTTGTTTTGTTCTTTAAAAAATATTCTCAAACATTCAATAAGGGTTAATTTCCCTGCATTGGTTTCTCCATAAAATGCAATGCTAAATCTTTCCCACTCTTCATTATTGTGTAAGCTTTCAAGTTCTAATTGTTGGAATTCCTTTAACGCTTCTTGGTTAAATTTTTGTAGTTTTTCATCTTTATCATTGGTATGTCTAAAAATACTTTGAAGATTTTCAATATTGGTTTTTACCCCAACATAAATGTTCTTCATTTTTTGCCTTTAAACGGATTTTTCTAATCCATTTTAACAAAAAAACGCAAACCCACACGCTCTAGCCACGATCTTGTCGTGCTTTTAGCCTTACGGCTAACTTTTAAAAAGGGCTTAAAACCTTAGCGAGTAAGATATTATCTTTAAAGGCACTAGGCACAATCGTGTAATGCCCAGGTTTTAAGGGGGTGTTTAATTCGCTGTCATTGATTAAAATTTCCCCATCCACTTCAGGTGCCCATCTCAAATCCCTTGCTTTGTAAAAATACTCGCCTTCTTTATTTTCCACTAATGCCTTAATAGGCTTATTTAACAAAGCCTTAAAAGAATTGTGCTGGTGTTTTAAAGCGATTTTATTCAAAGCTTTAATGCGAGCGTTAATGATTTTTTTAGGCACTTTCTCTAAAGAATACGCATGCGTATTTTCTTCAGCACTAAAAGCAAAGATATTCAATCTATCAAATTGGAACTCATCTAAAAATGCACTCAATTCTTCAAATTCGCCCTCATTTTCTTCTGGATGCCCTACAATAATCGTGCTTCTTATAAAGCTTTCTTGAACTTGTTTCATGGCGTTTAAAAGCTTTAAATGGTGTGCTTGGCTGGAGTTACGACGCATTTTTTTAAGCATGGAATCGCTAATATGCTGTATGGGCATGTCAAAATAATTTTGAAAAATGGGCGAGTTTTCAATCGCGCCAATAAGCTCTAAAGTGGTGCTAGAAGGGTAGAGGTATAAAATACGAGCACTCCTTAAGGCTTGTTGTTTATCAATCGCACTAATGAGCTGGATTAAGCCGTCTTTTTGCCCCTTATCGTATAAAAATGAGCTAGAATCTTGAGCGATAAAAGTCATGTCCTTATAGCCTTTAAGCACTAGATCTTCTACTTCTTTTAAAATGGAGTCTAATTCTCTGCTATGCAATTTCCCCTTAAAGCTAGGAATGGCACAAAAAGAGCATTTTTGGTTACAGCCCTCAGAAATTTTAACATAAGCATGCACGCTAGATCCTGTGATAACGCGTGCGTTATAATGCTCGCTTAAAAACACTTGCTCGCTGAATTGGTTTTGTTTTTTAGCGATTAAAATATCAATCTTGTCATAATCCCCCACTCCGGTAAAAATATCCACTTCAGGGATCAATTCTTTGATTTCATCTTTATAGCGCTCGCTCAAGCACCCGCTCGCAATCAAAAGCGTGCCCTCTTTTTTGTCCTTAGCGGCGTTAAGAATGGTTTGGATACTCTCTTGTTTAGCGCTTTCAATAAACCCACAAGTGTTGATAAGAATCACATCAGCGCTTTTAGCGTCATTGGTGAGCGTGTAATTATAGAGCTTGCCCAACATCACTTCTGAATCCACCAAGTTTTTAGAGCAACCTAATGAGATTAAGCAAAGTTGTTTGTTTTCTTTTTGCATGTTAATGGCTTTTAAAGTTTTTCAAATCCACTTCCCAAAAGAAATCAATCCATTCAGGAGCGTCTTTTAAAAACGCATCGGCTTTGTATTTTGCGCTTGTCTTTTGGAACAAACTCGCGCTATAAAACTTTTTATCAAGGTGTTTTTCCTGCAACACTTTAAGCACCGCTTCTAAAGAATTACCGCTATCTACGATTTCATCTACCACAAGAATGGTTTTTAAATAATCTTTGATTGTGGGGATATTTTCAATTTTTAGGGCGTTTTGTCGGTTTGTAGTGTCATAAGAAATCGCATTGATGCCATAAACTTCCCTTAAATTCCAATGCAAACTCAAAAAATGCGCTAAAGTCATGCCCCCTCGCATCACGCACACAAGGGCTTCTGGGATACCGCAAATTTGTTCTACTTGTTCCACTAATTTTAGGCTGTCTTTTAAAAAGGTTTCATAAGAATAATGCATTGTGATCCTTAAATTTCATAATATTGCTTTAAAAAGGTTGTGTTCGCTACGCCATCAAATTCCCTTAAATTCAAATCGTTTAGGGCTAATTCTAGGGTATTTAAGGCGTAAGCGCTTTGGTAAACAGGAATGATTCCCATGTGATTGATGCGAATGAGTGCATCTTTATAAGGCTCTTGCCCACCCGCAAATTGCACCTGGTATTTTTCTTTTAAAAGAGTTCGCAATTCTTTGGCATGCTCGTTAAAAATCGTTGTCATGCTCAAACTTGGGCTTTTAGGGAAGATCTTTAAACCTAATGCTAAAACCGCTTTTTGAGTGGCTAGAGCGACTCTTTTAGTCTCTTTATAGAGTGCTTCAAAGCCCCCCAAATTTTGCACTAATTCAAAATAGCGTTGCAACCCTAAAGTGTGTAAAATAGGAGCGGTGTAGCTTGTGGTGTTATTTTTTTGGTTTTTCAATTCGCTCTTTAAGTTGAAATAAAACCCTATATTGCGTTCTTCTATACGATCAATTGCTTTTTGACTCAACGCAATCAAGCTCATCGCAGGAGGCAGCATGAACGCCTTTTGACTCCCTCCAATGAGTGCATCTATATGTTTTATTTCTAAAGGTTCAACCCCTAAAGCGGTGATGGCATCTACGATCACAAAAATATCTTTATTGGTTTCTTTGATCGCTTGAGCGATTTCTTCTACAGGGTGTCTTAACCCCCCACTAGACTCGCATGCTTGAATGCAAAACGCATCAATGTTAGGGTTAACTTTAAGCGTGTTTAATATTTCATCTACTTTAGCGGGCGTGTCCCACTCATAGACCAATTCGCGAGCTTTGAGTGAATGGGCTTTAGCGATCTTGCCAAACCTTTCGCCAAATTTACCCGCATTAACAAACAGCAATCCCTTTTGACACAATGAAAGAATGCTCGCTTCCATAGCCCCTGTCCCACTGCTATTTAAAAGCAAAACTTCTTCTAAACCTGTCATTTTTTTTAAATTTTCTCGCACGCTTTGAAAAATCTTTTCAAAATCTTTGGTGCGGTGGTGGGGCATTTGCTGAGAAAAGCTTGTGCGCATTTCTTCACTAATCGCTACAGGGCCTGGAGTAAAAAGCAACATTTTAAAATTAACCTTTAGTTTCTAAAGAGAATTTAAAAGCGATCATACTAAAAGCGTGCTTAAATTAAGCCTTATTGTTTAAAGAATCGCTTTTTAATTGAGATAAAATGCTAAAATGCTCTCATTAGAAAGAATTTAAGGCAATGATTGAATAAATTTGGTTGGCGCGCGTGTTTTTTAACCCTTTTTTTTAGCGGTTATTCTAAAAAAGCTCCTGGAACGATAGGGAGTTTAGTGGCGTTATTACTAGGCTTACCTATTTTAGCTTTTTCGGCTAACACTTTGTTTTTAGGGGCGATTTTTATTGGGCTTATCGCTATCACTCAAATAGATAAAGAAGAAGAAGAGAGTAAAAGGCATGATAGCTCTTACATTGTGATAGACGAATTAGTGGGCATGTGGCTTGCTATAGCTATTAGTGGGTTATCACTAGTGGGTGTGGTTTTGAGTTTTATCTTTTTTAGGATCTATGATATTACTAAGCCCTCACTCATTGGTGCAATAGACAAAAAAGTTAAAGGAGGTTTAGGGGTTGTGGCAGATGACGCTTTGGCTGGCGTTTTAGCTGGGTTGAGCGTGTTGGTGGTGGTCAATATTTTGGGGTTTTTTAACATTAAACTTTAATTTTAAGAAAATTCAAAAGCCTTTTTTTAGGTAAATATAGATAGACTCTATTTTAATCGTTTTTAGGGAGTTTTATGGTGGAATTTTGCGTTTTATTTGGTGGGGCGAGTTTTGAACATGAAATCAGTATTGTGAGTGCAATCGCACTTAAAGAAGTGTTGAAAGATCAAATTAAATATTTTATTTTTTTAGATGAAAACCATCATTTTTACTTGATTGAAGCATCTAACATGCATTCAAAATACTTCGCTCAAATCAAAGAAAAAAAATTACCCCCCCTAATGCTGACACACAATGGTTTACTTAAAAACTCGTTTTTAGGCACTAAAACAATAGAATTACCTTTAATGATTAACCTTGTGCATGGAGGCGATGGCGAAGACGGAAAATTAGCGAGCTTGTTAGAATTTTATCGTATCGCTTTTATAGGCTCTAGAGTTGAAGCGAGCGTGTTGAGCTATAACAAACATTTAACCAAGCTTTATGCTAAAAATTTAGGGGTAAAGACTTTAGATTGCATTCTTTTGAATGAAAAAAACCGTGCTAACGCCCTGGATTTGATCAAGCCTAGTTTTAATTTTCCCTTTATTGTCAAACCCAATAACGCTGGGAGCTCTTTAGGGGTGAGTGTTGTGAAAGAAGAAAAAGAATTAGCCTACGCTTTAGATGGCGCGTTTGAATATTCTAAAGAAGTCTTAATAGAACCTTTCATTCAAAGAGTGAAAGAATACAATTTAGCCGGTTGTAAGATAAAAGAGGATTTTTGTTTTTCCTATGTTGAAGAGCCTAACAAACAAGAGTTTTTGGATTTCAAACAAAAATATTTGGATTTTTCACGCACCAAAGCCCCTAAAGCTAACATTCCTAACGCCCTAGAAGAACAATTGAGAGAAAATTTTAAAAAACTCTATAACGATTTGTTTGATGGTGCGATCATTCGTTGCGATTTTTTTGTCATAGATAACGAAGTGTATCTTAATGAGATCAACCCCATTCCTGGCAGTTTAGCCAATTATTTGTTTGATGATTTTAAAACAACGCTAGAAAATTTAGCCCAATCATTACCCAAAACCCCTAAAATCCAAGTTAAAAACTCTTATTTGTTACAGATCCAAAAGAATAAGTAATGGCTAAACGCAGCGTCGCTTATTTAGGGAGCGTTTTTGATATTTCCTACACTTTTATAGACAACCATAGCCCTTTAAACGCCTTGTTTTTGCATGGCTGGGGGAGTTCTAAAGAAGTGATGCAACAAGCGTTTCAACGCTGTTTTTTAAATTACAACCATTTGTATGTGGATTTGCCCGGTTTCAATCAAAGCCCTAATGATGAAAAAGTCTTAGAAACTAAAGATTATGCTAATATCATCAATCTATTCTTAAAAAGCGTAGATAAAAAAGTGCATGCCGTTTTTGGGCATAGCTTTGGAGGGAAAGTGGCGATCTTGTGTGAAAACGATCGGATTATTTTATTGAGTAGCGCGGGTATTTTAGAGCCAAAACCTTTAAAAGTGCGTTGTAAAATCCTTTTAGCTAAAATCTTTAAAAAATTAGGACTAAATTTAGGGTTTTTGAGGAGTAAGGACGCTATTAATCTTAATCAAGTGATGTATGAAACCTTTAAAAAAGTCGTCAGTGAAGACTTTAGCGATCATTTCAAACGATGCGAGAAAGAAGTTTTATTATTTTGGGGTAAAGATGATAAAGCAACCCCCTTAAGCTCCGCTCAAAAAATGCAAACCTTATTAAAAAAGAGCAAATTATTTGTTTTAGAAGGGGATCATTTCTTTTTTTTAAACCAAGCAAAAGAGATTGAAAAACTAATGGAGAATTATGATCATGCAAAGTCCTAGTTGGCTGGATTTAGCGTTTCGTTGGCTCTTTGTAACAGGGCTTGGCTATTATGTGATAACTTTATTGCAATGGTATCATTACAGCGTGTTTAGGATCTTAACTAAGCATCATAAAATGCGTTGGCATGGGATTTATTTTGTATTGCCTTTAGGGGTGTTTATGGGATCGTATGTTTTCAAAATACCGTTTGTTTTTGATTTCTTTTGCGGTGTTATTCAAATACCCATGCTCATTGTTTGGGCTAAACGCAACGACAAGCCTTTAGTTTTCACGCCAAGGGTGAAGCGCTTTTTTATTTTTTTATTGTTATTTTTAATCTTGCATGAAATCTTAAACATAGAATTAGTTTCTTTAAGCGGGATCTCACTCGCGCTTGGCTATTTGTGTTTATTCATATTCGTTTTAAGCACTTCTTTAATCTTTGAAAAAGTCTTATCCAAGCAGTATTTGCAAATCGCTAAAGATAAAATCGCCTCTTTAAAAAGTTTAAAAGTCATCGCCATTACTGGGAGTTTTGGGAAAACTAGCACCAAAAATTTCTTGCATCAAATCTTACAAACGAAATTCAATGTGCATGCAAGCCCTAAAAGCGTCAATACCCTTTTAGGCATTGCGAATGATATTAACCAAAATTTAGAGGATAGTAGCGAAATTTATATCGCTGAAGCTGGGGCAAGGAATAAGGGCGATATTAAAGAAATCACCCATCTCATTGAACCACACCTTGCTGTGATCACAGAAGTGGGCGAACAGCATTTAGAATATTTTAAAACTTTAGAAAATATTTGCGAGACTAAAGCGGAGTTATTGGATTCAAAACGATTGGAAAACGCCTTTTGTTACTCTATAGAGACCATTAAACCCTATGCCCCTAACAACGCCCCTTTAATAGATTATTCTAGCTTGGTTAAAAACATCCAATCCACTTTAAAAGGCACTTTTTTTGAAATGCTTTTAGATGGCGTTTGGGAAAGTTTTGGAACGAAAGTTTTAGGCAAATTTAACGCTTATAATATCGCTTTAGCTATTTTAATCGCCAAGCATTTAGGTTTAGAAACAGAAAGGATCAAACAGCTTGTTTTGAATCTCAACCCTATTGCCCATCGTTTGCAACTTTTGGAAGTGAATCAAAAAGTCATTATAGACGATAGCTTTAATGGGAATTTAAAAGGCATGCTAGAGGGTATTCGTTTAGCGAGTTTGTATGAAGGGCGTAAAGTCATTGTAACGCCGGGATTAGTGGAAAGCAATACAGAAAGCAATGAAACTTTAGCGAAAAAAATCAATGAAGTCTTTGATGTCGCTATCATCACAGGGGAGTTAAATTCTAAAGTGATTGCGTCCCATTTAAAGAAACCTCAAAAAATCTTACTCAAAGATAAGGGGCAATTAGAAAATATCTTACAAGCCACTACGATTCAAGGCGATTTGATTTTATTTGCTAATGACGCCCCCAATTACATTTAAGAAGTGAATATGCAACATTTATATGCCCCTTGGCGCGAAAATTATTTGAAAGAGAAAATTAAGAATTGTGTTTTTTGCGAGATCTCTCAAAACCCTGTAAAAGATTTAGAAAATAGGGTGCTTTATAGAGATAATGATCTCTTTGTTGTAATGAACGCCTACCCTTATAATCCAGGGCATTTGTTGATCATTCCCCATGTGCATAAAGCGAGTGTTGAACTTTTAGAAATTAACACTTGGTTGAACATGAATCAATTAGTGCCTAAAGTTTTAAAAGCGTTGTATGCTTATGGCGCTCAAGGGATCAATGTGGGTTTGAATCTGCACAAAAACGCAGGAGCAGGGATCCCAGAGCATTTGCACATGCATCTAGTACCTAGGTTTTTAGGGGATAGCAATTTTATGAGTGTTGTCGCTCAAACCAGAGTGTGCGGGATTGATTTTAATGAAACTTATCTTGCATTAAAAAACTTATTAGAAAAGGATCTTGGTTGAAAATTAACGCTTTTAGTTTTGGTGTGTTACAATTATTTTTAATCCATTTAGGGAGTGTAAGCAATGAAAATGCGTGGGTTTAAGATTTTTTCAGGGAGCGCTCACCCTGTATTTGGCAAAGAAGTAGCAAGGCATTTAGGCGTTCCCTTATCCAAAGCGATGATTGGGAGATTCAGCGATGGCGAAATCAATATCCAGATCAGCGAATCGGTGCGCGGTAAAGATATTTTTATTATCCAGCCCACTTGCGTGCCTGTCAATAACAATTTAATGGAATTATTGATCATGGTAGATGCTTTAAGGCGCAGTTCGGCCAATTCTATCACGGCGGTGTTGCCGTATTTTGGCTATGCAAGACAGGACAGAAAAGCGGCTCCAAGAGTGCCTATCACGGCTAAAATGGTCGCTAATTTGATGCAAGAAGTGGGGATTGAAAGGATCATTACGATGGATTTGCATGCTGGGCAAATCCAAGGCTTTTTTGATGTGCCGGTGGATAATTTATACGGCTCTATCGTTTTTAGAGACTATATCCGCTCTAAAGCACTCAAAAACCCAGTGATCGCCAGCCCTGATGTGGGTGGGGTTACAAGAGCTAGGTATTTTGCTAATCAAATGGGCTTGGATTTAATCATCGTGGATAAGCGCCGTGAAAAAGCCAATGAAAGCGAAGTGATGAATATTATCGGCTCTGTGCAAGGGCGAGATGTGATTTTAGTGGATGATATGATCGATACTGCAGGCACGATCTGTAAAGCCGCTCTCGCTTTAAAAGAGCAAGGGGCGACTTCTGTGATGGCGTTAGGCACACATGCGGTTTTGAGTGGGAATGCATTCAAGCGCATTAAAGAAAGTGCGTTAGATGAAGTGGTGGTGAGCAATTCCATTCCTTTAGCTCAAAAATGCGATAAAATCACCACTTTAAGTGTAGTGCCCTTATTTGCAGAAGTCATTAGAAGGATTTATCATAACGAAAGCGTTCAATCGCTTTTCACTTAAAAAGGGGATCAAAAGAAGTGTGGGAGTGGTGGATTCTGTAGGACTTGAACCTACGACCAATCGGTTATGAGCCGAGTGCTCTGACCAGCTGAGCTAAGAATCCAAAATTCCCAAAAGATGGTTTGCTATTGTATCCAAAAATATAGCGAAAAGCAAGCAAGTTTTCTAAGATCCCAAACAAGATTATAAAAGTGATAAAACTACTCCCCCCATAACTGAATAAGGGTAAGGGAATCCCCACCACAGGGGCTAACCCTAAGGTCATGGCGATATTCACGCTTGAATAAACAAAGATCAAAATAGAAATCCCAAGGGCTACAATTTTTAAAAACCAATCGCTGTTGCTCTCAAACATATAAAAAAATAAATGCAAAGTTAAGCCTATATAAATCGCAAAAAGCAACATAGCCCCTAAAAACCCAAAACGCTCCACAAAGTAAGCAAAGATAAAATCGCTCGTTGCGATAGGCAAGAATTTGAATTTGGTTTGAGTGGAGGCTTCTTGAGATTTGCCTAAAAAACCGCCTGAGCCAATAGCGATAATGGATTGCATGACATGGTAATTAGGCTTTTCAGAAAGAAAGTCCGCGATACGCTTTTTTTGGTAATCATGTAAAAAATGATAAGCGATAGGCGAAGCCACCATTAAAGCGATTAAAAGAGAGAGCCATACCCTAGTCCTTAAACCCACGATCAATAAAATCCCAAACCCCATGATTAACACAATAAGGGCCGTGCCTAAATCAGGCTGTTTTAAAATCAAAAGTGCCGGTAAGCAAATGTAAAAACTAAGCTTTAAAAACATGCCCCAATCATAGCCATTAAAAGGGGGTGGGTTTATTTTAATCAAATGCGCCAACAATAAAAGAATAGCGATTTTTACAGGTTCGCTAGGCTGTAAGGTGATAGAAGTAAAAGGAATGACTAGCCATCGTTGTGCCCCAAGCTTGCTAGATCCCACAAAATCCACTAACGCCAATAAAATAATGCATGCCCAATAAAACACAAAAAGCCACCGATCGAGCTTTCTAAAAGGGATAAAAAACACTATCCAAAAGAGCACAAACCCTATTGTATAATAAATCCCTTGCTTCAAGCTCAAAACCGCACTGCTCTCAAAAATCAATAAAAAAGAAACCACAAGCAAGGGGATGATAAACATAAAAGGTAAAAGATCAAAATGCATCCAAATCCTTTTGTCTAATGCCATGCGTTTTTCATAACCCCTAATCTTATTGTTTCAATTTTTTGATTATATCCAAACTGAAATAATTCTCCTTAAAGAGAGAAGCTATCATGCTAACTTCAGGCAAATTGACTTCAACCGTCTCATCATTAAAGCATTTTTCTAGCACTTTCAAATACGCAAACCCAATGCCTTCTGTGGTAGCGACAGCGGTTGCACTCCCTGCAACACTCCCAAAAATAGGGATGAATTTAAGGAAACCATTAACGAGCGTTCTCCCTACTTGTGCAACAGCGGTTACGCCTAACAATCCTGTGATTAATGTTGTGGCTATAGAGTCATCTAAACTCACTCCAAAAGCACCATTCATTTTATAGATCATTCCTGCTTGAATGGCGCAATAGCAAGTGCATCGCTAAAAGGTATAGGGATAAGCCCAACCGCTCCTGCAGTACCTGATGCAGTATGAATAATGAATTTACAATCATCTATCGTAGCCTGTTTTCTTTCTTGAATCTTAACTTTTTGAATACGCAAGAAATGCTTTTTCTTATTTTCTCGAGCGTCTGAAAGACATTTTTGCGTTTCATCTACCAACTTATCTAAGCCTTCAACAGGGACTTCAATACCCCTAAATGAATATGCAACCGAATTAACCCTCACATAGGCTCTAATGAAATCTTTAAACCCCCATTCTTCACTGATGATCTTTTGAGCTTCTTGGACAAATGCATCACCGTTTTCAGCTTGAGTGTTTGTGAAGATGACAATCGTTGGGATATTCCAATTTTTAGCAAAGCTTAATAAAACTCTCTCTTTAACCCTACTAGAAGTCTCTTTAACGCATAAATACGCTATATGAATAGCTTCTTTTTCACCACGCTTTTTAGAAGAATCTTTCATTGCTTTTTGATGCTTTGCATGGTATGGTCATAATCTTTAGATTCAATGCCTTTAGTGTCCCACAAAATCAAGCCCTTCTCTTCATCAATATATTTTTCAAGATGCTGAGTGATAGACTTTCCTTTGCCTGTTTTAGCAATTTATTTACCAAATAGAGCGTAATAAGCGAGCTTTTACCCACTCCAGTAGCCCCCATAAGCAAAATATTCATCTTGAGTTTTTCCTTTTTGATGTGTTCATGCATTTTGCTCATATCTAATCCTCCTTCTTTTCCATCAAGCGTGAATGCGTTACCTAAAAATCCACGCAAAACACCATTTAATTTATTATATCCGCCGTGTTCCATAATAAAACCCCTTTACAATGATTTAAACCACCTAGTGGTGGCACATGGGTATAGCGTATTAAATGAATGGAATAGGATTTTTTAAAGGTTTTTAGTAAAATAATGGTTTTTAAAAATGCAAAATATAATAAAAGGTTTGAATGCAAAAAGTTTTCATCGCCCCTAAAAATTACAAACGCATTGATGAATTTTTAGCCAAAGAGTTGCAAATTTCTAAAAATCAAGCGTTAAGTTTGATTAAAGAGGGGCTTGTGTTTTGTCAAAAAAAGGAGGTGAAAAAGGGGGGATTAGCCTTAAAAGAGGGCGATGAAATCGCACTTTTAACACCCAAAATCGCGCCAAAACCCTTAAAAAGAGAGCTTGATTTAGAAATAGAAGTCATTTTTGAAGATGACGATTTATTGGTGCTCAATAAGCCCCCTAATCTGGTCGTCCATAAAGCCCCAAGCGTGAAAGAGCCTACTTTAGTGGATTGGTTAGAAGCCAAAAATTACCAGCTTTCTAATCTAGGATCAAAAGAGCGCTATGGGATTGTGCATCGTTTGGATAAGGACACAAGCGGAGGGATTGTCATCGCTAAAAATAATTTTACCCATGTCTATTTGAGCGAACAACTCAAAACCAAAACCATGGGGCGCTACTATATCGCCTTGCTTTCAACGCCCTTAAGCCGTAAGGAAGAAAAGATTAGCGTGGAATGTTATTTGACAAGAAACCCCAATAACCGCTTAAAAATGATGGCAATTAAAAAAGAAAAAAGCCGTTATTCTAAAAGCGAATTTACCAGCTTGCTGACTTCTCAAAATAACCTTAATTTGATAGGGGCTAAATTATACACTGGGCGCACGCACCAGATTAGAGTGCATTTAGAATATTTAAACAGACACATCATAGGTGATAATCTTTATGGGCTTAATGAAGCACTCCCTAAAGAAGAAATAAGAATCATGCTGCATGCCTATTTGATAGAGTTCAAACACCCTAAAAGCGAGCAAAAACTGTGCTTTAAAGTTCCCCTATTAAAGGATATGTTAGAATATCTTAAAAAATTTTTTGACAAGGAGAATTTAGATGAGATCTTGGATGAAGAAAAAATACTTCATGCTTTTAATACAAAGTAGTGTGGTATTAGCGATTTTTATAGGGTGTTCTTCTACCAGGAATCATACTTTTTCAGCCCTTAACAATAAAGAAAATATAGACACTAAGCTCCCAGTAGTCCATTCCATTAAAACCATTAATGATGTGAGTTCAGTGGGCTTTGAATGGCCTAAGATTGACGATACTTACGATATTGATGGGTTTATTTTATATCGTTTGAAAAAAGACTCCCAGCTCAAAAGAATCGCCACCCTTAAAAACCCTTATGCGACCCACTATTATGATGAGGGGCTAGAAACAGAGAGTTCTTACACTTATCAGATCGCCACTTACAAAGGCGATAAAGTTTCCAACCTTTCAGAGCCTATTTTAGTAAAAACTTCTTTTATCAATCCCGTAGAAAGCGTGTTTGCAAGCCTTGAATACCCAAGAAGTGTGAAAATTTTTTGGAGCCCCCACCCTAACCCTAGCGTTTCTAGATATATCATTCAAAGGCAAAATAAAGACGGCAAGTTTTTGAATGTAGGGACTGTTAGAAACCGCTTGTTTGTGGAGTTTTTTGATAGGGATTTAGAATATGGGAAAAAATACCGCTACCGAATCATTGCAGAAAATTTCATGGGCGATAAGTCTAGACCTAGCATGGTAGTGGAGGGAAAAACCAAAGACTTACCCAAAGAAATCACTAATGTTAGAGTGAGTCAAAACCTCACACGACAAATTGAATTGAGTTGGGATAAATCCCCTCAAGTAGATGTGGTGGCTTATCGCATTTACGCTTCCAATAACCGCAACGATAAATACAAACTCATCGCTCAAACTACCAACACTTCCTATGTGGATAAGATAGAAAAAGACAACCTCACTCGTTATTATAAAGTCGTCGCCCTAGACAAAACGCATCTTGAAGGAGCCCTACCGAAAGAGCCAGCCATTGGTGAGACCGCTGATAGGCCTGAAGCCCCTGTTATCGTTAAAGGGATCATTCAAGACGCTTCAGCCTTTATCCAGTGGGAAAACAACTTAAGCCCTAGGATAGTCGCTTATGCAGTGTATCGTTTTGAAGACAATTCCAAAACCCCTTTGCGCTTTGGGAATGTCACGCAAAACCAATTTGTGGATAAGGACATGAAAGTGGGTGTGCCTTATCGCTATCAGGTAGTGAGCGTGGATAAAGATGGTTTAGAATCGCACCCTAGCAAAGAAGTGCGTTTGTTTTTAGAGCGCTAAAAGAGTTTGAATGCCCCATTTTTTAGCCAAGTTAGATTGCAAACCTTTAGAATACCCAATAATAAGTGGGGATTTTTGTTTTCATAAAGAATTTTCAAGCTTAAAACACCCCACTAAAAGTTGTGTGTATGCGAGTTTTAAAGACCATATTTTTTTATTGCAAAAAATCAGGCGAGCGAATGATTTTTTAATCAAAAGCGAAAAAGCAACGCCCTTAAAAAGAGAGATTTTAAAACAAGCCTTAAGGATTTATGCACAATCTTTTGAAGTGATTTTGCATAATTTGCAAGAAAATTCTAAACATGCGAGCGGAAAAAAAGCCCTTGATTTAGAGGATTTTGAAGACTTTATCAAAGAAAATCAAGCCCCTATTTTAATGGAAATTGGTTTTGGGAGTGGGAGGCATTTGATGGAATTAGCCAAAAACAACCCCACTAAAACATGTTTAGGGATAGAAATTTATACCCCCTCTATCGCACAAGTATTAAAACAAATAGAATTATTGGATTTAAAAAATCTGCATGTGTTACAAGGCGATGGTCGTTTGGTTTTAGAGAGCATACCGCATCACAAGTGCGAGAAAATTTTTGTGCATTTCCCTGTGCCGTGGAATGACAAAAAACACCGCCGAGTGTTAAGCGAAAGATTTTTAGACGAAGCTTTAAGGGTTTTAGAACCTAATGGGTTTTTGGAATTACGCACTGATGATACTCTTTATTTTGAAGACAGCCTAAAATTAGCCTTAAAACATTTTAAAAGCGAAATAGAAATCAAAAAAAACGCTCAAATCCCAGTTGTCAGCAAGTATGAAGCGCGTTGGAATAAACTCAAAAAAGATATTTATGATTTAAGAATTTATTCTTTAGAATCCAATGAAACCCCTTTTAATAACCATGCATTTGATTTTTCTTTTGATACAATAACACTTAATCAAAAGAGCGTTGGAATGATTTTAAAAACCCCAAAAATCATTAAAGAAGGGTATTTTGTGCATGTTTGCAATATCTATGAGAATAAGGGGGATTTTTTAGTGGAATTGAGCATGGGGGATTTTGATTGGCCTATGCGTTTGTTTGTTTTATCAGTAAAAAATCAAGTTTTTTACCTCAATAAAAGCCCATTAAAAACTTTAAACAACCACAAAGCGCATCTTTTGCTTCAAAATATCCTAAAGGAATTTGATGAGTATAATCATTGCAGCGAATAATCTATGCTTACAATACCAACAAAACGAGCCGGTCATCAAACATGCTAATTTACGCATCAAACGGAAGGATTTTGTGTTTATTTCAGGGTCTAGTGGGAGCGGTAAAAGCACGCTTTTGCGTTCGTTTTATGGGGATTTAAAAGTTTTTAGCGGTAAATTAGAAGTTTGTAATATCAACATGAATAATGCTTCAAAAACGATGATTTTAGATTTGCGTAAAAATATCGGCGTGGTTTTTCAAGACTATAAATTGATCCAAGATTACACGATTGAGCAAAATATCAAACTGCCTATGGTGATTTGCGGTGTTAAAAAAGAAGAATGCCACTTGCAGCTAGAAAAACTTTTAGGGTATATTGATTTACGCCATAAGGCTAACCGCTACCCTAAAGAACTCAGTGGGGGTGAGCAACAAAGAGTGGCTATGGCAAGGGCTATGGCAAACTGCCCTGAACTCATTTTAGCCGATGAGCCTACTGGGAATTTAGACGATTATTCTAGTGATAAAATTTGGAGCTTATTAAGGGGCATGAACACGCAATTAAACGCTACGATCGTAGTGGTTACGCATAAATTCCCTAAAAATTTTAGCGCTTATCATAGGAAATTTTATATAGAAGATGGGGAAGTTTATGAATACTCTTAAAAAACATTTAGCCTTTATCATTCCCCTTGTGGCGTTGTTGTTTGGTTTGGAATGCGTGCTGTTTATCAATGGGGCGATCGCACAGAAAGAAAAAAAATTGATTGAAGATTATTCAGTCGTGTTAGCTAGCACGCAAAAATTAGGGTTAGAATTGTTGCGTCAAAATTTTAGCGAGATCGTGGCACTAAAAGAGATCGATCCTAATTATTCCTTAGAACCTCTTCAAAAAACTCTAGGCTTAGATGGTATCAAAACATTAAGAAAAAATTTGCCCTTTTTTTATTCTTTGCAACTTTCTAGCTTCCCTACTCAAGAGCGTTTAGAAAACATTAAAGAAAAATTGCTCAAAATCCCTGGCGTTCAAAAAGTTGAAGTCTTTGCCAAAACTTACATGCAAGTGTATGATCTCTTAAGTTTGATTAAAGCCACTATTTATATCTTTGCGTTAGTCATCTTTGTCTTATCGGTTTTATTGATGTTCAAGCAAGTCCGCATTTGGATCTATCAATACCATGAGAGGTTGGAGATTATGGATTTATTGGGGGCCTCGGCGTCTTTTAAAAATGGGTTTTTGTATAAAATAGCTTTGGTGGATTCTTTAATCGCTAGTTTTATAGCTCCCATGTTAATGCTTTATATCACTTCACAAAAAAATTTTGAAAAAATCATGGATACTTTGGGTATTATAGGGAGTGATTTTGTTTTAAATAATTTTTTATGGGGATTGCTTTTTAGCCTTGTGGTCTCATTTATTTCTGTTTTACTTGTAGCTTGGAGAACCAAATTATGTATAAATTAGGGGTGTTTTTGTTAGCCACCTTATTATTAGCTAACACGCAAAAAGTGAGCGATATTGCCAAAGATATTCAAAACAAAAAAACCCTCTTGAAAAAAACCCATGAAGAAAAATTGCAATTAAACAGCCGTTTGAGTTCTTTAGGTGAAGCGATCCGTTCTAAAGAGCGCCAAAAAGTTGAGATTGAGCGTCAAATGACGGCTTTAAAAAAGAATCTTGAAAAGAATCGTAACGAAAGTTTGGCACAAGAAAAAGTCCTCACTAACTACCGCGAGTCTTTGGATAATTTACAAAAACAACGATCGTTTTTACAAAAAAGAGTCTTTGACACGCTTTTGCAAGATTTTCTTTTTTCGCAAGCCTTAAAGGGGCAGGATTTAGCCTCTTCTAATGATGTTATTTTGCAAGTGGCGTTTGAAAACTTGCACCAAAACACCCTATCTAAAATGTCGCAATTAAGCCAAGAAGAAAAAGAACTCAACACGCAAGCCTTAAAAGTCAAAAGCAGTATCCAAAAAATCTCATCTATCATAGATGCACAAAAAACTCGTGAAGTAACCTTAAAATCCTTACAAACCGAACAAAACAAGCTCATTTTGAGCATGCAAAAAGATTATGCGATCTATAACCAACGATTAACGCTTTTAGATAAAGAGCGCCAGAATTTAAACGCCCTATTGAAACGCTTGAATATCATCAAGCAAACTAGAGAAAATGAAGAAAAAGCCAACCTTAAAAAATCTTCTCATGCATTAGAAGTCAAGCAAGTGGCGAGCTCTTATCAAAATATCAACACCACGAGCTATAATGGGCCAAAAACGATCGCTCCCTTGAATGATTATGAAGTGGTGCAAAAATTTGGCCCTTATATTGACCCAGTTTATAATTTAAAAATTTTTAGCGAATCCATCACGCTTGTGTCAAAAACCCCAAACGCTTTGGTGCGTAATGTTCTAGACGGAAAAATCGTGTTCGCTAAAGAAATCAACATGCTTAAAAAAGTCGTTATCGTTGAGCATAAAAACGGCATCCGCACGATTTATTCCCAATTGGATAAAATCGCCCCCACCATTAAAAGCGGCATGCGCATCCAAAAAGGCTATG
Organism: Helicobacter acinonychis; assembly: GCF_900461455.1. Lineage (NCBI taxonomy): Bacteria > Pseudomonadati > Campylobacterota > Epsilonproteobacteria > Campylobacterales > Helicobacteraceae > Helicobacter > Helicobacter acinonychis. The sequence goes on along the minus strand of NZ_UGIA01000001.1, from coordinate 406,134 downwards.
TTTTAGGGCGCATTGAGCAACGATTAGGCTTTGAAGTCACCATGAAAGAAAAACACATTAACCCTTTAGAACTCATTGCGCGCAATTAAGATTTAACAAATCGTCTTTTTGCCGATATTTACTGTGAAATTGAACAAAAGGATGGTCATGCACATGGGCATGCAAAAAATTTGGAGGTTTTTATGATCAACGAAGTTCAAGGGAGCAGTCGTGTGGTTTCTGCATCTCACATAAATGTTCAAGCAGCCCCCATCAAGGAAGTCAGTCGTGCTAACACTATTAACACCATAGATGAATCTAAAACGACTATCGATCCTGAGCAATACAAACCCAAGCTAGAATTATTGAGCGAGCGTTTGAATGAAGAGATGAGGCGTATTGGTACGGATATTGATTTTAGTTATAACGATGAGATTAAAGGGTTGGTGGTTTCTGTCAAAGACGCTAAAGGGGATAAGGTTTTAAGAGAAATTCCCTCTAAAGAAGCCGTGGAGCTTATGCAAAGAATGCACGATGTGATAGGCGTTATCTTTGATAAAAAAGGCTAAAAATTTGGGGGTAAAAAATGGCAATAGGTTCATTAAGCTCATTAGGGCTTGGCAGTAAGGTTTTAAATTACGATGTGATTGACAAACTTAGGGATGCTGATGAAAAGGCATTGATTGCACCATTAGACAAGAAAATGGAACAAAATGTTGAAAAACAAAAAGCCCTTGTAGAAATTAAAACGCTTCTTTCAGCTCTAAAAGGTCCTATTAAAACACTCTCAGATTATTCCACTTATATCAGCCGAAAAAGCAATGTTACAGGCGATGCGTTGAGTGCGAGTGTGGGGGCTGGCGTGCCCATCCAAGACATTAAAGTGGATGTGCAAAATTTAGCACAAGGCGATATTAATGAATTAGGGTCGAAATTTTCTTCAAGAGATGATATTTTTAGCCAAGTGGATACCACGCTCAAATTTTACACGCAAAACAAGGACTACGATATTGACATTAAAGCTGGAATGACCTTAGGCGATGTGGCTCAAAGCATCACAGACGCTACCAATGGTGAAGTGATGGGCATTGTGATGAAAACAGGGGGGAATGACCCTTATCAATTAATGGTGAATACCAAAAACACCGGCGAAGACAACCGCATTTATTTTGGCTCACACCTCCAATCCACGCTCACTAACAAAAACGCCCTTTCTTTAGGGGTTGATGAGAGTGGGAAAAATGAAGTGAGTTTGAATCTAAAGGGGGCTGATGGGAATATGCATGAAGTCCCTATTATTTTAGAACTCCCTGAAAGTGCTTCTGTCAAACAAAAAAACACAGCGATCCAAAAGGCGATAGAGCAGGCTTTAGAAAATGACCCTAATTTTAAAGATCTAATCGCTAATGGGGATATTTCCATAGATGTGATTCATGGGGGGGATTCTTTAATCATTAATGACAGGCGTGGGGAAAAAATTGAAGTTAAAGGGAGTAAGGTCAAAGAGCTTGGGTTTTTACAAACCGCTACGCAAGAAAATGACTTGCTAAAAAGCAGCCGCACAATTAAAGAGGGCAAATTAGAAGGGGTGATTAGCTTAAATAATCAAAAACTTGATTTAAGCGCTTTAACTAAAGAGGGTAACACAAGCGAGCAAAACACAGACGCTATCATTCAAGCGATCAATTCTAAAGAAGGCTTGAATGCATTTAAAAATGCAGAAGGCAAGCTTGTGATCAATACTAAAAATGGGATGCTCACTATCAAGGGTGAAGGCACTTTAGGCAAGGATAGTTTGAAAGATTTAGGCTTGAATGCCGGCGTGGTGCAATCTTATGAAACTTCACAACAAACGCTTTTTAGGTCTAAAAATTTGCAAAAAGCGAGCGATTCACAATTCACTTATAATGGGGTGAGTATCACACGCCCCACTAATGAGGTCAATGATGTGATCAGTGGGGTTAATATCACTTTAGAGCAAACCACAGAGCCTAATAAACCCGCCATCATTAGCGTGAGCAGGGACAATCAAGCCATTATAGATAGCCTTACTGAGTTTGTGAAAGCCTATAATGAGCTTATCCCTAAATTGGATGAAGACACTCGCTATGATGCGGACACTAAGATCGCTGGGATTTTTAATGGCGTAGGTGATATTCGTACAATTCGCTCTTCTCTTAATAATGTGTTTTCTTATAGTGTGCACACCGATAATGGAGTAGAAAGCTTGATGAAATACGGACTTAGTTTAGACGATAAGGGCGTGATGAGTTTAGATGAAGCTAAATTGAGTAGTGCATTAAATTCTAACCCTAAAGCGACTCAAGATTTTTTCTATGGGAGCGATAGCAAGGATATGGGGGGTAGAGAAATCCACCAAGAGGGTATTTTTTCTAAATTCAATCAAGTAGTCGCCAATCTTATAGACGGAGGGAACGCTAAATTAAAGATTTATGAAGATTCTCTAGACAGAGACGCTAAAAGCCTGACTAAAGATAAAGAAAACGCTCAAGAGCTTTTAAAAACCCGCTATAACATCATGGCGGAGCGTTTTGCCGCTTATGATAGTCAAATTTCTAAAGCGAATCAAAAGTTCAATTCCGTGCAAATGATGATCGATCAAGCGGCGGCCAAAAAAAATTAAAAATAAAAGAGCGATTAAATTTTAAAGGATAAAGGATTAAACCCATGCAATACGCTAACGCTTATCAAGCTTACCAGCACAATAGAGTGAGTGTGGAATCCCCAGCAAAACTCATTGAAATGCTTTATGAAGGGATTTTAAGATTTTCTTCGCAAGCCAAACGCTGTATTGAGAATGAAGACATTGAAAAGAAAATCTACTATATTAATAGAATTACGGATATTTTCACGGAGTTGTTGAATATTTTAGATTATGAAAAAGGGGGGGAAGTGGCGGTGTATCTTACAGGCTTATACACCCATCAAATCAAAGTTTTAACGCAGGCCAATGTGGAAAATGATGCGAATAAGATTGATTTGGTATTGAATGTGGCTAGGGGGTTGTTAGAAGCATGGAGGGAAATCCATTCGGATGAACTCGCCTGAAACTTTATTAAATTCCTTTAAAATCGCTCTCATTAAAAAAGATTCCAAGCAGGCTTTTTCATTGATAGAGTGCCTTTCTTCAGAGCAATTAAAAAACTTGGATTTAAACACGCTTTTAAGCCTTAAGGAAATGATAGCCCAAAGCATTGAATTATTAGAAAAAGAAAAAGAAGAACTGCAAATACAAATGCATAAGGCTAGAAAAATCCAAAAATTTTTGTCTTAAGTTTTTTTAAACTACGATACAATAAACGACAAACTTTGATTAAAGGCTAAAGATTGTCCGAACCCATAGATAGATTCACGCGCATAAGGTGGTTGTTTAAAGACGATTTTGAAAAAATCCGCCAACAAAAGGTTTTAATCTGTGGCGTGGGGGGTGTTGGGGGCTTTGCACTAGATTCTTTATATCGTGTGGGGATAGGACAAATCACTATCATAGATAAAGATGTGTTTGATGTGACTAATCAAAACCGCCAGATTGGCTCAGAAAGGATAGGAGAATCTAAAACGCTCGTGTTACAAGATCTCTATAAAGGCATTCAAGCCTTAAATTACCGCATAGATGAAGCGTTTTTAAATTCATTTAATTTTAGAGATTATGATTACATTTTAGATTGCATGGACGGTTTGCCTATTAAAACGAGTTTGGCGATAAAATGTCAAAATTTTGCTTATGGGAAGTTTATTAGCTCTATGGGGAGTGCGAAACGCTTGAATCCTAAACACATCCAAGTAGGGAGCGTGTGGGAAAGTTATGGCGATAAATTTGGGCGTAAATTTAGGGATTTTTTAAAAAAACGCCATTTTAAGGGGAATTTTAAAGTGGTTTTTAGCCCTGAAACTCCGCATTGTATAGAGCTTGGGAGTTTTAATGCAGTTACGGCGAGTTTTGGTTTGCAAATAGCGAGTGAAGTCGTACAAGATATTATCAAACATGAAAGGAAGTGAAATGAAAGATTACGAAGAAGAATTGGAAGATTTTGAAGGAGAAGAATTAGAGAGCTTTGAAGAATATGATGAGGGGTATGATGATTATAAGAATGTCTATGATGATGACGATTATCAAGATTATAGCTCTGATTATGAAGAAGAGTGAAAAATGATTTGTGCGAGCATTCTCCAACACGCTTATTGCGGCTCTAGAAAAAAGACTATAGAACATACAGCACACTTGCTTGAACAAGCACTCAAAAAACACCCTAAAACCAATTTAGTGGTGTTGCAAGAATTAAACCCTTATAGTTATTTTTGCCAAAGCGAAAACCCTAAATTTTTTGATTTAGGCGAGTATTTTGAAGAAGATAAGGCTTTTTTTAGCGCTTTAGCTCAAAAGTTCAAGGTGGTGCTTGTCGCTTCTTTATTTGAAAAGCGCGCTAAAGGGTTGTATCACAATAGTGCGGTTGTGTTTGAAAAAGACGGCTCAATCGTTGGAATTTATCGCAAAATGCACATCCCTGATGATCCGGGGTTTTATGAAAAATTTTATTTCACGCCGGGGGATTTGGGTTTTGAGCCTATTGTCACAAGCGTGGGGAAATTAGGGCTTATGGTGTGTTGGGATCAATGGTATCCTGAAGCGGCTAGGATTATGGCTTTAAAAGGGGCGGAGATTTTAATCTATCCTAGTGCGATAGGGTTTTTAGAAGAAGATTCCAATGAAGAAAAAAAACGCCAGCAAAACGCATGGGAGACGATCCAAAGAGGGCATGCGATCGCTAATGGCTTGCCTTTGATTGCGACTAACAGAGTGGGTGTGGAGCTGGATCCTAGTGGCGTAATTAAGGGGGGTATTACTTTTTTTGGCTCTAGTTTTGTGGTGGGGGCTTTAGGCGAGTTTTTAGCTAAAGCGAGCGATAAAGAAGAAATTTTGTATGCAGAAATTGATTTAGGACACACAGAAGAAGTGCGCAGAATGTGGCCGTTTTTAAGAGACAGACGCATTGATTTTTATCATGATTTGTTGAAACGCTATAAAGATTGATTTTAGAAAGGATTGGCATGGCAAGTGCAGTTTTTTGTGCTAAAAAAGCGCAAAAATTCTATCATTTTTGCGTGGTATTTTCACTTTAACAAGGAGCAAAAATGCTAGAAAATAGCTCTATATGGAGCAATCCTGCCTTTGTAGCCATCATTTGCATGTGTGTTCTTAGCCTTTTAAGGCTCAATATCATGCTTTCTATGATTAGTGCAACTCTCATAGTAGGGCTTATGGGAGGGCTTGGACTCACAGAAAGCTTTAATGTGATGATAGAGGGCATGAAAGGGAATTTAAACATTGCATTAAGCTACATCCTTTTAGGGGCTTTAGCGGTAGCGATCGCTAAAAGCAATCTCATTAAAGTCGCTTTGAACAAGCTCATCAATCTCATGGATTACAAACGATCCATTTTTTGCTTTTTAATCGCTTTTATCGCATGTTTTTCGCAAAATTTAGTGCCGGTGCATATCGCTTTTATCCCTATTTTAATCCCCCCTCTTTTGCACTTGATGAACAGGCTAGAGCTCGATAGAAGAGCAGTGGCTTGTGCTTTAACTTTTGGCTTGCAAGCCCCATACTTGGTGCTTCCTGTGGGATTTGGCTTGATCTTTCAAACCACGATTTTAGAGCAATTAAAAGCTAATGGCGTGGATACGAGTTTAGCGCAAATCACAGGAGTGATGTGGATAGCGGGGTTAGCGATGGTTTTTGGACTATTCATCGCCGTGCTAGTGTTATATAAAAACCCAAGGCGCTATATAGAAAAATCTTTTAATATGGAAAATTACGCTGTGCTTCAATTAAACTACCATGATTATTTGACCTTTATAGGGATTATCGTGGCTTTTGTGATCCAATTAGCCACCGATTCTATGCCTTTAGCCGCCTTTTTGGCTTTAGCGATCATCTTGCTAGGCCGTGGTATTAAGTTTAAAGAAACAGACTCTTTAATGGATGATAGCGTGAAAATGATGGCGTTTATCGCTTTTGTGATGCTAGTGGCTAGTGGGTTTGGAGAAGTCTTGCAAAAAGTACATGCCATAGAAGCTCTAGTGAATGCAATTGCAAATGTGATCCAAGGGAAGCTTTTAGGGGCTTTGTTAATGCTTGTTGCAGGGCTTTTTATCACTATGGGGATAGGGACTTCTTTTGGCACTATTCCTATTATCGCTGTGTTTTATGTCCCTTTGTGTGCGAAATTAGGATTCAGCACGGAATCTACGATTTTACTCATTGGCATAGCCGCAGCTTTAGGTGATGCAGGTTCACCGGCTAGCGATAGCACCATGGGACCTACTTGTGGGCTTAACGCAGACAACCAACACAATCATATCTATGACACATGCGTGCCGACTTTTTTAGTCTATAACCTCCCTTTGATCGCCTTTGGGGTTGCTGGAGCGTTACTATTAGGCTAATCTATCAAATTAAGAAAATTTTTTCTTTGGCCCTGCCCTCTGGGGTCAATGCCGTTTTAGATGTGTTGGTGGTCGCGCTTTCAGTCTTTTTCGTGGGCAAAATTTCACACCATCATATTGTGGCTTTAGGGGTGGGCTTGCAGTTTTTGATGCTTTTTTATGGGATCAATACGATTTTATACACCGGCACTAACGCCATTCTTTCTAGGCTTGTGGGTGCTAGGGATTTCACTCAAATCAATAACGCTTTTTCTAGTATTTTCATTGGGGCGTTTGTGATTTGTCTAGGCGCACTGTTTGTTTCTTATTTTTTGATCGATCCTTTTTTAGCGTGGATGCAATTACAAGATCCTTCACGCCAATTGACGCAAGATTATTTAAAAGTTTTAATCATAGCGTTACCAAGTATTTTTTTAAAAAATGTTTTAGTTTCAGCGCTCACTAGTTTTTCAGACACCCTAACCCCTTTTATCGTTAAAATTGTCATGGTCATAGCATGCATTTTTTTAAATCAAGCCTTGATTTTTGGGGATTTTGGCTTTAAAGAAATGGGGATTGTGGGATCGGCTTTAGCGAATGTGATTGTCTCTTATTTGGAATTAGTTGTGCTTGGGTTTTGGATACAAATCAAAAAAATCCCTTTAAAATTCAAAATAACCTTTGATATTTCTTTTTTAAAAACCATGTTTAGAGTGGGTTGGCCAGCTGGGTTTGAACGCTTATTAACCTTATTTTCTTTAATGCTTTTGTCTAAATTTGTAGCGAGCTATGGGGATAAGGTGCTAGCGGGCATGCAAATAGGCATTAGAGTGGAAACCTTTTCATTCATGCCAGGATTTGGGTTTATGATAGCTGCGATGGTTTTAATAGGGCAAAATTTAGGGGCGAACAAGCCAAAAATTGCTACGGAATACGCACATTTGATTTTAAAAATCTCTATGAGTTTAATGGGGGTTTTAGGGATTGTTTTAATCTTGTTTGCCAAAGAATTTGCGAGCCTTTTTTCTCAAGATGAAGAAGTTTTGGAAGTAGCACGCTCTTATTTAGTCGCTGTGGGCCTCTCTCAAGCCCCCTTAATTGGGTATTTTGTGCTAGATGGAGTTTTTAGGGGGGCTGGTATTTCTAAAGTTTCGTTATGCATTAACACCTTAAGTTTATGGGGGTTAAGGATCGTGCCTATTTACCTGCTTTTAATCTATCATTTTAAGGTGGAATTTATTTTTGCGGTGATCACGCTAGAGACTTTTTTCCGCTCGCTCATTTATTATAAAGTTTTTTCTAAAGGCATTTGGAAAAGGTGTGGGAAAAAGGCTTAAAAACGCTTATTGCTTGAGCGTAGCTGTGGTTTTGAAACGACTTTCTCGCACCACTTGCACACCCACTTCGCCTACATATTGAGCACTCTCTTCTATCTTTTTAGCGATCTTTCTTGCAATAATTGGCACTTGATTATCCCTAACTTGATTGGATTTGACAATCACTCTCAATTCTCGCCCGCTCTCCATCGCATACGCCTTTTCAACCCCTTCAAACCCTAGTGCAATCTCTTCTAAAGCTTGCATGCGTTTAGCGTATTCTTCATCACTCTTTCTTCTTGCCCCAGGACGCCCCGCAGAAAGTGCATCAGCTGCGCATACGCTCGCGCACTCTATACTCATAATCTCTTCATGCCCATGGTGGGCATAGATCGCATTGATAACGACCGGATCTTCTTTATTACGCTTACACACCTCAACGCCCAAACTCACATGATCTCTCCCAAGCTCTTGAGTGAGCGCCTTACCAATATCATGCAAAATACCGGCTCTTCTAGCGAGCTTTTTATCCCCTCCAAGCTGCTCTGCAATCAAGCCGGCTAAAAGGGCAACTTCTTTAGAATGCTGTAAAGCGTTTTGCCCAAAACTAGAGCGATAACGCATTTTACCTAGTAAAATTTTAAGCTCATCTTCCATAGCCCCAAGCTCCAATTCCAACACCACGCTCTGCCCATCAGAAAGCAATTCCTTTTCCATGTTGCGCACAACTCTGTGATAAACTTCTTCAATCCGGTTAGGCTGGATACGGCCGTCTTCTATTAAAATCTTAAGCGTCTCGCTCGCCACTTCACGCCTAAAAATATTGAAACTAGACAAGCACAATTCCTTATCGCCTTCGCTAAATTCTATATCCACCCCACTGATCTTTTTAAACGCCTCAATATTTTTCCCATCTTTTCCTATCACACGGCCAATATACTCTGAGCACGGCAAAGCGATGCGGTTTGTGAAATTCTCTATCGCATAATTGCCTGCAAAACGGGCTGTCGCTTCCGCTAAAATTGCATACGATTTTTTCTTACTCTCTTCCTTGGCTTCTTTTTCATAGTGCCTGATTAATGCGCTTTTTTGCGCTTCTAGTTCTTCTTCTAATTGCTTTAAAATCATGCTTTTAATTTCTTCTTTAGTGTAAGCCATGTAATTGAGCATCACATCTAGTGCTTTGGATTGATTTTCTTTGCAGATAGCGCACTGTCTTTTAAAATTTTCTTTTTCTTGTTCTAAAATTTGGCGCTCTTTTTCAAGCTCTTGTTTTTCCTTTTCCAAATAGCGTTTTTCGTCTCTTACGAATTCTTTGTGCTGCGCTTCTAAGTGCTTCAAATACGCTTCTTTTTTGTCAAAATGGGCTTTGAGTTGCAAATTCTTATTTTCATATTGTTGTTGCAATTTGCATTCTTGACTTTTCATGCGCATCTCTTCGGCTTCCACAAAAGATTTTGCTTGAAATTCCATCAATTTAGCTTTAGCTGAAGCACTTTTTAAAACGGCTTGCCCTCTAGCATAATAGATCTTTTTCATCACATAATACATTGCTAGAGCACTGATCAAACACGCTACAATGACTTCTAATGAAATGTAAATTAACCCGTTGCCCATAATATTTCCTTTTATTATTCTTCATAACGATACGAGCATTCATGTAAAGATTTGCTTCAATGTCATAAGCGTTTGTAAGATTGTTACTGGCTAGCGCTAACTCCCTGCTCACAAATATGATTAAGGGGTGCTTTAATGGCTTTTTGAGTAATTTGGGCAAGCTTTTATCATACATGCCCAGCCCAAAACCCACGCGCCTAAAACTTGTATCCATTCCTAAAATCGGCACTACAATGCAATCTAATTCTTGCTTATAGTAGTGCGATATATTAGGCTCATCAAACCACCCTAAACGCTTTAAGGGCAACCTAAAGGGCACAATACTAAAACCCTCTTTAGAAAAACCACTACCCTTTTTGATGCTTTTAGGCAACCACACACGCTTATTTTTTTGTCTTAACTTAAAAATTAAAGACCTTATATCAAGCTCATGCCCCAATGGGCTATACAATAAAATATTTTGATAATCTTTGAGTTTCAAAAACAAAAGCTTGCAAGCTAGTTTATCTCTAATAACTCTAGCTACTTGAACCTTTTTCAAGCGTTCTTTACAAAAATCTCTAAAAATCGTTTTAATGGTTATAATCCTTAAATTTTAGACTTACATTATAGTATAATTTTAGGTTACTAGTTACCATTTTAATTATTCTTAAGGATGTTTCATAATGAGAATTAAGGCTTATTTTTTGCGTTTTATGGCACTTGTTTTTATCGTTGCGTTAAGTTTTAATGCTTGCAAAAATTCTCAAAAATCTCAAGATTCTCAAAACAATACCCCACAAGAAAATAACCCTAAAACCTACACCGCTATCGCTTCAAATAACCAAGAATACACGATTATGGGCGATTTGGATTCTTTAAGCATAAGCCCTGATACTAACACCCCTACTTTACTGATTTTAAGCGCTTTAGACAATTCTTTAAAAGATTACGCCCCAACCTTTAATATCTTAAAAAAAACTTTTAAAGATCGTTTGAATATTCTTGTTTTACTCAATAAACCCTATTCAAGCGATGCGATCAAAGACTTTAGTGCACTTTCTCAAGATAATTTCCTTATTTTAAACCCTAAAGACACCGCTCTTTTTGAGCGTTTAAACGCCTCAAAGCATTCTTTTAACATGCTTTTATACCACAAACACCAACTTATCAATATCTATCAAGGGATCGTGCCAGTAGAAATGCTCCAATTTGATATTTCCAACTTAAAGGACTAATAACCATGTTTAATTTTTTCAAAAAAATTGTCAATAAAATCAAGGGTGAAGAGGCTAAAGAAAAAAAGCGTGAAAGCGTTCCTAAAGAGGAATTAGAAGAAATTTTGATTGGCTTTGACATTCAATACGATTTAATAGAGAGTTTGTTAAAGCATTTAGGCGATTTAATTACGCCCAAGCAATTAGAAGTCGCTTTGTTGCGTTTTGTGCGTGGGGAAAGCTATTATGACAAAACACGCCTAAAAACCATCACCACAAAACCCTTAGTGCATTTAATCGTAGGGGTTAATGGGGCGGGTAAAACCACAACCATCGCTAAATTAGCCAAGCTCTCTTTAAAACAGCATAAAAAAGCGCTTTTAGGGGCAGGCGATACCTTTAGAGCGGCCGCAGTCAAACAGCTCCAGTTATGGGGCAAAAAGCTTAACATTCAAGTCATTAGTGCTAAAGAAGGGAGTGATCCAAGCTCTCTAGCTTACAACACCATAGAAAGTGCAATCGCTAAAAATATAGATGAAGTCTTTATAGACACCGCTGGACGCTTGCACAACCAAACCAATCTCAAAAACGAGCTTTCTAAGATCGCACGCACCTGCTCTAAAGTTTTAAAAGACGCCCCCTTTTATAAATTCCTTATTTTAGATGGCACGCAAGGGAGTTCTGGACTCACTCAAGCGAAAATTTTCCATGAAACTTTGGCGTTAGATGGCGTGATTATGACTAAGCTTGATGGCACTTCTAAAGGCGGAGCGATTTTAAGCGTACTGTATGAGTTGAAATTACCCATTCTTTATTTAGGAATGGGCGAAAAAGAAGACGATTTGATCGCTTTTGATGAAGAATGCTTTATAGAAGACTTGGTTGATGCGGTGTTTGTGGAGTCATGAAATTTAAAAATGCGTTTGAGCATTTTTAAAATAAAAATAAATATCAAAGAGCTTGATTTTTAATCAAGCGATAGCTTATTAAAAAGCGGTTTTCTTGGGTTAGGGGGTTTCTTAAGGGGGTTGTAGGGGGAATTATTTCAAAACACCCCCTATCCCTTTAAGGGAATGAGTTTGAAAATCCCATTTTTTAATTCAGTAAAAATAGAGCCATTTTAAATTATTGATTAAGAATGACCCTAAAGCTCACATCCATGTGGTTTGCTTCCTGTAAGGCGTTGCAAATTTCTGCATTTTTGGCATAAAACTCTTTGCGTGGGATATGAGAAAAAAGCTTCTTGCACACCTCATCAATCCTGCAAATTAATGGGCGAGATTCATACATCTTACACAAACTCGTTTTCAAATTCAAAAATTTGCACACCCCATTGCCGGTGTCAAACTCTTTAAGTTCAATAATCCCGGTGATATTTTTACAGCAAAGCCCACAAGAGATGCAAGGGAAACGATTGAGAATCGTTTGCTTTTTTGATTCTTTCATTCTTCTTTCTCTCTTTTAAGGCTCTATAGCCCTAAGAAGTCTTATCGTCATCTCTTAGATATTCAAGTTGCACTTGCCTAGATTTAACGCTATCCAAGTTATTATGCCCACTTTCTTGCCCTCCTTCTAGGGCATTCATCTGCCCTTTCATAAGCTCCAAAGCTTTTTGCGTCTTTTGGCGATGGCATCTTGAGAAAGTGAGAAAAATAGTGCATCAAATTTTGTGATTTGCCTAGTGAAAAGCTTCGCCATTTTCTCAACGGCTTGAAGTTGAGAAATTATCACATCCGCTTTTTTGACGGCTTCTTCAACTTGAGAAAAGCATGCTTGCAATCAGACTCCACAGGCTCAAGCCCTTTTCTTTGTCGCTTCTTGTAAATCCTCTGCTTTTTTGATAATATCATCGGCATTCATGTTATCATCGATCGCATCAATCCCTTTTTTAATTCCATATCCTGTTGCCACTAGGGTTACTCTAGCTACAATAAATGGTCATAGCATGTTTTCTCCTTTAAATTTCTGTTCTTCCACGACTAGTTATGAAATCCCAACCCCTTTGGAATTATCAAATAACGGCTTTTGACCTAGCCATTCTTGGCTCTTATTAATTGGCTACTTATGGTTAGATCTGCATCCCCTGTATAAAGTGCATTTTTAAGTTCATCAAAACTCTCATTAAAGAATTTTACATTCCCATGAAAATATTGCTCAAACACCTCCTTAAATTGATTTTGATAGATCTCTAATAGAATGTTTGCACGGCATGCCTCTTCAATTTCAATGCACCTTTGGTGCACTAGCTTAGCCTCTTTGAAAGCCTTTAACGAGATGCCATAAAAAGTTTGGCTCAACGCCACACCCATAAAAGCTCCGATCATCGCCCCAACCCTAGGAATAGGGATAGCTAATTGACCAATGCCTGCCATAACTCCACCGCTTAAAGAGTGGTGTTGGTTTTCCCAAGCCGTTCGCAAAGCTCCATCTTATCAATCTTTCCAGAAAAATAGCGAATTAAAACCGTGACATTTTCCATACAAGCACCCACAATTATCGCAGGTACTGATCCCTTGCCAAGGCTTTGGTGATTTTATTGGTATTTTTTCCACCATCTTTTCCAAACCTAAGCTTACAAACTTTTTACTAAGATTAAGCATTGCTCTCTTTGTAATATCCTTGTGCAATCCTTTAGGATCCTTGCCATTTGCAAAACGCTCATAGATATTTGTTGCTAATGAAACCACAGATCTTATAAATGTCTCACTCTCTGCAGCACTCACCCCCACTTCATGGAAGCTTTGCAGTGGAATATTTTGAATGTTTTCTAACATGAATTATCTCCTCTTTATCGGTGTTAATAGGCGAGATTTAAAAAAGCGAGAAGTTTTAGGGATTCTAAAAAAGGCGTATAAGTAACCCCCCCCCCGAAAGACCGGACATAAAAAAGCCAGAAAAAAATTAAAAACTTTTTCACAAGACACTCCTTTTTGTTTAATCCTAAGCAAATCGCCTTATTTTCTAGCAAAAACATGTTTTTAGCGTATTGATGATAAAATAAAAAATCGTTTGATAAGTGAGGATGCATGGCTGAAGAAGAAAAGACCGAGCTCCCTAGTGCGAAAAAAATCCAAAAAGCCAGAGAAGAAGGCAATGTGCCTAAAAGCATGGAAGTGGTGGGGTTTTTAGGGTTATTGGCTGGGCTATTAAGTATTTTTGTTTTCTTTATATGGTGGGTGGATGGCTTTAGCGAGATGTATCGCCATGTGTTGAAAGACTTTTCTTTAGATTTTAGTAGAGAAAGCGTTCAAGAGCTTTTCAACCAGCTCGCTAAAGACACTTTTTTATTAATCTTGCCTATTTTAATCATTTTAGTAATGGTGGCGTTTTTGTCTAATGTCTTGCAATTTGGTTGGCTCTTTGCCCCTAAAGCCATTGAGCCTAAACTTTCTAAAATAAACCCTATCAATGGCGTTAAAAACCTTTTTTCTTTAAAAAAGCTCCTTGATGGGAGTTTGATCACTCTAAAGGTTTTTTTAGCTTTTTTTCTAGGGTTTTTCATTTTTTCTTTATTTTTAGGGGAATTAAACCATGCGGCTCTTTTGAATTTAAAAGACCAATTATTGTGGTTTAAAAACAAGGCGTTATTGCTCATTTCTTCGCTTTTATTTTTATTTTTTATCTTGGCTTTTATTGATTTAATCATCAAGCGCCGCCAATACACCAACTCTTTAAAAATGACCAAACAAGAAGTTAAGGACGAATACAAACAGCAAGAAGGAAGCCCAGAAGTCAAAGCCAAAATACGCCAAACGATGATGAGAAACGCCGCCAACAAAATGATGCAAGAAATCCCTAAAACCAATGTCGTAGTGACTAACCCCACCCACTATGCTGTCGCTCTCAAATTTGATGAAGAACACCCTGTGCCTGTGGTAGTGGCTAAAGGCACGGATCATTTAGCTATTAGGATTAAGGGCATTGCCAGAGAGTATGATATAGAAATTATAGAAAATAAAACGCTCGCCAGAGAGCTTTATAGAGATGTGAAGTTAAACGCTGCCATACCGGAAGAATTGTTTGAAGCGGTAGCGATTGTCTTTGCTCAAGTGGCTAAATTGGAGCAAGAACGCCAAAAACAAAAGATTATTAAACCTCTTTAAAATGTTAATGATAATGGGTAAAACATTCCAAAACATTAAATAAAAATTTTTGGCTCTGTTTTTATCTAATACCAACAACTAAAACTTTATTAATGGGATTTTGGTTGCTTTATTTTATAGATTTAGTTTTATATTTATAGTGAAACTCATTTTCTTAAGGCGTATGGCATTTTTTAATATCTTTAAAATGAATTTCCTAAAATTTTATTATTATAGAATAATTTAACCCTAACAAGGGGACTAATTTTACCCCTACAAAACTTAAGAGAATTTTTCTAAGACGCACAAGATCTAAGTCGGGAATGATCTCAAACCCTATAAAACCCCTATTATATGGATACAGAGCGAGAATTAAACCCTCTCTAACTTTAATTTTTTCAATCATCAAAGGGCTAAATTGTGTATGCTTTCATGCTTTGATTATCCCCTAGCACCAATTATAGATATAAGGTCTTAAACTCACTAGTGCTTAATATATCTTTATCCATATTCACTAATTGCCCAAACAATACCTCTTGTACTTTTTTTAAACGACTTTTTTCATTACCACTCCTTTATTTTATTCTCTCTACTCAGCCACAGCTAAATAAAGGGGATCACCCCTTTTAATAAAAATAAAACTAGAGCCTGAATTTCTCCATCAAGTTAAAGTTCATGTAGCGATAGATCTTGTCTTTTTGGCTTTCTAGCTTTTCACTCACTAAATTCATGTATTCTTCTTTAGTGGGGATTCTCCCTAGTAAAGCACACACCGCCCCAAGCTCCGCACTACCTAAATACACTTTAGCCCCTCTGCCCATACGATTATCAAAATTGCGTGTGGAAGTGGAAAAGACGACCGCATTATCCCTAACTCTCGCTTGATTGCCCATGCACAAGCTACAGCCCGGAACTTCAGTCCTTGCTCCAGCAGCCCCAAAAATCGCATAATAACCCTCATTAATAAGCTCTTGTTCGTCCATTTTACTAGGTGGCACTACCCAAAGGCGTGCTTGACTAGGGGGAGCGTTTTTAACGATTTCGCCAAAGGCTCTAAAATGCCCAATATTTGTCATGCAAGAGCCAATAAACACTTCATCAATAGCGTGAGGTCTTTTTCCGGTCGTATCCGCTAAAACTTCGCTCAGAGTGGCGACATCATCAGGATCGTTGGGGCAAGCCAAAATAGGCTCAGTGATTTCTGTTACATCAATTTCAATGACAGCAGCATATTGGGCATTACTATCTGGCTCTAATAACACCGGTTTATCCACCCAAGCTTGCATCACATCTCTGCGTTTTTTCAAAGTCTCTTTATCTTCATAACCGCTTGCAATCATTTCATCAATAAGCTTGATATTGGATTTCAAGTATTCAATCATCGGTTCTTTATTCAAACGCACCACACAAGCAGCCGCACTCCTTTCTGCACTCGCATCGCTCAATTCAAAAGCCTGCTCCATTTTAATATCAGGCAAGCCCTCAATCTCTAAAATACGGCCGTTAAAGACATTGGTTTTACCTTTTTTCTCCACCGTGAGTAACCCTTTTTTAATCGCATAATAAGGGATCGCATTCACTAAATCCCTTAAGGTGATCCCAAGGTTCATTTCCCCTTTAAAACGCACCAACACCGATTCTGGCATGTTCAATGGCATCGTGCCTGTAACCGCCGCAAAAGCGACTAGCCCACTCCCTGCAGGGAAACTAATACCTAGAGGGAAACGAGTGTGGCTATCCCCCCCTGTGCCTAAAGTGTCAGGCAATCCCATACGATTAAGCCATGTATGGATCACGCCATCGCCCGGATGCAATGCCACGCCCCCTCTTTGGGTGATAAAGCTAGGCAAAGTCGCATGCAAACTCACATCGCTAGGCTTTGGATAAGCAGCAGTATGGCAAAAACTTTGCAACACAAAAGGTGCATCAAATTTCAAGCTCGCTAATTCTTTAACCTCATCTCTGGTCATCGCCCCTGTGGTGTCTTGACTGCCTACAGTGGTAACCTTTGGCTCACAATAAGTGCCAGGCAAAATTCCCTCTACCCCACAAGCACGACCTACAATTTTTTGGGCTAAAGTGTAGCCTTTAGCGTCGCTTTTGGGAGCGGATGGCTTTTTAAACGCTTCAGATTCGCCAAGCCCTAAGAATTTACGTGCTTTGTTAGTCAAACCCCTACCAATGATTAAAGGGATACGCCCAGAAGCCCTCACTTCATCTAATAAAGTTTCAGGCTCTAGTTTAAAGGTGCTAACCACTTTATCATTCAGCGTGATTTCGCCTTTATAAGGGTAAATTTTAATAATATCGCCCTCTTTTAAGTCTTTAACATCAGCCACAATGGGTAACGCCCCACTATCTTCACAAGTCGCAAAGAAAATCGGAGCAATCACTCCCCCAATCACAATGCCCCCACTCCTTTTATTAGGCACGAAAGGAATGTCCTTACCAAAATGCCACATGATAGAGTTTGTTGCGCTTTTTCTAGAGCTTCCTGTGCCTACCACATCACCCACATACGCCACAGGAACGCCTTTAGTTTTAATGGCTTTTATGCGTTGTTCGTAGTTTTCAATCCTGTTTTTTAACATGGCTTTGGCGTGTAAAGGAATATCGCTTCGTGTAAAAGCATCGCTCGCTGGACTTAAATCATCGGTATTGGTTTCGCCATCAATTTTAAACACGCACGCTTCAATGCATTCATTCAAAGGCTCTTTATTCAAAAACCATTCTGCATTCGCCCAAGATTCTATCACTTCTTTAGCTAAAGCGTTAGTTTTACTCATTGTGGCAATTTTATCAAACGATCCATAAACTAAAAGAGTGGTTTTTAAAGCTTTCGCGCTCTCTCTAGCGATGTTTTTGTCTTGGCTTTCTAAACCCACAATCAAAGGCTCTACATTATAGCCTCCAAGCATCGTGCCTAAAAGAGTGGTCGCTTCTAAAGCGCTAATATGCACACATTCTAGTTTTTTTTGAGACAATTTGGCTAAAAATTCCGCTTTGACTTTCGCCCCCTCATCAACCCCAGGGCTCACTCTATGAATGAGTAACTCTTTAGCAAAAGCGGCGTTTGTGGGATCTTTCATCAAAATCTCAACGACGGCTTCCACTTGTTTAGCGTTTAAAGGAAGTGCCGGAATGCCCTCGCTTTCCCTTTCTAAAACGCTTTTTTTGTAATCTTCTAAAAAATCTTTCATTATTTCTCCTTGATTTAAATCGCATTATTTACCAATGATCCAATAATTTCCCCATGATAACAAAACTCTTTTTACTTTTAGTTAAGTTGTAAGAAACTTTAGCTACCATGCGATACAAAAAAGGATTTTAAGTGCGTTTTGGTAAAATTGACTATTTGAACATGCTCCCCTTTGATGTGTTTATCAAATCCTACCCCACCCCTTGGCATTTCAAGCAATTTTTACGGCTTAAAAAAACCTACCCCTCCAAACTCAATCAAAGTTTTTTATTTAGGCGTATTGATGCAGGCTTTATTTCTTCTATCGCTAGCTATCAATTCGCTCTTTATCCTTATTCTCTAGGCATTGTGGCTTATAAAGAAGTTTTAAGCGTGTTAGTTATAAATCAAGAAAACGCTTTTGATAAAGAAAGCGCTTCTTCAAACGCCCTTTCTCAAGTGTTGGGGTTAAAAGGCGAAGTTTTAATCGGCAATAAAGCGTTGCAATTTTATTATTCTAACCCTAAAAAAGATTTTATAGATTTAGCCGCTCTTTGGTATGAAAAAAAACGCTTACCCTTTGTTTTTGGGCGTTTGTGCTATTATCAAAACAAGGATTTTTACAAACGCTTGTCTTTAATATTCAAACATAAAAAAACAAAAATCCCTTACTATATCCTTAAGGAAGTGAGCTTGAAAACAAACTTGAAACGCCAAGACATTCTAAATTACTTGCAAAAAATTTACTACACTTTGGGAAAAAAAGAACGATTAGGTTTGAAAGCGTTCTATCGTGAATTGTTATTCAAACGCATTCAAAAGCCTAAGCGTTTTTAAATATCTAAATCTTATGCTCCAAGCACCTTAAAGTGTTATGCACATATTCTAAAAGCCACCCTAACAAACCTAAAAGATAAAAACCTAATCGCATGCCATAATATTCTTTGGTTTGAATAAACATGCCAGAACATAGCACAATGACACTAAGCCCTACAATTAAAATGAGCGTGTTAGCGTATTCATAAAGTCCAAAAAGGTGCTTGTGATAGATTAAAACCAGTATAAACAAAATAAGAGCGAGCATAAAAAGGGAAAAATCCACGCAATCATACACGCTTAAAAATCTAAAACTCTGTAAAGAAGACGCAAAAATCCACACAATGCAAATATTCACAGAAGGCAAGAAAGATTGCTTCATACTAGCCCCTAAAAAACGCCACAATAAAGTCCCTAAAAGTGCAAAATAGAAAAGATAAAGCACGATTAAAGAATTTTTAATAGGAAAATTCCAAGCGTAGAAAGAAAGGCATAATATCCCTATGCAAGCACATTTTTGGCGCGTGAGAGTGAAAGGCTTTAAAATAAGCACAAGCAAATAAATTAAAGAAACGCCTATAAGCCCCAAGTAATCTAATTTGATAATGAAATCATAAACATGGTTTTCAAACAAAAAAAACAATTGGGAAAAATCATTGCTAAAATGCGAAAACAACAAAGTTTCCACATTAAACAAAAACAACAAAAAAAACAAAGAAGAAAAAACAACCTTATGCGTGTATATCTTTTGGTAAAAATTCATCTATAACCTAATCATTGCCTAATCATTCTTGCTGAAGAAACTATCAATGCCATCAGCAATGCCCTTAGCCAAGATTTTTTGATACGGTTTGCTTTGGATGCGTTTAGATTCTATCGCATGGGAATTATAACCAATTTCTATTAAGATTGAAGGCATTAAAGCCCCAGCTAACACCCAAAAAGGTCCCTCCCTAACACCCCCATCCACCACATCAGGGTAATTTTTACGGATATTTTGGAGCATGCCGTATTGCACATCAATCGCTAATTTGTTAGAGGCAATCAATCGTTTTGTGTTCAACGAATTCAAAAACAAACTTTTAGAAAAATAATCCATCAAATTCACATCGTGTTTATTTTCTTGCTCAGCCACTTTTCTAGCCCTTTCACTCCTTGCGGTGGATAAAAAATAAGTCTCTATGCCATGGGCGTTATAGGTGGAATGTTTGGGAATGGAGTTAGCGTGCACTGAGATGAATAAATCCGCACTTTTTTTATTGGCTAATTCCGTGCGGGCCACTAAATCAATATAAATGTCCTTATTCCTTGTTAATAAAACGCTGTAACCTCTTTTTTTAAGCTCTTTATTTAAAAACTTCACCACTTCTAAAACAATGTCTTTTTCACAAACAAAATTCGCACTCATCGCCCCGCAATCCTTACCTCCATGCCCAGCGTCTAAAACGATTTTTTTGTGTTTTTTATATTTTTTTGGTGCAATTAAAATATCCGGTTTTTCTGCTGTAAAAATTGGATTATTATTCTTACTTTCTGCTTCTTTTTTAGGAACTTCTTTTTTAGTGCTCCTTTCGTTTAATTGAGGATGCGTGTGCTTTGAGTGTGCATGCTTATTGGGCGTTTTCTCTTTGGTCTCTTTGGTCTCTTTGGTCTCTTTTTTAATGGGTTTATGGGTAGGTTTTGGTGCGGTATGCTTTGAAATAGCGGTTTTTAGTGCGGTGTGTTTGGGTGGTTTGGGCGTTATCTTATGCCCTATGAGAGACTTTTTCTCCACGATAGAAACATAGAGCTTGTCTTTAAGGATTTTGACTTCATAAGTCATTTTAGGTGTATAGCCAATGACCACTCGTGCTAATTTAGGGCTAAACTGTGCGATCGTGATGAAAGATTGATGAGAAAATTGGTAATGCTTTTTAGGAATGGTTAAAATGGCTTCTAATTCCAAATAACTCTTAAAATTTTTGAGCGAAACTTCTTTGAATTTCTTAATTTCTTGATTGAATGAGATTCTAACGCTGCTAGAGCCAAAAGGCACGATGTTGATAATCTTAAGGGTTGTAGCGTAAGCACAATGCAACCACAAAAGACATGCAACAACCCCTAATCTCACAAGCACTACAATTTAGCCCTCTGTAAGCTCTTTGATGAGTTCATGCACGCTGATAATCTTATCCACTCTATAACCATTAGCCCCAGTGAAATAAAGCCCCTCTTCTCTGTTGCCCAAATAACTACGCCCCAAACCATCAGCGATGCAATAGCCCACTTTTTTAGCTTCTTGCCCTCTGTTGCAAGGCGTTACGCAATTACTCACGCATGCGATTTTAGGTGCATTACCCTCTGCAATGCGTTTGATCACCCCTGTATTGATAGCCCTAGCCGGATAACCTACGGGCGATTTAATGAGTAGAATATCTTCTTTTTTGAGCGTGGGCAAAAGCTCTGCATACACTTTAGCGTCGCATTCTTTAGTGCCTAAAAAACGAGTCGCCATCTGCACCCCACTCGCTCCAAGGCTTAACATGGTGTTTATATCTTTCCTATCCCAAATCCCTCCAGCTGCAATGATGGGGGGATTCCCCCATTCTTTAGAAGCTTCCACGACTTTAGGTACCAAATTCTCTAATTGAAACTCTTCTTTAAAACAATCTTCATATTTAAAGCCCTGATGCCCCCCACTCAAAGGTCCTTCCACAATAAACGCATCCGGGATTCTTTTATAGCGATCGCCCCACCTTTTGCAAAGGATTTTTAAAGCCTTCGCTGAAGAAATAATGGGGATCAATGCCACATCACTAAAATCTTTAGCGAATTCAGGCATGTTCGTGGGCAAGCCAGCCCCTGTAATAATAATATTCGCTCCCGCCTCGCAAGCATCCCTTAAAACACGACCATAGTCATTGATAGCGTATAAAATATTAGCCCCTAAAGGGTTGTTGCCACAAATTTTCCTAGCGTTTGCAAAAATTTCATTCAACGCCTTTTTGGAGTAAAAATTCAACGCTTCAAAGGGTTTTTTAGCTACAATCCTTTCTACAAATCTCATGTTTTTATAATAGCCAGTCCCCACGGCTGAAATCACTCCCAAAACCCCTTCTTTGGCAGCATTTCCAGCCAATTCATCCCAACTAATCCCCACACCCATGCCCCCTTGAAAGATAGGGAATTTTATGGTGTGTTTGCCGATTTTTAGCGGTTTGAGTGTTGATACCATCGCTCTTTTCCTCAATTAGTTAATATTTAGTTTCATAAATCTTTTCTTGCCAAGTTGTATGACATAATTCCCTTTAACAAACCGATAACCCTCATCTTTTACCACTTCTTGATCAATTCTTACCCCTCCCCCTTGTATATCACGCCTAGCTTGTGAAGTGGATGGGCAAAAACCAATTTGTTTTAAAACATCTAATACCCCAACCCCCTCATCAAACGCGCTCTCCGAAAGGTTTTCTGGCAAAAGGTTCGTGCTAAACACTTTAGAAAATTGCTCTTTAGCCTTGTTCGCTTGATCTTTATCATAATAGCGAGTTACGATTTCACTAGCAAGATCCTCTTTAACGGCTTTAGGGTGCAAGGTTTGATTCAAAATCCCATGTTTTAAGTCTTCAATTTCTTCTAAAGTCTTAGCGCTTAAAAGGGTGTAATACCGCCACATAAGATCATCGCTCACGCTCATAAGCTTCCCAAACATCGCATTAGGCTCTTCAGTGATCCCTACATAATTCCCCAAGCTTTTACTCATTTTTTGCACCCCATCAAGCCCTTCTAATAAGGGCATGGTGATAATAGATTGCTCTTTATTCAAGCCATAAGCTCGTTGCAAAAAGCGCCCCACAAGCAAATTAAACTTTTGATCATTGCCCCCAAGCTCAATATCCGCATCCATCGCCACTGAATCATAGCCTTGCAACAAGGGGTATAAAAATTCCACGATGCTAATTGGGCGATTTTCTTTATAGCGTTTGGTAAAATCATCCCTTTCTAGCATTCTAGCGACTGAAAACTTAGCACACAATTCTACCATACCTTTTGTGCCTAAACTATCAAGCCAAGTGGAATTAAAGCACACCTCCGTGTGTTTTTGATCTAAGATTTTATAGATTTGCTCTTCATAAGTTTGAGCGTTTTCTAAGACTTGATCCTGGTTTAGGGGCTTTCTTGTTTCATTTTTTCCTGTAGGATCGCCTATCATAGCAGTAAAATCCCCAATCAAAAACTTGACTCTCGCCCCATATTGTTGCAACAAAGCCAATTTTTGGATCAATACCGTATGTCCTAAATGCAAATCTGGAGCGGTAGGATCAAACCCAGCTTTAACGATAAAGCGCTCATTGGTTTCATAATATTTTCTCACTAGCTTTTCAATGTGTTCCAATCCAATGATTTCATTAGTGCCTCTAGCAATTTCTTTTAAGGCGATACTTATTTTTTGTTCCATGTTTATTCCTTAATAGGGGGCTTATTATAACTCATAAGCATCATCCAAGCTAGACAATTCTACAATTCTGTCTTGGTATTTGCGATTGATTAAAGCCCTAATCCAATCTGATTTATCCGTTGCTATTTCAAAACTCACTTCACAATGGCTAGAATATTTGTCTTTATAGCCCAAGTAAGACACGCCCACAATATCGCATTCATTCCTGACCAAAAACGCTAACAAACCCACCAAAACCGACTTTTTCTCCCCTAAATAAAACATCATTTTATAAATCGTTCGATCCCTTTTATGCCATTCTATATAAACCATCGGCATTTTAGCATCCACTTCTGCCATCGCTTCTTTGCAAAATTTATGGTGCACGATCGCTCTTGGCTCTTTAGGATCCGTGGCAATCGCAATGATTTCATCGCCGTATTTTGGGTGGCAGCAATCGTTCAATAACACTTGCTTGATTTCTAAAGCGTTGCTTGAATAAACGCTAAAATGCTCTAACTCCTTACACTGCCACTGCCGATTAGGGGTTAAAAAATTCAAAACACTAGTTTTAAAACCCAAATACCTTAACCCTCGAGTCCATAAACTCATTTCTTGGTATTCTAAAATCGCTTCTTCTTTTAAAGAAAACACCTTATTTTCAATCTCTTCAGTGAGTTTGGCTAAATTTTCAAAGCTTTTCATCGCTTCTATTAAGGTGGTTTCCACCCCACAATCCACTAATTTTTCTTCAAAGTTTTTATAATCTTTCAAATCCACATTTTCAAAAACAGAACGCCCAAAAAAAGTCGTCAAGATATTGATCATGCTTTTAGTGTCAATTTCTTTCAGGCGGTTTCTTCTTTGGATGCGCAAATGGTTTTTAGCTTTGGAAGTCTTAAGCTGATCCATCCAAATGAAACGAGGCGTTATTTTATCGCCTTTCACGATCTTAACCACATCCCCACTCCTTAATTCTTGATTGAGTAAGGCTTCTTTGTTATTGACATAAGCATTTGTGGCTTTATCGCCCAAATCGCTATGCACCATGTAAGCAAAATCTAAAACGATCGCCCCTACCGGTAAGGTGTAAGTGTCTCCGTGGGGCGAAAAAACGACAATATCTTCACGATACAAATCATTCTTAGCGAGTTCGTAAAATTCCTTAGGGTCGTTTTTCAAATCGCTGTCATGGTATTTGAAATTTTGCAACCACCTCATGCTCTCATGTTCATTATCCACGCCCCCAGCTTTATACTTCCAATGGGCTGAATTACCATACTCCGCCCCCATGTGCATATCAAAAGTGCGGATTTGCACTTCATAGATAGAAGATTCATCAAAAATGGTTGTGTGTATCGTTTTGTAACCATTTTCTTTGGGCAAAGCGATGTAATCTTTGAAACGAGAGACAATAGGCTTAAAATTCAAATGGATGATCCCTAAAACCTTGTAGCAATCGATGGGATTTTTCAATAAAATCCTAATCGCTAACAAATCCAAAATTTCATCAATATTGACCGCACCCTTTCGTTGCATCTTAAGATGGATAGAATAAGGGCGCTTCACCCTTGAAACGAGTTTAAAATCCGAATGGCTAAACCCATTTTCAAAAAGCTTTTTTTCTAATTTGCTCGCAAAAGCGTTGAGTTTTAAGAGTAAAGATTGCTTGTTTTTGTGCAAATACTCCTTGATATTTTTGTATTCTTCCGGATAAATATAATAAAAGCTCTTATCTTCCAATTCATTTTTGATTGAAGACATGCCCAATCGGCTCGCTATGGGGGCATACACCGCCAAAGTTTCTTTAGAAATACGCACCTGTTTGTCATTGGGCAAGGCGTCTAAAGTGAGCATGTTGTGCAACCTATCGCTAATCTTTACCACCAACGCTCTTGGATCTTGTATTGCACTGATAAGAATCTTTCTAAAAGTGAGAGCAGAGACCACCATTCTAGGGTTTTGTGCATTCACTCCTAATTCTTCTTTTCTAATTTCAGTGATTTTGGTGAGTGCATCCACTAAATTGGCCACATCCTGCCCATAATCTTGCTCAATGGTTTCAATCTTACAGGGCGTGTCTTCTACTACATCATGCAGAAGCGCGGAGCATACCATCGCTTCATCGCCCCCACAAAAAGCCACCAAGCTTGCCACACAAATGGGATGGACAATATAAGGCTCGCCGCTTTTTCGGTATTGCCCCTTATGGCTTTTGGCCGCTAGATTTAGGGCATTTTCAATTTTGGGCGTGAAACCAATTAAAGTCCTTAAAACTTCAATGCCACTCTTTGGGTTTTTAACTTTTTTAATAACATCAAGAATCCGTAGGAATCCGATATCAACGGATTTATCAATTTCGTTCATCTATCCTATCTATATCAATTTTCCCTTCAGCGATTTCTCTGATAGCAATATCCACTAATTTATGGCGTTTAGGATCCATATTCACTAAAGTTTTGGCTCCAGCGTTTAATTGCTTCACCCGAGCGAAAACCAAATTATCTAGCATGTAGCGGTCGTTCCCAATATTTTTTAAGGCTTGAGCGACTAAACTCTCTGTTCTTTCTTTTTTCAAACTTATCCTTTTATTTTAAACTATCAAATTTTAAAGGGCTTATTTTACCATAGAAAATACGCCTTGTTGGTGCTTAATCACTTGCAATAAATTCCCTTTTTTAAACATGTTACACACCACAATGGGGAGTTTATTGTCTTTCGCTAAAGAAATTGCCGTGTCATCCATCACTTCAATATCCCCTATCAAGGCATCGTTATAGCTTAAAGTGTCTAATTTTTTAGCGTCTTTAAACTTGTTAGGGTCTTTGTCATAAATGCCATCCACTTTAGTCGCTTTAATGATCAGATCCGATCCAATTTCAATCGCTCTTAAAGTGGCGGCCGTATCGGTAGTGAAAAATGGGTTTCCAGTGCCTGCACCAAAAATCACCACCCTACCCTTTTCTAAATGCCTGATCGCCTTTCTGTAAATATAACTTTCACAAATCTCTTTAATCTCAATCGCGCTCTGGACTCTTGTATCCAGACCAATATGCTCTAAAGCTTCTTGCATCGCTACTGCATTAATCACAGTGGCTAACATGCCCATATAATCCCCACTAGTGCGCCTAATGATCCCCCCTTGAGCCGCACTAACCCCCCTAATGATATTGCCTCCACCTATCACAATACCCACTTCAATATCGTTTTCCACTAAACTTCTGATCTCTTTAGCGATGTGATCTAACACATGAATGTCAATCCCAAACTGGTTGTCCCCAGCTAACGCTTCCCCAGAAAATTTCACCAAAACCCGTTTGTTTTTTATCTTTGTTTGCATGATCCCTTCTCAATTATTATTATTATAAAAATTGCGATTGTAACCTAATCTTGCTTAAAAACACTTTCTAGGGTTTTTAATTCATTAATCACTTCCACTATCCCTATGATCGCTTTTTTAATTTCTTCATGCGTGATAATATAAGGAGGCATGAAATAGATAGTGTTGTTTAAAGGTCGTAGTAATAAGCCTTTAATTAAGGCCTTTTTAAAAATCGCCAAACTCAAACGCTCTTTAGTTGAGATAAAAACTTCAAAGGCAAAAACCATGCCTAAATGCCTTAAATGACGCACCACTTGTTGATCTATCAAGTCTTTTAATGCGTTTTGGAGAGTGCTGAAAACAAACTCGCTTAAAACCTTGTTTTTTTCAATAACATTTTCTTTTTCAAAAATATCTAGCGTAGCGTTTGCACATGCACATGCTAGGGCGTTTCCTGTATAGCTGTGCGAATGTAAAAACGCTTTATTGTCTTCATAGGGGGCGTAAAATTGGTTATAAATTTCATTATGGGTTAACAACACGCTTAAAGGCAAATACCCCCCACTAATCCCTTTAGACAAGCATAAAAAATCAGGTTTGATTGCACATTGCTCATAAGCAAACATGCTTCCTGTGCGCCCAAACCCTGTAGCGATTTCATCAAAAATAATGTGGATGTTTCTTTGCTTACACAATAAAACGGCTTGTTTTAAATATTTTGCACTATAGATATGCATATTCCCTGCACATTGCAAAAGAGGCTCTACAATAAAGGCACAAATTTCTTTAGCATGTGCATCTAACAAGCGCTTTAAAGCGTTTAGGGCGTTTTCTATCTCGCTATCATTTTTAGGCACAGGTGTAGTGAGATTTTTGAGTAATAAGGGGGTGTAAGTGTCTTTATAAAGTTTCACATCGCCCACGCTTAACGCTCCCAAAGTCTCGCCATGATAGGAATTAGAGAGCGATAAAAAAAGCTTTTTTTGGTGCGTCTGGTTTTCTAAAAAATGGACATGATAGCTCATTTTTAAAGCGATTTCAATGCAAGATGAACCGTTATCCGCATAAAAGCATTTATCCATGTGGGTAAGCTGGCAGAGCCTTTTAGAGAGCGTGATAATGGGCTTATGGCTAAAGGAAGCCAAAAGGACATGCTCTAAATTGTCAATTTGATGTTTGAGCTGCTGGCTAATATAGGCGTTATTATGCCCAAAAAGATTCACCCACCATGAGCTGATTAAATCCATGTAAGCGTTATTGTTGAAATCATAGAGATAGATCCCTTGAGCCTTTTTAATAGGGATAATGGGGAAATTTTGATGCTCTTGCATTTGCGAGCAAGGGTGCCAAAGGTATTCTAAATCCAAAGCGGCCAAATTTTCTTGAAAATTCATGCTAAAAACTCTCTAAATAAGGATAATTTTAATAACCTTTGGTTAGAATAAGGTTATTTGATTTTACTATAAGGTTGTTTAAACTTGAATTTCATATTTTTTATTTTTCAAAGGGATTAGAGTTCTTATGATTGAATGGATGCAAAATCATAGAAAATATTTAGTGGTTACAATATGGATAAGTGCGATCGCTTTTATTGCCGCTGGAATGATAGGTTGGGGGCAATACAGCTTTTCTTTAGATAGCAATAGTGCTGCCAAAGTGGGAAAAATTAATATTTCTCAAGAAGAATTAGCCCAAGAATACCGCCGCCTTAAAGACGCTTATGCCGAGTCTATCCCCAATTTTAAAGAACTCACTGAAGAACAAATCAGAGCCATGCATTTAGAAAAAAGCGCTCTCAATATTCTCATTAATCAAGCCTTATTAAGAAATCTCGCTTTAGATTTAGGGCTTGGAGCCACGAAGCAAGAAATCGCTAAAGAGATTAGAAAAACAAGCGTTTTTCAAAAAGATGGCGTTTTTGATGAAGAGTTGTATAAAAATATCTTAAAACAAAACAATTACCGCCCCAAACTCTTTGAAGAAAGCGTTGAAAGGCTTTTAATCCTTCAAAAAATCAGCACTCTATTCCCCAAAACCACCACCCCTTTGGAACAATCCAGTCTGTCGCTTTGGGCGAAATTGCAAGACAAGTTAGACATTCTTATCCTAAAACCTAGTGATGTTAAAATTTCTCTCAATGAAGAGGAAATGAAAAAGTATTATGAATCCCATAAAAAGGACTTTAAAAAGCCCACGAGCTTTAAAACACGATCTTTATATTTTGACGCTAATTTAGAAAAATCTGATTTGAAAGAATTAGAAGAATACTACAACAAAAACAAGGCGTCTTATTTGGATAAAGAGGGGAAATTACAGGATTTTAAAAGCGTTCAAGAGCAAGTCAAGCATGATTTGAGCATGCAAAAAGCGAATGAAAAGGCTTTAAGGAGTTATATTGCTTTAAAAAAGGGGAACACGCAAAACTACACCACGCAAGATTTTGAAGAAAACAACTCCCCCTATACCACTGAAATCACGCAAAAACTCACCACTCTCAAACCCCTTGAAATCCTAAAACCTGAGCCTTTTAAAGATGGTTTTATTGTGGTGCAGCTTGTCTCTCAAACTAAAGACGAATTGCAAAATTTTGATGGAGTCAAAAGCGCTCTTAAAACCCGTTTGACTCAAGAAAAAACCCTTATGGCGCTGCAAACTTTAGCCAAAGAAAAGCTTAAGGATTTTAAGGGAAAAAGCGTGGGCTATGTGAGTCCTAATTTTGCAGGCACCATTAATGAGCTTAACCAAGAAGAAAGCGCTAAGTTTATCAACACCATTTTTAACCGCCAAGAAAAAAAAGGGGTTGTTATTATAGGCGATAAAGTGGTGCTTTATCAAATCATAGAACAAAATTTCAACCACCCATTTAGCACAGAAGAAAGCCAATATATGGATCGTCTCGTCAATAACACTAAAACGGATTTTTTTGATAAGGCTTTGATGGAAGAATTGAAAAAACGCTATAAGATAGTCAAATACATTCAATAAATACAAGGGAAAATAATGGAACATAAAGAAATCGTTATAGGGGTTGATATAGGCTCTAGGAAGATTTGTGCGATAGTGGCTGAATTTAAAGATGGGATTTTACGCATCATTGGCACGGCTCATCAAGATTCCAAAGAAATCCACTCAAAGGCCATTAGAAAGGGTCGTATCAATAGTCTTGCCCATGCTTCTAGTGCCATTAAAGAAGTGGTTAGCAACGCTAAAAAAATGGCAGGTTTGAACGCTGATGAAGACAGAAATAACCCCATTTCTTCCTTTAGAGAATCGTATCACCCTAAAACTAAAGCGATTGTCTCTTTTTCTGGGGCTTATACTGAAAGCATTAGAGATGTGACCGGTGTGGCGAGCACCAAAGATAATGTGGTAACCATTGATGAAATCAATCGCGCTATCAATAACGCATGCGCTAAAGCAGGCTTGGATAATGACAAACACATTTTGCACGCCCTCCCCTACCGCTTCACCTTAGACAAACAAGAAGTGAATGACCCTTTAGGAATGAGCGGGACTCGCTTGGAAGTCTTTATCCACATTGTCTATACAGAAAAAAACAACATTGAAAATTTAGAAAAAATCATGGTTCAATCTGGGGTAGAGATTGAAAACATCGTGATCAATTCTTATGCAGCCTCGATCGCTACCCTGTCTAATGATGAAAAAGAATTGGGTGTGGCTTGCGTGGATATGGGCGGAGAGACATGCAACCTTACGATTTATAGCGGCAATTCTATACGCTATAGCAAATACTTACCTGTAGGCTCTCACCATTTAACCACCGACTTATCGCACATGCTCAACACCCCATTCCCTTGTGCTGAAGAGGTTAAGATCAAATACGGCGATCTTTCTTTTGAAAGCGACGAAGAAACGCCCTCTCAAAATGTCCAAATCCCTACCACTGGATCGGATGGCAATGAAAATCATATCGTGCCGCTTAATGAAATCCAATCTATCATGAGGGAAAGGGCTTTAGAAACTTTTAGGATCATCCATAGGAGTATTCAAGACAGCGGATTA
This sequence comes from Helicobacter acinonychis, assembly GCF_900461455.1. Lineage (NCBI taxonomy): Bacteria > Pseudomonadati > Campylobacterota > Epsilonproteobacteria > Campylobacterales > Helicobacteraceae > Helicobacter > Helicobacter acinonychis. The sequence continues at coordinate 375,741 of NZ_UGIA01000001.1, read as the reverse complement.
GAAGAGCATTTGGGTGGGGGCGTTGTTTTAACCGGTGGAATGGTTTTAATGAAAGGGATCAAAGAATTAGCCAGAACCCATTTCACCAATTACCCTGTGCGTTTGGCCGCTCCTACTGAAAAATACAATGTCATGGGCATGTTTGAAGATTTGAAAGACCCTCGCTTTTCAGTTGTGGTCGGCTTGATTTTATACAAAGCAGGAGGGCATACTAATTATGAGAGAGACTCCAAAGGGATTATCCGCTACCATGAGAGCGATGATTACACAAGAACAACCCACCAACCAAGTCCCACCCCCCAATTTAGCCCATCGCTTGCAGAAATGAATTTGAGCGATTTAAAGACCCCAAACGCTCCCTTAAGCACCGCTAAAAATGATGATTTCTTGCCCATAAAACCCATTGAGCAAAAAGGTTTTTTCAAAAATCTCTTGGATAAGATTTCTAAAATCTTTTAAAAGGGTATAATCGCTCTTTTATACATTAAAAAGTGCACCAACAACCATCAAAAACCAAAAAATGTAGTATAATCCCTTAATCATCTATCAAAATTTTTGATTAATAAAACAAATCGTTAAGGGGAAAGTGGCTATGGTTCATCAATCAGGGGTTGAAAATTATTCTATCGGTCAAGCAAACATTGAAGAAGTGAGCGATCCGGCTTACAAAGGGGCTAAGATTGTCGTCATCGGCGTTGGAGGTGGGGGATCTAACATGATCAAACACTTGGTTGAATATGGCGTGCATCAAGACGTTACCCCTGTTGCAGTGAATACTGATGGTCAACACCTCAAAAACAATCCCGCTCCGGTTAAAATCCTTTTGGGTAGAGAGACTACTGGTGGTTTAGGTGCTGGAGGGATTCCTGATGTCGGTAAAAAAGCCGCTGAAGAGAGTGCTAATGAGGTGAGAGAAGCAATCAAGGACGCAAAATTAGTCATTGTTTCCACAGGACTTGGGGGAGGGACTGGGACTGGAGCCACCCCTACTATTGTCAAAATCGCAAAAGAAGTGGGAGCGCTCACGATCGCTATCGTTACCAAGCCTTTCAAATACGAAGGGTCTCAAAAAAGAAAGAAAGCTGAAGAGGGGCTGAAGGAATTGGAGCAATCTAGCGATTCTATTTTGGTTATCCCCAATGATAAAGTTCTTTTAACGATGAAAAAAAACGCTAGCACTAAAGAATGCTACAAGGAAGTTGATGATGTCTTAGTTAGGGCTGTGAGCGGTATTTCTACGATTATCACTAAACCTGGGGATATTAATGTTGACTTTTCCGATTTAAAAAGCGCTCTTGGTTTTAAAGGGTTTGCGTTAATGGGTATTGGTGAAGCCACTGGCGAAGAGTCTGCTAAATTAGCGGTGGAAAATGCGATCCAATCGCCTCTTCTTGATGACGCTTCTATTGATGGGGCTAAGAGCATTATTGTCTTTTTTGAGCACCACCCTGATTACCCTATGTATGCTTATTCTCAAGCTTGCGAATTTATTCAAGATCGGGCCAATCAAGATGTTGATGTCAAGTTTGGCCAACACACTAGCGAGAATATCCCCCTTGATCATGTGCGTGTCACCATCATTGCAACCGGTGCTGAAAGAAATAGCAATGAACCGGCTTTAGAATCGATCGCTACACCCTCTCAACCTGTGGTGAAACCAGCAAGAAAAGTGGGTAATGGCGAGTATTTAAGGATCCCTACTGAAGAGGAATTATCCACACCCACAGCCATAAGAATCCAACAAGATTGATCTTAATCCTTGCTTTTCTCCCCTTATTTTTGTGGGGCTATGATACGCAAGGGTTTGTTGGCTCTGTTTTCATTTATTTTTTAAAATAAAATTAAAAAGCTTTGATTTTTAGTTCGCTGAATCTTAAAGCGTTTTAGGGGGTTTTAAGGCACTTTAAGGGGGGAATTATTTCTCAAAACACCCCCTATTCTTATAAGTTAATGAAACGCTAGGAAGCTGTTATAAGTTACACCTTTGATCAACACAGAAATAAGGGTTAAACTCTCTACTCGTTGTTAGGTTTATCAGCATTACTTAACATGCTAGCAATAAGACTATCACTCACTCTCTCACCTTATGCCAGAGCGTTAGAGATTTTAATGATTTCAAGATTTTGTTTCACGCTCAATCTATAATTCTTACTCAAATTCCGTCTCTCATAGTCTCGGCTTTTCATGGTTTCTTTTTCCCATTCACTTACCTCATCAATGGTAAAAACTTTAGGGTATCCATACGCACGAGCCATACTCTGACTCCCTTTGATAGAGCCTACAATATAGCTTTCAAAGGGTTTGCCTAGTCTCTCAATAGGTAAGACAGCTACTTTGATTTGCGTTTTAGCGATTTCACTGAAATTTATGCCATAACCACTATCAGGTTGTTTTTTGAAAAAGGTATAAACCTTGTCTTTTAATCGTGTGAGAGATTGGGGTAATTGTGCAGGCACTGAAAAAGTAATGCCAGTGAATGTATCCCACACTCCACCATAACTATCAGGTTCAGTGCTGACTAAATCCACTTCATTAGTGCTTGCGTTTTTGGCAATAACAAATAGCCGCTTGACTAAACACTCTAGCTAACACTAATAAGGTCTTTTTAAATTAAAGGTATCACTAGGTTCGTTTTGAAATACAAAAAAGCTGACTTCTTTATTTGGGTAAAAGGTCATCTTTTAAGCTCTCTTTCCAATACCCCACCACTTCAATATAACCGAGAAAATTCCGCTTAAAGTTTAAAAATGATTTTAGCTGTCTTGTTCTGTTCGTATTGTCTTTGTTTGTGTAGCGGTATCTTTTAACAAATTCCCTACTGGACATAAAATCTTTCATTGTCGCTGTGCTATTAGGGTTTAAAATTTTATTAACAAAAGGTTTTCCTAACCCCTTACAGAGTTTAGCGTAGATAGTTTCATCATCTCTCAAAAAAGCGTCAGCAAAATAATAGGCATCTATATCATTAATGTTTATAACCGCTTTTATAAACTTCAATCAGTTTTTCTCGCTCACCTTCAGTAAAGTCAGCAATCATTCAGGTTTAAAAAATCTAAACGCCGAGATAGTCCCAAAGGGTAATCCGCTTTTAATCTTACTCACTACCCTAGAAAGATTAGCGCTCTCAATCGTAGAGCCTTTAATAGGGTTCATCTTATCTTAAAATCAACTTATCCATGCTGTCCGAACAATGTAGAAATTTCTTTTCTCATCAATGGCTCTGACTTTAGAGCCTTCAATTCTTTCTAAAAAATCATAGTTCAGTAACATAACTTACTCCTTATTGTTTTACGCCCTTATGGGCGATTTTCCATCATTCTAGATCAAAAGTCATATTCATCCTCCTCTTCTTGCCCTTCTATGTGTAAAATAGGCGTGATAGTGTCATATAAAAACTCGTCTCGCTTTTGAAGAGAGTTCTCATTCCACTTCCTATGATTGCTATGCAACTCTTTAGTGATGTGATAACAGCTGATCACTCTGCTTGTATCTTTGCCCCCATAAATTTGTCTTTTTTCATCAAAATCCATGTTTAAAGCTTGTGCGTTCTTTTTATGCTTTAAAAGGGTTAGATTTGCAATCTTATTTACCCATTCTTCTCTTTTTTCTTTGTCAAAATCCGCATTCCATTGACTGCCTCTTTTGGGTTTTTGAGGTAAAACATGCTCTACTTGGGTTTCTGCATCCATGGCAATAAAATTGGGTTTCTCTTCATCTACCATGAAATAATTGGCTAAGGCTAATACAGGACGCACCCATTTGTTAGAATAAACAGAAGAGCTATCCCATAAGTTATCGTGGTATTGGTTAAAGGTGTTATGAAGCGCTATATTGTCCAATATGAGCTCTTGGATGGTTTCAATGTCCTTATTGTTTTTAACATTTTTGATAATGTTGAGACTTGTTTGCTTGATGTGCGAGATTGTGCCTCCTGCAATCCAAGTTTGATAATAATAAGACACCAAAAGCTTTTTCAAAGCGTCAAAATCAGGGTATTTGACATAAAGAGCTGTCGTTAAAATACTAGCCCAAAATCTAGAGGGAAGGTATCTTAATAAGTAAATGTATCGGTCTTGCTTTTTTAACAAATCAGTATAAGACTTCATAAACTCGCTGACATCATAGATAAACTCGCAAGCGTTTTTTTTGCTGTCTTTGAACACCTTTTTTAATCCCTTATCGGCTCTCTTTTTAGATGAACTAGGATCAGCGTATTCTAAATACATGTTAAAAAAGTCTTCTAAATCAATGTCTATACCTTCAACGCTCTTGCAAGCATCAACTATCTTATCCCAAGTGGTTATAAAGTCCTTACGCCTTTCATCATCTTGCTTGATTTCTTGCATCAAACTGGATTTTAAAATATCAACAGGGCTTAAGGGCTGATCTCTATCGTTTAGCACCTGAAAGATTTGCACCGCGCTGTCTTGCTCAAAACAAATAATCCTAGTTAAAACAATGCGCTCATAAAACCACTTGACAAAATCATCAATATCGCTTATTACGCCATTTTCCATGCTCTCATCCAACAACTCCTTAAAATAGTAGGCGTTACGCAAATAAGTGTTTTCTTCAAATTTCTTATTCAACTCGCTCTTTTTGATATTATCTTCAAACTCTCAATTCTTTAGCACCGTGTTTTCAAAAATGCTCTTGTAATTTTGAGCGGCAAAGAATTTTAGACGCTCTTTTTCTTTATCGTATCTGTCATAAATACTCTCTTCAATAAAAGCTTTAGATTTTTGCCCTAACCGGTGTTTATAGAGCCTTAAAATCGTGCAAGCCAAGATAATAAAACTTGTTAGTCGCTGTTGGCCATCCACAACATCCCATCTTCCATTTTTATTTTCAGCGATCACAATAGAGCCACAAAAATATTCATCTTCTTTATTGTCTGTATAGCTACCCACTAAATCATCAATTAAAGCCCCTAAATGCTCTTTATCCCACACATAAGGGCGTTGGTAATCTGGCACCTGATAAAAATATTCACCATCCACTAAAATTTGATGGAGTTTTTTTAGCTCCACTTCTACTTTTGCCATTTTTGCCATCGTTTTGCTCCTTGTAATTTAACTCTGTAAGTCCCACTGATAAAAAGCGTTGTTATGTCTAGTTATCATTAATAAAAAACCTTTTAGCTCCTAAATTGCTATAATCAATGCATCTCACACCAATCACTTAGAAGAGTCTTGATTTTTAATAGAAATATCTAACTTATTGAAAGGGATTTCAATCTGGTTAGCGTCTAGGGCGTTTTTGATGCGCTCAATCAATTCGCTTCGCACATTAAAGATCCCATCTTCAATCTTTGCCCAAACCCTAATAGTGAAATTCAATGAACTTTGTCCAAAATCCGTAATTCCAATAAAAGTGGGCATGTTTTTATCAATTTTTTCCATTGCGTCAATGACATCTTTTATAGTCTTATGCACCAATTCAATATCGCTCCCATACCCTACCCCACACACCCATTCAATGCGCCGACATTCGGTATTATTGCTATTGATGATATTGGAATTAGCGACATTTCTGTTAGGCAAAACCGCCAAGCGCCCGTCATGAAGACGCAAAGAAGTGTTGAAAAGATTGACAGACTCCACCTTACCATTAAGTCCAGAAAGCTCAACCGTATCCCCCTTTTTAAAAGGGCGCAACACAATAAGGATAATCCCTCCAGCAATGCTTGAGAGAGAGTCTTTTAAGGCCAACGCCACCGCAATCCCTGCCGTTCCTAAAACGGTGATAATGGAGGTGGTTTGCACGCCTAAAGTACTGAGCGTAATGATTGTAGTGATGATAAGGATTAAAACAAAGGCGACTTGTGCGATAAAATTCGCTAGAATTTCGTCTTTTTTGGATAAAAGTTTCACGATTTTTTTGCGCAAGAAAAACGAAAGATAAAAACCCACGCAAGCGATAATAACGGCTTTGATTAAGACTATCCCAAAATACTTGGCTAACGGCAAAAAATCTATTAAGAGCGTTTTAATTTCATCCATAAACTTTCCTTGCAAAAATCGCTTAAGAATTTTAACATGTTAGCATGTTTAAAACTAACCTTATTATCACCACTCAAACACCAAACCCTGTGCTAGTATCAAATTGATTGGCTTTAAGCGCGCTGTCTAATGAAAAGGGGTTTTAGTGTTGAACCTAGAGACCACTTTAACACCCCCATTTGATGGCTAGCGCTTACTTTATGGCAATGGTTATTCCCTAGCTTGGCTTTAATGGACTTTATCGTTACGCTACCAACAGACACTGCTTTGTAGGACTTTTTCATCAAGGCTATGGTGTGTTTAAAAGTCTCTGATTAATTCTTTAAGAATTTGGGGGAGTTAGGGATTTCTCAATTCTGGTCCATATTTGGTGTGGTTAGCGGCTTTAATCCTTTGATCTCTTTTATCAAGGTTTATACCCTGCTCCTTCTTTTTTCTCAAAGAATGCGAATTTTAAAGGGGTAGTGAAACACAACCACGCTCTGTCGTTCCCAGAATGCAAAACGCTATCTTGTTCGTATTTATCTCCAAGCCCTCTAATGGTTGTCAATAAATCCGCACTCTCTTGTAAAGCGTAAATAAGGAAACTAGGCTCTTTACTCCCTAAATAAACGCCATTGACTTTAATGCAACCGATTTTAGGGTATCGCTTTTTAATCTCCGCTTCCAATTCCTTGTTTCTTTGGACATTCTCTGCTTCGCTCATTAGGTATTGAGAAAAGATAGCATCAACAGATCCGCCATAATAACCCACAATCATGTCAGTAGCTGTGTCAAACCCGTAATCTTGCCACAAGCTCAATTTAAACTCTCTGTTAGCTGAAAGACACCCGCACTTAAGCAGGTGTTCATACAGAAAAGAGCGGTTATGCTGTATTTTTCTTTTTCAGTAAGCTCATCAAACGCCTTTAAGTTAGGGTTATTCATCGCTCCACTTAAGGTCATTTTTAAAGTCGGTTTAATTTTGTAAATTCTCATAGCATTGATGAGACTTTGATTGACTTTACCGCTTGTAATGTTGAAATTTTTCATTCCGTAGTTCTCTCCTAAAACACTGCTCAAAAGGATTTAGAGCTAGGGTTCATATCGCTACCAAAACTGACAATCTCTGATTTTCCTATTACATGACCTAATTTACATCTCTTATGCTTTTTACCAGAGAAGTCATAAGCTTCAACCCCATTAGGGTTTGGTGTGGTGCAAATGAGACTAAATCTAGCATAAACCTTACCGCCTTTTTCTACCACTTCAGGACACCAAGTAATGCTGTCTTGCTCGAACTCGTTCCCTAGTTCAATAAATTCTTTTTTTAAGAGACAGTGAGGGTCTTTGAGTGTATAGACAAAAAAGGAAACTTCGTTCTGTGGAATATCATTAGCTTTTTCTTATTAAGAACCCTGAATGGTAATAAAGCCCACTTTAGGGTATAAGGCTTTCAATATTGCTTTGATCTGTTTAGTCCGCTTCATATTCGTTTCTAAATCATAGTTACTCCTAAAGGTCGAAATAATTCCGTATTGACCCCCTATCACATGCTTATAAACCCTAAAAAGACCGGCAACGCCCAAGTCAGCCCTTTCTTCATCTGTGAAAGCTATCGTTCTTTTTAAATTAGGGTTACTAGCTCTTATTTTAGCAAACTTTTCAGCTGTCCCACAAAAATAAGCCATAAAAAATAAACCAAACAAGATAAAACAAGACAGAATTAAAAACATTTCCCTATCCCTGCACCGACCTACATTCCCACTCTTGAAAAGAGCAGTATCATCAGCGATGAAGAGCTTGACTTCCAGGTTCGGAATGGTTAGCTGGGTAGTTCCTCTTCTCTAAAGGCACAAGGAAAAGGGAGTTAAAGATAAACCGCATTTACCCTTAACTCCCCTTTCTTTATTAGGGAGCTGTTTCTAACCAAGAAGACATTAATAGCCTTTTATTTTAAAAAGGAATAGAGCGTGTCTTATCCCCACTTAAAACCAACTATAAAAGTCTTTTGTAAAACTCCAACTCTCTTACACTCAGTAAGGCAGTGGTAACTTATTGATGCTTCTTGTCGTTATATTATTCAAAAAGCAAAAAACAAGCCAAACGCTCTATTAGTAGTAGTCAGCTAAACGCATTACTGCGCTTACACATCTACCCTATCAAGCACATCGTCTTTGTGCGAGCTTCAGGGAAAGTTAATCTTGGAGTTGGCTTCCTGCTTAGATGCTTTCAGCAGTTATCGCATCTGTGTGTAGCTACCCAGCGATGCTCTTGGCAGAACAACTGGTACACCAGTGACACATCCATCCCGGTCCTCTCGTACTAGGGACAGCTCTCCTCAACTTTCCTACGCCCACGGCAGATAGGGACCGAACTGTCTCACGACGTTCTGAACCCAGCTCGCGTACCGCTTTAAATGGCGAACAGCCATACCCTTGGGACCTGCTCCAGCCCCAGGATGCGATGAGCCGACATCGAGGTGCCAAACCTCCCCGTCGATGTGAGCTCTTGGGGGAGATCAGCCTGTTATCCCCGGGGTACCTTTTATCCTTTGAGCGATGGCCCTTCCACACAGAACCACCGGATCACTATGACCGACTTTCGTCTCTGCTTGACTTGTATGTCTTACAGTCAGGCTGGCTTGTGCCATTACACTCAACTTGCGATTTCCAACCGCAATGAGCCAACCTTTGCAAGCCTCCGTTACTTTTTAGGAGGCGACCGCCCCAGTCAAACTACCCACCAAGCATTGTCCTGCCTGTGGATAACACAGACCAGTTAGCTAACAGAAACATCAAGGGTGGTATCTCAAGGACGGCTCCATAAGAGCCAAAGCCCTTACTTCAAAGCCTCCCACCTATCCTGCGCATGATATTCCCATTAGCAGTGCTAAGCTGTAGTAAAGGTCCACGGGGTCTTTCCGTCTTGCCGCGGGTAGGAGGAATTTTCACCTCCACTACAATTTCACTGAATCTCTGGTTGAGACAGCTCCCATCTCGTTACGCCATTCATGCAGGTCGGTATTTAACCGACAAGGAATTTCGCTACCTTAGGACCGTTATAGTTACGGCCGCCGTTTACTCGGGCTTCAATTCAACGCTTCATCTTGCGACTGACGCATCCTCTTAACCTTCGAGCACCGGGCAGGCGTCACACCTTATACTTCCTCTTACGAGTTGGCAAAGTGCTGTGTTTTTGGTAAACAGTCGGGAGGGACTCTTTGCTGAGACCGCATTGCTGCGGCACACCTTATCGCGAACTTACGGTGCTAGTTTGCAGAGTTCCTTAACCAGAGTTCTTCCACGCGCCTTAGAATACTCATCTCATCTACCTGTGTCGGTTTGCGGTACGGACGACTATGGATATGCTTAGAGGCTTTTCTTGGCACGACGGTATCAGCGATTCTCCCTTTGTCCTAAAAGGACTCAAAGAGCCTGTTTGGGTTTCAAATACAGAGGTGGATTTGCCTTCCCTCCAATCTACGCCCTTAGACTAGCGCTTCCATCAGCTAGCTCGCTTAACCCTATGCGTCCCCCCATCACGCTCCACAGTCGGTATTGGAATATTAACCAATTTGCCATCACCTACCCCTTTCGGACTCGGCTTAGGACCCGACTAACCCTACGATGACGACCATCGCGTAGGAAACCTTAGATTTACGGCGGATACAATTCTCATATATCTTATCGTTACTCATTCCTGCATGCTCACTTCATGCCGCTCCAGCACTCCTTATCGGTATACCTTCAACGCTGGCATGAACGCTCTTCTACCACTGTGTCAAACACAATCTACAAATTCGGTGTCTATCTTAGCCCCGTTATATTTTCAGCGCATGACCACTAGACCAGTGAGCTGTTACGCTTTCTTTAAAGGATGGCTGCTTCTAAGCCAACCTCCTGGTTGTTTGAGTAGCCACACATCTTTTTCCACTCAGAATAGAACTTAGGGACCTTATTTGGTAGTCTGGGTTGTTCCCCTTTTGACGATTGATTTTATCACCCACCGCCTGACTCCCAAGATACGATAAAAGGTATTCGAAGTTTGATAGGGTTTGGTACCGCGGCGAGCAGCCCTAGCCCAATCAGTGCTCTACCCCCTTTTATTATCACTTGAGGCTATACCTAAATATATTTCGAAGAGAACCAGCTATCACTAAGTTTGTTTGGCCTTTCACCCCTATCCACAGCTCATCCCAACCCGTTTCAATGGGTACGAGTTCAGTCCTCCACGCGCTATTACACGCGTTTCAACTTGGCCATGGATAGATCACTTAGCTTCGGGTCTGCAGCATCTGACTAAACGCCCTATTCAGACTCGCTTTCGCTACGGCTTCGCATTCGCTTAACCTTGCCAGACACCACAACTCGCAGGATCATTATGCAAAAGGCAGTCCATCACCCTGATAAATCATAGGGCTCTGAATGATTGTAAGCAGATGGTTTCAGGTTCTATTTCACTCCGCTCACTGCGGTTCTTTTCACCTTTCCCTCACGGTACTTGTTCGCTATCGCTCAAAGAGTAGTATTTAGGGTTGGAGAGTGGTCTCCCCGGCTTCAACCTGGATTTCTCGTGTCCTGGCCTACTCTGGATACTGCTGCCTAAGAACGCCTTGTCGCATACAAGGCTATCACTTTCTATGGCTTACCTTTCCAGGTAACTCTGCTAAAGCGTTCTCTTGGATATTGCAGTCCTCAACCCCGAATGCAAGCACTCGGTTTGCCCTTTTCCCCATTCGCTCGCCACTACTTAGGGAATCTCGTTGATTTCTTTTCCTCTAGTTACTGAGATGTTTCACTTCACTAGGTTCGCTCTCTCTATTAGAGTAACTAATATCTCTATTAGTTGGGTTGCCCCATTCGGACATCTACGCATCAAAGCTCCTTGACAGCTCCGCATAGCTTATCGCAGTCTAGTACGTCCTTCATCGCCTCTCTTTGGCAAGGCATCCGCCATCTGCTCTTAAAAGCTTGTTTTAAATTTTAAAATATCCTTTAAAACCCGCCCTTTTATAATGAATAACGACAATTGCACCAATATTCTTTAGCGCTACCACTGCCTTAGTGAATGTAAGACAGAGTCATTGTAGTTTTACTTTACTTTTACATAGGCTATTAACAATATTAAATCAAACAACTCCGTTTTATTCAAAAACTCGCTATAATAAGTTCAAATTTTAAACCCTTTTTAACAAGAAGACTAAAAATGTTTAATCTCTAATCTCTTCTAACTTATCAAGTTATGAGCTTTTAGCTTTTTTAAGCTTTTTGGCTTGTAACAACTTGTTTGGTTGTTTGAATTGAAGAACTTTTTAAAGCTCGTTCTTTAAAAACGAAATGTAATTATAGACATACGATGCTTAAAGTTTGCTTAAATAAAAAAATTGTTTAAAAGATAAAATTTTAAGACAAAAATAATAGTGGTTAGCCATTGATTAAATATCACTAGATACAATTACAATGTATCTTGTCATCTTTTTTCAAAATAGGGGTAGAAGTGGCACTCAAGCGTTCAAGCCGTTCAAGCCGTTCAAGCAGCGCTACCATAGTTTTTACAAAAATCCGCTTAAAAATCCCCTACTTTTTATTATCCACTCTCTTTTTAACCAACACAATCTTTTTAGAAAATTTAATTCAATAAGCCCCATTTTTATCAGTGGGACTTACAGAGTTAAATCACAAGGAGAAAACGATGGCTCAATTAGAAGATTTGAAAGTGCATGAAAAATACAATTTGTTGTTATGCATGGTTTCAGGTGCATACAAAGGGACAATTCCAGGAAATAAGAATTTTAAAGAGTGGTGTGATGAATGCACTTTGACCGGTTTTCGCCCAAGAAGGGGAGAAGTGGCTCAATATGAGCATTTTGAACTCATGCGTAAGGCAGATTATGTTATTGGCATTGTGAATGAGGATTCAACCACTAGAGGGGCTGAAGTCCAACGGAGCGTTTTTGCCCTAAAAATTGACCATGACACTATTGGAACTGATGAAGAAAGGGGCGTTAATGGTTGAGGGCGTTTGCGCTCAAAAAGGGAGTCAAGAATACGAAGAATTAGTCAATAAAAGCACATGGCATTTTACGCACAGCACCAGACTTGGAAAACCAAAATCGATCAAGCGAAAAGGTTAAAAAAATATTGATTCAGATAAGAAAGGATTTTAATGGAATTGTTGAATTTAGACGGAGTGATTGAAAAAGGCGTGTTTGAAATCCCTAGTTATCAAAGGGGGTATGCATGGCAGATTAGGCAATTAAAGGATTTTTGGAATGATTTAGAGCATGTTTCCAAGCTAGAAAACAAATTCCATTACATGCATAGCTTAACTTTAAGAAAGTCTGGAGATGATTTTGGAGATATTGATTTTGAGATCATAGACGACCAGCAACGATTGGCTACAAGCTTGATTTTACTAGGTCTTTTAGCAAAAACCACTAAAAATGAAAATTATTCTTCAGCCAACCTCAAATCCATTCTATCCTACAAAGATGATTATTATGGCTTAAGCGAAGTTTTTAGGGCTATCACCGAAGAAAAAGATTTAGAAAAGTTTAAAACTTCTTTTTACGCTAAAAATTTTATTGACGCTTATGCATTTTTTAAAGAAAAAATCAGCAATACCCCTATTGAAACGCTTGAAAAAATGCTTGATGCCCTCACCAAAAAAATGCTTTTTAGCGTGGCGGAATTGAATGATAACAGGATCGATCCATTCAGCTCTTTTGAAACGATCAACAATCGTGGTAAAGATCTATCCACTTTGGAATTGTTAAAAAACCGCTTGCATTTTGTAGCGCACAAGATTTGCGATAAAGAAAAGTTAGAAAACCTTCAAAAAAAATATCAACGATACCTACACTCTTATTTATCACGATTTGAGATCGTTTGAAGACGATGATTTGGAGAAATTTTTAAAGCATTTTGTGGCGTATTACTATGGTGAAAACAGCAGCAAGTTTAAAGAGAGATTATTGGAAATGGAATTTAACACACATAGGAAATACGATGACACAAACTTGGATGATGAATATGAAAAAATAGATAATTTATTATTTTATATTTATTATTCTTCTAAAGTGTGGAATTTCTTGCACACGCTTGATGAAAAGGCTATGACCCTTATTTTTAGTGATCACAAAAAACTTGAGATTGAAATCACGCCTAACATGCGTGTTTTGTTAGACAAAATGCGGCGCCTAAACGCTTTGAGCGATAACGCGTTCTTGCCTTTATTACCCTCTCTTTTTACAATACAGCTTGTTGGGAAAAGCGCTGACGAAGAGCCTTATACCACTAAAGAATTAGAGGGATTATTAGATTAGAATATTTAGAGCGTTTTGGGTTTTTAATCTATGCTATGGGGTTGCTGGTAGGGATACAGCTAAAAACGAATTGATCAAACCAGCTTTTCAAGCGATGAAATCGTATAAAGAGAGGCAAGAAAATCTAACGATTGAAGATCTTCCGGAGTTAGAAAAGCATTTTTTCAACAAACAAAATCATAGCGGTTTAGAATTTCTTGAAGAGAATATCCACTCTAAAAGGAAACCCAGGAAATGGTATGAGTGGGGCAAGGCATTGAATTACTTGCTTTATGAATACGAGCTACACCATGACCCTAAAACGAGTCTTAATTTTGATGGCAGTATAGAGAGTATTGAACATATCTTGCCCAAAAACCCTGACAAAGGTTATAACACCAAAGAAAAAAATTTGGCTAAAAAGCCCCATGTCGTGCATGCTTTGGGGAATTTGCTCTTAATTAATTTCTAAAAACGCTAACAGCTCTTTAAGTAACAAGCCTTTTGATGAAAAAAGAAAAGGGTATATGAAAGGCTCTTATAGTGAAAAGGAAGTGGCTAAAAACGCTTCTTTTGGGCTTGAAGAGATTAAAGAAAAGGAGCGAAAAATTATTAGACTTTTTAATCACGCATTACAACATCGCTGCATTAGTGGGTGACAGCGAGATTAAAGCTTTTAAAAACAATCTTTTGAAAGAGATTAAATGATTGCAATAGTCAAAAAAGCGCTTCTTTATTGAACGCTATTTTTCGCTTTAACCCATCAAAGGAGAAACAACGCCATGCTAAAAAAATAAATAACATTAAATAGGGTGATCGCAACCGATTGTTAAAGCAAATAAAATTTTATTCAAGGAGTATTTTATGGGTTTTCAAAATGAAAATAAGTTGGAAATTGGCACTAAAGTCAAAGCCACGATCAAAGATAAAGTGGTAGAGGCTAAAGTCATTGGCATTGGGTTTAATCGTGTAACTTTACAAAGCGAAAAAGGTCAAGTCGCTTCGTATGTTTTCAATAGCGATAAGTTCCTAAAATGGTTTAATAAAGTTCCCTTAAACGAGGCGCTAAAAATTCGTGCTGAAAACAAAAAAGAAAAAGCGGACATTTTAGATGGTATCAATATCGTTACTAGCGGACCGAGTGTGAAAGAAAGGACTTCCACTCCTAAAGAGTCTAAAGAGGACAAGTATAAGCTCTCTTTTGGATTTAAAGATAAAAGTGAGTCTAGTTTTTCGGTGGTGGCTAAAGACTATTTCCTTACTGATAGAAAAAGTAGGCTTGGTGCGTTACTAACCCCTATGTTTTATCAAGGAAAAGGACATCAAGCGTCTGCTATCATTCTTACCGCTTTATCGTGTGCGGAGGGCTTAAATAAGCATAGCGACCTTGAGTGGGCTAAAATACTAGAAAATCGTAATGTTGAAAATTGCTATTACGACACTTTTGATAATATGAATTTAGGTAATCTTACCCTTTTCTGTAAGCTTATTTCTTTGTATGTGAGAGATCAAGAGGCGGAGATTGTGGAGTTGAAACCTGGCGGTATTTGGGATAATATGCTCCCTAGTAATAAAAATGAGGTGTTGTTTATAGCACAGCTCTTATGCGATGGAGGTATCAATAAGTATAATCTCTCATGTGGCGGTTTAACTAAAAATTTATTAAACGATTTCACGCCTTACATGGGGCTTATGGATAATGAGATGCTCGATGATTTTATCATGGAGGAAACTAAAGAAAACGAGACGGAGGGTGAAAACTAACCGCCCCCCTACTCTTTGGGGGTCTCCTTTTTTAATCTCTTTTTTTTAATCTCTCTTAATTTTTCTTTTTTCAACTGCCCTCTAATCCGTCAATTTAAGAAATCGTGCGCAAATACCCGTTTTCACTCAACATGACATACAAGCGCCCCATGATTTCTTTCTTTTCTTCCATGTCCAAATTGTTGTTGTCTTCAATTTTTTGTTTTAAAAGGCGCTCAATCTCTTTGGTGTCATAGTCTAAATCATCTAACACATCTAAAATCGTTTGGGCTTCGCAAATATCTTCCACTTCATAATCGCCTTTTTCATCAAAAACCACGCTAAATTCCGTAGGGTGCGTGAATAAATTGTGTTTCATGCCCAAAACTTCTTGATACGCTCCCACTAAAAAGAACGCTAAAAAGTATTCTTCTTCATCCACATCTATATCATGCAAAAACAAGGGTTTGGTGGAGTCAAAAGCGATTTCCCCATCGCTATCGCAAGTAATATCCCACAAGCTCGCGCTCCTAGTGGGCTTTTCATCTAATTTATTCAAGGGCATGACTGGGAAACTCTGCCTCAAACCCCAATAATCCGGCAAACTTTGGAAAAACGAGCAATTCAATAAATAGCGCTCTTGGACTTGCTCTTGAATGCGTAAAATATCATTATGATCTTTAAAATAAAGCAACTGCACCGCTTTTTTGACGATCAAATGGGCCAAAACTTCGGTATTGCTCCTATCAATCAAATCAATATAGCCCAAATCAAAAAGCGTAAATAACGACTCGGTGTGATCAAAGCTATCATGCAAGTATTCAATGGCGTTTTTTTCATTGATATTAGCGAGCAAGTCTAGCATTTCATCAATCAAAGGGGGGTTATCACTTTCTTTGATTTTTAGGGATTTTTCATTGTATTCATGCGAAAACAATTCCAAAACTGGGGCCACTAAAACGGCATGGTTAGCCGAAATATAACGGCCTGATTCAATGAAAATATCTGGCTCTATTTCTTGCTTATTTTTCACAATTTCTCTCAATAAAAACACCACATCAGCGCTAAATTCCTCTAAAGTGTAGTTTTTATCTTGATGGTGCTTGTGTTGGGTGTATTCTACGGCTAACCCCCCTCCAATATTCACGCTATTAAGATTTTTAGCACCCATTTTACGCAATTCTGCATACAAGTTACCTGCTTCTCTTAAAGCCTTTTTTAAGGGCGAAATATCGCTGATTTGAGAGCCTATGTGGAAATGTATCATGTGAAAATGCTCTAACAAATCGTTTTCTTCTAAAAGGCGCATCGCTTCTAACACTTCCGTGCTGCTAAGGCCAAATTTAGAATTGATCCCCCCACTCTTTGCCCAAACGCCAATGCCAGTACTGTGCAAACGGATGCGAATGCCAATTTTAGGGCAGATTAAAAACTCGTTTTGTTTAGCCACAGCGATAATGGTTTTCAATTCATTCAAGCCTTCAATCGTTAAAGTGATCTCATGTTGCATGCTTTTAGCGATAAAGCCAAGCTCAATCATTTCTTTGTCTTTAAAGCCATTCACGGTAATGGGGGTTTTAGGGTTAGTGTAGCTCATCGCAATGATGAGTTCTGATTTACTCCCAGCTTCTAAGCCATAGTTTAAACCCTTAGCCCCTTGCACTAAGGGCAAAACAAACGAGGGCATTTGATTGACCTTTAAAGGGAAAACCGCCTTAAAAGCCCCACTGTATTGATACTCTTTAATCGCCAAAGAAAACGCATCAAACAAGCTTTTGATTTGTTTTTGCACCAAATGGGGGAAGCGCACCAATAAAGGCCCTCTATAGCCTTTATCGCGCACGCTTTGAACGATTTCTAAAAGTGCAGGGTTTTTGCCATGACAAACCTTGACTAGCCCCTTTTCTATCTTAAATTCGTTATTGCTCCAAAATTTAATCCCATAATCATGGACTTCTTGCATCTTTTATCCTTTTATCGCGCTAGAGTTTTAAAGAGGTTGGGGTTGTTTTTAAAATCCTTGATCGCTTCTCCATAAACTTTTTCAATTTGAATGACTGAATTTTCTAAAGTGTAGTTTAAAGCGCTTTTAGCGTATTCGCCCTGCATTTTTTCTCTTTCAAGCTTGTTTTCTAGCCACCAATCTATTTTAACGCTCAAATCTTTAGCGTTATTAGGTTCAAATAAAGATCGTTCATCTAGCGCGAATTGCCTAGTCGCGCTTAAAGGGCTATTAGCAATAATAGGAACAATCCCTACACTAATGGCTTCTAAGCATGCAATCGCTTCGCTTTCTACATTGGCTGTATGCACATAAAGGGTGCAAGTTTTTAAAATCTCTAATAATTCATTGGAATTGACAAACCCAAACTCCGTTTTTACGCCTAATTTTTGGACTAGAAGTTTGATTTTTTTCTCATCAGGCCCTTTGCCTTTTAATAACAACACAATATCTTGTTTGTATCGGCTTAAAGCAATCGCTTTGATTAAAACGCTTTGATTTTTTTCGTTAGAATAGCGCCCTACCATAGCGATTTTAAAGGGTGTCATGTCAAAAAGGCTTTTTTGCTCTTGATTGCATTTAAACATGGGATCAAAGCCATTAGAGATAGCGTATTTTTTCCCTCCATAATTATATTTTTCTAATTCTTCTACAATGAATTTTGAGGGGCAATGGATGTGGTGGATATAGCGATAATGCGAAGATTTAAACCACGAAAAAAGCATTTTATTCAACCAAGAAAATTGCCCTAATTTCATGTTATAAGAAATATGCTCTGGCTGTAAATGGAAAGAGCCAATGTAAGGCACTTGCATTTCTCGTGCAATTTTTACGGCTTCTTTTTCTAGCAAAAAAGGCAAGTAAGTGTGGATCATATCCGCTCCCTTAAAGGCCTTTCTTAGAATTTTTTCATCCGGCTTAGCAAAAAGAATGTGCTGTCTGTGTGAAACTTCTGTAACTAAAGGAATGTAGCGTTCTTTAAGGTTGTAATACCCCTCTTCTTCATTCCCTAAATTATCCACATGAGGGGCGACCACTCTCATTGCATGCCCTCTTTTTTTCAACGCTTCAAAAAAACGAAATGCTGTCATAGAAGTGCCATTACTGGTGTCTTTAAAGCTATCCACAACTAAAACAATAACCATTCACAACTACTCTTCTTTAAAATTAAATTTAAAAGGCTTTTTATCAAACACCACCACTTCTATCATTCCCTCTAAAACCTGAATGTCTAACACAAACGCCTCTATTTTTATTTCAGCTTTTTTCACGCCATCTTGAACGACTTGCGCTTTAATGAGTGCTTCTTGATTCAATTCTAGGGGGGCATAAAAATTGATGTTATTAGAAACCACCACGCTGTATTTTTTATTCAACGCGCATAAGGCCGCATAATTGCATGCGGTTAGCACAAAGCCTGCATGCACAAAATTTTCTTCATACACCATGCTTTCATTACCTTTAAAACGCACATGGGCTATATCTTTTTCTAAAACGATCAATTCCCCACTCACGCTTGAATGAAAATTCTTACAAGTTTGTAAAGAGTCATAATCCACATGAGTGATTATTTCTTGCATGATCTTAATCCTTTATTTAAACTAACGCTTGCTTGATGATTTAAGCATTTTAAAATACCCTCTCAAAGGGGCGTCATACCCCTCTAAAGTTTTAGAATGATCTTTTTTATCCAAAAAATCTTCCAAACTTTGCCCCAAAATAAAATCCGTTTTACGCTGTTCTTTAGGCGTAGTCTTTAAAACGCTAATGATTTCAAAATCTCCAAACCCTACCCTTTCACACCACCCTTTTAGCGCACTAATACTAGGGATAAAATAAGCGTTTTTCATTTTAGCATAAGTTTTTTTAGGGCAAAGGGCAATGTCTAGGGGCGAATCAATAATGAGCGTATCCAACACCAACTCCCCCCCTATTTTCAAAGCATGATACAAGGCTTTTAAAGTTTCTAGTGGGCTTTTTCTATGGTATAGCACCCCTAAACAAAAAATGACATCAAAAGCGTTAGGGTATTTTTCATTCAAATCCTCCACCCCTAAAGACTTGTAGATGATTTTTTTTTCTTTATCAAAAAAGGGGGCTAAAAATTCAAATTGTTTTTTGACTAAAACGCCCGGATCAAACCCCACCAAACTTTTAGGCCCATGCTCTAGCATCTTAAACAAGTAATAGCCATTATTGCAACCCACATCAGCGACGATTTTATCTTTTAAAGAAGTGGCGTTCTTGACTAGATCCCATTTAATAGAGCTATCCCATTCGCTATCAATCTTGATCTTAGAAATTTCAAAAGGACCTTTACGCCATGGCCTTAACGCCATGATTTCTTCTAAAAGGGTTTTTTGATTGAGGTTATCGTTACAAATAAGCATGACTTACCATAGCGTGGGGGTTTTTTTAAAAAGAGGGGGGTTTAAAAGGGATTCTAAATGATTGGGGCTAATCCCATAAATAAAAGCGAAATTAAACGCTAAATTTTTTAATTGCTCTTTTAAATTGTTTTGAGTGGTGTAAAAATAAGAGTTGGCTTTTTCAAAAAAAACCACGCTATTTTTACGATAAAACACGACAATTTTCCCCCACGATAAAGTCTCAAGGGCTTTTTGAAGCAGCATTTCAAACAATTCTTTTGAACTCTCAGCGACAATCACCCTTGCTGTTGTCCCATAAGGAGCTATTTCTAAATTTTTATTCACAAAAAAGGGTTTGCAATGATCTAAAAAATATTCTTTTTTACCTAAAAGATTCAAGTCAAATTCAATTTTTAATTTCTCGCACAATCGGATCACCCTTTTTAAAGGCTCTAAAAAGATGCATGGCATCTTTAATTCATGCTCTTGTTTTTCATAAACTAAAGCGCTGCAAAAAAAGGATTGGTTAAGAACAATCAAATCGCTTTCTTTTAAGTCTTCTTCTAAACGCTCTTGCTTATAAAACAAATGAAGCCACTCCAATCTATCAAAAAACGCTATTTTACACCCCTCTAAAATGAATAAATCTTCAAGACTCTCTTTCAAACACCACACAAATTCGCTCACTATAATTTTAGAAGCGATCTCTAATTCTATAGGACTTAATAACACTCCAACCACACGCTCATTCAACAAACAAAATTTAAACAAATGATTCAAAGAATGCTCTATGTCTTTAAGCTTGATCCATGCCACATCTCTATCGCTTAAAGGATACTCTCCTGTGTATAAAATCCCATAAGCCCCTAATTCTAAAGCTTTAGGAATGAATGCATGATCTTTAGCGGCAAATAAAGAGCCTTTTTGCACCTTGTTTAAAGACAAAACAATAGAATTAAAATAGCTGATTGAGGGCGTGTTTTGCAATTCGCCCAAACTCAACTCTACCGCTTCATTCACCCCTAATCGCATTTAGCTAATGAGACTTCCTGCGGTTTTTTCTTTTGTGGGGCTAATTAAGGCCAAACTGTCATTATCTCGCACCGCTAAAATCATGCCCTCACTCATTTCGCCCATAAGCTTTGCGGATTTTAAATTAGCCACCACGCACACCATTTGACCGATTAAATTTTCAGGCTCATAATCCAAAGCGATCCCTGAAATAATCTGCCTCAAACGATTTTCACCTAAATCCACCTTTAAGCGCAGTAATTTATTGGACTTTTCAACCCTTTGAGCCTCTTTGATAAGCCCCACTTTAATTTCTACTTTTTTGAAATCATCAATACTGATATAGTTTTCTTGTTTTTGTGGGGTTTTTTCTTCTGGCGTTTTTTCTTCTTCTTTTTTGGCTGGGGTTGTTTCCCCCACTTTTTCCATTTTAGAGAATAAGGGCTCGGTGTCTTGCAAGATTATATCTTGTAAATTTTTAGACTTGAAAAAGCGTTCGTAATTTGTGGGCGTGATTTTTACATTAAAAGCGCTCGCTAATTTCATAGCACTCTTTGGCATGAACGCATAGAGTAAAAAGCTTGATTGTAAAAGCGCGTTTGCAATCAAACTCAATAAGGCTTCTAATTTTTCTGATTCGTTGTTTTTATGCAAAACCCATGGCTCTTCTTTAGCGATGAGTTTGTTTAAAAAATCATAAACGCCAAACAATTCTTCTAACGCTTTATGCAATTGCATTTTAGGCACAAAAGAGTTAGCGTTATCTAAAATTTGATGCACTTTTTCTAACTCTTTAGGGTAATATGTGGTGATTTTTTCGCTTTTTAAAGAATAGTTAAAATATTTTTTAGCCATGCCTAACAAACGATTCAATAAATTCCCCAAATCGTTGTTCAAATTGGCGTTGATCCTTTCTACTAACGCTTTTTTAGAAAAATCCCCATCTTGCCCAAAAGGTACTTCACGCAATAAAAAATAGCGCAATTCTTCAATCCCATACTCCATAGCAAGCTTTTGAGCGTCTAAAACATTACCCAAGCTCTTACTCATTTTCACGCCCTCTATCGTCCACCACCCATGCACGCAAAGCTGTTTGAATAAAGGCAAACCCAAGCTCATCAAAAAGGCTGGCCAATAAATGGCATGGAAGCGTAAAATATCCTTACCCACAATATGCCTAGCGCACTCAAAATGCACCATTTTATTTTCTAAACCATTCAAATACCCCAACGCGCTCGCATAATTCAATAAAGCGTCTAGCCAAACATACACCACATGTTTAGGATCATTCATTTTTTTAGGTAAAAGAATGCCCCATTCAAAGCTTGTGCGCGTGATAGATAGATCCAACAAGCCTTGTTCAATAAAAGAAGTGACTTCATTTTTACGATAAATGGGCAAGATCACTTCAGGGTTTTTGGCATAAAACTCTAATAAAGGTTTTTCATATGCACTCAATCTAAAAAAATAACTCTCTTCTTCTAAAAGCGTGGTCTCTCTCAAACAATCAGGGCATAAGACTTTATTGTTTGTATTATCCGCTTTAGAGATCGCGCAATAACTCTCACAACTCACGCAATAATACCCACTATAAGTACCTTTATAAATATCCCCTTTTTCAAACATGATTTCAAAAGCGTTTTGCACGCATTTTTGATGTTCATTATCTGTGGTGCGGATAAAACCATCATAATCTAAATTGAAAAAATCCCATTGGTTTTTAAAAATCGCGCTAATGCTATCGGCGTAAGCTTTAGGGCTTTGATTTCTTAATTTCGCGCTTTGTTCAATCTTTTGCCCATGCTCATCGGTGCCAGTTAAAAAAAAGACTTCTTCGCCTTGAAGCGTGTAATACTTCTTTAGAGTGTCTGCAATCAAAGTCGTATAAGCATGACCAATATGGGGGATATCATTCACATAATAAATGGGGGTTGTGATCAGTGATTTTTGCATTTTTGTAATAGCGTTACCTTAATTTGTTTTAGAAATTCGCATTAATTTTAACATGCTTTTGAAAATAAAGCCATGCAATTTAGAGGCTAGAGGTTAAATTGATGCTTATTTTATTTATAGAAAATGCATTATAATTAACGCTCAAAAAGAATTGAATATAAATTAAGGACGCGCAGATGATTTCAAAATTTTTGCTCAAAAGCATGTTTAAACAATGGAAAAACGGCGATTATCAGGTTGTTTTTTGGGATAATAGCGTTTATAGGAATGGCGAACATTCGCCTAAATTCACCCTTAAAATCCACCGCCCCCTAAAATTTAGCGATATTAAAAAAGACATGTCTTTAACGATTGCTGAGGCTTATATGGACGGCGTGATTGATATTGAAGGCTCTATGGATGAGGTGATGCATTCTTTGTATTTGCAAACCAATTATAAACATTTACATAAACATGATAGCGCTAAAGCTATTCAAAAACCCCTTAAAGAAAGCTCCAACATTTCTAAACACTACGATTTAGGGAATGACTTTTATTCTATTTGGTTAGATGAAACCTTAAGTTATTCATGCGCTTATTTTAAAAAGGACGATGACACTCTTCATACCGCCCAACTCCAAAAATTAGATCACACTTTAAAAAAGCTCCATTTAAAACAAGGCGAAAAACTATTGGATATAGGCTGTGGTTGGGGCTATCTCTCCATAAAAGCTGCGCAAGAATATGGGGCAGAAGTGATGGGGATCACCATTTCTAATGAGCAATACAAACAGGCTAACAAACAAGTCCAAGAGCTAGGATTAGAAGATAGAGTCACGATCAAATTATTGAATTACCAGGATTTAGATGGGCGGTTATACCGCTTTGACAAGGTGGTGAGTGTGGGCATGTTTGAGCATGTGGGTAAGGATAATCTACCCTTTTATTTCAAAAAAGTTAAAGAAGTGTTAAAAACGGGTGGGATGTTTTTGCTCCACTCTATTTTATGCTGTTTTGAGGGCGAGACTAACGCTTGGGTGGATAAATACATTTTCCCGGGCGGCTACTTGCCCTCTTTAAGAGAAGTGATGAGCGTGATGAGCGAATGCGATTTCCACTTGCTGATGGCTGAAAGCTTACGCATCCATTACGCTAAGACTTTAGACATTTGGTGGGACAACTTTAACCACAATTTAGACAAGGTGAAAAGACTCGGCTATGATGAAAGGTTTATCCGCATGTGGGATTTGTATTTAAGGACTTGTGCATCGGCTTTTAGGGTAGGGAGTGCAGATTTATTCCAATTGCTTTTAACTAACAGCGTGGATAACACATTCCCTTTAACCAAAGAATACATTTATCAATAATTTTAGATTTTAGCCTTTTCTTTCAGGCTAACTTTTGGCAAACTCTCCACATACAAACTCTGCGATGGGAAAGCAAAACTCAAATGATGCTTTTCTACAATTTCCATGATTTTTAGCATCACATCTTCTTTGACTTCTAGCCACTCCCCCCAAACCACCGTTTTAGAAAAGCAATACACTAAAATATTGATAGAGCTATCTGCAAATTGATCTAAAAAGACAAACAAATTGCTTTTATACCCTAAAAAATCATCAATAGAGACAATATCTTTTTTAAACATGTAGCGGTAATCATTCACATTTTGCAAAGCGCTATCGGATCCATTAGCGATTTTAGGGTGGTTTTCTAACATTTCTCTAATGTCTTTCACGCAAAGCTGTAAAGCACTTTGACTAGAATTATAAGTCAAGCCTATTTCCATTTTAATGCGCCTTCCCACTTTACGACGGCTCCAGTTTCTGATGGGCTTTCCGGCTAATTCTGAGTTAGGCACGGACAAAAGAGCGTTATCAAAAGCTCTGATCGTGGTGCGTCTTAACCCCATTTCCACCACCGTGCCCTCCACTTCACCGCACACAATCCAATCCCCTTGAGAAAACGAATTGTCTAATAATAAAATGACAGAAGCAAAAAAATTCGCCAACACATCTTTAACCGCTAAAGCCACTGCTAACCCACCAATCCCTAAAGAAGCGATGATGGCTGAAACATTAAACCCTAATTGTTTCAAAACCCCTAAAAGCGCGACAATAAAAATCAAAAAATACACGATTTTTAAAATCAAGTTGATCACTTCTTTTCTAAAATTGTGCGTGCTTTTGGTAGCGATATTGGTAACTAACGCCGCCCCATACCCCTTAAAAAGCACGATCACTAGCCATGCTAAAAGCATGATATACACCGCGCCCACCCACATAGAAAATTTATGGGGCGATGCGTTAGGGTAATAGAAAATATCTAAAGCCACATCGCAACTGAATATCGCTAAAAAGACAGAAACCGGTAAAACAATGCTGCTTTGGACATTGATATGCATTTTTTTATTGCGCCGCATGAATTCAAAAAGAAAATCCAATATTTTGCCTAGAAGAAAAGTGATTAACTTCCTTAAAGCTAACAATACGACTAAAATCGTTAAAGAAAGCACGATTTTACTCACTTGCAAACTATGGGTGGTGAAAGGCAAGATCTTACTGATTTTGTTTAACACAAAATCCATATTCACTTCCATGATCAAGTTTTTAGGAAGCACTTCTTTAGGGTGGTTTTTGATATAACGCAAGACTTCAGTATAAGTGTTCAAACGCAATTCATAATCGCTATACATTTCTTGCAATTCATGCATTTTGATATTGTCTAAATTTTTAGGGAAAGTGTAGGGTTTGAATTGCCCTAGACGCAAAAGGAAAGCGTTACTGATATTTTCCACATCTTTTTGTTCGCTAAAAATATCAATACTGCTCCTGATCTTATCGATAAAACGATATAAAATCTCATCCACTAACAAAATATCTAAAGACAATCTGTCTTTCATGAAAGTGTAGAAATCATGACCCTTAATGCTTTTAGCTAAATGTTTTTTGATTTTCTCTTGCTCTTTTAAATTTTGGTTTATATCAATCCCAATCTTATCCCTTTCATTCAGGACCTTAGAAGTTAGGCTTTTAATCAAATCATTTTTTTGATCGTTATACAAAGAGATTTCAGCGCTTCTTTCAGGGTCTTTTTTATAGGTCTCAATGACCTGATTGAGCTGGTTGATTTGATTGAAAATCAAAAACAAATCCAACGCATCTGTCTCTTGCTCTTCGGTCCTCAAAGGATTCAAAAAGAGCGATAATGCCAACACCCAACACCATAACAAACGCATATAAAACCCCATTAAAACAATAAAATTTTTTTCTATAATTTTTAGCAAATACCTAGCGATTATACCAAATTTTAGAAACGCTTCGCTTACTAAAGGCGGTTTGAAAAGCGCTTTAACTCTAAAAAACGGCTTTTGTTTTAAGGCTTTGTCAAGTCTTTACTAGTCTATAATTAAAAATAGTTTGCGTTGTTGTTACCGCTTTTTTGTTATTGTGTTTTTATTTGCATTGGCATTATGAGATTTAAGGCTTTGTTTTGTGCTGCTTTGCTTTTGGGTAGCTTAAAAGCTTATTAAATAAGGATAAGCCTTTAAAAAAAGAGATTTTAAGTTTTGTTTGTTGCTTGAGATCTTGTCGGAAAGGCTTTCTGAAAGGTTTATTGAAACATTAAACACTTTTTGCAAGCTAATAGCGGATAATAATAGGCTTAAGAAACGAGCAAAATCCTTGAAGAAAACTCAAATCTGAAGAATTAGTGGTGGCTTGAAGCGTTTCTTTTCCTGCAATTCTTATCCAAGTCATAATCGCATGCACGCTGCCTAAACTCTTCAGCTTGTTTCTTATCCTTTTCCACGCCCAAACCATATTCATAAGATTTGGCTAACCCTTCATACGCTTGAGAAGAGCCCACATCAGCTGCCATTTTATAGTAAATAACGGCTTTTTCTTTGTCTTGCTCAATGCCCAATTGCTCATTCCCACTATAATAAAGATCCCCTAAAAGGATATAAGCCTCTGCACTGCCTTTAGCCATCGCTAGCCTAAAATACTCCATGGCTTTCATATAACTGCTTGGAACACCTCTGCCTTCCATATACATGATCCCTAAATTCATGTAAGCACTCGTGTAACCCTTATTAGCAGCCATTTGGAAATACTCCACCGCTTTCTTTTCATCTTTAGGCACGCCCCTACCCTCTTTATACATCACGCCTAAATTATTATACCCTCTAGGAATATCCAACGCCACAGCTTTTTTAAAATACTCTACCGCTTTCTTGTCGTTCCTAGGCACGCCCCTACCATCTCTATACATGATCCCCAACAAAACATAAGCGATCGACTCGCCATTTTTAATCGCATCTTTATAAAGAGAAACCGCTCGCTCATAATCCTTATTATTGTAAGCTACTTCCCCTCTATAAACAAAACTCCCTTTGTGTCCAAGATGCTCCGCACCATTAAGAGCACCAAACAAGCATAAACCTATCAAACTAATTTTTAAAGCTAACTTGCTTGCATATCCCATCATTACTCCTCTGTATAGTTAAAAACTAAATCACAATACCAATTATTATCTTAGCCTTAAGAAATTGCATGCTTTTTTAAACCCACAAACACTCTCGTTTCGCACACACAATCATAGCACAATCATAGTTAAATATTGTCTTCTATAAAGAATTTTACACTATATTTTATGAATTCTAAGACTAAGTTTAAAACTTTTTAGCTAAAAAGTCCCCCCCCCCCCAAAAAATAGGGTCAAATAGGACTAAAAAACCTATTTTGATAAAAATCAAAACTCTTTCCTTGGATCTGTTGATCCATAAAAGATACGCCCTTTCACTTGAGGTAAAATATGGATCGCATTCACATCGCCCATCACCGGCTTAGTGACAATTTGATAGCCCATTTTAGTGAGGTTATCCTTCACATCAGCGGGTATGCCGAATTTTTCAATCCTTAATTCATCAGGAAGCCATTGCATGTGAAACCTAGGAGCTGAAACCGCTTCAGAAATATCCATGTTGTAGTCAATCACATTAGAAATCACTTGCAACACCGTAGTGATGATCCTAGCGCCTCCAGGGCTCCCCACCACCATAAAAACCTTATTGTTTTTCAACACGATCGTAGGCGTCATGGAGCTTAAAGGACGCTTATTGGCTTCAATCGCATTTGCATCGCCCCCTACCAAACCATAGAGATTAGGGTTTCCTGGCTTAATGGAAAAATCATCCATTTCATTATTCAACAAAAATCCTGCCCCATCAACGCTCGCAGCACTCCCATAATAATCGTTGATCGTGTAAGTGATACTCACCGCATTCCCCCACCTGTCCGCCACAGAATAATGCGTCGTGTTATTCCCCTCATGCAATTGCCCCATTCCCGGTTTGATTTGAGAGCTTGGCGTGACCGTATCTGGTTGGATAGCATCAAAAATCTTTTTAGCATACGCTTTATTGATGAGTTTATCCACCGGCACTGAAACAAAATCAGCGTCTCCCATATAAACCGATCTATCCGCATAAGCTTGGCGCATCGCTTCTGCAACGATATGGATATTTTTAGAAGCCCCATACCCAAGAGCGCTCAAATCCGCATTTTCCATGACATTCAAAATTTGGATCAAATGCGTACCTCCCGAACTCGGTGGTGCCATAGAAATGATCTTATATCCGCGATAATTCCCCACCACCGGTTTGCGCCATTTCACGCTATAACTAGCGAGATCCTCTTTGGTGATAATCCCTCCATTTTTTTTCATGTCTTTTTCAATCAAATCAGCCACTTGCCCTTGATAAAAGCCTTTAGCACCTAGCGTTTTGATTTGAGTCAAAGTTTTGGCCAAATCCTTTTGGACAAACAAATCCCCCTCTTGGTAATCAAGATGCCCCTTTTTCAAAAAATATTTTTTACTAGAATTGTATTTTAAAAACCGCTCCCTAGCGTCCTTTAAAGTCTCTGCTTGCCTTTTTGAAATAGGGTAACCATGCTCAGCTAATTTAATCGCAGGCTCAATAAGTTGCGACAATTTTTTAGTGCCGTACTTTTTTAGCATCGCTTCCATGCCAGCCACCGTTCCAGGAACACCAACGGCTAAATAGCCATCTTGACTGAGTTTGGGGATCACATTGCCTTGCTTGTCTAAAAACATGTCTCTAGTGGCTTTTAGGGGGGCTTTTTCTCTAAAATCTAAGGTCACATTTTCCCCATTGGCTAAATGGATAACCGCAAAACCCCCTCCACCAATATTGCCTGCCACAGGATGGACGACCGCTAAAGCAAAGCCAATCGCTACGGCCGCATCAATCGCATTGCCCCCATCTTCTAAAACCTTTTGCCCGATTTCAGTAGCTAGCGGATGGCTAGAAAGGGCTAACCCTACTTTAGTGTTTTGAATGGGTGGGTAACTCGCTGCACTCAAAGGGTTTAACAAACCCAAAGAGAATGCTATCGTGCATAAGCCAATCGTTTTTAAAAAACTCCGTCTCATCTAATTTTCCTTTCCATAAGCAATGACGCTTAAAATTTCCCTTATTATAACACAAGTTTTATAAAACGCTCTCTCGCTTGCAGCTTCTATGTTATTAACTATTATTTTAATTTCTTGTTTTACAAAATTGATAAGCTTTATTTAGCTTTAATATCATTTTTATTTATAGTAAAACTCATTCCCTTAAGGGGATAGGGGGCATTTTGCGATTAATACCCCCCTTAACCCCCTTAAAAACCCCCTACCCAAGAAGACCGCTTTTTTAAAGAAATTATCACTTGACTAGCGTCAAGCTCTTTTGTATTTGTTGTAAAAAATGCTAAAAAGCATTTTTTAAATTTTATAAAAAATATTATTGCTTAATACCCAACAAAGTGTCTATCATCCTATCAATAGCAGTGATGACTTTAGCGTTAGCCGCATAGCCGCTTTGAAACTTGATTAAATTCACCATTTCTTCATCCACGCTCACTTGCGAAATGGAGAGTTGCTCTTTTTTAATAGTCTCTAGCATGCTCTTTTTAGTGTCCAAAATACGCCCAGATTTTTCAGCGTCCGTGTTGATTTTACTGGTTAAGAATTGATAAAACTCGCTGATCTTCATTTGTTTGATGTCAAACTTATCGTTATAGAAATCCACGCTATCGTATTGCAATTGTTGCATCATGTTAGCCACATCAAAATTCCCATTAATGGGGGCAAGCCATGGGCGAATGGTGGTCGGCTCTTTTTTGTATTCTTTATTCAAGCTAATAGTGGAAGCGTCATCGCCTTGAAAAAAAGGGTTGAGTTTTAACGCCCCCATAAAATTCGTGCCGTTATCTTTCATAGAGACAAACAACCCTTGTGAAGCGTTTTTAGGTTGGATAATAAACTTTTTAGTCTCATTGTTAAAACTCGCTGTGAAATAATCATCAAAATCGTTTTCGGCGTTGTTGTCTTTATTGTCATCAGTATTAGCGTTAATAGCTTGGATAATATCGTTCATGGTTGTAATGGGCGTGATAGCAATGGTTTTCCTAGCAATTTCTTTACCATCGGTGTTGTAAGCGATCAAGTCAAACGAGCCGTTTTTGATATTGTAGTTCGTGTCTTTAAAGGCTTCATTATCGTTAAACTCCACAGGCTCGCCTTCAATATTATGACTCGCGCTTTGAGCGTAAATCGCATTAGTGGATTCTATCAAGCCCCTAGCAAAAGAATCCAATAAATCAATATAATCTTGCAACTTGCCTTTTAAAGTTCCGTTAGAGCCATCATTATACACATTCAATAACGCCCCCACTTTCCCTTGATTGAGTTTATCAGTAATATTAGTTACTTTAAAATCATCGCTTTGGAAATAAACTTGATTCAAACCTCCTTTATTTTCGGACTCTTTAATCACTAAAGGGTGGAAAATAGAGCCATCAATGATATTGAACCCATGCCCAATATTAAGATTATAGCTTTCATCAAAGTCCGCTGAGTCTTTATCTATGAGCGAATGGGTTTTAATACTACTTTTAAAAACATTCCCCCCTAAAAGTTCTCGCAAATGGAATTCCAATTCATCTCGCTTGTCTCTTAACTCATTGGCATGCTTTAAACTCTTGTTATTTTCCACTTCTTTGATGCGTTTGTTAATCTCAGCGATTTGAGAACCCAAGCTATTCACTTCTTTAATAACGCTTTTTAATTCTTCGCTCGCCTTATGCTGTAAGGTTGTTAATCTTTCTCTAGTGTCTTTAATATTGTGCGTTAAGGCTTCTGTTTTTTGAGCGAGAGCTTGTTTTTGAGCGGAGTCTTTGGCATTCTTAGACAATTCTTTCCATGAGTTAAAATAATCTTGCAAATCCGTAAAAAGGCTCGCTTCATCAATATCCGGAAAATACGCGCTCGCTTCTTTTAAATGCGAAAATTCTGTATCATAATAAGTGTTTTCGTAATTAGCTTTCGTGTAGCGAGAAAAAACAAACTCATCATGCACCCTTTCAATAGCTTCTATGTCCACGCCCATATTGACATTTTTAGTGCCATACATATAAGCCTCTTGAGGCTTTGCGATCACGCGCTGACGGCTATAAAATTCATCGCTGGCGTTAGAAATATTATTCCCAGTAACATCCACCATGCTTTGGTGGGCTTGTAAGCCGGTGTAAGAAGTGTTGAGTGAAGATAAGATTCCGCCCATTTTATGCCTGCACTCTTAAAAAATGGCTTCCCACATGCCTAGAACCTTTATAATCGCAAGTGTCATGGGGAATGATTTGCTGAATGAGTGAAGAATAAAACTCAGAAACCGCAAACGCCATGCGCGAATAAATCAAGTTTTTTTCTTTCAAAAAAAGCAAGGATTCTCGCATTTGGTTTAAAAAATCGCTTGTTTTTTCGTCCAATAATTCACCCATCTCTTTATTAGGGAATTGTTTTTTTAAAGATAACATTTGTGCATCTATACTCGCTTTTTCGTTTTCAAAAGCTTGAATCACCAGCTGTTTTTGGGTATTTCTTTCAAAAATTTCGGTGTGTTTAGCGAGCCTAATGTCTCTTATATCGCACTCGGTTAAATCAATCAATTCTTTTAATTGCTTTAGTGCGTTTTCTAAATGAGAATGTAAAACGACCATGACAAATCCTTTGGCTCTTGTTTCAGCCGTAATCAAGCAAATACTATGCCATTTTATTAGGGCTTTGTTTTTTTCAAATATTGATCGTTAAAACCTTATTTAAGAAAAACTTTTATTTCTTGCTTTAATTTTTTATCTTACATTTGATGATTAACGCTCAACTATCGCTCTTAACATTTGTTTAGCGAGAGCAAAAATCACATTCACGCTCATGGCGTTCCCTGCTTGGGATAATAAATGGCTTCCTTTAAAGTTAGGATTATCTTTAATCTTAGCGATCAAATCTCTAGGAAATCCTTGCAAAAGCAGGCTTTCAACAGCGTTTAATCTTTTGATTTTTCCTTTTTGGATATAAAACAAGCCATGCCGAGAAGTCCTTAAAGTAGGAAAAACATTAAAATACAATCTTAAATCAGATTGTCTTGTATCTAAAACAGCGTTTTCTAAAGTTAAAATATTCTCTAAAAAAACCCGGTTATGATTGTATGAGTTGTGCAAGTATCTTTGAAATGCAGCGTTATTGGTATTCAAATAGCATTCATTATCAGCGTCTAAAAAATCCTTAAAACAATAATCATTGGCTAAACCCAAAGGAAAATTAAATTGGTGTTTTAAATCCTTTCTAAACCCCACGATATAAAGGCGCTCCCTCTTTTGAGCTAATTGAAAATCAGCGCTATTCAAAATTTGATAATAAGTTGTATAACCCACTTCTTGCAAGGCTTTGATGATGATTTCAAAAGTTTCTTGTTGCCTATGATTGATTAACCCCTTAACATTTTCAAGCAAGAAACATTTGGGTTGCTTAACTTTTAAAATATGAACAAGCCCATAAATAATCGTCCCCCTTTCATCATCAAGCCCCTTCCTTTTACCATTGATAGAAAAAGCTTGACAAGGAAACCCGCTAATTAAGACATCAAAATCGGGTAAATCATTAGGGTTGATTCGCATCAAATCCCCAAAATTATGAGTATCTTTAAAAAATAATTCATAGGTTCTAAGGGCTTCATGGTTGATTTCTGCATGCCCTACGCATTTTAAATGGCACCGCTCCAAGCCCAAACGGCCTCCGCCAATACCAGAGCAAAAATCCATAAAAGTTAAAATTCCCAATCAATTATCCCTAACACGCAAAGAAAAACACGCTCCATTAAAAGAATGGCAAACACGCTTTAAAACACAAAGAAACTAAATTTTAATGAAAAATGACAGCAAGAATAAGAACTCCCCCAAGCCAAACCCCCTAGCTTATCCCCAACAAATCCTGTGCCATTTTGTGAGAAGTTTCACGCAAGTTGATTTTATATTGGTTATTTTCAATAGCATGCTTGATCTGAGCCACTTTATCAAGGGCGACTTCATTGTTTTGCACTTCTTCATTTTTTTCCACACGCTTATAATTCCCCCAAGACTGTGTTGGAGTGAGCGAAGAGATAGCGTTAATCATCTTAAAATCCTTTAATTTAACATTCAATCAAATTTTACAACAAGCATCGGCAAAAAAGAAAAAAAGTTAATGGATTTTTGAAATCTGTTTTTGCAATTCCTTACCAAATTGCTTGGTCGTGGTGATGGGTTTTTTCCCAGTTTCTGCGACAGAACCAAAAGATTGCGATTGCAAGTTTTTAAACATAAAAAATATCAAAAAAATTAAAATATAACAAAATAAAAAAAAGCAAATAGTGGGGAACAACCAATTTTTGAGGTTAGAACTATTCATGACCTTGCCTTTTTAAACATTCCCCCATTTACCCATGCGAACATGAGCAACCACAACCCCCATCTTTATGCTTATGAGCACCATGACCGCCACAACAGCCTCCCCCACCACCATGGTGTGAAGCTAAAATTTCTTCTTCGCTCACTTCCCTAAACCCTAAAACCTTGAAACGAAACGCTAAAGTTTTTCCGGCTAAAGGATGGTTATAATCCACCATCACATGCGTGCCGCTAAAGTCTTTAATAGTGGCTTGAATGGTTTGATTCTCTTCAGTTTGCCCAAAAACGCTCATGCCTTTTTCCAATTCAATGCCTTCAAATTGCTCCCTAGGGACTTCTTGCAAATAACCGCTTTCATAAACCCCATAAGCTTCCTCTGGGGTAATAACAACCTCTTCCCACTCGCCAATTTGAGCCTTCAATACCGCTTTTTCTAACCCTGCTATAATTTGATGGGCACCTATGATAAATTCTAAAGGCTCTTTAGCGATATTGCTGTCTAGCACTTCGCTAGAGCCATGTTCTCTCACTTCATATTCAATCAAAGCGGCTTGTTTGATTGGTTCTAAATCATGGTTTTGCATGAATGCTTTTCTCCTTATTTTCTAAAATTTTTTTGGCTTTTTTAGCTTGATCGCTTGAAGGATACAAGCGCTGCAAAGTGTTTAAGAATTTATGGTAATTCTTATCGTCCTTGATTTTTTTAAACGACCATGCTACATGCCACAAAAGCACAGGCATATAAGGTGCTTTTTGATCCAAAAGAGCACTCTCTTTGTAGTATTTGATCGCTTCTCTATGTTTCTTTTCGTTATAAGCTACTTCCCCAAGCGCATAACGCACATAAGCAAGCTTGTAACTATTAGCCTCCAACCACAGCAAACGCTCTCTGGCTTGTGCATAAGATTTATCCTTTAAAAGGGACAAGGCTTCTTGAAAAACCTCTTTTTGCTTGGATAAATCTTTATTGAACTCCACTTGCAACGGCTTCTCTTCAGTATTTCCTTCTTGTTTAGCGTTGGCTTTTAAAGGGGGGTTTTCATTCGCTAGAGCGTTTATTTTAAGCGACTTTTCAGTTTTGTCCTGTTGTTCTTTGAGCGCTTTTTGGATCAAGGCGATTTGTGCAACCAAATCCTGGCTTAACTTGGTCAATAACTCGCTCATTTGCTTGTTTTGTTCGTCCAATTGTTGGATAGCTTGTTGGTTGGCACGGATTTCATTCCTTAAATCGTCCAAAGTCTGTGATTGCTGCTTGAGCGTGTTGTTTTGCACTTCCTGAGAAGCTTTTAAGGATCGCAAGGATTCTTCTTGAGAAAGGATAGCGTTATTAAGGTCTTTAATCTTATTAGCTTGCCCTTCATAAACGCTCCTTATACCCTCTTGAGCTTGGGTGTTGGACTCCACTTGGGAATGGATTTTGGTCAAAATATTAGCAAAGTTCTTGCTATTGACTTGCAACTGACGGAGTTCCTTTTTGGTCGCTCCGCTTTGCAAATCAAACGCTGAAGGCTCCCCATTGAGAAAAAAGGGAGCGATAAAAGGGATTAAAAAAAGCCTATTCATTCCCAAGTTACTTCACTAATTTGACATCCACTCTCCTGTTTTCTTTATAACACTCTTTGGTTTTTTGGATGCATTTGGGTTTGATTTCACCAAAACTGATGGTTTTAATCATGTCTTTTTCTACCCCTTTAATCACTAAAGCGTTTTTCACGCTCAAAGTCCTTTTAACGCCAAGCGCTTGATTGTATTCGCTAGAGCCAAATTCATCGGTATTGCCTTCTAAAAGCACTTGCATGTGGTTTTCTTTAGCTTTTTGCACGATCTCATCCAAAGTTTCTTGATCGGAGTCTTTGATCTCATATTTGTCAAAATCAAAATAAATAGAGGCAATAATAGTCCCACTCTCAATAGCCGGTTTTTTCTCAACCGCTGGAGCTAGATCTTCTTTAGGTGCTTCTTTTTCTACAACAGGCTCTGTATTGACAGGCGCGTTTTGAACGGCTTTAACGCCAGTGCTCACATCACCGGCCACTGTATTGTTATCTATTTTATGACTGCAACCAACCACCAATAACAAAGCCAACAAAGAACTAAACGCAGAAAATTTTTTCATTAAACATTCTCCCAAAATAAAATCTAAATAATCTAAATAATAAGCAAAAATATTAGCTCATATTCGCTTAATTTAACCTTACCAATCAAAGGCTTGTATTTTCACATTCTTTAAGGGGAATAGAAAACTTTGATTATAGTCTAGCAAAATAAGCCCCATAGCGTATTCTTGGGGTGTCTTTTTAATATACATGATATTTTTCCCATCCACAGAAAAACGAGGCATTTGATTCACGCCATTCACGGTAAGCCTACGGATATACTTGCTATTTAGCGTGATTAAATTCAAATTGAACACCGTTTTGCCAAATTCATTAAGATTTTCCCTACTCACATACACAATGCCATCCTTATAAGCGTCAATGGATTCATTGCTTTTCCCCTCATAAACGAGTTGCTCCGCGCTCTCGTTTAACCCCAATTTTTTCATATAGATATTAGGATAGCCTGATCTATCCGAAACAAAAGCCATAGACTTGTCATCTTCAAGAAACACTCCTGAAACATCTATCCCTGGGTAGCGCGTTATTTTAGTGCTTGTTTTTTTATGCACATCGTATAAATAAACATCCGGTTGGCCTTTAGGGGCTAAAGACATTAAGATTTTAGAGCCATCAGAGCTCACGCTAGAAACCACCGCCATCCCTTGAGAGCTAGCGATACTTTGGTGCGTGCCTTTTTGGATATTGTATTTTAAAATCATGGGCTTTCTTTCGCCATATTGCGTGTAGTAAAACTCCGTTTGCTCGGCGTTCGCCCATTTAGGAAAAATATTGAGTCGGTTATTTTTGATGATTTCTTTTTGATAGCGCATCGTGTAATCCGCTAACGCAATGCTCGTAACCCCTGAACTGATATATTTAGAAAACACAATAAAACGCTTCATCCAGGCGATAGAAGGGGCTTTGAGGTAATCATTCACCGCAATCGCCATGTTGTGTGCTGTAAAAGGGTATAGATCAGCGCTTAAAATTGGGTAGTCAAAAGTTTTAGTGAGGGTGCTTGTATTGACATCATAAAGCCTCAATCGTGAAATTTTATTGCCGTTTTCCACCGCCACGCTCACAAGCGCTACGAGTTGGAATTTTTTATTCTTGAGATCCGCATAATTGATAGCGCTTTGCTCCTTGTTTTCAGAAACATCAAAATGCTGGCTGGTCTTTAAATCATTGATTAAGACTTCATGCAATTTTAAAGCGTAATTGGCATCGTTGTCTATGGAGTAGCGCACTTCAATTTTAGGAAGCTTTTGAATGGTTTTAACAATATCTAGCGTCTTGTCTATTGCAAAAAGCCATACAGAACCCATTAAAAAAAGCCATAAATGCTTCATTGTTCTTCCTTGGTGGTGAAATTAACTTTGATAGAAATCATGTTTTCTCCCGGATATGGAGGGAAATCCACTTTCTTTAAATCGTCTAAAAGGGTGGTGACACTCTCATTATAATCCTTAAAATCAGAGAAACTAAGGATTGTGTAATCAAATTTCCCATCTTTAGCGATCGTAATGAGTGCACTCACTGACGCCTTTTGGTAAAAAACGCCCCTCCAACCCTTAGATAAAATTTGATAGATTTGAGCATACCATTCTTGATAAGCCTTGTCATCAACCCCATCTTGTTTAGGGACTTGCAAATCTAAAGTTTTGTTTTTAACGCTTTCTAGTTTTTGCGCAAATTGGTCTAAATTTTGTTGCAAGCCTTTCAACAACTTCTGGTTTTCTTGGTTTTGCTTTAAGCGTTGCTGCTCTCTTAAACGCCTTTGCTTTTCTTGTTCTTTTTGTTCGTCTTTTTGAGCGTTTTTGTCTGTCTTTTCTTTAAAGTCATTAAGTGAAGAGAAAATATCTTCAAGGCTTTCTTCAGGTTCTTCTTGTTCTTTAGGCTTTAAAAAATCGCCCTGTTTTTCGGCTACTTTTTCAATTTTCTCCACTTTTTTCTCGTTAGGCAAATCCTCTAAATTCAAGTCAATGACCTGTTCGTCTTTTTTGCTCAAATCTAAAAGGATTTTTTCTGCTTCTTTATTATGCCTTTCCAATAACAAACCATACAACAATAAAGCATAGAGTAAAAACGCTAAAAAACCAGAAACAAATAAGATCGCACTCCTACCCATGCAAATCAGCCCCACTCTTTAAGGACTTGTGATTAAAGAAACTTTTAAAAACCCCGCTTCCTTAATCGTTTTTAACAAATAAATCACTTTATCGTAAGTCAATCGCTTGTCCGCACGGATATTCACTTTGGTGTTTTTATCGTATTTTTTAGAAAGCAGGTTAAAAGTATCCGGAAAAGAATTGTATTCATAAGTTTGGCTGTCAATATAGATTTTTGCATCCTTATCCATGCGGATCTCAATCACCTTATCTTGAGTGGCTCTAAAAGTTTTTGAACCAGAAGGTAAGGCAATCTCTTCTTTATAAGTGAGAGTGGGCGTGGTCACCATAAGGATAGCCAATAAAACAAGCATCACATCCACTAAAGGCGTGATATTGAGTTCTGGCTTGTCCTCATCCCAATAATTATCGTAATTCATAAAAACCTCTCCCTATTTAAGACACTTGTCAAAATCTTCTTAAAGAATCCTCTTCTCTAGACGATAAAATATCCACTTGCATTTGCACATAAACTGATAGGTCATAGATCTTGCGCTTTAAAATCAAGTAAAAAGAATAAGCCGGAATGGTCGCTAAAATCCCCCCAGCAGTGGCGACAAGAGCTTTAGAAATAATAGGTGCGATCACCCCAAAAGACGCCTGACCTAACACGCCCAAACTATTAAACGCTTCTAAAATCTCAACCACCGTGCCAAACAAACCGATAAAAGGAGCCGTAGAAGAGATGATGCTCAACACCACTAAACCGGTCGTGCTTTGCTTAAGAATCTGATGTTTCCAAGCTTGCAACAATTCTTTGGAATGCCTTTGAGGCCCATGGTTTTTCCTCTTGTTAAACATGGAATGCTCTGGAGCGTCTTGCACCCCATTAAGAATGTTGGACAAAGATTGCATCTCGCGCTTGAGTTCAATTTTCAACACAATACTTTTATACAAAAAGATCCATAGAGTCACCACCAAGTAGAATGAAACCCAAATCAAAACCAACGCCGTAACAAAACCGCTCTTATGAAAAAAATCAACGATTGCATGTAACATGGTTTCCCCCTAAAGAGACTCAATCTTAGCCAGCACGCTAGAAACCGCTAACCTATCAGAGCTTGCGTCCTCTAAAAGCCTTTTAGCCCTAGAAATAGCATCATCTCTGTCATCTGATTCTTTTTTGATAAAGACCGCTCCATCGGCCAAAATATCCACATGCTCACCAGTGACTTCTGCATAGCCCCAACTAATCGCAATGTGTTCTTTTTGACTCTCGGTTTCAATCTCAATCACTCCCGCTTGGAGCAAAGTGATCATGTTGCTATGCCCATAAAGAACCCC
Source organism: Helicobacter acinonychis (assembly GCF_900461455.1). Classification (NCBI taxonomy): domain Bacteria; kingdom Pseudomonadati; phylum Campylobacterota; class Epsilonproteobacteria; order Campylobacterales; family Helicobacteraceae; genus Helicobacter; species Helicobacter acinonychis. Next base: position 337,059 of record NZ_UGIA01000001.1, on the reverse strand, counting down.
AAATTCCCCTTCAACTCCTGGCAACACAACGCTTCTAACCTCTCCTGTATAAACTTCCCCCTCAGGAACGACCACACTAATTTTCAATAAAGCCATGACAAACCCTTAGGAATTTTTCATGCTTTTAGCTTTTTCTAAAACCTCTTGAATGCTACCCACCATGTAGAATGCGTTTTCAGGGATATGATCGTATTTACCCTCTAAAATCCCTCTAAAGCCCTCTAAAGTCTCTTGAAGAGTCACATATTTACCCGGACTTCCTGTAAAAACTTCAGCCACAAAAAACGGTTGGGATAAAAATTTCTCAATTTTTCTGGCTCTTTCAACGATCTTTTTGTCTTCTTCGCTCAATTCATCTAATCCTAAAATCGCAATAATGTCTTGCAAATCCTTATATTTTTGCAAAACTTGTTGGATACCGGTGGCGATTTCATAGTGCTTCTCGCCTATCATTTGAGGGCTTAAGATCCTTGAAGTGGAATCTAAGGGATCAACCGCTGGATAAATCCCTTTTTCAGCGATCTTTCTATTCAATACCGTCGTCGCATCTAAATGAGCAAACACCGAGGCAGGGGCTGGGTCAGTCAAATCATCGGCCGGCACATACACCGCTTGAACGGAAGTGATAGATCCATTTTTAGTGGAAGCGATGCGCTCTTGAAGTTTCCCCATTTCCCCGGCTAGTGTGGGCTGATACCCCACCGCTGAAGGGATACGACCTAATAACGCGCTCATTTCCGCACCGCTTTGAGCGTATCTAAAGATATTATCAATAAACATCAACACATCTAATCCCTTTTCATCACGAAAATACTCCGCCATCGTCAAACCGGTGAATGCAATGCGATTCCTAGCGCCCGGTGGCTCATTCATTTGCCCATAGCACAGCGCGACTTTGTCTAAAACGCCCCCTTCTTTCATCTCAAAATACAAATCATTCCCCTCTCTAGTGCGCTCGCCCACGCCCGCAAACACCGAATACCCGTTATGCTTGTAAGCCACATTGTGGATAAGCTCCATAATGATCACCGTTTTCCCTACGCCAGCCCCACCAAACAAGCCCACCTTACCACCCTTAGAATAAGGTGCAAGTAAGTCAATGACTTTAATACCGGTTTCAAACATTTCTGTTTTAGTGCTTTGCTGCTCAAAACTAGGGGCTTTTCTGTGAATGGGCCAAATTAAGGACGGCTTAAGAGGCTCTAAATTATCAATGCTCTCGCCCACAACATTAAAAATACGCCCCAACACTCCTTCGCCCACAGGCACTTCAATCATCTTGCCGCGAGCTTTCACCACTTGGTTACGCACCAAACCTTCTGTCATATCCATAGCAATCGCTCGCACACGATTACCACCCAAATGGGCTGCCACCTCTAAAACTAAAGATTTTTGAACGCCGTTAACTTCAAAGTTAATATCCAACGCTTCAAAAATCGCCGGTAGATAGGATTCAAACTCCACATCTACCACAGGGCCTAAAACCTGAATGATTTTACCTTCCATCGCTTTACTCCTTGATTAATGTAATTTTTATTTTAGGGCTTCTACGCCAGCATTGATTTCTACTAGCTCGGTCGTAATCGCCTCTTGTCTGGCTTTATTGTAAGAAATGGTTAAATTTTTAACCAAATCCTTAGCGTTATTTGTCGCTGTATCCATCGCTTGCATTCTAGCGCTATGCTCTGCGGCTAAAGAATCAATCAAAGCATAGTATAAACTATACTCTACATATTTTTTTGCTAAAGAGTCTAAAATTTCATCTTCGCTCCCGCTTGGCTCGCTCGTAATAGTCTCTTGTGCCTCACTGGGCTGAGAGTTTTGATGGATGATGTGGTGCCCAATAGGAAGAATCGTTTTCACTCTTATTTCTTGGATAATCATGTTTTTAAAACCATTGTGAATGATAACCACCTTATCGGTTTTCCCATTTAAATAGTCTTCCACCACTTTTTGCATGAATTCTTGCGCTCGTTCATAATTAGGCATAGAGCTTAAATCATTGATTTTATCTAAAACTTCTATGCCATTAAAGCTAAAATACTCATTGCCCTTTTTACCAATACCGCGCAAACGCACCTTAATGTCTTTTTCCTGATATTCATTCGTGCATGCCAAAACTTTTTTAATGGTATTGGCGTTAAAGCCCCCACAAAGCCCCTTATCGGCTGTGATAAAAATAATGTCCACTTTTTTGATTTCAAGTCTTTCTAATTCCCTAAAATACTTGCTTTGAATATCTTTAATCCCTTGATTTTTCATTTTGGATAGCACATCATCAAACACAGCATCCAACTTCAATGCATACGCCCTAGAATTTCTTGCAACTTCTTCGGCTTTTCTTAGCTTAGAAGTGGAAACGAGTTTCATCGCATGCGTAATTTTTTGCGTGTTCTTAACGCTTCCAATTTTCTTTCTAATGTCTCTTAAATTTGCCATATCCTAGCCGTCTCCTACTCGCTATAAGTGAGCTTGAATTCCTCTAAAGCTTTTTTTAGCATGGCTTCTAAATCCTTATCTAACGCTTTTTTAATGTGGATTTCTTCTAATACTTGAGGGTATTTTGCTTCCAAGAAAGGGTATAGCCGCTCTTCAAAATCCACGACTTTTTTCACGCTCACGCTATCCAAAAAGCCTTTAGCCCCGGCATAAATAATGACCACTTGCTTTTCAATGGGTAAGGGCGAATAAGGGGCTTGTTTGAGCACTTCTACCATGCGTTGCCCTCTTTCTAATTGCTTTTTACTCGCTTCATCTAAATCAGAAGCGAATTGCGTGAAGGCTTGCAACTCTCTGTATTGCGCTAAATCCAAGCGCAAAGTCCCTGAAACTTGCTTGGTGGCTTTGATTTGAGCGGCCCCTCCAACCCTTGAAACCGACAAGCCTACATTGATAGCAGGGCGGATCCCTGAATAAAACAAATCCGTTTCTAAGAAAATTTGTCCGTCTGTAATGGAAATGATATTCGTAGGGATATAGGCTGAAACATCGCCCGCTTGAGTTTCCACAATAGGGAGCGCGGTTAAAGATCCTGCACCTTTTTCATCGCAAACTTTAGCCGCTCTTTCTAAAAGCCGTGAGTGGATATAAAAAACATCGCCAGGAAAAGCTTCCCTACCTGGAGGTCTTCTTAAAATCAAAGAAATTTCTCTGTAAGCGACGGCATGCTTACTCAAATCATCATAAATGATTAGGGCATGGCGGGCATGATCTCTAAAGTATTCCCCCATAGCCACACCCGCATAAGGGGCTAAATATTGCATCGCAGCCGAATCAGAAGCTGAAGCGTTAACCACAACGCTGTATTCCATCGCTCCGTATTCTTCTAATTTACGGACCACTTGCGCGACGGTGGATTCTTTTTGACCAATAGCCACATAAATGCAGATCACATTTTGCCCTTTTTGGTTGATGATCGTATCTATTGCTACAGTGGTTTTACCGGTTTGTTTATCCCCAATGATCAACTCCCTCTGCCCACGCCCAATAGGCACTAACGCATCAATGGCTTTAATCCCAGTTTGTAAAGGCTCATGCACAGATTTTCTGTCCATAATGCCTGGGGCTTTTTGCTCTATGAGGCTAAACTCATTCGTTTCTATCTCGCCCTTGCCATCAATAGGCTCACCCAAAGCGTTCAACACGCGCCCAACAACTGCATCGCCAACAGGGACTTTCATCAAACTCTTTGTGCGTTTAACGCTCGTCCCCTCTTTAATATTGTTGCCAAAACCAAACACAATCACGCCAACGCTATCTTCTTCTAAGTTAGCCGCAACGCCTTTATCTCCTGTTTCAAACTCCAACACTTCATACGACATCACACCATTTAAGCCATAAATCTTAGCCACACCATCAGCGTATGAAACGACCTTGCCGACTTCAGCCATATCGCAATCAAGTTCAAAATTCTTGATCTTTTCTTCAATAACCGAGCTGATTTCTTCCAATTTTAGTTGGGACATTATCTTTATCTCCTTAGATTGATTAAATAGATTGAATAACCTGTTTTTCTATTTTCTTTAAAATCTCTTCCTTAGAAAAGCCTATTTCTAAATCCAAGTTTGAAACGCTTAAAGAAACCCCTTTTTTAGACCAAGTGTCTTGAACGATTTCTATGGGGGCGTTAAAACGCGCTTGCAATTTTTGTTGGACTTCTTCTAGCTCCTTATTTTCAAGCTTTTGCGGAACTAAAAGCGTGGCTTCCAAAGTCCTTTTAGAATCAAAGGACAGCTCTTCAGCGACCAATTCCAATATCTCAAGCCGGTTATTTTTTAACGCTATTTCCATTATGGGTTTTAAAACCAAGCATGCTTTTTTGGGAGTTGTTTTTTCCAATATTTCAAATACAATTTCTTTTTTCACTTTCAAAGAAACATGCTCTAACACCTGATTAAGCTTATGCAGTTTTACCGCTTCTGCTAAATTTTTAAGCCCCACAACCATTTCTTCTAATAACGCTAAATCATCTTTAGTGTGGTTTTTTAACGCCTTGACATAATGCTTAGAGATCACTTTTAAATCTTGCATTTAAAGCCTTTGTTTCAAAATATTCACGCAATCTTGCGTGCTGAAAGAGACTTTTTTACTCTCTCTTAAATCTTTAAAAACGCTTTCAACCAACTCTCTTTTGATCTTTTTAACTTCTAAATCCATCAACGCCTTAGAATTTTTGATCAAATTTTCCACATCTATTTTGGTTTGCAATTCGTATTTTTGCGTGATCGTGTAGGCTTCTTTATTCGCATCAGAAACGATCAATTCAGCCTTTTCTTTGGCTTGCTCTAATTCTTTTAAGAGTTTTTTCTTATTCTCTTTACTCGCTTTGAGTTGGGCTTGGATCTCGTCTAAGTGTTTAGAGATCTCAAGGCTTTTAGCGTGCAAGAATGAGCGTAATTTTTTAGCCAAAAAATACCACAAAATCCCCACAAACAAGAGAAAGTTTAAAGAACGCTCTATAATATCTGTTTGTGAAATATCCAATTCCATCGCACACAAGGGACTTAAAAGGATCAAAAACCCTAACGCCATTTTAACTAACACCATCTATCAACCCCCTAAACCCATAGCCACACGCTTATTCAACTCGTTTTCAAATACCGGCATTTGCGCTTGCAACTGCTCTTTTAAGGCTTGTTTTTCATTTTGTAACTGCTCAGCAAACGCATCAAACTCTTGATTGAGCTCATTCTCTTTTTGCTTGATCACCGCATCATAAGACTCTGTGGCTTTTTGAATCGCTTCTGCTAGCATTTCTTTGCGCTTTTCTGCAGCTTCTTTAAGAAGGGTGTCAATTTGATGGCGGATCTCCACGCTTTGGGTGTTATCCATTTTAATTTTAGCCAAGCTATCCTTTATCTCTGCCTGTCTGTTATCCATAAAAGCCAACAAAGGCCTATAAACCCAAACATCCATCGCCCATAAAAGCAACACAAACACTACAAAAACGACCGCCATTAAATAGGGATTAACCGATATATTCATGACCTATTTCTTTCCTAAAATCCTAAAAATAAATATTTGAAAACCCACACTTGTTATAAAAACATTAGCTTTATTGTAACAAAAAATCGCTTAAAAATTGAGAACATTCAAGCATTAAGACATTATTTTTTTTATAAAAGCCTTCAAAAGAGAATTTTCATAACATTGCAAAACTATTTTATCCCCTTTCAAAGCCGCTTTAAGCTTGTAATGATCCCACAAATTTTGATTGAAGCGTTTCAATTCGTCTTTAGCGATAAGCGTTTGGGTTCTTTTCAAACCATGTTTTTTATCCCCATGCGGGGTGGTTTTGAGATCACGCGCCAAATCTTCTGTCTGGCGCACGCTGAGTTTTTGCCCTATGATTGAATTTAGAATCAATTCTTGTTTTTTTTCATCCAAACCAACCAAAACTTTTGCATGCCCTGAAGTGATTTTTTCTTCTAAAAGAGCGTTTTGCACTTTAGAAGAGAGGGTTAATAAACGCATGATATTAGCCACATGAGCTCTGGATTTTTTAACGATTTTAGAAAGCTCTTCTTGGGTCATTTGATAGCTTTCCAGTAATTCTTTATAAGATTTGGCTAACTCCAAAGGGTTCAAATCTTCTCGTTGGATGTTTTCAATCAAGGCGACTTCGCGCATTTTTTCTTGCTCAATATCCACAACAATCGCCTTAATCGTTTGCATTTTGGCTAATTTGCTCGCTCTTAAGCGCCTTTCGCCTGCAATCAAATGGTAACGCCCGTTCTCACTCACCACTAAAACCGGCTGCAACAAACCATGCTCTTTGATGGATTGCGCTAATTCTTCTAAAGAATCTTCGCTAAAGACTTTCCTAGGTTGGTAAGGATTGGGCATCACCTCATCAATACCAAGCTCTATAACCCGATTGGCTCTTTCATAGAGCCCCTGCTCATACACTTCATTGATTTCAGGAAAAATATCCGCTAAACCCCTACCCAACACTTTATTTTTTGCCATCACTACCCCTGAATAATGCTTTGAGCCAATTTTTGATAAGCGACGCTGCCATTAGATTTAATATCATAAAGCAAAATAGGCTTACCGAAGCTAGGCGATTCCGCTAGTTTCACGCTTTTAGGGATCATAATATACTCTCCTGTCATAGAGTCTCTAAAAAACTCTGAGTCAAAATACTTAAACAATTCCGCTAAAACCCCTTTTGTCAAATTGAGTTGAGGGACATGCATTGTGGGTAAAAACCCTCTGATTTTGAGCTTAGGGTTAGTGCTTTTTTGCAGCATTCTAATGGTGTTGAGCAATAATTTAGTGCCTTCAAGGGCAAAAAACTCGCACTGGATAGGGATAATCACCGAATGCGCAGCTGAAAGCGAATTGATCGTAAGAGGCCCTAGAGCTGGCGGAGAGTCAATGATGATGTAATCATAAAGCTTTATCACGCCCCCTAAAGCGTTTTTGAGCATGAGCTCGCCTCGTTTATTCTCATCTTGGCTGTCATAAAAAGTCTTTTCAAACCCAGCTAAACCCAAATTAGAAGGCACTAAATCCAAAAAAGGCATTTGGGTTTTTAAGATCACTTGAGAAATTTGCTTACGGCCAATCAACACATGATAAATATCGTAATCAATTTTATCGCGCCTAAAACCCAAACTTGAAGTGGCGTTAGCTTGAGGGTCAAAGTCAATCAACAAGATTTTTTTCTCAAACACCGCTAAAGAAGCCGCTAAATTAACCGCTGTTGTTGTTTTGCCCACGCCTCCTTTTTGATTAGCCACTGCAATGATTTCATTCACCATATTTATATCCTATTATATATCTTATCTTCAATCAAAATGCGACCGTCTTCTAACAATTGCGCATCTTTTAAACTCACCAATTCGCCCCAATCATTATGGAAACTAAAAGAGTCGTTTCTATGGAATTCTAACGCATACTTACTTAAAACTTCCCCCCAAAAAAGATTTTCTTTGATTTTTTTTAAAAAGCCCTCTATAATCAAATCATCGCTCGCGCCAATATCTAAACATGCCCATTTCTTTGAAACCCTATTCACTCCAATGCCGCACACCCGCATGTTTTTATAAACATTAACCAGCACGCCCCCTATTTTTTGACCCCCTAAATACAAGTCATTAGGCCATTTAAGCCAGGTTTGAGAACCTAACTCTTTTAAAACTTCTTTGAATAAAAATCCCAAATACAAAGCGTTCGCTTGCATGGGTAAATCTTTAGGCAAATCGCTTGCATTTAAAGCGAGCGAAAAAGTCAAAGCGCTTTTTGCACTCTCCCAAATATTCCCTCTACTGCCTATCCCAGCGCTTTGGTTTTTAGCCACAACTAAAATAGGGGCTTTGAATGCATCGTTTTTAAGTTTTTCTAAAAGATAGGTTTGCGTGGAAGGCAAGCTCTCAAAAACCCTTTTTTCGCATTTTCTCATGCCAAAATATCGCCTGCTTTCAAACGCCTGCCATTCAAATAATCTTTCGCTTTCAAGGGCTTTTTACCCACCGCTTGCAATCGCGCTATACGCACACTGCCCTTTAGGCAACCCACAAGAACGCCTCTTTCATCAATTCTTAAAATCTCGCCCTCTCTATGGCTTTTTTCATTTTCTACTAATTCTACTCCTAAAAGCTTAAGGTTATTTTCTAAAAAGATTTCTGGCCAAGTTTTAAACGCAAGCGATTTTAAAAACAAGCTTTTAGCGTCTTTAAAACCCACTAAACCATCGGCTTTGGTGATTTTTTTACAAAAAGTCGCGCTAGCATGATCTTGAGGTTTTGGGGTAATTGAATGGAAATTTTTGAGCGTTGAAAGGAGTAAAGTTGCCCCCATATGCGCTAATTTCAAGCTTAAAGTTTCTAAATTCAAATAACCTTCTCTTAAAAAAGAAGCGCTTCCTAAAATATCCCCGCTATCCAATTCCAAATCCATAAGCATGGCGCTTACGCCATAAATCGTATCGTCATTGAGTATCATCTCATGAACGGGTGAAGCCCCCCTGTATTTAGGCAATAACGACGCATGCACATTAATGCAAGGAGCGATTTTTAAAACCTCTTTGGGCAAAATCTTACCATAAGCCACCACCACGATAAAATCAGGCTTTAAACCTTTTAAAATTTGAACTTCAGGCTCTTTCAAACTTTGCGGCTGGAAAATGGGGATATTTGAATGGTTTTCTAAAATGTATGTTTTAGTCTCTGGGGCTTTCAATTCCTTTTTACGCCCAAAAGGTTTGTCCATTTGAGTGAATAGCCCCACCACTTCTATATTGTTGTTTTGATTTTCAATTAACGCCCTTAAGATCACTTCAGCAAAACCAGGCGTTCCCATAAATACGATGCGCATGTTATTCCTTGTTTTCAATTTTTATCCACACTCCTCATATAAGATTGTGTTTGATAAGGACTTAAAATTTTCATAGCATTAATAGCTATTCTGGCAAATTCTTGGACATTTTTAAGTGGGATTTTATAAGGGCTAAAAACATCCGTAACGCTTCCATGGCTCTCTGAATGCAAGCCTTTTCTAATCCCTAAAAGTTTCTCAAGAAGCATACCTTTATCCTTTATATTGCAATTATCCTCATTAAAAGGCAGCTTTGAAAAATTTAATCCAACTTCCCCATTTGCTGTTTCTATCAAACCTTCAATCTTATCTCTATCCAAAACACTAGCATGTTTTTTTTCAAGAAAAGAGTCAATGAAATTAATCTTTAAAAAACTTTCTAATAAAATCCTTACTTTATTCCCATAATTTATGGCTTCACTATGATTATCGTGCACTTTTTCTTTTTTCGCAAACCCATACACTTCTTTAAATAAAAGCAAGTAGAAAGTGTCAAAATAACCAAACACTTTATCTTTACAAACAATTTTTAATTGATTTTGATCGCGTTCTAATTGGAAATAGCGAGCACATGTGCCTACCATGTTGATTAAACACGCCATAAAAGTATGGTTATGAGTTAAAACGAATATTTGCGCTTTCTCTTCATTTTTCAATCTTTCCTCTGCTAGTTCTTGATTGATTCTTGCCACTCTATCAGAAATGTTATAAATCCTTTGTTCATCCAAACTGGATACAGGATCATCTATGGCAATAACTAAATCTTTTAAATTCTCTTTTTTGTAAAATAATTTTAAACGCGCTAAAAAATACGCGAATGCAAGCGTGTTTTTTTCGCCATCGCTTAAAATCATTTTAGCCGCACTATGTTCTAAAGCCTTAGAGTTTAAAACAATTTGATAATCTTTATTCAAAGAATATTGAGGCAAATTGAAAACCTTAAGATAATGATTAATAACTTCAATATCGGGGCGTTCTTGCTCATATAACCCCTTAAGTTGATTATCAATTTTTGTTAAAAGGCGTTCTAATCTTTCATGCCCACGATCAAAAACGGATAATTTTCTCTCAGCTTCTTTTTGGCGTTTTTGCAAATCATAACTATCATGTTTAGCCTTTTTAATCCTTGCTTCTCTTAAATCAATTTTTAATTTTTTTAATTTCTCTTCTTGCTGTTCCTTGCCGCTTAAGATCTCTGCAGTCTCTTTGACATCTTGTTGGATCTTTTTATAGATTTCTGACAACTCTTCATCTGTCTTTTGAAACTCTTCTTTATTTTTAACGCCTTCCTTTTTAACCACCTCTTTTTGAAGTTTTTCTAATAAACCTTTTATTCGCTCTAACGCCTTTTCTAAACTTTCTTGTTTTTGTGGAAAATCCTGTATGAAAGGTTTAAACCGCTCAAACGCTTGCAATATTTCTTTGGTATTCCATTGCCCTAAAATCTTTTGCAAAGTTTCACTCATTTTTAAAGAACGCTGGCTGAATGTTTCAACCCTCTCATTAAAGTAATCTGTATATTCTTGAACAATCTTATCGGGTATTTTTTGAGTGCAAAAAGGGCATGCATGATCGTTTATCGCTTTTTGCAATTCCCTTCCTTTCTCAATAAAATCTCTTCCAACCCTGTTAATATGCTCTTTAATTTTTTCTGAAACTTTTCCTACCTCTTTGTCTGTATCAAAGTCAAATAAAAACTTCAAACCATCTTGTATCGTTTGGTCATATTCAGGCAATTCTATCTCTTTTAAACCATCAAATGTTTTCATGGCTCCATTCAATCTCTCAAAATCGTTTTCCAACTCCGTTAATGCATTTTCTTCATCTTTAAACTCATCCTTTGACACCTTACAGATATTCTCTATTTCAATCTCATCTGGTTTTATTGGAATAATCTTTGAGCTCACACCTTTTCGTATTGTTTCTATTTCTCCCTTGCATTTTTTAATTTCACTTTCTTGCTTGGCGCTGAAGGTGTTCTCATTGTTTTTATCTCTAATTTCCTTTTGTCTTTTTTCTACTTTCTCTCTACAACCCTTTAATTGATTGATTGCTTGCGTTTCTTTGCCTAAAGCCGGAATATCCAAAATGATTGCACCATCATCCAGTTTTTTAAGCCCAAACTCGCCATTAAAAGGTGCATTATCGTGCAAAAAATCGCTATTATAGATTTCAACTTTAAAGGGCGCTTCAATCTTGCTGTTTGGCTCTATTGCATAGCTTTGATTTCTACACTCAAATCCAACGCTTGGGGATTTATCAGCAGAAATAGTGCGATACTTTTCAATGTGGTGTGGGTGTTTTAGTAACTCAAAAGCCCTCGTCAAGCTGGTTTTTCCACACCCGTTATTCCCGAAAATAACATTGTAGTCCCCAAACCCATCCGTTTCAATCGTGTCTAAACCACAAAACGCGTTAAGAGATTTTATCTTTTTAAGGTTGATCGCCATGTTTTCTCGCTTTTTTCTTTAATTCCCCCACTTTCCACACTCATAAATTGGATACAAAACTAATCCCCCAAACCCCCATCATACCCAAGCTCTAACGCCTTTACTGGCCCTATGGCATTACCTGCAATGCCCTTGATAGAACCATACATGCCAATCGTGCTGTCAAACACTTTTTCAATTTGTTTTTCCCTGCTTTTCCAAATCCTAGCCATCGCTCGTTTTTCGCTTTCTAAATCCGCCTTGAGCTGCTCAAACGCCTCTATAATCGCTCCCACCTGCATAGAAAATTCAGGGCTTGTCAAATAACGATAGAGCAAATCCATTTTATCGCCCTTATTTTCTTGACTTCTTTTAGCCAAACTCACTTGAATAACCCCCTCTCTTAACGCCGCGCTTAACCCCTTAAACTCTTCAAACGAGCACACCCACACCCCTTCAAAGAGCCCCATCCTCTCCATCTCTTTAGGCAATGCCTCACTCACAATGACCCCCACATCAGCCCCAACCTCTCGCATGCCGCTTTTAAGTTTTTCAACCCAAGCCTTTTGAAATTCTTTAGTGCGTTTGCTCTCATAATAAATTTTCCCGCAATTTTGAAACTCCCTGGTGTGTACCACTTGAATGCAATCGCCCCCTCTTTGCCCTTTTTTGATTTCTTCAATGCAATCTAGGGGGAATTTTTGGATCAAAAACTCTTCAATCGCCAGTTCTTGCACCTCGCCCTGGAGTTGTTGCGAGCCTAATTCAGCCTTTCTGTGAGCGTTTTTCAACTCATTTCTTAACCTTTCTAATTGCTCTTCTTTCTGCCTGAGTTGCAGCTCGTTTTTTTCATGCAAGGCTTTTTCTATTTTTTCCCTTTCCAAAACCAATTTGTCATTCAGCTTTTTTTCATGTTCAGCTTTTAATTCGCTCTCCATTTCATTCTTTTCTCTTTTCAGTCTTTCAATTTCCGCTTCCTTTTGGTGCAATTCTTGGACTTGTTTGGATTTCTCCTCTAATTCTTTTTGCATCCATTCCACGCGCTTTCGCTCCTCTAAAAAAGCGTTTTTTCTGGCTTCTTCCATGATTTTAGCCCTTTCATCTTGCAAAGCCAACGCACTCGCTCGCTTGACTGCATCTTCAAACCCAGCTTCTCGCTCTTTTTCTTGCTGCTTTAGGGCCTCTTCTTTTTGCACTAAATTTTTGAGACGGGTTTCATACTGCACTCTTTTTTCACCCATTTCTTTTTCCAACGCTTTTTGCTGGGCTAAAAACTGATTTTGATTTTCGGATTCAACCTGTTTGTATAGCGCCTCGTTCACATCGATGAGCGTTTGGCATTGGGGGCATTCAATTTTTCGCATGATTTTCCTTGATGGTGGTATTTAAGAACGGGTATTTTATAAAATTAATGTTAAAAGGATCTTTAGCGTGCAACAACAAAACGCCAAAAAGAGAGAAAAAGGAAGAAAAGAAAGATGAAAAAGCGCCTAAAACCCCCTTGAAGGGAGTTAAACCACTTTAATAGGCGAAAACATAATTCAAATAGAAGCTGAAAGTCCTTCTGAAAGAGAGTTTAGATCCCAAGAAAGAATAATAGTTCGTGTTGATGGTGGGGATTTTCAAGCCCAACTCTATGCCATGCTGGATCGCATGCTTGCCTTTACTATTCTCAGCGAAATTCGCTCTCACGCCAAAGTTAAATAAAAACTGGAAGTTAGACGAACTCACATCGGCTTTATAAGGCGTGTTGGAAGCGTTGGCTTGAGGCGTGTTGAAAAGGATCACTTTATCCTGATTGAGCCATGAAGTGCCCGCTAATGCGATCCCTCCATACGCGCCAAAAGAAAACTTACCGCCTTTTTTAAACCAATTCATCTGCCTGTCGTTGATGAAATTGTAAAGGAAATCGCTCGCTGCACCGTAAGTCAAAACGTTGGAAGCGGAGCTGAAAATATCGGATCTGATGTAAGTGTGGTTGTAATCAAAAAAGCCGTAATACCTGAAACCCCATCGTTTCTTTTCGCCAAAAAATTGCTTATAGCCCAATTGGACCCCAAAGCCGTTCATCACGCCGTTACTGGATTGCGAATTGATAAGGCCCACATTCCTGAAAGGGTTTTTAGCCATCGCTGCTAAAGCGCTATTCATTTCAGATTGCTGCGCCTGGTTGATGACGTAGTTGTATTTATCAATTGCAGGGGCGTTTTTGTTCACGCTTGCAGTGACGATATTGGCCACATTGATTTTGTTATACGAAAGGCCTTGAATCTCTTGACTCAAATTAGTCGCGTTTTTATAGGCGTTTTGGATGTTTTCGGTGTTTTGCTGCAAGAAGTAAATATCCTTACTCGTTTGCAAAGCCGTGTCAGTGGCAGAGCCATAGTAACTCACGTTGTTCCCGATATTGCTGATTTGAGCGTCTAAAGACACCACTTTGGCGTTGGAGGGAACCTGACAACCGGTGTTGCCAGACCCACTGCTACTAGAGCTAGACCCAGAAGAAGCAGAACAACTAGATTTCAGTTTAAAATACGCGCTTTGCAAGTAATCCAACTGTTCGCTAGGGATGGAGCTAAAGAGACCGAAGATCTGCTTCGCGTCGGAGATGACACCCTGTTGGGTCAGAGCGGCGTTATAGACATTGCTTTTGAACTGCTCGCTCTGACCACTCCCTGTGGCTTCAGCTTGCAAGTTTTGAGTGTAGTTACGGTTTTGAGTGGAAGAGCTGAGCGCCTGCTGCAACAACGGTAGCATTTGATAGATGTTGTTGAAGAACGCAAAGGTCGTGATATTCCCATCTTGAAGATTTGCGTCAGTAACCTTAGAGCCAGAACCGAACTTGGTTTTCCCAAACAAATCCCATTGAACGAACGGATCCTGTTGCTTCAAGAGAACCATCAACGCTTGCGCTTGCTGCAACGCTTCAGCTATAGTCGTGCCGTTGGAATTGGTTGTGCTGCTGCTACTACCACTGTTGCTGCTACTACTGCTACTACTACTAGCCTCTACTGTTGCAACAGCTGTTGCGCCAGTTGCACCGTTTGTGGGGCAACCAGACAAAGGGCAAAGGTTACTAGCGGCGGTTTCGAGCGCTTTTGCGTAGTTCTCGAGTTTTTCGTATGTAGCCTTACAGATGGTATGGCGCACTGGGACCAATTGCGCACAGTTAGCTTGGCTGAGCGAAATAATATTCGCCTTGTTGCCCGCAATAAGCTGCCACATAGCGGTCACCGAAGTGATGATGCTCTGCGTGATGTTATAGATGGGCGAAGTGTCTTTATTGGATTGGTTACCTTCTGCAAAAGACTTTAAAGAGCTGATCGCGCTAGTAATGGCTTGCGTGTTGTTCGCGCGCAAAATGGAACTCCTCAAATCAGCGATTTGCGCTAAATACGAGTTCAAGAGCTCGTACTGGTCGTTCAGGTTTTTGATCGCACCGGCGTTTTTCACCATTTGCGTGGATCCCCCGATTTGATAGCCAATGCTCACAAAATACCCATCGTCTTCAGCGTGCAAGAGCGTTGCAGCGAGGGTGAAAGAGAGTAAGGCGGTTTTTAAAGTGGTTTTTTTGATGTTCATTAACTTTTCCTTTGAAGTTGATTTTGAAAAATACGCTATGAAGCTATGTTATATTATAGACTATTCCTAGCATTTTTGCAACGATTTTGAGTGGTGCATGCGTCGTTTTTTTTTTTTTGTGTGTATTTGGGTAAAAAACGGCTTTAAAGGATAACGCCATAATGGAAAGTGAGGGCGGTGAGCGAGAAAAGAAACAAAAGAAACAAGACAAGCAGTAAAACAAACCCACCGAAACTAAAACCTAAACACGATAAATAAGGAATAAGAAAAAATCCAAACCAAACAAGCCAAAAACTAACGCTAAAAACAAGCGGTGAGCGAGAAACCAAACAAGCCAAATCTAATCAAGCCATGAGATAAACATAAGATTTAAAGAAATCAAAACACATTCAAACATAACCACCTTACCCACCAACCCCAACACTAAAAACTAAAAAACTTAAACATTAACCAAGTAAAAGTTGAAAACCAAACAAGCAAGAAGCAAAAAATACAATAAGTAAGAAACCAAACCCACCGGTAGCCAAAAACACAAAAACTAAAACCCAAACCAAGCAAGCAAGAAACAAGCATTAAAATAACAAATAAGCAAAAAGAATTAAAAAGAAAAAGACGGGAAAAACAAGCCCAATCTTTCAAAACTAAGCAACAAGAAGTTCTTTGTCAGGTAATACTCTTTGGCTTTTAACAAGCGAATATTAAAAGCTTTTCTCTAGAAAGGAGGTGATCCAACCGCAGGTTCACCTACGGTTACCTTGTTACGACTTCACCCCAGTCGCTGTGTGTGCCGTGGGCAGTAGCTGCTTTAGCATCCTGACTTAAGGCAAACACAACTCCCATGGTGTGACGGGCGGTGAGTACAAGACCCGGGAACGTATTCACCGCAACATGGCTGATTTGCGATTACTAGCGATTCCGGCTTCATGCAGGCGAGTTGCAGCCTGCAATCCGAACTGGGAGGTGTTTTGAAGATTGGCTCCACTTCGCAGTATCGCTTCTCTTTGTGCACCCCATTGTAGCACGTGTGTAGCCCTAGGCGTAAGGGCCATGATGACTTGACGTCGTCCCCACCTTCCTCCTCCTTACGGAGGCAGTCTCCTTAGAGTTCTCAGCATGACCTGTTAGCAACTAAGAAAGAGGGTTGCGCTCGTTGCGGGACTTAACCCAACATCTCACGACACGAGCTGACGACAGCCGTGCAGCACCTGTTTTCAAGGTCTGGCAAGCCAGACACCCCGCTATTTCTAGCGGATTCTCTCAATGTCAAGCCTAGGTAAGGTTCTTCGTGTATCCTCGAATTAAACCACATGCTCCACCGCTTGTGCGGGTCCCCGTCTATTCCTTTGAGTTTTAATCTTGCGACCGTACTCCCCAGGCGGGATGCTTAAGGCGTTAGCTGCATTACTGGAGAGACTAAGCCCTCCAACAACTAGCATCCATCGTTTAGGGCGTGGACTACCAGGGTATCTAATCCTGTTTGCTCCCCACGCTTTCGCGCAATCAGCGTCAGTCATGTTCTAGCAGGTCGCCTTCGCAATGAGTATTCCTCTTGATCTCTACGGATTTTACCCCTACACCAAGAATTCCACCTGCCTCTCCCACACTCTAGAATAGCAGTTTCAAATGCAGTTCTATGGTTAAGCCATAGGATTTCACACCTGACTGACTATCCCGCCTACGCGCTCTTTACGCCCAGTGATTCCGAGTAACGCTTGCACCCTCCGTATTACCGCGGCTGCTGGCACGGAGTTAGCCGGTGCTTATTCGTCAGATACCGTCATTATCTTCTCTGACAAAAGGAGTTTACAATCCTAAAACCTTCATCCTCCACGCGGCGTTGCTGCTTCAGGGTTTCCCCCATTGAGCAATATTCCCTACTGCTGCCTCCCGTAGGAGTCTGGACCGTGTCTCAGTTCCAGTGTGTCCGTTCACCCTCTCAGGCCGGATACCCGTCATAGCCTTGGTAAGCCATTACCTTACCAACAAGCTGATAGGGCATAGGCTGATCTCTTAGCGATAAATCTTTCCCCCGTAGGGAATATCTGGTATTAATCACCGTTTCCAATGGCTATCCCAAACTAAGAGGCACATAACCTATGCGTTACTCACCCGTGCGCCACTAATCCACTTCTAGCAAGCTAGAAGCTTCATCGTTCGACTTGCATGTATTAGGCACGCCGCCAGCGTTCACTCTGAGCCAGGATCAAACTCTCCATAAAAGTGTTTGTCCTTAAAGCTCTTCCGTTTTTTTGATAGGCTATTGTTATTTCTGACAATAGCTTTAGCGTATCACAAGAACTCGTTTTATATTTTAGCATTTTAGCAAATAAAACGGGTTGTGTTCTTAAGTATTACAACAACAAAAAAGAAAGAAACTTTTTAAAAAGGTTTAGCAAAACGCTAACCCAAAATACTCTCATGCCATCCATTCAATGGATTGTCAATGGATTGGCATTGGTTGGATAAGAACTTCCTATCAAAAAATGGAAGCGATAAAAACTCCCGCTCTTTAATAAGTTATCCTTAAGTCAGAATATCCCTTTAAAAAGAACTTCTTCAGTTTGCTTAGTTTTCAAAGATCGTTCGCTTGTATTAGCTATCCTTGCAGGTTACAAAACGGCTTTTTAAAAGCCCTTGCTGAAACAAGGAAATGAAATTATAGTCATAGAAAGCTTAAGGTTTGCTTAAAGACAAAATATTTTTGACAAAGTAAGTTAAAATTTTAAAACGATCGGAGTTTGAGCCTAAAACCATCTTCATGCAAATCGCCTTGTTTTAAAAGCTCATCCGCACTAGGGCTAGAATAATGCTTGGCTAAAATAATGAAATAAGCGTTGTTATGCACCCCAATGAGATTAGGCTGGAAATAAGGGAAAGTTTCAGGATTTAAAATCCATGTTGCAACTTTATCATACGCTATAGAGAGCCTTTGTCCGGCTCCACTACCCCACAAATCATACCCATTCTCAAAAAGCAATTCGCCTGATATAGTTAGCGCAAGAAGCGCGAAATTGGTATAAGCTATCCCCTTAATGCCCTTTGTAGGGCCCCCATGATAATCGCTCGTATCGCTCCTAGTGATCGCACTAGCAATAACCCCATTCTCATCTATGGCTTTAAATATCCACTCCTGCCACCGATTAGCGCTATTGTGCAAAAGGGCATGATCGCCTAGCACGAGTGCAGAGCTAATATCAAAGAGAATGCCCCACGCCCCATGGTTAGTATTAAGAGCTGATTGAGAATACTGGCACATCCGCTTAATGAAATCTTCATATTCTGGGCTAGGAAATGCCTTTTTAACAAACCAATAAGCCATGTTCATATAAGGCATGTAGAAATTGATATTATCCTCGCTTTGGTGCGTATCTGCACTCTGAAGCTCTTTAGCCCAAGCGTTTAAAATTTCTATAGCTTTTAAGCCGTATTGTTTGTTTTGGCTCACCAAATAGCCTAGCGCTAAGTCATAGGACATGGTAGCGGATTTTTTAAAGCTCTTTGTGCATGCATCAGGCTCTCTAACCCCAGTGGGAGTATAGTGTCGCAATGCACTAAGATGCACACATGGCTGGATTTTTTTGGAGAGCTTTTTATCAAGATGGAGTTTTTGGGGCAAATCTCTAGATTTAAAATCCCTAAAAAAGTAATCTTGCTCGGCGTAAGCTTGAACGCAAACACAAACACCCATGAGTGATAAAAACAAAACAAATCTTTTCATTTCTCGCCTTTATTTGAATGGATTGGTTTAAGAATAGCGTTTTATGGTAACGCTTCCAACAACACAAATTTAAGTGCATGCGTGTTTAAGGCGCTAACCGCTGAAAGGGGTAAGATAAAGAGCGCGGATTTTTCATTAAGATCCTTTTCAAAATTGCCCATCAATTTAGGGTGCAAAAACCCAAGATACGGCTCTAAATCAAACGCCTCCAGTTTTTGCACTTTCAAGTTTAAAAAGGTGCAAAAATCTTTCGTCATGGTATCAATATCTTCTGCAACATCGCATTTATTGAGCAACACCCCAAAAGGCTTGTTAGCCAAAGCGGGTGAAAATTTTTCCAACTCCAACCTCAAGCGCTTGTATTGCTCTTTAATACCCAAATCCAGCCTAGAAGCGTCTAAAACAAAGGCTAAAACTTTGGTGCGTTCAATGTGCTTTAAAAAGCTAATCCCCAAGCCTTTTCCCTCACTAGCCCCTTCAATAATGCCAGGAATATCCGCCATTAAAAACCCGCTTTTTTCATCTACGCTCACGACCCCTAAATTAGGCACTAGAGTCGTAAATTCATAATGAGCGATTTTAGGTTTAGCGTTAGAGATTGTGGAAATGAGCGTGGATTTACCCGCATTAGGGAAGCCCACTAACCCTATATCAGCGATGAGCTTTAATTCCAAACGCACGCATTTTTCAACCCCCTCCAAGCCTTTTTGCGCGTAAGTGGGTTGTTGTTTAGTCGCGCTTTTAAAGTGTGCATTCCCTAACCCCCCTTTACCTCCTTTTAAGGCTAACACCCTTTCTTTAGGCGTGATCAAATCAAGCCATAAAGCACCATCTGCAAAAACTTGCGTTCCTGGCGGTACGATAATAATCTTGTCTTCGCCTTTTTTGCCCGTGCAATTTTGCGTGCCTCCTGGAGCCCCGTTTTTAGCCTTATGGTGTTTAGTGCCCCTAAAACTCGCTAGAGTGTCGGTATTGTTATCCACTTCAAAATACACATCGCCTCCATCGCCTCCATCACCCCCGTCAGGACCGCCTTTAATGACAAACTTTTCTCGCCTAAAACTCACCATTCCAGGCCCCCCCTTACCCGAAGCGATGATAATTTCCACGCTGTCTACAAACACGGCTAAAATCCCCTTTATTCAGCAAATCTTTGCATGGATTTTTCCAAATGCGGCACGGCATTGAGCAATTTCTGCGTATAGGGGTGCTTTGGGGCGCTTATCACGCTATCCACATCCCCTGTTTCTACGATTTGCCCTTGATTCATCACAATAATCCTGTCGCTAATATGCTCCACCACCCCTAAATCATGGCTAATAAAAATATAAGTAAGCCCCATTTCTTTTTGCAAATCCAAAAGCAAATTCAACACTTGCGCTTGAATGGACACATCTAACGCAGACACAGGTTCATCGCAAATCACCACGCTAGGATGCAAAATGAGCGCTCTGGCAATGCCGATCCGTTGCCTTTGACCGCCTGAAAATTGGTGAGGGTAACGATCGATCCATTCTAATTTCAAGCCCACTTTTTGCATGATCTCTAGCACTTTTGCTTTGATTTCTTTTTTTGAAAAATGAGAGTTTAAAAGCAAGGGTTCAGCGATAATCTCGCCCACTTTCCAGCGAGGGTTTAGGCTAGAATAAGGGTCTTGGAAAATCATTTGCACCTTTTTGCGGTAATCAAACCAATCTTGCTTGCTAAAATGCAAATGGCGCTTGCCATTGAAATAAATCGCCCCGCTATCTTGCCTTTCAATGCCGGCTAAAATTTTCGCCGTCGTGCTTTTCCCACAGCCGCTCTCCCCCACAATGCTTAAAACTTCATTCTGTTCCGCTTCAAAACTAATCCCATTGAGCGCATGGATCACTCTTTTAGGCTTGAATAATCCCCTGTCTATCGCATAGGATTTTTTCAATTCTTTAATTTCTAAGAGCTTCATCGTAACTCCTTTTTGAAACTTAAATAATCGGTGTTTTCATCCACGGTTTCCAAGCGTTTTTTACGGTATTCTTTGCCCGGTTTAGGGATCGCGCCTAAAAGAGCTTTCGTATAAGGGTGTCTTGGATCAGCAAAAAGCTCTTTCGCGCTCGCTTGCTCCACCACATGCCCTTTATACATCACCACCACTTCATCAGCGATTTGCGCCACCACGCCTAAATCATGGGTGATAAACAAAATAGAAGTCCCTTTTTTTTGCTGCAATTCTTTCATCAATTCCAAAATCTGCGCTTGGATCGTTACATCTAATGCTGTCGTAGGCTCATCAGCGATCAAAATTTCAGGCTCACACACCATAGCCATAGCGATCATCACCCTTTGGCGCTGCCCTCCGCTGAGATTAAAAGGGTATTCATGGTATTTATCCCCTGCATGGGGGATGCCCACGCGCTCTAATTCATAAACCACCCTTTCTAAGCGTTCTTTTTGATTAAGGCTAGGGTGGTGGATTTTTAGCACTTCATTGATTTGAAACCCCACCGTGTAGGAAGGGTTCAAGCTTGTCATAGGCTCTTGAAAGATCATGCCAATTTTTTTACCCCTGATTTCTTTTTGCATTTGCTTTTCTTTGAGTTGCAACAAGTCCTGCCCCAAAAATTGAACGCTCCCCCCTACAATTTTCCCAGGTTTTTCAATGAGCCCTAAAATAGAAAGCGAAGTGATGCTTTTCCCACTCCCGCTCTCCCCTACAATGCAGAGCGTTTGAGACTTTTTCAAGCCAAAACTCACGCCATCCACCGCCTTATTCACGCCCTTATCGGTAAAAAAATAAGTTTTTAAATCTTTAACTTCTAAAATCATGCAAGCTCCTTTAAGAGGCGCGTTTAGGATCTAATGCATCCATGATGCCATCGCCCACCAGATTAAAACTCATAACCGTTAAAAAGATCATCACCCCAGGGAAAACAAGCATCCAAGGAGCGGTAGCGATATATTGCATGGAGTTCATCAGCATCGCTCCCCATTCAGGCTTGGGAGGTTGAGCCCCAAGACCTAAGAAACTCAGTGCTGCAGCTTCTAAAACCGTGGAAGCAAATCCCATCGTCGTTTGCACAATCAAAGGAGTAAGGCAATTAGGGAAGATCACCTTACACATCAAGCGAAAGTGCGAAGAACCATTGATTTTAGAAGCGATCACATATTCTTTTTCTTTTTCGCCTAACACAGAGCTGCGCACCAATCGTGCAAATCCAGGAATGCCTACAAACCCGATAGCAAGCATCGCATTAGTGAGTGAAGGCCCTAACACAGCGACCACAATCACAATCAATAAAATAGAGGGCAAAGCGAACATAATATCCATAATACGCATGATAATTGCATCTATTTTCCCCCCAAAATACCCAGCTATGAGCCCTAGTATCGTGCCAAAAAAAACCGCAATCCCCATAGAAACAATCCCTATGGTTAAAGAAATCCTAGCCCCATAAACCAAGCGGCTCAAAATATCGCGCCCCAAATCATCCGTGCCTAAAAGGTATTTTGCATTCCCCCCATGCTCCCATATGGGTTTTAAAAGGCGATCTTGCGCGTTTTGCACATAAGGATCATGCGGGGCTAAAAGGGGTGCAAAAATCGCGCAAACCACCAATAAAAGCACAATCCATGCCCCTACGACTGCCGCCTTATTTTTCTTAAATTGTTGGATAAACTCTTTAAACGATTCCATTATGACAACCTTATTCTGGGATCAATAAAAGCATATAAAATATCCACCAAAAGATTAGCCCCAATATACATCATGGCAATAATCAAAGACATGGACTGAATGATAGGGAAATCGCGTTGATTGAGTGCATTGACGATCCACTTGCCAATCCCAGGCCATGAGAAAACCGTTTCTGTTATCAAGCTCCCCCCTAAAAGCCCAGCCAACATTAAACCTGCAATAGTCGTTACAGGAATTAAAGCGTTACGCAAAGTGTGCACAAAAATCACCCTAAAGGAGCTGCACCCTTTAGCTTTAGCGGTGCGCACATAATCTTCTTTAGACACTTCCGCCATGCTCGCGCGAGTCATTCTCGCAATAACAGCAGTAGAAACCGTGGCCAACACAATACTGGGCAAGATCAAGTGCTTGATCGTATCCACAAACGCCCCATAATCTCCTGCGATCAAGCTGTCTATTAAATAAAGACCTGTGGGGCCATCCAAATAATACACATCGCTCAAACGCCCAAAAACAGGCAACCACCCTAATTGCACGCTAAAGATATAAATCAGCATGAGCCCTAGCCAAAACACCGGCATAGAAATACCGGCTAAAGCGAAAGTCATACTAGAATAGTCAAAAACGCTATATCGTTTGATTGCTGCTAACACGCCGGTGCTCACGCCTAAAACAAGAGCCATAAATAAAGCAATCAAAGCCAATTCCACTGTAGCCGGGAAGCGTTGCAAAAATTCTCGCATCACAGGCTCGCCCGTCATGATAGAAGATCCAAAATTGCCATGCAACACATTATTGATAAAGAAAAAATACTGCTCTATCAAAGGCTTATTCAAGCCAAATTGCTCCCTTAAAGCGTCAATAGCGGCTTGATTGGCCTTTTCGCCCAAGATCACTAACGCCGGATCTCCTGGCACTAAATGCACCATCATAAACACGATGACGCTCACTCCAAACAGCGTGGGGATCGCCCACAAAATGCGCTTGATGATAAAACTCAGCATACAACCCCTTTTATTTTTCTAAATACACCTTAAAGAAGCGATTCACATTCACTCCTGTAGTCTTATAACCTTTGACTTTAGATAAGTGAGGCACCACTGAATAAGGATAGGCTAAAGGCACATAAGGAGCGTCTTTATGGATGATTTCTTGAGCTTTTAAGTAGAGAGCTTCTCTCTCTTTTTGATCTGAAACTCGTTTAGCCTTTACCAGCAAATTTGAAAACTCCTTATTCTTATAAAAGGAAGTGTTTTGAGTGGGTATGGCTGATGCGGCTTGCTCGCTCCATAAGGTGTATAGGAAATTATCCGGATCTGCAATGTCCGCCATCCAGCCTGCAAACGCCATTTCATGTTCGCCTAAGCCTGTCCTTTTCAAATAAGCCCCCCACTCATACACTTCAATTTTCACATCAATGCCAATTTTAGCCAGGCTTGCTTGTATGAATACCGCTCCTTTTGGGTTGCGAGTGGCAGTGGTAAAAATAGTGGTTTTAAAGCCGTTAGGATAGCCCGCTTGTTTCAGCAATTCCTTAGCTTTTTTCAAATCGTATTCATAAGGCTTGATATTTTGGTTATAACCCCATATGGTGGGCGGAAAAGGATTGACCATTTTTTGGGCAAAGCCTTCATAAAGCACCTTGATATAATCATCCACATTGATCGCATGGTTGATGGCTAAACGCACTAAAGGGTTATTGAAATATTTTTTTTGCGTGTTCATTGAAAGCCAACTCGCCAACAACCCCGGGCTTTTATCCACCACGATATTGGGGACTTTTTCCAATTGCTCCACTTCATTGAGATTAGGCCCAGTCATAAGCATCACCTCGCCGGTTCTTAACGCTAAAGCGCGAGTGGAAGAATTAGGAATGGTGCGCACCACCACCTTATCTAAATAAGCTTTAGGGCCCCAATAATCTTGATTTTTGACCAAAATGATTTTTTCGTCTTTATTCCATAAAAAGAATTTGAAAGGCCCTGTCCCAACAGGCTTTTTAGCCAATTCGTCTTTTCTGTTATTTTGGGCTAAATAATCAGCATAATCCTTACTCAAAATGCTCAAAAAATCCATGCCCAAATTCGCTAGAAAAGGGGCTTCTGGCCCATTAAGCGTGAACTTGATAGTATAGTCATCTAAAGCTTCAATGCTCTTAATGATATGAGACATGCCCATGCCTTCCCAATACTTATAGCTCTTAGCCCCTGGGCTATAATATCGTTTAGCCTTATCCATTTGGCGCTCAAACGAAAACAGCACATCTTTAGCACTAAACTCTACTTTTTTATTCCAATATTTCGTTTGGTGGAAATAAACCCCTTTTCGTAAGTGAAAGGTATATACAAGACCATCTGGGGATATATCCCAACTTGTGGCTAATCCGGGTTCAATTTCTGTGGTGCCGTATTTGAATTGCACGAGCGTGTCATAAATATTGCTCGTTGCCACATAGCTTTCGCCATCGGTTGCTAATGCAGGATCCATGCTTGAGCCATCAGCGCCTCTAGCAAAAACTAAAACGCCTCCAAAACGCTTTTGCTCTTCAACAGAAACATCGGACGGATTAAGAGTGGTGTTTCCTGAAGCTTTTAAAAAACCCCCAAAAAACAATAAAACAAAAAGGGACAAGCCCCTGATAAAAACGCTATTCATAAAGTAGCCTCCACAATATATTCTACAAAGAGTAGAGAACTAAATTATAAATACTTTATCGCATTTATAGGTGGTTAATAAATACCAAAAAACTTAATTCATTCTAAAAGGTTACCCTACTCCCCAAAATTTTGGCTGATAACAGAAACCTTTTTACGACTCTTGTCCTTATACTCAAACTTCACAACGCCATCTGTAAGCGCATATAAGGTATGGTCTTTCCCCATGCCTACATTGTTACCAGGATGCATTTTAGTGCCTCTTTGGCGCACGATAATATTCCCTGCTCTCACAAACTCTGATCCAAATTTTTTCACGCCTAAGCGTCTTCCTGCAGAATCTCTATTATTCTGCGTACTCCCTTGACCTTTCTTGTGTGCCATTGTTTAACACTCCTTATGCTACAATTTTAGTGATTCTCACACGAGTGAAATCTCTTCTAAAACCACGCTTGGTTTTACTATCTTTTCGGCGGCGTTTTTTGAAAGTGATGACTTTCTTAGCACGCCCTTCATTGATCACTTCCACTTCAATCTTAGCCCCATTCACAAAGGGTTTTCCGCAAGAAAGCTTGCCCTCTTTGGAGACGGCTAACACTTCCACTAACTCCACTAAAGCCTTAGGCTCTTTATTCATTTTATCCAATAAAACAATATCGCCCTCAACGACTTTATATTGCTTACCGCCATGTTTGAATATTGCGTATGACATTTCTATTCCTTAAAAAATTAAACGCTCTTTTTAAAATAAACGCTTATTATAGTGAGTATTTGCTAAAATGTAACTTTAAATTTAGATTAAACGAAACTTTTCATTCAAAATCGTTCTATTTAACCCACCATGATTCTTGCATTCAAACTTAAAAAACAAAAACATGTTGGTTAAAACCTCCAAATCTCTTATTTTTGGAATACTTTTAGCTTGTTTGTCAGAAAAACCAATAAGGATTGAACGATCATGCGTGTTACCTTTGGCTCTAAATACAACCAAATGAATCACTATCAAAACGCTTTGCAAAATAAAATCAATGACGCTAACACCCAGATCGCTTCAGGGCTAAAAATCCGTTATGGTTATCAAAACAGCGACATTAACAACCAAAATTTAAAATTCCAATACGAAGAAAACACCTTAAATCAAGGCATTGATGTGGCTCAAAACGCCTACACTGCAACGCTCAATACTGACAAAGCCTTACAAGAATTTTCTAAAACGATGGAGACTTTTAAAACCAAACTCATCCAATCCGCTAACGATGTGCATTCAGAGACTTCTCGCACCGCTATTGCTAACGATTTAGAACGCTTAAGAGAGCATATGATAAATATCGCTAACACCTCCATAGGGGGGGAATTTTTATTTGGGGGCAGTAAGGTGGATAGACCCCCTATTGATAGCGAGGGGAAATACCATGGCAATGGCGAAGATCTAAACGCACTAGTCAGCTCTGATAACCTTGTGCCTTATAATATCAGCGGGCAAGATTTGTTTTTAGGCATCGATAAAGACAAACACAAACTCATTACCTCCAATATTAAATTACTCAACCAAAACAAGCTCCACCCCAATGTGATGGACGCTTTAGAGCATTCTTCATTACCTGAAGAAGTCTTTATCAAGCCTAACGATACCTTGCGAGAACTCATTGGCGATAACGATAAAGACCCCACCAATGACCCTAAAGAATTTTTTTATTTGCAAGGCATTAGACCTGATGGCTCTAGTTTTAAGGAAAAATTCGTGCTGGATAAAGCCTATCAAAACCAAGAAAGTGCAACTAAAGTGAGCGATTTATTGGATAAGATTGGGCATGCTTATGGGAACACTTCGCAAAATAAAGTCGTGGATGTGAGTTTGAATAATTGGGGGCAGATTGAAATTAAAAACCTAACACCCGGCAGTGAAAATTTAGACTTCCACTTGATTTCTAGCGATGGGGATTTTGATGATTTAGACGCCTTGCGCTCTAGCGGAAAAAGGGTTACTGAATATGTCAAAAGCGCGTTTGTAACTGACAGGAGTTTGAGCCAAGTTAAGGCGACACAGAGCATGTATAATTCTCATGCACTTGAAATTCCTAGCGTGTTTGTCACCAAAGACAATGTTTTAGCCAACAAAAACACCAAATTGAGCGAGATTTTTGGCGATAAGGTAAAAACCTTAAAAATCAATGCCAGCCGTTTGGATAATACTGGCGGTATCAAAATCCCAAACCTCCCTATTTATTTGGATATTCCTATCCTTTTAGATGTGAAAAACTCTACCATCAAAGATTTGAAAGATGCGATTAAAGATCGCTTTAATAACGAAGTGGATGTGGAGGTTGAAAGCAACGCCCGTTTAAGGATCATTGATAATGTACCTAACCAATCGCCCATTTCTTTTGCTTTAAGCACCCTAGATGACAAAGGGCTAGAAGTCGCTGGTATCCCCACGAATAATGCGAGCGAATACCAAAAAACTTATTTCAATAAAAAGGGGGCAAAATTAGAAAGCAATGTCGCTCAAATCGCTCAAAATGGCGTGGCTAATGGCTCTACTCCATTGAGTGAAGTGGCTAAGGGGAGTTTAGAAAAAAGCGTTTTTAACATGAAATTAAACGATGTTAATGGTTCGTTTTTAGAAGCGCAAATGATTTTGGATAATGGGGCTTTTTTAAGCCTTCCTAATGGCATTAAAATCCCACTCTATGACCCTACAACCGCTGATGTTCAAGTTTCTAAACCTAATGAAGTGACTTACAGGCAACTCATGGATGCAATGAGTATTGCACTCAATTATAGCAATATTGACCCTGCAATCTATCAGCAAATCAGCGATAACCCCTATTCAAAAGAAAGCAAGGAACAATTTATTGATTTGTTAAAACAAGCTAAAGGCAATCTTTCTGTTAATTTGAATGAAGATGGCAAAATGGTGATACAAGATAACATGCATTCAAACACGAAAATGCAGTTCATGCTTTTTGATAAAGACGCGAATGATTTTTCTCAAAACGCCTTGCACAGCGACAAACCAAGCCTTAAATTAAACGCCAATAACGCCTTGATTATTGACAAGCCAAGCGTGAATTTTTTTGATCAATTAGAGGGTGTTATCACTTCTGTAAGAAAGGGGATTTATCGCCCAGACGCTTTAGGGGATACTTATTCTAGCGATATGCGTAATTTAGGCATTCAAAATGGCATCACCCTTATAGACCACTTGAGCGATCACATAGAAAAAATGATCGCCAAAAATGGCACTCATGGTAAGGCGTTTGAAAATATCATCAGGCGTAATGAAGTTTTAAAAACACAAGTTCAAAGCATTCGTGGGGAAACCACCGGCACGGATATGGCAGAAACTTATAATAAATTTTCCAATCTCACCAACAATTATAACGCCGTTTTGGCTTCTACGAACAAAATCAATAATTTGTCTTTAACGAAATATTTGTAACCTTTTAGTGTGTTTAGCGTTCTAGTGAGAGATGTTAAAGAGAAATATTTTTAAGACTTTTAACCCCCTCCCTTATCCTTTATTTCGTGGGCAAATCGCCTACAGGACAAGCGGCCACACCCACGCTTGGGCGAGTGAATTTTTCTACATTTTCTTGAGCTTTTTTGGGGTCATTAACCCAAGTTTTGTAGAACTCAAAAGGGCATTCCGCCACACCCTTATCCCCATCACCACTAGCAAAAACCCCACTATAACCTCTGTGTAAGAGTTTGAAGAGCTGGTTTTGGCTTTGGTCGTATTTTCTCGCATCACGGATTTGTTGCACAGAGAGCTGAGCGTATTGAATCCCATTTTCTTCTTCTCCGCATTCGCCCAAAGTGTGCCCGTCAAAACCAATAATGCTAGAATGCCCAAAATAGGAATACACCCCATCAAAACCGGTCGCATTCGCCACGGCTACATAACATTGATTAGCCCACGCCATAGCTTTCACTATCGCAATTTGTTGCTCTTTAGCTGGATACATATAGCCTTGACAGCGCACAATGAGTTCTGCCCCACGCATCGCACAATCGCGCCAAATCTCAGGGTAGTTACCATCATCGCAAATAATCAAAGAAACTTTCAAGCCCTTAGGCCCATCAACCACATAAGTTTTATCCCCAGGATACCAACATTCAATAGGACACCAAGGTAAGATTTTGCGGTATTTTTGCACAATCTCACCCTTATCATTGACAAGAATCAAAGTGTTATAGGGATTTTTTTTAGCTTGCTCGTGTTTTTCCCCAGTTAAAGAGAACACGCCCCAAACCTTATTTTTCTTACAAGCCTCAGCAAGTATCGCTGTTTCTTCTCCAGGAATACTCACAGCTGTGTCAAACATCTCTTGTTTGTCATACATAATCCCATGCGTGCTGTATTCAGGGAAAATAATGAGATCCAATCCTGGCAGACCTTGTTTAACCCCACCAATCACCTTAGCGATATTACGGCAATTTTCTAACACCTGTTCTTTAGTGTGAAGCCTAGGCATCTTATAATTGACTACCGCTACACCCACAGTATCTGGACTGCTACTAATATCTCCATGTCTCATGTTATGCTCCTTGTTTTTTGATGAGAGTTCCTACAAACTCTCTGTTTGAATTTATAAAATAATTGTGTAAATGGATTTATAATGAATATAAAAACTTTAATCATTATGATTATATGATTATTAATTGGTGGAATTTAACTTATTTGGTGGAATTTAGTAACTTGTTTTAAAAAATAGATTTTAGTAACTCTATTTTATGGTAAAATCCGTTTTATTTTCACTTCCACTAAGCCATATAGTGCGTTGATGCAATAGATTTTAGTCGCTCTTTGCAAATCATGTAATTTTAAAGGGGCATGTTCAACAAGACCCTTTTTTAACAGCCCCATCACACCTGTCCCATTTAATGCACCCGCGCTAAAATAAGGGGTTAGAAGCTTGTTGTGGATTTCTAAAATAAGATTGCTCCTAGCTCCTTCGGTGAGCTTAAAATCTTGGTTATAAAAGATTTCATCAAAAATAACGCCTTTTTTAATGAGTGCTCGAGCCTTTTGATAAAAAGGGGCATAAGTAATCTTGTGGTATAAAAAATCATTGTGTTTGTCAATGGGGGTCTCACTCAAACGCACTTCCAGGCTTTTTAAAGGCTCTAAATTTTTATACTCTTTAATGAGCTTGCCCTTTTTATTGAGTAAAACCCTTAAAACCCCTTCCTTTTCTAATTCAAAGTCCAAAAGATTTTCATCGTATTGGAAATTAAAATATTGAGCGCTGTTAATCAAGCGTTCTTTATGGGCGTTTTTATTTTTAATCTCTAATTTTTGATCGATTTTTATGACCTTCATCGTCTCTACAATCTCAAATTCTATTTTGGGCATCACAAAAAAGGATTTTAAAAAACTCTCTTCATATTCCTCTAACGCTCCACTTTTATAAGTAACCCCACTCCCCACCCCCAAATGCAAAACATCTTCGTGCGCTCTTTTTTCTAAAGTGCGGATGGGCACGCTAAAAAGGGCTTTTTTTTCTTCAACCATGCCTATCGCTCCGCAATACACCCCCCTAGGGCGTTTTTCTAAGTTTTCAATGATTTGCATGGTTTTGATTTTAGGGCATCCGGTAACCGATCCGCAAGGGAATAACGCCTTGAAAATCTCAAATAAGCTTGTTTTTAGGGGCAATTGCGCTTCAATCTCGCTTATCATTTGATACACACTAGAGAGACTTATGATTTCAAACAATTGATTGACTTTCACGCTATTTTTTAAAGCTAAACGGCTCAAATCGTTACGCAGTAAATCCACAATCATCACATTTTCGCTTCTATTTTTGTCATCATTTTGCAAAAAATATCGGTTTTTTTCATCTATTAAAGGGTCATTAGAGCGAGCGATCGTGCCTTTCATGGGCTTTGTGATAATCTTAATGGCTGTATCTAAAAACTCCAATTCAAAAAACAACTCTGGCGAAAAGCTTAAAACACTCCAAAACTCATTTTCTATAAACGCCTTAAAAGGCGTGTTTTGGTTGCACGCTACCTCGCAAAAAACGCGCTTTAGTTTGGCTTTGGTGTTTAAAAATAAATCCATTGTGAGATTCACTTGATAGGTATCGCCGTTTTTTAGATGCTCTTTAATAGTTTTAAACTGCTTGAAATAAGTTTTTTGATCTAAAGAGCTATGGATTTTAGGGTAAAACGCATGCTCTTTTAAAGGCTCTAAAGAGTATTTTTTCCTTTCTAAAAATTGTTCAAAATACAAAAAAGGGGTTTGGCTTTGAAAAGTTTCATCTAAAAACGCTAGGCGTGCTTCATACAAAAGATACCCCACAAAATACCCATTCCCCCTATTTTGAGAGATAAAATCCAAGGCGTTTTTAAGCTCGTTAAAATTAGTCGCTGTTAGTTTTTTAATACTCTTTTGATATTTAAAATCCCCAAAAATCATTTAATTTCTAGCAACGGCTTCGTATTTGTCTATCAAAAACACCGGATTATAGCTCATTTTAGCCCTTCTCAAGCCCTCTAATCCTAGATCTTCTTCTCTGTTGACATAAGTCAAATGGCTAAATTCATTCAAAAGCAATTGCTGGTTGATGATTTGATACGCTCCTGCAATATCTGCACGGACTTTTTCAATGTGAATGAGTGCACTCTCTTCGTTTAAAATCTCTCCAAAACTAAACGAGACTATTTTTCCACCAACCCTAACAACCCCCCCTTTTAAATCCAAACTTTCATAATTCTCTAAAACGCTTTGAATGCCCTTATTTTCGTTAATAAGCCCTAGATCATCGGTCTGGCTTTCTAAAAACCACTCTTGAGAGGCTTCTAAAACTTCCCTTTTATTTTGAGAAGAAATTTTTTCATAAACAAAACCCGCATGATTGGTTAAAAACTGGTTCAAGTGGTTTTTTTTCTTATGGTATTTTTTCCCTTTAAGCGCGATTAATTCTTTAATAGAATAAATATAATCGCTCCTATCTCTATTATAAGTGAAATCAAACACCCCTACAAAATTGTCTCTCAAGTCATCTTTTTGCTCTAAAGTGAGAGAGTGGAATTTTAAATTTTTTTCTAGTTTCAAAAGCTCTTTCACGCATGCATGTGCTCTCTTGCCGATAGGGTAGAAATAAAAGGGTTGTTGGTTTTCATAAGTGGTTTGAATCACCAAGCAATCTTTAATCACAGCCACTCTAATGAGCCTTGCGTGCTGCCATAAAAAACAATTCGTAAAACTCACATCCGATAAAACGATTTTTTGAGCGCTTAAAAATCTTGAAAACAAGTCCTTATGCTCTAGCTTAAGTTTTTCAAACATGGCAACTCTCTTTTATTTTTTTAATTCTTTTAGGGCGTTTTCTTGAAATTTTCTAGAAATTTTAAAAACCTCTGCATAAAAACTCGTAAGAATCTCTTCGTTCAAATGCTTGAAATCTCTTTGATTAAGTCGTTTTAAAATTTCTTGCTCCCTTTTAGGGCAATAAATGGGGTTTTCTTGCTTGATGAACGCGATTTTTAAAGCCACTTCTAAGCGTTTGTCTAAAAGATCGCTCAATTCATTGTCTAAAACATCAATCTCAGCCCTTAAATTTTCTAAAAGACTCCTTTTTTGCATCTAATCAAACTCCTTTTAAGCCTTCCTCTTCTAAACGCCATAAATCTTCCAAACTTTCTTTTTTTCTTATCACTCTAATTTTGTGATCTTCTAGGGCTAATTCTAAAAGTTTGGGGCGCGAATTGTATTGACTAGCCATGCTAGAGCCATAAGCCCCAACCTTTTCTATGACTAATTTATCGCCCGGCTTTAATTCTGGCAAATTGACTTCCTTTAAAAAAGTATCGCTGCTCTCACACACAGGTCCCACCACATCGCAAGGCGAAACCTTACCACCCTTACGAGGCGTTATGACTCTTATTTCATGTTTAGCATGATATAAACTGGGGCGTAAAAAATCATTCATACCCGCATCCACGATCACAAAGCGCTTGTTTTGAGCCTTTTTTTCATACAAAACCTGCGTGATCAATTCCCCACTTTCAGCCACAATAGATCGACCTGGCTCACAAATGATAGTCAAATCCAAGCCTTGAAGCGAGTCTAAAATCCCTTGCGCGTAATCATAAAGCTTAATCGTCTCTTCATTTTCATAGCTCACGCCAATGCCTCCGCCCACATCAAAAAAGCGTAAATCTATGCCTAAAGCTATCAAAGATTTAGCGGTTTTAGCCACCTTTTGGCTCGCTTCTATAATAGGCTCTAAATCTAAAAGCTGCGATCCAATATGAAAATGCACGCTAATAGGCTCTAAAAACGCGCTTTTTTTAGCCCAAAGAAACATTTCTAAAGCTTCTTTTTCCTCTACGCCAAACTTGTTTTCTTTCAAGCCGGTAGAAATATAAGGGTGCGTTTTAGCGTCAATATTGGGGTTGATTCTAATGGAAATGCGAGCCTTAATTCCTAAAGATTGAGCGATTTTTTCAATCGTTTGTAATTCCATAAAACTCTCTACATTCAAAAATAAAATGTTGAGTTTTAGGGCTTGTTCTATTTCAAATGCACTCTTACCCACCCCGCTAAACACGATCCTATAAGGCTTAATGCCCACTTTTAAAGCCCTTTGTATCTCGCCCAAAGAAACGCAATCCGCCCCACTTTCTAAACTTGCCAATAAAGAAAGGATGCTCAAATTAGAATTCGCCTTTAAAGCGTAACAAATCAACGATTTACGCCCCTTAAACGCCTCTTTATAGCTTAAAAAAGCCTGTTTGATTTTGTCAAAATCATAGAAATAAAAAGGGGTTTTGTAAGTTTGAAACAGCTCTTCATAATTGAACATAGAAAAACCTAACCATAAAATTTGAACGAAGCATTGTAGCAAAAAAGCTAAAACACCACTCGCATGCCCACATTCCCGGTTATATTAATATCTTGATATTGCAAGCCTATATTAAGCCCCACCCCCGCATTCACATACATTAAACGCCACAAATGCATTTCGCCCCCTGTAATAACGCTCGCAAAAGTATTAAAAACTTCCCCCTTGCGATACAATAAAGTGTTTTCACCCACAAAACGCACTATATTGTCGCCTTTAGATTTGATCAAAAGATCCCTACCCAACCTGGCCGTTACAAAATAATAGGAATTTTTACCAAAATATTTACGGCCCTCTAGCCCCATATTGAGCGTCAAAACCGATTCGTTAGAAGGGTTTGAATGCATGACAAATTGCTGATAAGCGGCATCATTCATTTTGCCTTTCATAGCACTCAAGCCTATAAAATAATAGCTCACGCCCACTTGAGGTTTGAGCACCACGCTTTTGTTTTTAAACATGAAATCATAGCCGTAATTCTCATTCACGCTCGTTGTCCAAGTGTTGTAATTATAGCGTTGGTTCAATACGGAGAGCAAAGGATTAGAAGAATTGATATTCGTCACATTGCCTCCATAAGTTTCATTCGCGCTCAAAGTGAATTCATTCCTTTTTAAAAAAGCCCTCGCATACATCCCCATATCCACATTATTAGCCAAAGAATGGATGATGTACCCATTAAAGTTGCTATAATCATAAGCCACATAACCCCCAAGGATCACATTTTTAACCAACCTGTCATAGCCCACATTCAAGCCATAAAGCGTGCCATTGCCTCCAGCAATAAAACTCGCTCCCCCCACCCCTTGAACCCAGAGGTTATTTGGGTGTTTGCTAATTTGAGAGTATTTGACAAAAACCTCTAAAGCGCTAGGGTTAGAGTCGCTAAAACGCTTGTTTTTAAGCTCCAACAAGCGATCAGAAAAACTAAACTCCCCTTCTTTGGATCTAAAATCAGAGAGTTTGGTCAAACGGCTCGTTTGTTGGGTGTAGCTCGCCATTTCTAAAAGGCTGGTAGCGTTATCCCTAAAATTAGG
The DNA here is from genome assembly GCF_900461455.1 of Helicobacter acinonychis. NCBI lineage: Bacteria > Pseudomonadati > Campylobacterota > Epsilonproteobacteria > Campylobacterales > Helicobacteraceae > Helicobacter > Helicobacter acinonychis. Next base: position 302,288 of record NZ_UGIA01000001.1, on the reverse strand, counting down.
GCTAGAAATCAAGCTTGCGGTGTTTTGAAGATCTTTTGTTACGCCTAAGATTTCATTCAAAGAATGGTTTTCTAAATAAATCGGTGCAAAAAGCGGATTCTCTTTCGTTTCCATCATCAAAGCTGAAAGCCATTTAACAGCGTTATTCCCCCCTGTGGCTTCAATTTGATTTAACGCGCTTTGCCCTTGAATGCCCACAATGTAATCTTGCAAAGTAGGGGGAATAAAGCCCATGATCTTATTGCCATAAGACATTTTAATCTGGTTATAAAGGACAGAAAGGCTTAAAATGTTGTTTTCGGAGGCGTTGTTTTGACTGGAGTTCGGTAATACTACGCTTAACAATAACCCCTTATCTTGCAATAAAACCCGTTGACCTAAATAAGTCAACACGCCGTTGTTTTCCTCTATATGGTTTCCGTTGATATTGATTAAAGTATAGAGTTTTAAATACGATTGCAAGCTGTTGGGGTTGATATTGTAGTTGATGTAACGGCTGCTTTCCAACAAAGTGTAAGCCGTGTTATTCGCCATGCCATTATTGACATTCATAAAAGGCGTTTGGGTGGCGTTAAGATCAATCACGCCTCCTGCTTGAATGAGCGGTGTTGCAGGCGTTTGAGGGTTTTCTAAATTGAAATTAATCGCTCCAAAATTGTTGAAAGCCCCCCCTACTTCTATGCCATAAACACCGGTGCTTAAAGAAGCGTTTGAAGCGATCGTTAAATTTTGAAGCGCCTCTATTTTGCGTGTGGCGTTGTTGTTGAATGCACCTTGAATGTTTAAATTATTCGTTACAAAGCTGGCGTTTTTCTCTAATAGCGCTTGATTAAAAACAGTGAGATTGTTGGCTTGGAATTGGGCATTATTGTAAAGATACAAATTTTTAATGTTTGCAGACCCTTTGATTTTTGAAAAATCAACCACCCCATTAGCGTAAATATTGCCTAAAAAATTGAAATTATTCGCCGTAACGCTCAAGCTTTCATCGTTATTATTCAAGGCGATTTGCGTGTTATTTGACGCATTATTAGAAGTATTATTGGTATTTTGGGTAGCATTAAGCGCGCAAGGGTTTATGCCATTTTGTGTCGTTGGATCGCTTTGTTTCACGCAACTAGCATTGATGAAAAGATCGCCTTGAGACACGGACACATTGTTATTTACGGCGTTCATCTTAAGGCCGTTGCTCGCATTAAGCTCAGTAATATCAATGTTAGAAACTTGATTGGATAATAAATTGAGCGTGCCAGTGTGGTTAGTGAACGAAATATCATTGTTTCCGGCAAAAATAAGCGTATCGCCCGCATTAAAAGAGAGCGTGCCTCCATTGGCGTTAGAGAAATTAGAATTTTGCACAAAAACATTGCCTTGCGCGTTGAAATTAAAATCCCCTTTTTGCCATAATTGACTCAAGCCATAGGGAGCGAAAAGCCCATTTTTGCCAAGACCAGGTATCAAATCCCCCAAACCTTGTTCATAAATAGGTCCCAAACCTTTCGCCGCTAGGACTTTGTCCAAAATGCTTTTAATCTGTTGGTTCTGCAATAAGCTTTCTAGGGAATTGAGCGTGTTTTGACCTAGAAATTCGCCAATCATTTGTTTGCCTAAAGCAGCCACATCGTTTTCTAAAGCGTCGCTCGGTTTGACAATATCTTGCAACATCACGCTTATGACTTGCCCTATATCACTAGCAGAAATAAAGCCGGTGATCTCATTGAATAACCCTTTTTTACTCAATAAATCATTGATTGACATGCTCCCTATAAGCTTTTCAGGGTCTTGCAAATCAATGCCCCCCAATCCGGCCAATCCCCCCACTAACCCAGTCCAAAAACCTAATTTCTGTCTTATCAAACCCTCAATCGCCGTATTCAAACCGCTATCATTCATGAGATTGTCAAAATTGTTTGCACCTAAAAGCTGGCTTAAGGTTTGATTTTTTTGCTCAGGCGTTAAATGCCCCCCAATCACGCCATCACTCCCCAGCATGCCCGCTATCAAATTCCCTAAACCTCCGGCTTTATCAATGGATTGAACCGCCACTTCGCCTAAAATATTAGCCAACCCAGCTTGATTGAAAACCTTATTAATACCCTCTTGACCTAGCATGCTAAAAATCCCATCGGTTTGAGAGCTTACAATATTAGCCTGATTGAGAATGAGTGAAGTCTTGCTGTTAAAAGTTACACTCGCACTCCCCCCAGTCCCCCATGCGTTCCCACTCCCTAAAGTGCCGGTAAGATAAATCTCTTTAGCGTTAAAAGTCGTGTCAATATAGCCCAAATCAGCCGAGCTGGATTCTAAAAGCTGCCCTAAATAAGTGCCTCTAAATTCTTGGCAGACAATATCGGTTTGATCGCAAGGCTTTTGATAGCCCAAGCCCCCAAAAACAATCGCGCTGTTCGTGTTTGTTTGCCCTATTTGAGTCGCCCCTACAATCAAAGTGCCGTTATTGAAATTTTGCACCACTGAATTATCTGCGTTATCAATAAACTCGTTGATGTTTTCCCAATCGCTAGGCGTGATGAGTTTTGCAAGTTGGCTTAATGCACTAGAGTTTAAAGCGCTCACATTGGAAAGCGAAAAATCATTCCCCAAGATCTTTTTGATTTCAGGGTAGAGTTTGAGCACCATTTGCCCTAACGCTTTGATGTTGTTGAAATTATAACCCTTGTTATAGATATGCAACGCTTGGATAGGGTTGCCTTGCGCGTTATAAGTTTGCGAAATGACAGAAGAATCCGAGCTTATATTATTGTTTAAAGTGGTGTTATTAGTACCGCTAGCTTGATAGGATTTGTTAGGGTTGTAATAGCCTTTCACATTGCTTGTGAGGTAAAACACGCCTTGTGCATCATCGCTGTAAGAATACACGCCATTAGCGTTATTATAGACTTTTTGGTAGTTAAAGATTTCAGAGCTAATGTTATAGAGCGTGTTTGTAACGCCCAGGATTTGAGAGAGCGTAACGCTTAGTTGGTTGTCTTTAAAACTCTCGGTGATTTTTAGGGCATTATTGAGCGGGTCAGTGAAACTATAAGTCTGGTTTGCAGCGTCATAGACCCCATTATTGATGTGCATGCCAAAGAAATTGATATACTGATACCAATTATTGCTCATATCCGCTTGAATGATATTATAAACACGGCTTTTATTACCGCTCACACCGCTCAATAAATCAATGTTAGCGATATTCAAACTCCCTTGATCGCTAAAAACAAGTTGGCTGTTTTCAAGATTCAACACACTGCTGTTATTGGGGCTTAAAAGGTTGCCTCCTAAACTCAAGGACGCTTTAAGATCAAGGGATTTGTGGAAAGTGATGGGGCTTTGAGAAAAGGCGTTATCATAGAAATTAAACGCCGTGTTAGAGATAATAGCGCTAGAGTTTTGGAAATCCAAAGAAGAATTATTACTAAAATTAAACTGCCCTCCTAAAGAAACCGCCCCCTTAAACACGATAGAAGAATCATTCAAACTCGTAGTGATATTAGATGAATTAAAATTAACCGCCCCATTAAAATTAAGATGAGAGCCATTATTCACAATCAAACTCGCAAAATCGCTGATCGTTGCGTTGTTAGAAACATTGATGGTGCTTTGATTGAGGTTGAGCGAGCTGGTGTCATTCAAATTCAAATCACCTTGAAGTTCAAGGGTTGAATGGTTGCTCGTATTGATTGAAGCGTTTTGAGAAAGATTGATCGCATTGGCTTTAATACTGCTTGTCCCCACTGAAACGCTTAAATTAGAATTATCAAACGACACGCTATTAGCTGAAATTTGATACAAACCAGAGCTTAAATTCGTGCTGTTAGTGAAATTAATCGCATTGGTGGCGTTGAATTTAAAAACAGATTGCGTTTTCCCCACATAGCCCCTAAAAGAGCTGTTAGAAAAATCCAAATTCAAAGCGTTGAAACTAAAATTAGGCTTACCGCCATTTTGCGCGGTATCGTCTATAAAATAGGAGTTTTGAGCCTGAATGTTCGCACCATTAGAGATAAAATTCATAGACGAGCTTTGCGTGCCAGCAGCGCGGTTATACAAAGTCGCATTCGTTAAAAGAATGCCTTGAAGTCCGTTAAAATTAAGACTCGCACCCCCACCGCTAGAAATACGGTTCCCGCTTTCAATGCTACCAGTGATGTAAATCTTTTGCGCTTCGTAATTCCCTATAATAAAGCCTATGCATTGCAAATTCCAACAATGCCCACTCGCACCATTACTCCCTGCCCCCTTATTGTCCCCAAAGCGAATGATTGTATTGGATTGTGGCACATCGCTCGCACTTGTCCATATATTTTTAGCCCCAAAAACAATCGCGCTGTTTTGTCCGGTGAATATTTGAGAAAAATCCGCCTTAGTGAATGAAGTTTTCCCACTGGCATAAAAATCAATGCTGTTGTCGTAATAATAAATGGTGTTGTTTGCATTCCCTAAATTATTGTTATAGCTGTTGGGCATGTAGGTCATAAAACCGACGACACTTTTAAAATACAAATGATCCGATTCTTCCATATCCATGTAGTCAAACACCATGCCAACGCCCAAACGCCGGATAGAAATGCTGTTTGGTGAAAAAGTCTCTTGAAAATTATAGGTTTGGTTGTTGAAAGAATACATTACATCATAAACGCCATCACCCACGCTAGAAACGAGCTTTTCGCTACTAGCTCCATGCCCTTGGTAGTTGATGAGCTGCCATAGATTTTTAGCAAAAGCGTTGTTGTAATCAATCTCTTTAGAAGAGTTTAAAAGAGTGATAGGGTTGCCATTAGTGATAGCTTGATCCACATTGATGACAGAATGAGTGCCAAAACTAATTGTCCCATCGCCAAAAGATAAGGGGGTGTTTAGATTTTTTAAAGTGATATTATTGAGAGTAACCTGCCCTTTCACGCTCGTATTTGTGGGGCTATTAAAAGTCACATTATTAAAAGTTGCATTCCCTGAAATAGTCATAGAGCCGGTGTTATTGAAATTAGCGTTATTTTGAGATCCATTACTATTGGTAGAATTTCCAAAAACAGCGTTCCCAGCGATTTGTAGGTTTGAATTAGCGTTAGTGAAATTACCTATAAACGAAGTGGTCGCGCTAGAATTATTGAAATTAAAAGAAGCGTTGTTGTTAAAGTTAGCGTTATTAAACGAAGCGTTTTTTGTGCTAATCTCAAACGAACCGCTATTAAACTGGTCGTTATTTAAAAAATTCAAGCTATCGCCGCTGAATTGGTATGTTCCTCCATTAAAGTTGGTGTTTTCAAAAGTGGCTTGCCCTGCATTGAAAGTGAATTTCCCATCTTTAGCTTGATCAGTGAAAGTGGTGCCATACACTGAAAGCTTGCCGTTAGAATTTAATCCGTTCAAACCTTGCTGACTATCCATGTTTTGCGTGGAAAAAGTCATAGAGCTTGAATAAATCCCAGCGTTATGCTGTTCGATATTAGCGTTAGCGATATTGACGCTATTTATTCCGTTAAAAACCAGATTGGCCGCCCCACCTGTGCCTATGCGATTACCAGAACGCAGATTCGCCGTGATATACACATGATAAGCGCTATAAGTACCATCAGTAGTGCCTGTGCATTGGTAATAAGGCCAAGGCCCACAATGCCCAGAAAGAAGAGTCCCTGAAGTGTCCCCAAAAGACACCGTGTCGCTAGAAGAAACGCTATTTCCAGTCCATGTTGAGTTATACCCAATCACTAAGTTACTATTATTCGCACTAAAGGTTTGCTTAAACGAGTTGTTAGAACTCCCCCATATTTGAATGCTTGGCAAATAATAAGTCCCACTCTCTGTAAAATTTTGAGATTTGGGGATGTAGTGTTCATGGTTATACCAATGGATGTCAGAATCCATATAATTTGAAGTGGATAAGTTAAATTGTGAGCCGCTAATAATAGGGGGTGGCGTGTAAGTTCCGCTCGCTAAAGCTTGGATGGTGATGGAATTATGGCTAAAAGTTTCTTGCAGTTTGTAGATTTTATCCCCTATTTTGTAGCCCACTTGATAGATTTGCGTGGAGTTAGGCGGAGTGTCAGTGGATTTGGATGTTGTCGTGTTTTCACTCAAAAGTTGCCCAATAACCCCATCGTAAGTGATCATATCCCACAAACCTTGAGCGAAACTTTGCGGCAATGAAGAGCTTTTGCTCGTTTTTAGGGCGTTTGTCAAGCTATTGAGTGCATGGTTTAAAAGTTCATTATAAGTGATCCCACCGCTAGAATTTAAAATCGTTACGCTATTTTTACTCCCTAAACCAGTAAGGTTAAAAATCGTCCCTTGTGTGAGAGTGACTTTTGAACTCCCAAAATCAAGGGTTGCACCATTTTTCAAATCATTATTACCGCTTAAAGTCACACCGCCGGTAATAGTCATGTTGTTTGTATCAATAGAAGTGTTGAATGTCGTGCCATTAAAACTCGCATTCTCGTTAATGGTGATTTTACCGGTATTGTTGAAAGTAGCGTTATTGAACGAAGCGTTTTGGATCGTTAGTTGGTGGTTTGAGTTGTTAAAAGCTTGTTGGAAATCCACAGAACCCTTAAGAGTGGTAGCGTTGCCGCTAAAAGAACTGTTTTCAAATGCTATTTGTGGGGGCTGAGTGCTATTGGTTTGATTGTTTTGGTTATTGAAAGTGAATGTCCCCCCATTAAAGGAGCTGTTTTGAAAGGTGGCTTGATTGTCAAAATCATACGAGGCGTTATTAAATGAAGCGCCATTGAAAGAGCTTGCACCTTCAAAAGTGAAATTACCGCTATTAAAGGCTGTGTTATTGGTGGCGCTAACTTCTTTATTGAAAGTGAATGTCCCCCCATCCAATTTCGCCCCACTAAAAGTGGCGTTCTCTCCAAAAGTGAAACTACCCTTTGAATTGCTAAAAGTCGTGTTAGTAGCGTTTACATTCCCTTCAAAAGAATAGCCAGGCCCAGAAGTAGAACAATTAGACCCTGAACCCCAAGTTGCCAAAGAACTGCACACATTACCACTTAAAGAAACCGAACCGATGGTAATAGCACTGTTAGTATTGCCCACATTCACTTGCGAAGTTTTATACGCACTGATACTAGAATTGATATTGACCTTATTAGCGTTCAAGTTTAAAGTGGCTGTACCTGTGTGTGTGCCTGCTCCAGATCCCACACGATTGCCCACTTCTACGGTGTTATCCACATTGATAGTCCCAGCGCTAAAAGTAACATCAGTATGCCCATTAGAATACCAAGAAGTGAAGCTATTCCCGCTATTCGCACCCAGATTAAAAGTAGCATTACTGCCTAATTCAATGTCTAAATTCCCCCCATTATCTTCCCCTCCAGTGTAGTTATCCAGACCGCTTAAAAAATAAGTGCCGTTATCATTTTTTAAATTAGCTGTAATATTTTGGTTGTTTTGAGTGTGGTAGTAATGAGCCGCATTACCCCATGACCAAGTTTGTGTAATGAGCTGGTTTCCTGTGTATTGTTGTGTTTTTTCCTCCCATTTATTGCATTCCCACATAGCATACCATGGATGATGCACGCATACCCTTTGGCTTTTTTCCCCCCAACTAAGCCCCAAAATATCTGTTCCATTCGCATACACCCCACTAGCAAACCCACTGATGAGTAAAGGTGCAAGCCATAAAGAACGCTTTAAGATGATTTTTTGATGCGATCGTTTTGTATTTTTTGGTTTCTTTTTAAACCTTTTCATTAAATGCTACCTTCTCTTTGCTAGATATTTGCCAAATATATATCCAAAAATTCCCTCATTTGATTAAACCGCGTTTTTTCCAAACAAGTGCCAAAAAAACAAAGTGCACACCAACACAAACAATTCCTTAAACAGCCATTCGCTTTGAGTGTGCAAGCGAGCAAATGCATCGCTTTGGATTGCAGCTTCGCCTATTTTTTGAGCGTTCAAAATATAAGGCGTGTAATAAAAAACAAAGAGCAAGCACAACACCCCTATCGCCACGCCAAAGATCAAACACGCAAACGATCTTTTAGAGTAAATAAATGAAATGATTTCATAAAGTAACACTATAAACCCCACCGCGCCCAAAAGATAATTGAAACGCACAAAGATTTGTGCCATGAGTTTCCCGCTTTCAAATGAAGTTAGATTCAATTCAGGCAAAATGCTTGAAGCTTTGAAAACAATCGGTGCGACTATCGCTCCTAAAATGATCAAAGAGCCACCCAAAATGCCTAAAAGAAGCAAATACACCCCTAAACTGATTTTTAAACTAATCTTTTTCATCTTCCACCTTTTTTAAGATTTTTGCAACAAATGGTTATAGCTTTTAAACTGCCACACTTGGGCTAAAGGCATGAAAAATTCCAACAAAGCTTGAATATCAGTAATTTTGTCTTTTAAACCGATAAACACTTCAATTTTCACGCCTTTTTCTAATAAAAGCCTAATTGTATGATCACTATACTTGTAATTCAATAAAAATTCCAATTCTTCTAAAGAACCCATTTTTTTAAAACGCTCTAATTGAGCGTCCAAACCCACTGCTTGATAAAAGTTATCCATGTAGCTTTGTGGGTCTTTTTGAAAAGAATAAAGTTGCAATCGTTTGAACGCCAAACTCTTATGGGCCAACATGCAAGGCGAAAACAATAATAAGGAATTGATGCGTCGTTGTTGTAAGACTTCATTATAGGCGTATTCTATCGCCTTAATAGCCCCCATAGAAAAGCCTGACACATCATAAGCCCCTTTTAAAAGCCACTCTTCAAACAACACGCTTTCATTAACAAACCCAAAACCACTAAAAAAACGCATTTTTCACCCATTCAATAAATCATACAAATTAGAATACTCTAAATATTCTTGCTCTAACAACAGAGCGCTCAATCGCTTGCAAGTCGTTATTTGTGGTTTTAAAAACTCCAATTGCTCCTCATAAAGAGCGTTCAAGGACTCTTTTGTAGGGGCTAAAAGAAGCTCACTAGCCATAAATTCATTTAAAAATTTCGCTTTTTGTAAGTCTTGTTTGGACAAACTATAACGCTCCTTATAGAGCAACTCTAAAATAATCGTCCCACTCAAATACACTTTAATATAATTTTTAATCTCGCTTTCGCTATGGATTTTATTTTCATTAAACACAATAAATTCCCCTAATAAAGGCACTTTATCAAATTCAATTTCTAGCCAATACGCGCTTAAGGCTTTCGCACTTTGATATAAAGCGACTAATTCCTTTTGGTTTTCATCTAAAGTTTGGGGCTTTTTCTTGCCATAAGCGATCTTGTCTTTCACTTCTAAAATATCGCTATGAGTGATTTCTGTCCGTTGGTGTTTTAGGGCGTTTAGAACGCTTTCATTGATTAAAGTCGCTAACATCGCCCCACTAAAACCCACGCAAATTTTAGCGATCTTAAGATAGTCTAGCGCGTGTTTTTTATTTTCTAAAAGCTTTTCTAAAATGCTTTGTCTCTCTAACAAATCCGGTAAAGAGATGAAAATACGCCTGTCAAATCGTTTACTCCTTAATAACGCTTCATCCATCACTTCCATTTGGTTGGTCGCTCCTATCACCACCACCTCATCATTTTGCAAAAACCCATCCATTTCGGTTAAAAGCTGATTGAGCGTGGCTTCTCTTTCATCGCTCCTATGCCCTCCCCTAGCCTTACCCAAGGCATCAATTTCATCAATAAAAATAATAGAGGGGGCATGTTTTTTGGCATGCATAAAAAGTTCATGCACTTTTTTAGCCCCAGCGCCTACATAAATTTGAGAAAACGCGCTCCCGCTTTCATAAAAAAACGGCACTTTAGCTTCACTCGCTAAAGCTTTAGCGATCATGGTTTTCCCCACTCCAGGAGGCCCGATTAAAAGCACGCCTTTAGGGAGGAAAATCCCTAAATTCTGGTATTTTCTAGGGTTTTTTAAATAATCTATCACTTCTAATAATTCTTCTTTAACTTCACTCACCCCTGCAATATCTTCAAAACGCACCCCTAATGCATCGTATCGTTGGAATGCATTTTCTAATTCATTTTTAGCTGCGCTCTCTAAACTCGTTTTAGTATTCAATCGTTTGGGCAAACGCCAAAAGATCCCAAAAAGCATGCTAGAAATAAAAAAAAGCAACGCTAAATTCATTTTAGAACCCTTGCTTAAATTTTGTCGTTTTTCTATGGGCATGTTTTCTGGGATTTTATAAGCCCTTAAAAAGGCTTCTTTGTTGGTTTTATAAAGCCCTTTATTAGCATAAAAATAATTTTCATCTTCAATTAAAGTTTGTTTGGGGTGGGATTGGATCACATAGAAAAAGTCCTTACTAGATATGAGCCTAGAAATATCGCTGAAAATTAAAAAAAGAAGCAAGCAAAAAGTAAGGATCAAAAACCCTAACGCCAACACAAGCGAGCGGTTTTTGATGCGTTTAAAAGGGTTGATGAGATTTTCTAAACTTTTAGAAAATGGCATAATTTTCTCTCTCCTTAATTTCATACTCTTTGATTTCTAAAAAACTAGCCCTTAAAGGCTTATCGCTTTTGATTTTAATGGGGTTAAAAAATTGATCCAAGGCTTTAAATTCGCCATCTTTTTGCGCTTCCACTAAAGCTTTTAGGGGCGTGTTACGCTTGAGTTGCAATTGTCTGAACACCTTATTTTTATGAAAAATCAAATCTTTAATCGCATTCAAACGCTTTTTAGAAACTTCTAAACTCACGCTATCATGCATCAAACTAGAAGGGGTATCTTTTCGTTTGCTATAAATAAAAGGGTGGATATGCGTTAAAGGCAAGCCCTCTAAATTTTCAAACGCCTTTTCAAAAACGCTTTCACTCTCGCCCGGATGCCCTACAATAAAATCCGTGCCGATAGCAAAATTTTTAGAAGCAATTACCTCTAATAATTCCCTATCGCTTTTCACGCGATTCCTCCTGTTCATCCTCTCTAACATGAAGTCATGACTATGCTGTAAAGCGATATGCAAATGTTTTTCTAAAAAATCCTCTTCTAAAAGCTCTAAAAACTCATCGTTGATTTGATTAGGCTCTAAGCTCCCAATTCTGATGCGTTTTAATCCAACAATTTGGCTTAATTTTTTAATCAATCTTGCGATATTACTCTCTCTATCTTTCCCATAGCTCCCCACATTAGTGCCGGTTAAGACCACTTCTTGAACCCCTTTAGCGCATAAAAGGCCCGCCTGCTCTAAAATTTTTCTTTCTTCAAAACTCCTAGCTCTCCCTCTCACGCTTGGGATAATGCAATAATTGCAATCAAAATCACAACCCTCTTGAATCTTAATAAACGCCCTAGTCTTGCCCACAAACTCGCTCACCATCGTGGTGTCTAAGTGCTTGTTTTCTAAATTATCATCTATGAAAAAACGCTTTTTTTCTTGTAAAAGCGTATTGATCTTTTCTTTATTGTCATGCCCAAAAACGCCCTTTAAAAACCCTTTTTCAAAAAGCTCTTTGCCTTGAGTTTTCACCCCACAGCCAGTGAATAACACTTCCTTATTCAAACGCACCATTTTTTTAGCGTAGCTCCTTACCGCGCTATCAGCCCCATTAGTTACGGTGCAAGAATTGATAATAATAATATCCGCTTCATTTTCTTCTAAAGTCGCGCTAAAATCCTTTAAATTCTCGCCCATCACTTGCGTGTCAAAAAGATTCGTTCTGCACCCAAAAGTTTTAAAATAGACTTTTTTCATTCTTGTTACCTTTTATTCCCAAAGCCATCGCCCTCAGTATCCACTTTAAGCAATTTGCTGGTGGTATAAGCGATATGGATATTTTCTTCTTTCAAAAAAGCTTCAATAATTTCAGCCGTAATCTTGCTCCTTAAAGACAAAGTGGCATACGAATTGGTTTGATACCACACTGAAATCTTTATCCCATTATTTTCAGGCATCAAAAAGCATCGCGGCTTCACGCTCAAACTCCTTAAAGAATACCTGTCGCGCATTTTATTGAGCTGTTTATAAGTAATATCCGTGTATTCTTTAGACAATTCTGTCGCGATATTGAGTGCAATTTTAGAAGCTTTTTTAAAATCAGAATCAAATGTCACGCAAAAATCCACCCCATCCCAAACCGTTTTCATGCCAAAATGGCTGTAATTGGCAAACATGGTAGTGAAAATATAATTATTAGGCACAAAAACAATCCGGCCCGCTCTTCTGTTATTAGAATAAGTGGTTAAGGTCACATCTTCTAAAATCGTAATGTGCAACATAGAAATATCCAACACATCGCCAATAAAAATATCAGTCCCTTTAGCGATACGCACCCTATCGCCCACATGCACACTCCCTCCGATCAAAATAATAAACCACCCAAGCAAGCTCATGAACAAGTCTTTCATCGCAATCGCCAAGCCCGCACTCGCAAAGCCTAAAACCGTGACTAAATAAGTCACATTTTCTAAATAAGAAAAAAGAAAGATTAAAACAATCACGCTCACATTCACAAAGTTAATGGCTTTATTAACGGTATAAACGCGCTCGTTATTTTCAATGTATTTACTGGAAATGACTTTTAAAATCCACGCAAACACCACGCTCAAAAGGGCGGTTAAAAACACATAAAGCAATTTTAAAAGCTGGTTTTTGATTTGGGTTTTTACAATGCTAACGGCTTCATCGCTGTCTTTTTGAAAGATCCCAATCGTGGTTTTTAAAATGTTTTGAGCCCCTTGCAATTCTAATCGTTTGGCTTGAGTTTGATAAATCTCATCGCTCAATTTCGCGTTTTTATCCAATGCCTGCCATTGACTTAAAAGCTGGTGTTTTTCATCTAAAAGCTTCAAAACCTCTTCTAAAGCAATCTGGTTGTTTTTAAGGTCTTCATGCTTTAAACGCATGCTTTTAATGAAAGAAATGCCATCAATGATCGCAATAGGGTTGGCGATATTGGGGATATTGGGGATATTGGGGCGCTCTATCAAGTCCTTAAAAGGATTGACCCCATAGCTTTCAAACATTTTTTGTTGGGATTCTAAAGCCTTTAAGGTATGCTCTAAAGTGCTAATCTTTAAGAGATCCTTATTTTTTTGGAATTTCAAGTGCCTTAATTCCTGCCTCACGCTCTCTTTTTCAGTATAAATTTGGTTGTAAATCTTATAGTTTTCAAATTTCTTCAACCACACATTATCATCTTTAGTGAGTTTTTTATCCACCAAAGCCATTTGTTTTTGTATGGACAATAACTCTTGGCTTTTATCTTCTGCACACAACAACAAAAAACAAAAGAATAACAATACCCTTAATGCCATTTTTCTAACACCTTTAAAATCGTTTCTTTAGGGATATGAGCGGCTATTTCAAACGCCCCAATGCCTTTAGGTAGAATGAATTTGATCGTCTTGTTTTCGCTTTTTTTGTCTAAAAACAAACTTTCATAAAATTTTTGAATATCTAAAATTTGATAATGGAATATCAAATCAAATTTTTTTAATAAATTTTCTATGCGTTCATGCTCTTTTAGAGTGAGCATGCCTAAAGAAAGGGCTAAATCATTGGCCATGCACATGCCAATAGCGATCGCTTCGCCATGCAAAAACCGCTCATAATGAGTCTCTTTTTCTATCGCATGCCCAAAGGTATGCCCATAATTCAACCCAGCTCTGATATTTTGCTCTTTTTCATCTTGTGTAACGACTTGAGCTTTTATTGTAACGCTTTGAAAAACCACTTCTTCTAAACAATCTTTTAAATCCTTTGTTTCTAACACTTCTACCAGGCTTTTATCAAAACACACCGCCATTTTAATGATTTCAGCCACCCCTGCTTGGAATTCCCTTTTTTCAAGGGTTTTTAAAAAAGCTAAATCAATATAAACCGCTTTAGGCTGGTGGAATGATCCAATCAAATTCTTACCATAAGCTGTATTGATCCCTGTTTTCCCCCCCACGCTCGCATCCACTTGAGAAAGTAAAGTCGTAGGGATATTGATAAAATCAATCCCCCTAAAATAAATACTGCTCGCAAAACCCACCATATCGCTTATCACTCCCCCACCAAGGGCTATCATTAAAGAATGGCGGTTTAATTGCATTTCAAAGGCATTGTTTAAAATACGCCCCAAAGAATTCAAGTTTTTGTGCTTTTCTCCAGACTCTATCACGCACGTGCGCGTTTCTAATACATTCAAGCGCTCTAATAAATAAGATAAATGCAAGCCAGCCACAATGCTATCGCTCACAATGAGCGCTTTTTGTTTCAATTCAATGGCGGGCAATTCCCCCAAAAACACTTTATAGCTTTTTTCTTTTAAAGGGATTAAAATTTCTCGCATTCCTTCACTCCGCTACGGGAATAAAAATTTGAGGGTTATCGTCGCTTAAAAATGCCAATTTTTCCACTTTAGTGGATAAAAACCACAAAAAGCGCGTTTTCGTGATGCACGCTTCAAAAGGTATAAAATGCAAAATAGGATCTTTTAAGGAATTGAGATGCATGATAGGGTTTTTCGTGTCCGTTTGGAAAATCTTAATCTTGCGGTTGAGCGCGTTGGCTAAATTTTCATAATGATTGACAATCTCGTTTTTATAGCGTTTGTTAGGGTCAAAATCATAGAGCAACAAGCTTAAATCCATTTGCATAGACACATCAAAGATGACTGAAGACATGTCCTCATTAATATCCAAGCTTTCATTCAAAACCACAACGCTTTGAGAGACTTTAGACAAGCCAAAAGCGTTGGTTTTATAAACTGGGGTGGCTGTTTTATACAAGGCTTTGCGGTGTTTTTTGGGTAAAAAAAGCTCCCTGCCAACCATGATCAAGCCCATTTTTTTTTGATGGTCTTCATGGAGCTTTTGGATAAAACTTTTCCCATAAAAATCAAAGTTCACTTCAATGCCCTCTGTTTCTAGCGCTAAAAATTTATGGTAAAACTTAGGGCTAGTGGGGTGTAAAACCTGGATATAGAGCTTATAGCTTTTTAAATGTTTGTGCAAAAACAAAGCTTGATACACATCGCGCATCATCGCTTTTTTGCTTTGTGAACGCATATCAATGTATAAATAAATGCTCTTCCCAAAGGGGGCTGGGAATTGCCCCACATGGCTTTTGACCTGAAGATACACTGCGTTTAAAATTTCCGGATTGCCCACCACTAAAAGAATGTCTCTTGGCTGAATAACTAAAGATTTAGTGGCGAGTAAAAAAACATCGTTGCGATAAAGCCCTACGATTTTGTATTCTTTTTGCCTAATAGAGCCAACATGCCTGTAAGCAAAAATACTCCCAAAAGGCACGCCAATCTCCATGATTTCGCCCTTCCCTAACCCAAACTCTCTAGGGGTGCTAGGGATATTAGGCAAGCGGGAAATAAACTTATTGGCTAAAACTTCAAATTCATCAATCAAAACCAGTTTTTCACTTTCATGCTTTTCGTCATTTTCGTTTTCGCCCTCTCTTTTCACGCTCAAAACCACGCGCATGCGTTTGAAGTGGGTTTGAATGATTTTGTGGATAATGCGTTGCTCTTTTGCATCTTGCATGATCAAAAACAAATCGCTCACCTCATCATCTAGCGCTTGCAAAAGCCTGAAACTAGAAGTCGCATCAAAGCAATAAAACGCGAAAGTGCTTGGGTAATTTTTAGGGATAAGATTCTCATCTTTGACAACCA
This sequence comes from Helicobacter acinonychis, assembly GCF_900461455.1. Lineage (NCBI taxonomy): Bacteria > Pseudomonadati > Campylobacterota > Epsilonproteobacteria > Campylobacterales > Helicobacteraceae > Helicobacter > Helicobacter acinonychis. The sequence goes on along the minus strand of NZ_UGIA01000001.1, from coordinate 286,680 downwards.
CTATATAAAAATTATGACTAGAATAATGCCTTAACACCAAGTCTAAAAAATTTTTTGCTACAATGCCATCTAAAATAAGGGCGATTTTTTTCAATTCCAATCCAAACTTCCTAAAAAATGATTACGCCATTATATCCAAGATTAAGGCTTAAACAATGGATTTTCAACTCCAGGCTGTCGACAAACATGCACGAGCTGGTATTTTAAATTTAGTGCATTCTCAAGTAGAGACACCTATTTTTATGCCTGTAGGCACACAAGGCTGTATCAAATCTTTAGACGCTATTGACATGCAAGAACGCTTGAGCGCTAAACTCATTTTAGCCAACACTTACCACATGTATTTAAGACCGGGTGAGAAAGTTATCGAGCAATTAGGAGGCTTGCATCATTTCGCTCAATTCCATGGGAGTTTTCTAACGGATAGTGGGGGGTTTCAAGCCTTTAGTTTGAGCGATAATGTTAAATTGCAAGAAGATGGGATTGTTTTTAAATCCCATCTTGATGGGAGCAAGCATTTCTTCACGCCCACTAAAGTTTTGGATATTCAATATTCTTTAAATAGCGATATTATGATGGTTTTAGACGATCTAGTGGGCTTACCTGCTCCACTAAAACGCCTTGAAGAATCCATCAAACGAAGCGCTAAATGGGCAAATATTAGCCTAGAATACCACAAAGAAAACAACCGCCCTAACAACAACCTTTTTGCCATTATCCAAGGCGGCACCCATTTGAAAATGCGTAGTCTTAGCGTGGGATTAACGCATGGTGGTTTTGATGGCTATGCGATAGGCGGTTTAGCGGTGGGCGAAAGCACAAATGAAATGCTAGAAACTATCGCTCACACCGCCCCCTTACTCCCTAAAGACAAACCTCGCTACTTAATGGGCGTAGGCACGCCTGAAAACATTTTAGACGCTATCAGTTTAGGGGTGGATATGTTTGATTGCGTGATGCCCACAAGAAACGCCAGAAACGCCACCCTTTTCACGCATTCTGGCAAAATCTCTATCAAAAACGCGCCCTATAAATTGGACAACACCCCCATTGAAGAAAATTGCACTTGTTACACTTGCAAACGCTATTCTAAAGCTTATTTGCACCATCTCTTTAGGGCTAAAGAACTCACTTACGCTCGTTTAGCGAGCTTGCACAATCTGCATTTTTATTTAGAGCTGGTTAAAAACGCTAGAAACGCCATTTTAGAAAAGCGGTTTTTAAGTTTTAAAAAAGAGTTTTTAGAAAGATATACAATGGATCGTCAATAAAAAATATCAAAGAGTTTGACGCTAGTCAGGTGATAACTTTTTAAAAAATGGGATTTTTAAACCTTATCTTTATGGTAAAAAACTCATTTTCTTAAGGGAATAGGGGGGTATTTTGAAATCATTCTCCCCTACAACCCCCTTAAGAAACCCCCTAACCCAAGAATACCGCTTAAGAAAATACCGCTCGCTCACGCAAGCTCTTTAGCATGTGATTATAAAAAATGCTTTCAGCATTTTTTAAATTTTATCATTCCACTCAAAACCCTACCTTTTATAAATCTCAGGGTGGGTGCTTTTAAAACGCCTATGAAACCAAAAATAACTTTCCGGATGCTTTCTAATCACCTCTTCGCACAAACTCGCTTGGGCTTGAGTGCATTCTAAAATATCCTTTTCAGCGTTATCGGTGATTTTAGATCGAATGCTTTCATAATAAGTCGCTGTGTAATGCGAATAATCATCATTAAAATCAATAAATACCGGCTGGATGTCTATATCATAACGGCGCGATAAAATAGAAGCGATCGTGGTGTGCGTGGCGTCTTTATCAAAGAATTTCACCACCACCCCATCTTTATGCACGACATTTTGATCCACTAAAATCCCCACCAAGCCATTGCCTTGATTATACATTTTAATGAGTTCTTTCATCGCCCCTACTTTATTGACAAAACGCACCCCAAACGCTTCTCGCCGGCTCATAATCATGTGATTGATGGGAGCGAATTTAGTCAAGCGTCCCAAACACCCCCTACCATAATCCTCATAATATTGCGCCAAAGTCGTGCCTACCGCTTCCCAATAGCCAAAATGCATGCACAAAGTGATCGCTTGGCCTTCCCTATTTAGAGACTTCCACACATTTTCTTCATTGATGAGCGTGAAACGAGAATCGTATATATCTTTAGGGATAAAAACCACTCTAATGGTTTCTAAAATAATAAAAGCAAAATTTTCGTAACCCTTTTTAATAATCCGTTTTTTCTCCTCTTCGCTTTTAGAATCCCCAAACACAAAGTCCAAATTGGCCTTAGCGTCAAAATAACGGCGCCTATCAAAGGTCCTCATCAGCCACGCCACAGCCTTAATGCATCTTAAAAACCACAAATGGGGCATTTTAGCCAAAACAAACCCTAGAATATTCACTAAAAATTCCACGATAAAAATGCTCAAAATGCGCAACTCTGTTTTAAAACCCTTGTCGTCTTTGTTTAATATTTTTTCATGTATGAGTCGTTCTTTATAAGTCATTCTTTCTCCTTTAAAAGGTTTAAAACGCATTCTTTAATGCGTTCAGGCTCTATATTTTGGATAGAAAAATCCTTTTTATGATAGCTGGCGTTTGAATTACCGGTGAGTGAAACATTGATCGGACTTTCCAATTTAAAGCGCTCCATAGGGGTGTTTCCATAAAGGGTGATACTGGCTTTTTGTAACGCCCATGCCAAATGCGTAATACCCGTATCGCCCCCAATAATTAAATCCATTCTAAAAAGCAACGCCTTAACTTCGTTTAAAGTGAGTTTAGGGAGCAATAAAACATCGCATTGGTTTTTTAAAGTGCAATAAAGTGCAACCGCCTTTTTTTCATCCGCATGCCATAACAAGCAAATTTGAACGCTTTCTAGCATCAGCGCTAACTCTTTAAAGCGCTCTATGGGGTAAGTTTTATTAGTCTTAGAAGTTTCTAAAACAAAAAGGATTTTAGGCTTATTTTCATTCAAATTTAATGCGTTGATTTGTGAAGAATTTTGATAAGAAAACACTTTAGCCCTAGAGGTTAAACTCTCTGAAATCTCTTTTTTAGGCAAGTTTAGGGCTTGAGAAATAAGCGTGAAATTGCGCTTTAAAATAGACTCATCATAAGCGATAGAAACTTTTTGCGAATAAAACAACGCGCTCAAACCCTCTCTAGCTGAAGCATAATCAAAGCCGACTTTTTTAGGGGCTTTTAAACATTGCGTGATGATAGCGGATTTGATCAAACCTTGCATGTCAATGATTATATCATATTCATAAGCCCTTAAAGATTTAAAAAGTTTGAAAATCTTCAAAGGGTTAAAGCTTTTGAGCGTGCCTTTTAAAGCGATAGGGTGTAATTTATCAATATAAGGGGAATGCTCTAAAATCGTGCTAAATCTTTCATCTACAAACCATTCTATTTGAGCGTTAGTAAAACACTCTTTAATCATCGCTAAAAACACCGCGCTCACGATAATATCCCCAAGCGCTGAAAGCCTTACAATCGCTATTTTCAAGCAAACTCTATCATCAAAGGAATGGGCTTAATGAGTTTAGGCAGCATTTCTTTAGCCAAATAAAGTGCATCATTAGAGTGGATCACAAGCTTGTTTTTTTCTAATTTGTATTTTAAATCGTGGCTGTCTGTCATGCACAAATTTTCGGCTAAAGAAAGGATAAAACTCAGCCATTGCAAGGTCAAAAGGCTTGGCATCATCGCGCTGATATGAGCGATAGCGTTGTCTTTAGGGATTTTTTTATGGCTAAATTGCGCTAATAAGCAAATGATCGCCCTATCTTGGTGGCTAAAGCCATAACTCAAAGCGTTTAAAATAAAATATGCGCTGTGCTTGTGGGCTAAATAAATATTTAAAATCTTACCCATGCTCGCTAATTCCCCAGCAATCTTTAAATGGAAAAGGTATTTTTCATCTATTTTATGCAAAGGCGATAAGGCTTCAAACAATTTCACGCATTCTTTTTTGACCTTTTGGCTGTGCTTTTCATGGGGTAAAAAGCGATCTTTTAAAGAGGTTAAAGAAGGGTTGATATTGGGGGGGAATTTATGGTAATGGTGACGCAACAAATCGCTCAAAAACACGCCTTCTCTCACCCCTACGCCACTAGTGATCATCAAGGAAGTTTTTAAATGCTCCAGCACAACTAATAAAATCAACGCCCCACCCCTGATGCTATCTAAACGCTCTTCATTCACCCCTAAAAGCCGCAGTTTGTCTTCTTTAAGCGTGATGATTTTTTCAATGAACGCTAAATTTTTATGCACATCTACTTCATAACCATGCAAAGAATCAATGGGATAATCAAAGCGTTTCATCAATGCTTTACTCAACGCCCTAATCGTCCCCCCCACCCCAAAGGCGTTTTTATGCTTAAAGGGGAGTTTAGAAATTTCTTGTTGGATAAAGGCTTTAGCCGATTTGATATTCAAGGCTTTATCCAAAAACATTTCTTTAATACGGATCGTGCCAATATCAAGCGAGATGAGATCCTTAATCTTGCCTTTTTCAATCAACGCACATTCGGTACTACCCCCTCCAATATCTATCGTGATCCCTGAATTTTTATGCAACAAATTCGCGCACGCAATCCCACCATAGAGCGCTTCTTTTTGCCCATCAATCACTTTGATTTGCAAACCGCAAGCCTTTTTCACCCTTGATACAAATTCCAATCTGTTAGGGGCATCGCGCACCGCTGAGGTCGCCACGCATAAGATTTTTTTGCTTTTGTATTTGAGGGCGATTTCTTTAAACTCACTCAAGGCTTTGATGGCTCTTTGCATAGGGACTTCTTGCAAAACCCCTTTAGAAGCGTAACAACCCTCAGAAATCCTAACCCTAGATTTTGTCTCAAAAAGCAAGTAAAACCCAAATTGGCTTGTCTTTTTAAAGACTGCCAAACACACCGAATTGGAGCCAATATCAATCACGGCTGTGATTTTAGCCATCAGTAAGCCTTTAACCTTGCTCTTGCAAGCTTTCGTATTTGTATTTCAATTCCTCTATGCTTTCTGTATTGTTAGGATCCGGTAAAATCGCATCCACAGGGCAAACGCTCACACAACTTGGCTCATCATAATACCCATAACATTCCGTGCATCGATCCGGATCAATGTTATAAATAGGATCACCCTCTTCAATCGCCTCACTAGGGCACTCTTCTCTGCAAGCATCGCATGCAATGCATTCATCATTCACCAATAATGACATGATAACTCCTTTTAAAAAGTTTAAATGCGATTTTTACTCAAAATTAGCTTAAAATTCAATCTAAAAAGACTATTTTTTTTTGATTTTGAGAATGAGAGATTTTTTCCAACACGCCTAAAACCCCTAAACCTTTCAAATAAGCATGATTTGGCTTGTCAGTTTCCACAAACACGCTTAAGCCCAAACGGCAAGCAAAATCTATCATGCCCTTTAAATCCTCTTTTAAAAGCCCTTCATCTAAAATGACTCCATCAGTGCCTTGAACGAGCGATTCTAAAAGCTGGTAATGGCTAATGAAAAAATCCTGTTGGACAATCATAGAGCTTGCATGGCGGCGCAACAACCCTAAAACTTCCAAGTCAAACACGCTTGGCACGCCTAATTCATACAAACCTTTGAAATTGATGATCACGCAATCTGTATGGGTGTTTTCTTGTAAAAGTTTTTCTAAAACCTCGCTAGGAGTTACAAAAACATAGTTTTTAGTTTTAGAAATGACTCTAGGCAAGTAAGGGTTATACGACAAACTTTTACCTAACATTTCATAAGAGAGCATGCCCTCTTTTAAGGCTAGGCTTTTTTGCAAATTCTCTAAAATCCCTACTTCTTGCATTCTTGGATGATTTTATGATGCTCTTTTAATTCAGGTTCAGCTTGGATAAGATCTTTAGCGATGGTAGAAAAGATTTTTTTAGCCTCCAAGCAATTCCCCAACTTGTAATAACCCCATGCCAAAGAGTCCAAATAAAGTGCAGAGCTAGCGTCTAGGGCTAAAGCTTTTTTAACCAAATCCATGCCCCTTTTAACATCCATGCCATAATCTATTAAAGAATACCCTAAAAAATTATAAAAGAAAGCGTCTTGTGCGTCTTCTTTGTCTTTGGTTTTAGCAAGCCATACTTGGCGCTCTTTGGTAGCTTTTTCTAATTTTTGGATGATAGGCAGCATCTCTTGTTTGGTGAGTTTTTTATTTTTCATGCTCAAACTTTCATAATGATAAATCGCCTCTAGCCCTAAAAATTTAGGATCTTTTTTTTCTTGATAGATCAAAGAGGCTTGTTTGGAAGCTTGATCAAATTTCTTTTGTGCAGTGTATAAATCCAGTAACAAGCGCCTGTCAAAGGGAAACAATTCTGCGATCTGTTGGGCTTTATCAAATTCTTTCAATAAAATCAGCACCCCAATATAAAGTTGGGCGTTTTGCACGACTGGGTTTTTTTCATATAGGCGAGCGAAAGTGGTTTTAGCCAAATTTAACTCATTAAATTGCGTGAAAGTGCTGAGCGCTTTTTGGCATAATTGCTCTGAGCAACCATACCTGTCTATGTGGGATTGCAACAAATCCAGGCCCTCTTTTTTACGATTTTGCAAAAAGTAAATCGTAATAATTTTTTCAAGGCTGTCTTCATCATGCACTGCATTATAAAACTTATTCAATAAGGGGAAAGCCTTATCCAAACGCTTTTGAGACAAATACAAAGTCCCTAACACATTGTCTGTGCCTATGGTTTTTTCTTCTTTACGGATTTTTTGCAACAACGCGATCGCCTTATCAATTTGCCCCATTTGTGCATAACCATCCACTAAAATCTTATTGATAGAGAGATCGTTACGATTATTGGTGATTTTTTGATAGAGCATGGCTAAATGCATCGCGGTTTTAATGTCCCCTAAACTCGCCGCTGAAATGGCTGCCTCTTTAGCATAAACCACCTTATTAGTTTGCTTGTAAAGACTCATATACCCCTTTTGAGCCGCTGCAAAATCCCCCCTATGGAAAGCGTCTGAACTCAATAGAATTTGATGATCTTCTGAAAGGGGTTCAGCCTTGAGGCAAGAAAGCAAGCTAAAAAGCAACAAACTCGCTAAAAATCTTTTTTTTATTGGAATATCCATGACTTTATTTCCTTTTTGTGTCACTAAAAACACATTTTAGCGCACTTTAGTCTCTTTAGTTTTTTGTGTGATGCCCAAACAACTTTTGCAAAAAGCTTCCTTTTGCTCTTTAGAAAAGCTTTTCACGCTCTCCCAAAAAGGAAAGGTTTGGCATTGTTTGGGGCGTGCGCTATAAATCTGGCATTTTTTCGTCTCTAAATCCAAAAACACGCACGCCAAACCCAAATCTTTAGCGTCTTTTTCTAATAAAGAGAACTTATACCCTACCTTTTTAACATATTTTTGGCTAAATTCTTCCAATTCCAATTTTAAAAAAGCGCTAATTGTTTGCATTTCTTGGATCGTTACAAAAATATACCCGCTTTCCCCCACGCAACACTTTGCCCCACAATTCTCGCATGCTTTATTGTCAAAATTAAAATCAAAACCACCCATAAATCGCCTTATTGCAAACCAATATTCACGCTAAATTGCACCAACAACCCATCATTATCTTTAGAAATCTTTAAGGGTAATTGGCTTTGAGCGCTGGGTAAATATTTGTTAAGCAAGGTGAAAAAAAGATAAGTCTTTTCTAATTCGCTCACTCTAGCTATGATAAAAAATTGGGTTTCTTGAGAGGGGTTTTGAGAGAGTAAGGGCTTGATCTCATAGCCATCAAAACATTTTTTTAAAATCTTTTCTAAGATATTTTTGGACTCTTCAGCGTTAAAGATTTTCAATAAAGATTCGCCCGTCTCTTTTTGATTGCGATAATTCATAAGGGCTGTTTCAAAATGCCTTTGCGCGTATTCTAAAACGCTTTTTTTGCGGTTTTCCTCTAAAAGGATTTTTTTTAATTCCAACATGCTCGGCCATAGAAAATATTCGGTATTAAACCAACTCAACAAGGAAAAAACCCCTAAAAAAACAAGGTTTTTAATGATAAAACCCACATCGCCTGATTGCTCTCTATCCAGGTGTGAAAAATGCAATTGTTTCATGTTCCTCCCATCAAGGGTTGCTTATCAATAAGGAATTAGAAGAGTTATTGGAAACAAAATTAAACCACCCATCGCTTAAGGGGAAAAATTCCACGCTAGAATAATCAAACATGGGGTTTAACTTGTTTTGGAATAAAAAATAAAAAGCCTCTTTAGAAGGGGCTTTACCGCTAATCACCACGCTTTGCTGATCTATTTCAATGCTATTGATAGTGATAAGATCTGGCACAATATTCAAAAGCCCTTGTAAAACATCGCGCACATCGTCATTGTAATTCAAACGCTTTTTAGCCTCTTTAATGAGTTGCAAGGTTTCAGCGGTTTTTGCTTGCAAACGGCTAGTCTCATGGCGGTAAAGCTTTTCTTGGATTGTTAAACTAGCTATGTCATTTTGAGCGTTATCAATGGCATGGTGCATAAACCCCACTAACCCTCCAATAAGAACAAGCGATAAAAAAATGTAAAAAATCCAGATTTTAGAAAGCTTGCTGATAAGGTATTTCGCTCTTGGCTCAATGTAACTAAAACGCATACTTTTCATTCTCCATGCACGCTAAAACATTCAATTGCTCCACTAAAGAAAAATCCAACCTATCCACTTCCATCATCAAAGTTTCTTGCAAATGCATCAACGCCTTTTGGTGGATTTGGCAGCTGTCTAAAAGAATGACTTTTTCCACAAAATCTATATCCCTAGAGTGATAAACACTGCACAAGCCTTCTTGCAAAGCGTTTGCAATTATGGGGATATTCGTCATGCCTTCAATCAAACTATAAGCGTCCTCATTATTTTTTTCCTTATTGTCCTTACTGCTATTTAATCCCATCGCTTCTTCAAGGCTGTCAATATCTTCTTGGATTTCACTCAAAAACGCCTTCATGCTCTCATCATTCAACTCCATAGAATCTTCTTCCTTGCTCTCTATAAACTCTTCAGGTTGTTCTTCTAAAAACACGGATTGGGCCAAAAAAATCTCTTTTTTATCCGCAATCAAAAAATAAAACCTTGAACGCTCCAAAAGCAAATACAATAACGGCTTTTCTTCTAACCTGTCGTGCACAAATTCATAAATAAGGCTAAAAGGCGAAAACAAAAAATCCACATCCTGGACTTTAAAACGCTTAAAATCCTTTAAAAAATCTTTAGACTCCACATAAACGCAATATTTTTGATTGATTTTGCAAGCCAAATAATCCTGGTTTTCTTGCTTGATTTGTTCAAACGCTTGCTTTTCGCATAAAATTTCTTTGGCTTTAACCATCGCGCTAAAATAAGTATAAGGGTATTTTTGGCTATAAGTTCTGGCGATTTTTAAAGCTTGAAGGGGGACTTCGCCGTTTTTCGTTTCCACTTTCGTCTTAAAAGTTCTAAAAAATTTCTCTTTAATGCGGTGGTTTTTAATCCTTAAAATTTGAGCGGACAAAAGGTTGTGATCCACATTAAAAGAGATATACACTTGAGAGCAAAACTTTTCTTTAAACGCTTTTTTTAACCCTTTAAGCACCTAAACCCCCTTCTTTAAAATCAGCAGAATCCATGCGCGTTTTTAAAAATTCTTTCGCCTTTGAAAGCTCCCATTCTTTAGGGATTATTACAGATTCTAACATGTGGTAATGCACTTCGCTAAAAGGCTTAGGGATTTCAAATTTATCCCAAGTATTAAATTGCCATGCGTTTTTGCAAACCACCCTGCATGCACTAATCCCCACACCTGATTTTTGAGCCAAAGCGATCACCCCATCCGCTATGCTGTGTCGTGGGCCTTTTGGGCCATCAGGCGTGATAGCGACATCATAACCCTCTTTTAGGCGCTTAAGCCCTTCTATCAAAACCTTAACCCCCCCTTTTTTGCTAGAACCTCTAATATTTTTAAACCCAAAGCTTTCAAACAAACCCGCCGCAATAGAGCCGTCAAAATGCTGGCTTGTAATCACATAAATACAAGGTTTTTTAAGCCTTAAATACGCAAACCCAATCATGCCAAGCTCGCCATGCCAACAGCTTGCAATGAAGGGTTTTTCTTTTAAATTTTGAGCTAAAAAATAGCGGTTTTTACAAGTTTTATGCAACAACCAAAGGACCCCAAACGCCAAGCGCGGAACAATCCTTAAAACGATATTTTTTCTAAAAATTTTTAAGCTCAACTCTTGCCCTTAACCCTACTCTTTAGTGGTTGCTCTTATTGGTTGTTTTTGGTGGTCGCCATCAAGCGCCCTTTAACATGAGAGATGATTTCTACTTCCACAAGCTCGCCCGGATTTCTTTTTTCTTTACAAGTTACTTCAATGAACTTCCCTGTATCGCTACGCCCTTCAAAACCCACGATCTGCCCATCAACTTCGTGCCTATTTTCCACCAACACCACATGCGTTTTACCCACTTCAAGCCTAGCTTTTTCTTCTAAAATTTCTTTGTGTCTGTTTTGTAACCTTTCTAATCTTAGAGATGAAACTTCTAGCGGCACTCTTTCTTTCCAAGCTCCTGCTTCTGTGAAAGGGCGTGGGGAGTAAATGAAACTATAAAGCGTGTCAAAGCGCACTTTTTCTAGCACCTCCATCGTGTCTTCAAAATCCTTATCGCTCTCATTAGGAAAGCCCACGATAATATCCGTGCTAATGCCCACTTCAGGCACTAAAGCCTTTAATTTTTCCACCCTGTTTAAAAACCACTCTTTATTATAGCCCCTTCGCATCATCTTTAACACCGCACTAGATCCGCTCTGTAAGGGCATGTGGATACTCTTACACACTTTAGGGTTTTTCGCAAAGCGCTCTAAAAATTCATCATTCATGTGTAAGGGGTGGGGCGAAGTGAATCGTATCCTTTCAATGCCTGGAATTTCGCTTAATTTATCCAACAAATCGCTAAAATTCACTTTCGCATGCTCACTGCTAAAACGAACGCCATAATTATTCACATTTTGCCCTAAAAGCATGAGCTCTTTAGTGCCGTTATTCGCCAATTTCTCAGCTTCTTTTAAGATCAAATCCATAGGGATAGAAATTTCTTTTCCCCTAGTGTGCGGGACAATGCAATAAGTGCATTTTTTATCGCAACCTATGGAGATGTTTAGTAACGATCTGACTTCAGCCTTTTTTTCAAAAAACTCAAACGCATACGAACTTTCATCATAATCAATCGCCACCTCAACGGCTTTTTCTTTATGGATAACTTGAGAGATTTTAGACACATTCCTAGCCCCTAACACAAAGCTCACGCTTGGGGATTTTTTCAAAATATCCGCTCCCATGTGGCTTGCGGTGCACCCACAAACCCCAATTTTGGCATTAGGTTTTTTGATTTTAGCGAATTGACCGATTTCTGAGAATAATTTTCGCTCAGGCTTTTCACGCACACTGCAAGTGTTAATCAAAATCAAATCCGCTATTTTAGGGTCGTTGGTCTCTTTATAGTCTAGTTTGGATAACTCGCTTAATAAATGCTCGCTATCCCTAGAATTCATTGCACAACCCATTGTTTCAATATAAACTTTCAACACAAGCCTTTAAATAATGTGCAATTCATAAAGAAAATCTTTTTCATCAGTGCTGACCCTCACCTCATCTAAATAGGCCGTATGACCTTTTTTTTTGAAAAAATCCAACGCCTTGAGCATGTCTTTGTGGGCGTTTGTGGGGGCAAAATAAAAAATAGAACGCTTGTCTTCAGTGAATTTTTGATACAAATCCTCTAACTCCACGCTTTTGGTGTCTGATTTTCTTGTGTTTTTGGCTAAAACTAATTTCATAAACTCTCCTTAATATTGATTTAATCCTCTCATTTTAACGCATTCTGTCTTTAGAATAAATTAGACTTTTTTATTTTAAAAAATGCTAAAAGCATTTTTATTTAGAACTCCTTAAAAACAAAACCATCAATTACTTTTTTAAGTTACCCTTTTCCCCCCTAAAAACAAGCATTCCACCTCTTTAGCATGCAATAAAAATTGTAAAATCGCTTGCTCTTTAGTGAATTTTTCATTAAAACCAAACACGCTCAGATCCGCCCTTTTGTTGACTTGTATCTCGCCATTATTCAAAGCTAAAGCTTTAGCCCCATGACGCGTAGCCCCTAAAAGGGCCATTTTGGCTAATTCTAATAACGGCATGTTGTGGGTGAGCAAAAACGCCCTTAATTCATCTAAAAGGCTCAGCGAAATATTGGAGCTCAAGCCATCAGTAGCAACGCTCACGCTTAAATTTGCTTCTCTAACCCTTTCTAAATCCAAAGCTTTCCCACTTAACAAGCGGTTAGAAAAAGGGCATGTGATTAAAAAAGCGTTTTCCACTTGAGATTTGATCCTTTTTAACGCCTCCAAAGAAGCGAATTGGTTATGCACGAATAAAGTGTGCGTGTCTTTAAACATGTCAATATAATCATTCGCGCCTTTATAGAGCGATTTGAAATTAGACTCTTTCAAAAAATGCTGGTAAAAATTCTCAAACCACCCTTTAGAATTTTCTACCCATTCTAGTTCTTCAAACGATTCTAAAAAATGCGTAGAAAGCAGGCTTTGTGAATCTTTAGCCAGTTGGATAACGCTTAAAGCCATGTCTTTTTGAACCGAATAAGGGGCATGCACAGCGAGAGCGGCTTTGAGTTTTTCATCTTCTAAATTTTTTAACTCCTTAAATTTTTTCTCAAACGCCTTTAATTTTTCTAAAGAATAGCTACTCCCTAAAAACTCCAAAAACACGACGGCATTCAAAGGGCTTTCTTTCAATAAACCCACTTCTATCAAGTGGTTAGAAATCGCCCCCACACTCCCTACTCCGCTTTTTAATTGCGTAGTGATGGCGTTTTGGATAGCCCCTTGGCAATTTTCTAAAATCACCCCCCCATTATTCAACACGCTCCCTAACCAGCCAGAAAAACTCCCATAATCAAAACTCGCCTTGTTGTTGGAAAATTCAAAATGGGTGTGCGTGTTGATAAAAGCGGGCAAAAGAACGGAGTTTTCAAAAAACTGCACTTTTAAGTGAGGGTATTTGAGCGTCAAATTGTGGTAATCGCCCACTTCAATAATGTTTTCATCAAAGACTACGCCATGATCTTCTAACACTTCGCATTTTTCATTACACAAAAAAACTAAAGACGCTCCTATGATTTGCATGCATTCTCCTTAATAAATGTGGTTTGCCCTTTTAAGATCATTCTTTGAATTTCGCCATGCAATTCTAAACCATAAAAGGGCGAATTTTTATTACTCACTCTTATTTTAGCGTTTAAATCCACAATCATGAGGTTGGCTAATTGATTTTCTTTAATCTCGCCTGCGTTGAGTTTTAAAAACTTCGCTTGATTAAATGCCATAACCTTAATAAGTTGTTGCAAACCAATAACCTTTTTTTGAACCAAAAAAGTGTAAGCCACGCTAAAAGCGTCCTCTATGCTCTCACACCCAAAAGCGCTTTCTTCAAAAAGCTCTCCGTTAGAATTTTTAGAAACATGAAGGCTTGTGAGCATAGCAATTTCGTTATTTTTTAAGGCGTCTTTTAGGGCGTTTTGACCTTCTTTGTCCCTTAAAGGAGGGGCGATTTTAAACCTTGGATCATAATATTCATACATGCTTTCATCTAGCACTAAATGGCTTAAAGGCACTTGGGCTTGCAATTTCGCTCCTAAATTATTAAAGGCTTTGATGAGTTTGAGCGTGGTGGTACTATTCACTTTATCTAAAAGCATAGGGATTTGTAACGCTCTAGAAACCTCCATGAAACGCACTAGTTGCGTGTTTTCAAACGCATTTTCTACAAAGCTTTGCCCCAATTCATAGGCTAATGCCCCACTATTTAAGGCTTCAAAAGAATTTTTTAAAGAGATTAAAAGGGGTAAATGGTAGGATTTTGCATAATGGCTGATGAGCTCTAAAAAAGCATCGGACTCTATAATTAAAATTTCCCCCCCTTCTTTTTTAAGCGTAGCGATGTCGGCTAGTTGGTTGTTTTTGAGTGCCATGATATTTTTAATGCCGCTTTGACTGCAATTAAAAATATTGAGTAACCCTACCCCCCCTTTAAAAGCCTTTTGTTTTAAATTTTCATAGCCTTCCAAGCAAGTAACACTCAAATCTATAAAACTTGGCAACACGAATAAATTTTCGCATTCAATCACTTCTTCGCTACCACTAGGGTTTAAATTTTCTTTAATCTCTGCAATAAGGGAATTTTTTAAGCGGATGTCTGCTCTTTTTAAACCACCATCATCATAAAATGAAGCGTTTTTTAAAAGCACCATTTCCTCCTATTTTTGTAAGAAATTCGTCAAGCTTTCCATAGAGTTGGTCACAATCAACACCCCCATTAAAATAAGCACTAACCCTGAAATAATTTCAATAATGCGGTTGTATTTCTTTAAGGATTTTAAAAATAAAAGCGCTCTTTCTAACATTAAAGCCACCAATAAAAAAGGGATCGCCAAGCCCATTACAAACACCACCATAAGCATCAAGCCATAAGCGTCCTTGCTCGCGCTCATGATCACTATAGAAGTGAATACCGGTCCAATGCATGGCGTCCAACCTAAAGCGAAACTCATGCCTAAAAGAAAGGGGTAAAAGCGTTGCATGCCATTAGACTTGCTTGTCAAACGAACGCTTTGAGTTTTATATAAAAATGCAAAACGAAACACGCCTAAAAAATGCAACCCAAAAAGGATCACAATCCCCCCGGCGATATAATTCACCCATGCAAATGAAAAGCTATGGATAAGCTTGGCCATAGACATGCCCACGCCCAAAAACACGAGCGAAAACCCTATCACAAACATCAAGGATTTTAGAAAAACCGAAACCCTTTCAGCCTTACCATCTTTAATATCCTCTAAAGAAATTTGAGAAATATAAGACATATACGCTGGGATCAAAGGCAACACGCAAGGGCTTAAAAAAGTCAAAATCCCAGCTAAAAGCGAAGTCAAAAGAGGCGCTGTCTCAAATAAATTGATGAGCGTATTATCAAACATAGTTTTTAATCCTTTTTAAAAATAATTATTTCTTATATTTTTTAGGATAATAAAACCTCACTTAATTTTAGGCACAATTTCGTTATTTTCTACCACAAATGCCACGCTATCATTTTCTTTGATTTTATCCTCTAAAATGAGTTCAGCGAGCTTGTCTTCTACCATTTCGTATAACGCGCGTTTTAGTGGTCTAGCGCCATAGAATCTGTCAAACCCCACTTCTGCGATCAATTCCTTTGCCTTTTCATCTAAAGCGATGTTAATACCCCTTTCAAGCGCTTTTTTTTGAATGTTTTCAAAGAGTATCCCCACGATATTAATAATGGCATGGCTATCTAGCGCGTTAAAAGAAACGATTTCATCTAAGCGGTTCAAAAATTCTGGCTTGAAGAATTGTTTCAAGCTCTCTTTAATGGCTTTTTGTTTATCATCTTCACTCAAACTTTCTTCTAAAAGCGCACCGCTAGCGACATTACTAGTTAAAATCAAAATCGTGTTTTTGAAATCCACTCTCACGCCCTTACTATCGGTTAAATGCCCTTCATCTAAAACCTGCAACAAGAGGTTAAACACATCCGGATGGGCTTTTTCCACTTCATCTAACAGCACCACGCTATAAGGTTTTCTGCGCACCGCTTCTGTCAATTGCCCGCCTTCTTCATAGCCCACATACCCAGGAGCAGCCCCAATAAGACGGCTTATGGCATGCTTTTCCATGTATTCGCTCATGTCAATTCTTATAAGATTTTTATCGCTATCAAACAAGAATTGTGCCAAAGCTTTAGCGCTCTCGGTTTTACCCACCCCTGTGGGTCCTAAAAAGAGAAAACTCCCTATGGGTTTATTGCTATCGCTAAGCCCAGCCTTATTCCTTTTAATCGCTTTAGCGATCGCTTTGAGCGCTTTTTCTTGCCCCACCACTCTTTTTTGCAATTCTCTTTCAATGTTTAAAACCCTATTCTTTTCGCTTTGGAGCATTTTTTGAACTGGGATGTGCGTCCATTGACTCACAATTTCAGCGATGTTGTTTTCGGTTAAAGCGTTTTGCAAGAGTGCACCACTTTGTTGCATCGCTTCCCATTTGTGTTGCAATTCTTTTTCTTTCTTTTCATTTTCAGGGATTTTAGAGTATTCAATTTCAGCCGCTTGCTGGTAATCCCCATTGCGTTTAAACCTCTCAGCCTCTTTTTTCAAATTTTCCATTTCCATTTTCAAGCGTGAAATTTCTTTAAACACTTCTTTTTCATTTTCAAATTGCACTTCTAATTTGATTTTTTCTTCTTTCAAATCGCTCAATTCTTTAAGGATTTCTTGCATGCGTTTGTTATTGCTCTCTTTTTTTTCCATTTCAAGGGCTTGTTTTTCCATTTCTAATCTTTGAATGGAGCGCTTGATGCTAGAGAGTTTGGCCGGCTCTGATTCCATTTGCATTTTTAATTGAGCCGCCCCTTCATCAATCAAATCAATCGCTTTATCAGGTAAAAACCTATCGGTAATATAACGGCTAGAGAGTTTAGCGCTCGCTATGAGAGCAGAGTCATTGATAGTGATATTATGGTGCGTTTCTAAAGTTTCTTTTAACCCCCTTAAAATCTGTAAAGCTTCATTGATGCTAGGTTCATTGAGTAAAATAGGTTGGAAACGCCTTTGTAACGCCATATCTTTTTCAAAATACTTGCGGTATTCTTTCAAAGTGGTCGCTCCAATCGTGTGCAATTCTCCCCTAGCTAGAGCCGGTTTTAAAATATTAGCCGCATCCATGCCCCCTTCACTAGCCCCAGCCCCCACAATCGTGTGGATTTCATCAATGAATAAAATCACATTCGCGCTTTTTTTAACTTCTTCAATCACCTTTTTCAAACGCTCTTCAAACTCGCCTCTGTATTTCGCTCCAGCTACTAATAAGCTTAAATCTAAAGCGATGACTCGTTTGTTTAAAAGCGTTGTAGGCACTTCTTTGTTGACAATGCGTTGGGCTAAACCTTCCACAACAGCCGTTTTCCCCACTCCAGGCTCACCCAATAAAATAGGGTTATTTTTTGTTTTTCTTATTAAAATTTGCATCATGCGAATGATTTCTTCATCTCTTCCGATCACCGGATCAAGCTTATTTTCTAAAGCTTTTTGCGTTAAATCAATGCCAAATTTTTCTAAACTTTCTAAATTAGAATCATCATTTTTATCCTGGATAGTCGCACCTTTTCTTAAAAACTCTAAAGTTTTTTGCAATTCTTTAGTGTCTAAATAGGGCTTTAAAACGCTTTCAAAAAGACTCATATTGACCAAAAGATACACATCTACGGCGATGAAAGAATCGCCCATTTTAGCGCTCAAGCCTTGAGCGTTTTCAAAACTTTCTATTAGAGCTTGGTTTAATTGGATATTTTGTTTGTTGATTTGTGAAACTTTAGCAAACTTGCCTAACTCGCTTTGAACGCTAAGCCTTAAAGCTTGAATATCCACAGACATTTTTTGTAAGGCTTGAATGAGAATGCCTTGGGAATTATTAAGCATCGCAAAAAGCATGTGCAAGGGCGTTACTTCAGCGTTTTTGTGGTGTAAGGCTAGAGCGAGTGCACTGTCTAAAGTCTCATGCAATTGGTTGGTCATTTTTTCAAATAAATTCATTATCAATCCTTTTTGAGTTTTAAAAATTTTTACTATTTTACACTATTTTCGCTCTCAAAGGTTTTTAAGAGGCTCACACTAGTGACAAACTCTCTAAAATACGCTTTTTAGACAACTCGCAATATTCTTTTTCAATTTCTAATCCCACGCTAAAACGCCCTAAAGCATTTGCCTCTAAGAGGGTGGTGCCAGAGCCGCTAAAAGGATCAAAAATCGTGTCTTCCAAAAAAGAAAACAATTTAATGCAACGACTGGGTAATTCCCTTGGGAATGGGGCTGGGTGTTTTAAGCGTTTTTTGGATTCGCCGCTAAAACTCCAAAGCCCATTCGTGTAGAGTAAAAATTCCTCTTTGCTGATCGTAGAAGTTTGTTTTTGGCGTTTGTATTCATTTTTATAAAAAACAATGATTAATTCCACAGGAGCGATAGCATAAGGCGCGCTAGCTTGCAACCAACTCCCCCAAGCGGTGCGTCTTGAAATATTGCTTTCATTCCAAATGATCGTATTTTGGTATTTCCAACCGCATTCTTTAGCCACTATAGTCATATCTGCCCCCAAACTTTGCTTGCCGTGTTTATTCGTGTCTAAAGGGACATTTAAGCACAATCTCGCTTGCTCCTTACCCCAAAAATAACAATTTTTAAACCAATTTTTACACCAATTCAAATAATCATCATAAGCCCTAAAATCGTTACTCCCTTGATATTCAACACTCAAATTATAGGGCGGTGAAGTAACACACAAATCATAAAAACCTTTTTCAAAAGTCTCTAAAACGCTCGCATCGCCATGGTATAAATGCAATTTATCTAAACTAAAATAAGGTTTCATAAAAGCCTTTTTAAGTCTTCTAGTAAATTTTCTATGCCCTTGATTTTAAAACTTTTATCAAAACCACTTTGGGCTAAATAGATGCCATCTAATTCATGCTCCATAACGATCCTAGCTTTTTTAGGCTTGTCTTTAAAACTGATCTCATCATCGTTATCCGGTGTTATCATAAAGACTTTAATGTGAGAAGTTATAGGCGATTGTAAAAGTTTTAATTTCCAATAAGGCGTTTCTGTGAAACGCTCTCTAAACGAATTTTTTACCGATAAAATCGCTAGAATTTTGATATTATCCTTATTGATTTGATAAAGAACAATATCTCCATCAGGTAAAACGCTATATTCTCCAAAATGCACCAATAAAGCCCGTTTGACTCTATCCAACTCGCCATTAATGCGCTTAGCCCTTAAGGTTTTATCGTTCGTCATTTTTGCATTGTTTTTAATACAAAAATCTTTTAATAAAAGTTCTATGATTTTTTCTAACGCTCTTCCAATAACACTCACAAAGCCTTGTCTGGCTAAAATACTAGCCTCTTCTTTGCTTTTATTTTGCTGGATATAATCGTTTATTTTACTATTCAAAAAACGTTCTTTTTCTTGCGTATAAAAAACTTGCAAAAATTTGTAAGGCTCAGGCTGTTCTCTCATAAAATCTTTAAAACGCTCTAAAATCGTATCGGCTAAACTCACTTCAAACACCTTATAGAAATCAATCAAACTTATAATACAAAACCCTCAAAAGTCTTTAAAACGCCATGAGCGATGCTTTTCACGCTTTCTAAATCCAAATTCGCATGACAAGGCAGGGAGATTTCAGCGCCATAAAAATTCTCTGCACTTTTTAGGGGAGCGGTGTTAAAAAGCTGTTGGTATAATTGGTATTGATAAATAGGTTTGTAATGCACTTGGGCTAAAATGCCAAGCTTGTGCAAATTTTCTAAAATAAATCTTTTATTTGTGAAAAATTTTTGGTGGATTAAAATGGGATAAAGGTGGTTAGAGCTTTTATGTTTTAAAGAAAGGTGCAAGGGGGTGAAATAAGGGTTATCTTTAAAAATCCTATCATAAACTAGAGCGATTTCTTCTCTTTTTTGCATCAAAAGAGAGACTTTTTTAAGCTGGCTCAAACCCAAAGCGCTCTGGATTTCATTCAAACGGAAGTTATACCCCACGCTTTCTACTTCGCCTTCAAAAAAATCTTTTTTGAGCATGCCATGAGAGCGAAATAATTTCATTCTTTCATACAATTCGCTATCGTTAGTCACGACCGCACCCCCTTCAGCCGTAGTGATAGGCTTGATGGCATGGAAACTAAACACGCTCGCTAACGCAAAGCCTCCTACTTTTTTGTTGCGATACTCACTCCCTAAAGCATGCGAGCTGTCAGAAAGGAAACTCAAAGAATGCTTTTTGCAAAGCCTTTGAATACTTTCTACTTCCACGCTTTTACCGGCATAATCCACGCTCACAATGGCTTTAGTTTTTTTGCTAATAAGCTTTTCTAAAGCTAATTCATCTATATTGCCATCGTTTTTGACTTCAGCAAATATAGGTTTGTAACCACTCTCTAAAAGCATGTTAGCCGTCGCTACAAAGCTTATAGGGGTGGTGATTATTTCATTACAATCAGCGTTAAAATCGCTAAAATTCCTATAAAGCGTTAAAAGGGCTGAAGTCGCGCTATTAAACACTAACGCATGCTTAACGCCTAAAAACTCACACAAAGCTTCTTCAAATAAAAGAGAATGCTTGCCTTGCGTGAGCTGTTTAGAATTTAAAACTTCTAATACAGCCTTTTTATCTTCTTCATCCAAACAAGGCTCGCTATAAGCAAATGGTTTCAAGCGAGCAAGTCTTGTAAGCGAGATGGTGTGATCTTGCTTGTGTCATGGACATCTTGGAATTTTTGAGCGTTCAATCTTGCTTTATCTAAAGTGTCGTATTCCTTGCTCAAGCGATTCGTTTCGGCGAGCTGCTTTTTCCACTGGTGCAAAGAATTTTGAATGTTTTCTTTCTCACTTTTTAATGATTTTGAAAATTGTTCCAAAGCTTTAGGGTCATCAATATCAATACGATTAGGGAATTTCAAACTGGTCGTATCATTACCTAAATTTTGATTGAAAGCATCAATTGCCTTGTCCAAACGGATTTTAAAATGTTCAAAATCGTTTTGATTCTTTTCATTATTATTATGGGCATAAGCTTTAGAAATCCCCATTAACTCTTTAGCATCTTTATCCATGCTTTTTAAGCTTTTAAGACGGCTTTCTAAAGTCCCTATGGCTAGGTTATTTTGCTTAGCTTGTCTGGCTAATTTGATTCTTTCATCACTCTCTGAAAGATTTTGAATTTCCTTATTCTCTTCTTTTCTTGCTTGCGGACTAACCCTTTGGGCATGATAATCTCTCATCATTAAAGACGGATTATAATTACTTGAAATCTTAGGCATCCTATCCTCCACTTCATTTTTTTACTTAAAAATAAGACAAGCAAACTCTATTCCTAAAAACATTATAATTTACTTAATCCTACCTCAAAATATTAATCTAACTCTAAAGCTTTTCTATAATTCTTTGTTTGCGATGGACACCCCACAAGGCACCACATGGGAGAAGCTTTTTTAAGCTTATAAATTTTATAATTGACACACTCTAGCAAAAATTTTCAATAACTTTGCGTTTTAGCCTTATAAGTTTATATCACATTTACTTTAATTTAATAAAATTTAACTCATGGTTATAGATTGCAATATCTATACTCTCCACTTGCATAGATGCAATAGAAATTGCCGAGTTTAAAGCCGCGCAATTGGTGTCAATAATCGTTTTACAAGAAGAAAGGAAAGAAAATGGAACCACAACAAACACACCATAAACACCGCAAAATAAAGCGCCCTATGGTTCCTCTCGCTTGAGCGGGAGCATTAATTAGCACTAAATACAACCCGCTCCCATCCATGTTGAAAATCGCGCCCTTTTATCAGGCGTGATTATTCTAGCCATCCTTAGTGGTATGATCGCAGGTGTCGCTTCAAGAACAGCCGGAGGGATTCTTGGTGGGGCGCTCAAACAAACCAATAAAATTTGGCACATTCAAGCAGGGAGAGGCTTTGATTCTTCCCCTAACAAGCAATACGGCTTATACAAATCCCTATTGTCTAGCAACATTCAAAGAGGTTAGGATTGGGGGAATGCTGCTAGGCATGATTGGGTCAAAGGCTAGCAGCGCAATCAGTTTGAAGCGGGTATGAAAAACGCCGTAGGGGCTTATAACCTTTCAGGGCTCAGAAACTATACCGGTGGGGATTTAGATGCCAATATGCAAAAAGCCGCTTGGCGCTTGGGCCAATCCAATGGCAGCTCTTCCACAAACTTTAAAGAGGCTGCCAATCGCGCCACAAGGGTGAATT
This sequence comes from Helicobacter acinonychis, assembly GCF_900461455.1. Classification (NCBI taxonomy): domain Bacteria; kingdom Pseudomonadati; phylum Campylobacterota; class Epsilonproteobacteria; order Campylobacterales; family Helicobacteraceae; genus Helicobacter; species Helicobacter acinonychis. Next base: position 264,724 of record NZ_UGIA01000001.1, on the reverse strand, counting down.
CCAACGCTAAAAATGTCATAATCGGTAATTTTTTAGAGATCCATAACCGCATGGGTTCTGGGGCTAGGAGAAAAGCCAGCTCTGCGATTTTAACTTTACAAAGTGCAAGAAGGGATTGCAAGCGCTGAAAACGCTGAAATTTCTCTTTATGATGGCACTACCCTTAATTTGCAAGGAGCGCGCGCTGTGAATTTATTGGGTAAGGTGTGGATGGGCCGTTTGCAATATGCGGGAGCGTATTTAGCCCCTTCATGGAGCATGGTGAAGCATCTTGGCATTTTAAATACCCACTACAATATTTCGCATTTGTTCTAGCGCCCGATAAACACTTCAAAGGTGCAAGGGGATGTGAATTGGTGCCATCTCGTTGTGGGTGATCACAACGCCGCTCAAGCAGGCATTGCTGCTAATGAAAAGACTGACATTGCGCGCTGGATTTGTGACAAAGCATAGGATTAAACCTTATTGCTTCTCCAGAAGGTGGCTATAAAAAGACCACTTCTCAAAATAACGCTGACAATACCCAACAAAATAGCAGCCAAACGAATAGCCAAAACCATGAATGGCGCTCAAGCCATTAACCCGCCCAATAGCGTGCAAAAAGTAGAAGTTGAACCCATGAAAGTCATTGACGGGACTTTTGCTGGCGCTAGGGGCACGGTCGTGAATATTTTCCACTGAAACACTGACGCTGATGGGACGATTAAAGCGGGAGGGCATAAAGCTTTTGTTAGCGCCAGTGCGGCTCATTTGAATGTCGGCGAAGGCGCTATCCATCTATCCAATTCAACGAGTGGGCGCGCTCTTTTAGCGGGAAATCTAACCGGGAATACCACCGTTAATGGGGCATTAAGGGTGAATAAAGAAGTGGGTGGTGCTTTGCCAGGTTCAAGCGCGAATTTTGAATTTAAAGTTGGTGTGGATACCCAAAAGGGTGCAGCCGCTTTTAATAACGATACCCGTTTGGGAAAAGCGGTGGATTTAAAAGCGGGTGTGCATGCAGTTAATTTTAATGGTGATGCGTATTGAGGAAAATTTACGCATTTTAAAGGGGGTGCCAATACCGCTAGTTTTAAAGATATTGATGCCAATAAGGGTGGTAATGGCATCAACGCTACCACTTTGGATTTTAGGAACGTTATTAGGCATGGCCAATACCAACAAGCACAGCTTCCACTCATGCTGCCATTGAAAACTTCAGTATTAAGGAATTGGTTGTTACAACCCATGGTATGAGTGCGGGAAAATGCTCTCCATTTAGCGGGGATATAGGCGATAAATCGCGCATTACTACCGTGCGTTTAGAAACGGGATATAGCCCGCTCTATGCTAGAGGGGTTAAATTTAAAAGCGGTAAAAAACCCGTTATAGATGGGATGTGCCATGCTCCTTGGAATTATTTTGACGCCAGAAACACTACCGGTGTTGAAACCACCAAGAAAATTCTTTTTGGAGCCCTAGGAAACCTTGCAGGCAAGATAGGGCTTAATAACCTAACCTTGGGTCATCATGCAAGCATGGATTATGGTAAAGATTTGGATTTAACCCTTCAGGGGCATTTTATTAACAATCAAGGCGTGATGGATCTTTTTGTTCAAAACTGGCGTGCAGCAACCTTGAATGCAAGCCATCAAGCAAGCATGCTGTTTAATAACATGACAGACAACACAACCGGATTTTACAAACCGCTCATTAAGATCAATAACGCTCAAAACCTCACTAAAAGCACAGAGCATGTTTTTGGTGGGAGCGCGAAACATTGATGATCATTGAGCGGGAGTGCAAGGCGTTAGTTATGATGCTGTTTTTGCAAGCAATGCTAATCTGCAAGAGCAATTCAAAGAGCGCCTAGCCCTTTATAACAACAATACCCGTATGGGTATTTGTGTGGCGCAAAAAGGCAACACCAACGGTATTAAAGCATGCGGAATGGCTATCGGTAATCATGACATGAACAGTAACCCTAACCATTACAAGTATCTTGAAGGTAAGGCATGGAAAAATACAGGCATTAGTCAAACAGCCAACAACGCTAAAACCTCTGTTCGTTTAGGTAACAATTCTATGCCAGTGGGCATGACAACAATACCAAAGAATTACCCACAAACAACAGACAGGCGCGTTTGTCAGCCACGCTCTCATAAAAAACGCTCCTTTGGTCAAACGCAAGCGCCTCTTCTAAAGCGCCACTCCTAATTTAGTCCACATCCATGAGCGTCATTTTGGCACCCTTGAGAGCGCGTTTGAATTGGCTAACCGCTCCAAAGATATTGACGCGCTTTATGCCCATTCAGGCACGCAAGGCAGGAATCTCTTGCAAACCTTATTGGTTGATCATCATGATATTAGGCTATGCCAGAGAAATGATTGATAACACAAGTGCTAGCGAAACCACCAAGCAATTGGATGCGGCAACTGACACTTGAAACAGCATAGCCCGTTTGGATCGCAAAACAAGTGGTTTGCAAACTTTGAGTTTGAGCAATGCGATGGTTTTGAATTCTCGTTTAGCCAATCTCTCCAGGAAGCGCACCAACAATATTGGCTCATTCGCTAAACGCTTGCAAGCTTTAAAAGACCAAAAATTTAGCCCCACAGAAAGCGCGGCAGAAGTGTTGTATAAGTTCGCTCCTAACCATGAAAAACTTAAAAATCTTTGGGCTAATGCTATCAAGGGAGCGAGTTTGAATAGTGGTGGCAACACTTCATTATAGGGCACAAGCGCAGGGGTGGATACTTGCATTAACGGGGAAGTGGAAGCTCTTGTTGGCGGGTTTGGAAGCGATGGTTATAGCGCCTTCAGTAACCGCGCTAGCCCTCTTAACTCTGATGGCAATAACGCTCATTTTGGCGTGTATAGCCGTATCTTGGCTGACCAGCAAGAATTTGACTTTCAAGATCAAGGGCTTGTGGGAGCGATCAATCAAGCTTGAATTGCAAAGGCGCTTTGTGGCGCTATGGCTAACGCCAGCTATGGTTATGGCTTTGGGTTTTTCAAAAACGCCTTAGCGCTAAAACCAAGCGTGGGAGTGATTCATAATCATTTAGGTTCAACCAACTTTGAAAGCAATAGCGCCCAAAAGCGGCTTTAAGCGATGGTGCAAGCGGTCAGCATTTATCCAACGCTGACGGCAACCTACAAGCCCGCTATTATTGCCGAGACACTTCATGCTTCTGTTTGCATGCTGGAGTTTTACAAGAGTTTGCCAACTTTGAATCCAACCACGCTGTGTCTTTGAACGCCTTCAAAGCAAATGCCGCTCGCAACCCTTTAAACACGCATGCCAGAGTGATGATGGGTGGGGAATTGGAATTGGCTGAAGAAGTGTTTTTGAATTGGGGCTTCATTGATTTGCACAACTTGATTCCCAATGCGAGCCGTTTCGCTTCCAATTGAGGAATGAGGTATAGTTTCTAACCGCTTCTCTAACCCATGCTTGGCATGGGTTTATGGGGGGATATTAAAACGGAATCAATAAAGTCTTAATCTCTTTAGCAATTTCAAAGATATTTTTCTCTTTATCTTGCAAAGTTGGATTGATTGAGCCAAACCCTTAACGCGCTTGATCGCTCAACACAAAACTCTATTCTTATCAAACATTAACGCGCTCAATTTTATAGTTAGAATTGCTTAAAATTGGATGCAAGTTATTTGCTACCAACTATCCTTTTATCAAGGTTATTGGATTGATAAAGGGAGTTGTTAAACATGTCTAATATTTAAAAATTCAAAAAACCTTTTTGTTGTGGTTTGGGCTGAAAATGAATAGGTATTATCTAACCAACACTTTTTACAAATAGAACCTTATTAAAATAGCGATCAATACCTCTTCAATGCCCATTCAAAACAAAGCTTTTTCAGCGTTTCAAAAACGCCTTTATGATGGATTTGAGCGCTTTTAGATCCAATAAAAGAGCGAAACCTCCTTTAAAAAGGCGGTAAGTGTCTTTCAAGCTCACGATAATAAGATTATCGCCTCTAATCCCCTTACTGGCTAAAACGGCTTTCAATCTTGCTTTTAAGCTTCTTTCTAATTCTAATTCTTTTTGTCTTTCTAATTCTTTTTGTCTTTCTAATTCTTTTTGTCTTTCTAATTCTTTTGTCTTTCTAATTCTTTTTGTCTTTCTAATTCTTTTTGTCTTTCTAATTCTTTTTGTCTTTCTAATTCTTTTTGTCTTTCTAATTCTTTTTGTCTTTCTAATTCTTTTTGTCTTTCTAATTCTTTTTGTCTTTCTAATTCTTTTTGTCTTTCTAATTCTTTTTGTCTTTCTAATTCTTTTTGTCTTTCTAATTCTTTTTGTCTTTCTAATTCTTTTTGTCTTTCTAATTCTTTTTGTCTTTCTAATTCTTTTTGTCCGAATTTTTCACGCTTGAATTCTCCTAAACCAATACGATCTTTGACTTTCTCTAAAACGCCTTTTTGTGAGGACAAAGGTATCATTTTTACTAACGCGCTATTGGGCACTAAAGCATAAATTTTGGCGTATTTTTTGGCTAATTCAAGGGCTTGGATGTCAATGTTTTTATCATGCATGGGATCAGAGTCTTCTTCAAAAAAACCGCCCTGATTTTCATAGAAATGCCCAAAACCATTTTCATAAAAATCAATCCCACACAAATAGATTTCCTTATAGCCTAATTGGATCGCCACAAGCAGCATCATAATCCCAGTGGTGAAATGCTGGTCATAAAAATTGCGGTATTTTGAATGCAAAATAAAAAAAGGCTCTAAATCCTTTAAATACGCATAAGTAGAGCGAACCCCCACGAAATGCTTTTCCAAATATTCTTGCATCAATTGTTGGTTGCCATTCACATAGCCATAAGGTTCTACATGCGTGCAATAAATATGATCTGGATGGTATTCACCATTTTTAACGATCGCTTTAGTGATTTTCATTTGCAAATCAAACACATGGGCGTTAAAAAACACCCCCTTAATTTCTCTCCCCAAATAATATTTGTCTTCAAAATAAAATTGGTTGCACCTAAAGACATCAAAATCTTTAGGGAATAATGCATAATCTAAATCCTTAATGCTAGGGCCATTGCCGGCAATGATTAGGGGTTTTTTGTTCATGCAACCCCCCATCTAAAACCAACTTTTAGAGCGGGTGTTACCCCCCCCCCCCCAAAAAATGGTAAAATTTTACGCTTTATTTTTCGCAAAATATTATTCAGCCTGCTGGCTAGCAACTTTTCTTCAATGTTTTTAAATTCCAATAACTTTTCTTCAATGTTTTTAAATTCCAATAACTTTTCTTCAAGCGGCGATGAGATAATCAAATCGCTTGTGTATCCTATGGGTTTATCTAACAACTCAAAAGGGTATTTAGCTTGTGGGTTTAAAGTTAAAAGATGGCTTAAGGGGCTATTAGGAGCTAACGCATAAAGCTTGGCGTATTTTTGACAAAGGCAAATGGTGAGCATATCATAATAAATATTATGGCAATCTGCCATGTGGTTACTAAAATGCTGGCTTTGGTGCTCGTCATAAAAATGCCCCCAAGAGCTCGCCCCAAAATCAATCCCCACCAAGTAAATCTCCTTATACCCTAAAACCACCGCACTCAAAAGCATCAAAACTCCTGCACTCAATTCTTTAGAATAAGTTTTTAAATGGTATTTAACATGCTTTAATATTTCTTCATGCCCTTTAAACAAGCTAAAAGTATCGCAAACAAAAGGGTAATGAGCCTTCAAATACCCATCAACAGGCAAAATTGTTTGGTAATCCCCATCAAAATCATGCCGATCCGTGCTCACTGAACAAAAAAACCGCTCAATAGAATATTCGCCATTATCCATTAAATATTGCGCAGTCTGCATTTGAGGACTCAACACGCAAGGGTTAAAAAACACCCCCTTAATTTCTCTCCCCAAATAATATTTGTCTTCAAAATAAAATTGGTTGCACCTAAAGACATCAAAATCTTTAGGGAATAATGCATAATCTAAATCCTTAATGCTAGGGCCATTGCCGGCAATGATTAGGGGTTTTTTAATTGTATCCATCAAAATCCTTTAAATTGTCTATATCTAGGGCATGAGAAATTTCTATTTCATGCCCTATCACGCTGTCATTCAAACTCGTTTTTTCGTTCAATTCGCTCACTTTAGCAATATAAATTGCACCATTGACTTGATAAAAAACAGGCATGTCCTGGCGCCTGATAGTGCTATTGACTTGCATTAAAGAAGAGAGCTGATCGTTTTTAAGGGTGCGTAATAAAAAGGGGTTGATCTCTATTTTATGCACGCTCGCTAAACTTTGAAAATGGTTTCTCTCATAGCATTCCCAAGCCTTTAAAATATCCCTAGCATCTCTTAAGGGCGAAGTGGGTTGCAAGATCATTACATGATCAAATCGCTTGTTCAATTGAGAGTAATTTTCTAAAGCCTCTAATAAACCTAAAATCGTAAGGGCCGTGTCGCTTGAATTTTCCTCGCTCCTTAAAAACGGTGCTTTAGCCCCATATTCTAAAGCGATTTTTCTATAAACTTCGCTATCCGTGCTCACCATCACCTCATCAAAAAGCTTTGTATCCATTGCATTAAGGATTGTGTGCGCCATCAAAGGCAAGCCTTTAAAGGGTTTAATATTCTTATCTTTCACCCCTTTAGAACCGCTTCTGGCAGGAATGTAGGCTAAAATTTTCATCCTTTCACCTCCCTTATCACAAAGCTTTTTTGCGTGGGCGTGTCAAACAATTCTAAATTCAAACTCGCTAAAAACCGCTTAGCGCTATCGCCTTGACCAAAATGAGAGCTCTTTTTTAAAATGCTTTTTAATTGATGGACCTTTTTTATAGCGAGATAAATCTCATCTTTATTTTCTTTGACATTGATAATGTGTTTTGCATCGCTTCTGTTGTGCTGCCTAGTGCCGCAATTGATGCAAGGCACGCCATACACCCCTGCTTCTCTAATACCGCAACTTGAATTTCCAATGATAAATTGCGCATTTTTCAAGAGCGTTAAAAAATACTCAAAACGCATGCTAGGGAAAGCGATAAAACGATCATGCCCCTTTAAACCCTCTAAAGCCTTTAGGATAATGTTTGATCCTAAATCGTTATTAGGATAGATCACAACAAAGTTTTTTAAACTCGCCTTAACCCCCTCTAGCACTTCAAAAACATGTTTGGGCAAGTCAATCGTTTCACTCACCACAGGATGGTAGATCAAAATCGCATAATTTCTATTAAAACGCTTGATTTGATAATAATAGCGCTCCACTTCTTCAAAGTCAGGCAAATCGCCTAGCATTGCATCAATATCGCTCGAACCAATATTAAAAATGCACTCCATTTTTTCGCCCATTTGGATCAAATTTCGCTCCGCTTGCTGGTTGCAAACATAATGGAGGTGTGCGAGTTTTGACACGCTATGGCGGATACTCTCATCCAACGTGCCTGAAACTTCCCCACCTTCAATATGCGCGCATAAAATGTTATTGAAACTCGCTACAATCGCACACGCCAAACTCTCTATCCTATCGCCATGCACAATAATTAGATCGGGTTTTTCTTGGGCAATGAAAGAAGAAAATTGCGTGATCGTGTTGGCTAAAGCAAAGTCCATAGGAATTTCGTTTTCATAGGGCTTACTTAAAAAAACATGCTCAAAACCATCTTTTAAAATTTCAATGTAAGTGTTGCCGTATTTTTCTAGCAAATGCATGCCGCACACAAAAATACGATAAGCGATCTGATTGTATAAGGGGTGTTTAGGGCTTAAATCCTTAAGGGCTTTCATCAAAGGCTTGAGCTTGCCATAATCCGCCCGGCTGTTGGTGACAAAAACGATTTTTTTCTTATTTTTGTTGTTTGTGGATTTTTTGGGGCTTTCTAAATCGCCCCCTCCGAAAAATGGAAGAGTTTTATTTGAAGTCATTGGTATCTTTTATTCCTTATTTTCTAGCATTTCATCGCAAATGTGTTCGTCTATGCCAATATCTATTTTAGCCACTCTGCCCAAAGTCTTTTCATAATCTTTCGCCAAAATGCCTTTAACCCCTGGGCGCTTCACCCATGCGTTACTCTCAGTGATTTTTTCGCCTTTTTTGATGCGTTTGATAGCCACCATAGTAGCGAATGCAAAATCTCGTGTGACTTGCTCTTCTTTGATTTTAGTCTTGCTCCCCCCACGCATTAAAAAAATCTCTTGAGCGCTTTTGACTAAATCTTTAGCTTCTTCTTCATCCATAGAGCAAACAATATCAGGCCCCTCCCTATCTTTAGTGTCCGTAAAATGCCGCTCCACTATGCTAGCTCCAAGAGCGATAGCACTCTTGCAAGCGTTGTTGTTTAAAGTGTGATCGCTCAAACCCACCGGCACCTTAAAAGCGTTTTTTAAATCCAGCATGGCGTTTAATCGCACCAATTCAAAGGGCGTGGGGTAGAGGTTCGTCGTGTGCAAAAGTGCGATTGGCACTTTGTCCATAATCGGATTTATGCACTCTTTCACGCTCTCTAAATCATGCATCCCAGTAGAAATAATCATGGGCTTTTTAAAATTAGCGATATGCTTTAACAAAGGGGTATTATTCATTTCACCAGAGCCTATTTTATAGCCCACAACACCCAGATCTTCCAAAAAATTCGCCGCCGCCCTACTAAAAGGTGTAGAAAGAAAAATCAGCCCTTGTTTTTCTGTGTATTCTTTCAACTCCCTTTCATCGTTTTTGCTCAAAGTGCATTTTTTCATGATCTCATAAATGCTTAACTCGCTATTGCCAGGAATGACCTTTAAAGCGCTGAGACTCATTTCATCTTCAATGATATGCGTTTGGTGTTTAATAACCTCAATGCTAGCCCTTTTAGCCGCATCCACCATGAGTTTAGCGATTTCTAAACTGCCATTATGATTAATCCCAATTTCAGCCACCACTAAAGGCGTGTGGTTGATACCAATTTTTCTAGTGCCTAAAATAAAATCCATTGCAAAACCTTTTTGATAATCATAGCTTATTCTCACAATATTTGGTATAAAAGCTTAATTTAATCTTAAATTTTAGGCTATTTAAAGGTATTTGACTTTGTTATTATTGCAAAAAAGTTTCATTTTTAACCCCTACAACGCATACACCACAAGCTTATTATCATGCCAGATCGCTTCTAGGGGCGTGTCATAGAGTGCACTTAAGTTGTGTGAAGTCATAGCGATTTGCGTGGAAGCTTGTAAAAAAAGTTTTTTATCTTTGAGCATGACCACATGCGTGGAGTGTCTGGCAACCAAATTAGGGTCATGGATATTGACTAAAACGCTTAATTCTCGTTTTTTCATCTCATCTTTAATCGCATCAAAAAAAAGGGCTTGATTTTTTAAATCTAAAGCGCTCGTAGGCTCATCCAATAACAATAAGGGCGTTCTTTGTAACAAACTCCTAGCTAAAAGCACCATTTGCCTTTGACCGCCGGACAAATCGTTAATGCCTTGATCTTTCAAAGACTCTAAATTCAAGCGCTCTAAAATGCTCGTGGCTTCTTTAATGTGCTTGGCTTTAGGTAAAGCGAACAGATTCAAATGCGTCGCTTTCCCCATTAAGACAAAATCCAACACGCTAAAATTAAACGCATAATACTCCACTTGGGGGATATAAGCGATTAGCTTGGCTTTTTCATAAGGTTTTAGGGGTAAAATATCTTTGTTACACGCCTTAATTTCGGTTTCTTCTAAAGGTTTTAAAAGCCCTAAAAGGCATTTTAAAAGCGTGGTTTTACCGGATCCATTAGGCGCTAGTATGCTTGTAATGCTATTTTTTGGCACGCTAAAACTTAATTTGTCTAAGATGAGTTTTTGAGAATATTTAAAAGACAAATTTTTAACTTCTAAAACCATCACACCCCCCTAGTTTTAAATAAAAGCCATAGGAAAAAAGGCGCTCCTAAAACGCTTGTCGCAATGCCTACCGGCAAGTCATAAGGGGTAATGGTTTTGGCTACTACATCTGCTAAAAGCAAGAAAAACGCCCCCATTAACAAAGAGCTTAAAAGCAATTTTTGCAAATTCGCCCCAAAAAACAACCTCGCCACATGCGGGATCACTAACCCAATCCAGCCAATCGTGCCGGACACACTCACCGCTAAAGCGCTCGCAACGCTCACACACACCAAACAAAGCGATCGTAAAAGCACCGGATTAATGCCTAAACTTAAACTTTGTGCATCGCTCAAGCTCAATAAATTGATGCGCCACCTTAACAAAAAAAGCGGGATAAAGCCTAAAGAAAGCCCTATAAAAGCCACCAAACAATCCTTATAACTGCTTAAAGACAAGCTCCCTAAAAGCCACACCACAATCGCTTGCGCTTTTTGGGGGATCACAAAGAATTTAATCGCTCCGGCTAACGCCCCTAAAAACGCGCTCAAAACCACCCCTGAAAGCACCAACGAAAGAACGGAATTACCCAAAACCCTATTCATCGCTAAAACCACAAGACTGGCTAAAATCGCCCCCAAAAAGGCTAAAATCGCAATATTGGATTCAAAAATCGCTATCGCTACCGCCACGCCTAACATCGCCCCACTAGAAATCCCTAGCAAAAAGGGATCAACTAAAGGGTTTCTAAAAATCGTTTGCATCACCACCCCACTTCCGGACAAACTCGCCCCCACTAAAAGCGCTAAAATCACTCGCGGTAATCGTATTTCTAAAATAATAATACTTAAAGAGCTCAGCTCTTCATCATGCAAAAAGTGGTTTTTCACATTCATAGCCACTTCTTTCCATTCTTCTAAACTCAAGAACTCCCCCCCAAACAAAAGCACCACCACCGCTAAAATCACACAAGCCAAGGCGATATGATAGGTTTTAAGCATCACGCTTTCCTCCCAAGAACGATTAATCTAAATAAAAAGTCATACCAACCACTAGGGAGAATCTTGTATAAAGCTAACAATAACTGCGCTTTTAAGCCGATCGCATAACGAGACTTGATTTGTTGGCGTGCAGTGAGAGAAACGATTTTTTGCGCCACTTCTTTAGCGCTTAAGGCGTTTTGATACACGCTAGAATAAAAGCTTTTAGTTTTTTCTAAATCCAAGGCATAAACGCTGTTTTTATGCTCATCATTTTCAAAAGCGGTTTTTTCCCAATTGCTTTTCACTGGTCCTGGCTCAATCAAACACACTTGAATCTTAAAGGGCATAAGCTCTAAACGCAACGCATCGCTATAAGCCTCTAATGCATGCTTACTCGCGCCATAATAGCCAAAAAAAAGCACGCTCATGCACCCTGCGATGGAAGAAAGGTTAAAGATTTTAGAATAAGGCTTGTTTTTTAATAAAGGCAAACAAAACTGCACCACTTCACAAAGAGCAAAAAAATTCACGCTAAATTGCCTTTTAACTTCATTCATAGGCGTGTCTTCTATACTCCCCAACACCCCATAACCGGCGGAATTGATTAAAATATCGCAATGTTTTTCTTTAGCACTAATGTTTAAAAACACTTCTTTTAAAGCGTTAGAATCGCTCACATCAATATTGACTCGCTCGCATAATGCATGCTCTAATTTTTCGCACAAGCTCGCACGCCTAGAGAGTGCATAAACCTTATAGCCTTGCTCTAATAACATCAATGCACATTCTAGCCCAATGCCTGAACTCGCCCCTGTGATGATCGCTACTTTTTCTTTTCGCTCGTTGGCATCCATTATTTAACGCTAAACTCTCTCATTATTATTTTTTCTTTTAAATTATTCACGGAATGTTACTCAATTTTGACTAACATATAGTTTATGAAAAAGTTTTTCATTAAAACATTTTCAAATATTTTTATTTCAAGGAGAAACAATGCCTAACATCCATTCCTCACATTCCAATCATTTTGATTTCACTTTGGATACGGCGGATTCCACTAAATTGTTGATGAGCTATTTGGTGGTGCCCACTACGGCTAATTTTAACAATGTCATGCACGGAGGGGAATTATTAAACCTTTTAGATAAAGTCGCTTATGTGTGCTCCACTCGTTATTGCGGTAAGGGAACAGTGACTTTAAGCGTGGATGGGGTCACCTTTAAATACCCCATTCCTGTAGGGAATTTGATCACCTTTTTAGCCAGCATCAATTATGTGGGCAACACTTCATGCGAAGTGGGCATTAAAGTTTTGAGCGAAAATTTGAAAACGCGCGAGATCACCCACACGAATTCTTGCTATTTCACGATGGTGGCTGTGGAAAATGGCAAACCCACTCCGATGCCCAAGTTCGAGCCTCAAACCGAATTGGAAAAACGCCGTTATGAAGGGGCTTTGAAGCGTAAAGAAATGCGCATGCAAGGGTATTTGAAAAGCGGAAAAGTGCAAGCGTAAGGGGTTTTACCCCTACTAAAAGGGGTAATAAAACAAGTTAAGCGTTAAAATTTAAGCAAGTTTAAAACAATTCGTTATGACTGCCTAGTCTTAATATAAGAGAGTGTTATTCTCCACTCTATAAACTAACAAAATATCCGGTTTTATGTGACACTCCCTATAAAGATACCACTCGCCTTTTAAAGCATGGTCTTTATAATTTGGGATCGAGTGGCTTTTGTTTTCTTAATTCTAAAACTATTCCATCAAGTAGCTTACTATCAAAGCCATTTTTGAGGTATTTTTTATAGTCTTTTCTAAATAAGCTATGATACTCAATATCTAGCATTGATTTCTCTTTTTTAACTCGTTTGTAAGTCCATCTAAACTATCAATTTGAGTGAGATTAACTCCATTTAACATCTCTCTTATGGCTTGTCGCGTTTCAAGGTTTGGGATTTCATGCCCCAAACAACAATCTTTTTTATCACCAAAAACTTGGCTGATTTTTTGCAAAAGTTCATTGGCTGCGTCCAATTTATCCTTAAAGTTTTTGTCTCTCTTTTCTAATTCTTTAGCCATTTTTTCTTTGAAAGAGATCCTGTCATCTTGCATTTTTTTGATTTTTTGTTCTAATTTGTTGATTAAATTAAAAAGCTGTTTTTCGCTGTATTTAGTGTAGTCTTTTTCTGTGGTAGCGTTAGGCATGTTTATTCCTTTATTAGATTAAGATAAATTCATTATAACACAAGCACCATGAATTGGATGGATTAAGGAAATGGGTTAAAATAAAAACTTTATAAGTGAAAAATAATCGTTTTAGATTTAATTTTATAATAAAAACTCATTTTCTTAAGGGGATAGGGGGTATTTTGAAATAATTCCCCCTTAAGAAACCCCCTAACCCAAGAAGACCGCTTTTTAAAGAGGCTATCTCTTACTTACGCAAGCCCTTTGCTATTTTATTTTAAAAATGCTCTAAAAGCATTTTTCAATATCCAATACGCAAACACATAATTCAATAGATGCTTTAAAGCCTAGCGGTATTGCAATGGAGTGCCTTATAAAGAATAGTGGCTCGTGTTGATCGCGGGGATTTTCACGCCCAGTTCAATGCCATGTTGTGTTGCATGATCGCTTTTTCCTTATTTTTGGCGGGATTCACCCTCAAGCCCGAGTTGGATAAAAACGGAAAATCCGCCGCATCCACTTGGCGTTATAGAAATGGTTAAAAGCCGCTGAATGCATGGATTGAGCGTTAAGCCATGGAGCGCTAGCTATTGCGATACCGCAAAAGAAATCTTGTTGTTTTGAGTGGCTTTATCGTTGGTAAAGTTATAGAGTGCACCCGCTCCCACCCCATAAGGGAAAACATCAGAAGCGGGATTGAAAAAACTAAACTTGATATAAGCGTGGTTATCGTCTAAAAAGCCATAATCCCTTGCACCCCAAGTTTTCTTTCCGCCAAAGAATTGTTTGTAACCCGCTTGCACGCCAATCAAATGCATCGCGCCGTTATGGGTTTGAGAGACGAAGGGGTTATGACCCTATTCTCTCGTGATGTTTTGCAATTGAGTGGAAGCGTTCAAATCAGGCGTGTCATTGGTTTTGCTTGCCGCTAAATCAGATAAAGAATTGGGGAAATTAGGGAGCGCTTTAGGGGTGGCTTGATAGCCGTTCCCCAGTTTAGTGCATTCACTGCTGAAGCCCGCTGAAGTGCAGGCGAGTTTTTGTGCATGATTGATTCGCTCGGCTTGGTTACCAAAACAAGCGAGGCTGTTTTTGAGATGCGTGATGGCCTCTTCCCCATACGTGCAAAGCCTGCCTCCTAGGTGTTAGAAGCCGTCTCTCTTGGATTGGTGCCCTATGAGCACCGCCTTCCTTGATAGCGCACGCCTAAAGAGTCCGCTACGAAGTTTTTAGGGAATTTGTCAAAGTTTTTCACCACTTGCTCGGCTTGGCTTAAAATCCGTGCTTGGCTTTGCGCGTTTTTTAATAGCGTTTGAGCGAAAGCTGTATTGGCGTTGGTGTAGGGGTTGTCATTGGCTGGCGCATTTTGGGCTTGGTGTTCAAAGCGTTTTTAATGCAATTCGTTTCCGTTACGACTTTTTGAGCGCGGCTGATCATGTTTTAGACAGCAGTGAAATAAGCGCCAAAAATCTTGTGCATGTTATTGCTATTTCCTGAAATGCCCCATGGAGAGCCATTACCTGGATGATTACCGCTTTGCGGGCGCGCATACGGGCAAGTGTCTTGGAGTGCTCTAACCATCGCGCTCGCCTGTTTTTTGAAGCCGCTTGGATGATTTGACAGGCTTCATTGAGTTTCTTAAAATTCTCAATGCTCATGGATTTGTCTTTTCCTATGGCTTCATACCGGTTGCATTGAACAGCCGCGCTTTCTTGTCTTGGCTGGTCTTCAAAATTCATGTTACTAGACCCACTACCATTCCCCTTTCTGCACATTACCGCATAGCCTATCCCATTCCACAACCCCACCGCTGCATGGAGCGCTAAAAGCGCCGCTTGATATGCAAGAGAATTGGTTTTTTCATCTGGCAAACTCCTAGCGCTTGAGCCTAAATTGCCCCTTGCACTTATTGATGGCGTTTGGGCTGTTGGGCTGATTGATAAGGTTGTTTAAGGGTGAAACCGAGCAGCTAGGTTGTTTAAATTTCCATAAGCGTCAGAGGGTTTTTGTAACCCACCGGTGCTTTTAACGCTTTGCGTGGCCCCACCGATTTGATAGCTTGCGCTTACAAAAAGCCGTTGCCTTCAGCGTTTAAGAGCGATGAAGAGAGAGTAAGAAAGTCTTTTTCATTGGTTTTGCTTTTGGTTGGATTGATTTTGAAGTTTGATGCATAGAACATGCATTCGTGCGGTTTATAGTATAAAAGCGTTTTTTTTGAATTTTTGAAAAAATTCTTTCATTACCTTTTTGTGTTACTTTTGAATGTTACTGAAACGATGATCAAATCTTATTTTAAACTCATTTTCTTAAGGGGATAAGGAGATTTTTGTTAAAAGAGATTGGTTGCGGAGAATGGATTTGAACCACTGACCTTTGGGTTATGAGCCCAACGAGCTACCGGACTGCTCTACTCCGCGATAAAATACGCTAGTGAAGTAAAAAGAATGGCTGGGGTGCAAGGATTCGAACCTCGGAATGCCAGGACCAAAACCTGGTGCCTTACCGCTTGGCGACACCCCAATAAAACCAAAACAATGATAATAAGATATAAAATAAAAGAATCATTATACAAAAGCTTTTAAAAAAAGTCAAGTCAGAATGCTATAATTTCATCATGGAAAAAAAATTTGACCCTTTGATTTATGAGCGCTATTTAAAAAAGAAAGAAACATTTTTGCTGTTTAAAAAGATCGGTCAAATGTCTGCGTTTAAAAATCTAAAACTCCAACTCAAGCAAAAAGCGTTGCTTAATAACTGTGTCGCTCAAGCTTTAGGGGATTTAAAGCAAGGGTTTAGATACGCCAAAATAGAATATAAAATCCTAAAAATCTATTTCACGCACCCTAGTTACCTGAAAGCCTTTAAAATAGAAGAGACCCACTACACCAACAACTTAAAAACGCATTTTTTAGAAACAAAACAAACGCTCAAAGCCCTAAATTGCCCCTTGGATTTTACAAGTATTCAAGCGGGCGTGAAAAAAAGACCTTACCAAAAACCGGTTTTAAAAACCCCTAAAAAACCGGTTAGCGTCAATGTCAATTGCGAGAATTTGAGCGCTTTCACCAAAGAGCAATTTTTAAAACTCAAACGCGCTTGTAACGATAATACGCCGAACACGCCCCCTCAGAGCTGACCATGCAACTGCCGATCGGATCTTGTGGGGTGCAAGTTTTTGCAAATAGTGGGCAATCTAAAGGCTTGGCGTTGCCTTTTAAGATCTCTGCACATTTGCATGCTTTGTTTTCTTTTATGGTTTTGTGGGTTAAATATTCTTTAAACGCTTTTTCAGCGTCATAAGAGGCGAATGTTTCTTTGAGTTTTAGAGCGGAATTTTTGATATTCCCCAAGCCTCTCCATTCAAAATTTTCTCTTATTTCCATGCATTCACGCACTAACTCTTGCGCTTTTACATTCCCCTCATAACTAACCACTCTTTTATACTGGATTTCTAGCTTGGCTTCTTTGTTTAGGGTTTGTTTTAGTAGCATTAACACGCTTTCTAATATATCCACCGGCTCAAAACCGCTCACAATAATGGGGATATTAAAGCACTCCACTAAAGGGGTATAGATTTGAGCGCCGCTTATCACGCTCACATGGCTAGGGGCTAAAAGGGCGTTGATTGGGCATGTTGGATCTTCTAAAATCGCGCTCACGCTTGGGGGCACTAAAATGTGGTTAATGTGGAAAAAAAGATTTTTGATCTTTTCTTTTTTTGCGTTGAGTAAAACGCTTGCCGTCATGGGTGTGGTGGTTTCAAAACCGATCGCAAAATAAATGACTTTTTTATGCGGGTTTTCTTTAGCGATTTCTAAAGCTTGCATGGGCGAATACAAAAAGCGTGCATCCAGCCCCTTTTCCCTCGCTTTTATCAAACTCCCATAGCTCCCAGGGACTTTCATCATATCCCCTAAACTTAAAATAACGCTATCTTTCATGCTAGCGAGCTCATAAGCTTCATCCAGGCGTACTCTTGGCATCACGCATACCGGGCAACCCGGTCCATGCACAAACTCTAAATGATTGGGCATTAGATCCAAAAGCCCGTATTTCATTATAGAATGCGTATGCCCTCCGCACACTTCCATGATGACTAATTTTTCTGTGAGTTTGGAGGCGAGTTTTTTGATTTCATTAGAGAGCGCTAAAATGGTTTGCTTGTCTCTAAAAGGCGAAATGAGATGATTAACGCTCATTGCGATTATTCATGCACTTCATTCATTTTAGCGATCATTTCTTGATAGAGCTCAATGGATTCTAGGGCTTCTTTTTCATCAATCTTACTCATCACATAGCCGATGTGTAATAGCACATAATCGCCCACCTTAACAGACTCACCCATTAAATCCAAGCTCGCTTCTCTTTGAACGCCTAAAGTCTCTAAAAGAGCCACATTGTCCTCAATGGCTATGACTTTAGAAGGGATCGCTAAACACATTAAAACGAATGCGTGGATTGGTAATTTTCACGCTTTTTTTCTAAAAGAAAATTTTTAAAATCTTCCAAACTTTTAGGGTCTTTGGAGCTCATTAAAAAAATGGGGGCTTCAGGCTTTAATTTTTGCATGTCTTCTTTGACTTGAGAGACCCTAAAATTAAACACTTCAATCATATCTGCTTTACTGATAATCACCGCATCTGCACACATAAACATCGTAGGGTATTTTAGCACCTTATCATCGCCCTCTGGGACAGAGAGTAAAACGATATTCATCGCCGCCCCTAAATTATAGCTTGAAGGGCAAACCAAATTCCCCACATTTTCAATGATTAAAAAATCGCTTTTTTCTAACGCCCCCTCTTCTTTGAGCAAATCAAACGCCCCTTCAATCATACTCGCTTCCAAATGGCACGCTTCACCGGTGGTGATTTGGCGTGCACTCACGCCTTTTTTACGCAATCTGTCCGCATCTCTATTGGTTTGTAAATCGCCCTCTACTACGCAAAACTTAAAGTCTTTAAAATCCGCTAGATTTTCTAACATCGTGGTTTTACCGCTACCAGGAGAGCTCATGAAATTCAACACATACAGCCCTTCTTGCAAATAGCGTTCTTTCATTTCAGCGGCTTTAATGTCGTTTTTACTCAAAATCTTTTCCACGATTTTGACATCTTTTTTACTCAAATTAGGGTTATTTTGTAAAGATTCTTTTCGTTGCTCGCTCATGCTTGTTCCTTTTTTTAAAATGGCGATACTTTAGCATGCTTAATTAAATGGGGGTTGAATTTGTTTGGTTCTCAAATAAGGCTTTTATTTAAAAAATGCTAAAGGCATTTTTTACAATCAATACTAAAGAGCTTGCGTGAGCAAGCGATATTTTCTTAAGCGGTCTTCTTGGGTTAGATTATTTCAAAATACCCCCTTAACCCCTTAAGAGTTTTTACTATATAAAATAAAGTTAAAAAAACCTATGTTTAAAAAATAAAATAAAGCTTTAACAATTAGTGTTTTTCCAAAACCCTTTTTGTTTGCAAAGCGATTTCTAGCTCTTCATCCGTAGGGATGCGTAAAACCTGGATTTTAGTGTTAGGTTGGCTTAGATCCACTATCCCACTACCTGGATTATCATTCGTGGGTTTGTGTAAAGCAATCCCTAATTTTTCTAAACCCTCGCACACGCTCTCCCTTAAAGCAGGGTAATTTTCCCCCATTCCTCCGGTAAAGATGATCGCATCCACCCTCCCTAAAGCCACCATGTATGCCCCAATGTGCTTTTTAATGCGATATGCACACATTTCAAAAGCGAGCTTGGCTTGTTTGTCGCCCTTTTTGGCTCTTGTTTCAATATTCCTAGCGTCATTATCCCCACAAATACCTTTCAAACCGCTCTCATAATTTAAAATTTTCATCACTTCTTCTAAACTCTTATTGGCGCATTGCGCGATGTATTCCACCACAGTAGGGTCAATATCCCCACACCTTGTGCCCATAATCAAGCCCTCTAAAGGGGTTAGCCCCATAGAAGTATCCACGCTCTTGCCGTCTTTTATGGCTGCCACGCTTGCACCATTGCCTAAATGCAAAGTGATGGCGTTAAATTTATGATAAGGGATATGCAAGTATTTTGCCGCTTCTTTAGCGACATAATGGTGCGAAGTCCCATGGAAACCATAACGCCGGATTTGATATTTTTCATACAATTCATAAGGCAAAGCATACATGTAAGCAAAATCAGGCATAGTGGCATGGAAAGCGGTATCAAAAACCGCAATTTGAGGGATATGAGGGTGTGCTGTTTTGACAAACTTGATACCGGCTAAATTCACTGGGTTGTGCAAGGGGGCTAAAATAGAAAGCCTTTCAATTTCTTGCATCACTTTTTCATCCACCAACACAGGTGCATGGAATTTATCCCCCCCTTGGACCACACGATGCCCTATGGCGTCAATTTTGTCAAAATCCTTAATGATCCCCATTTTCGTTAAATGTTCACGCACCATTAAAAGCCCGCTCGCATGATCTTTAATGAAAAGCTGTTTTTTAACTTCCTGCTTGTCATGGTGCAAATGCGATTGGATTTTCAATTGCCCAACTTCTTCGCCAATCCTTTCTATCAAACCGCTCGCTAAGGGCTTGTTTTCTTTCATGTCAAACAATTTAAACTTAATAGACGAACTCCCCAGATTCAACACTAAAATTTCCATGCATGCCTCCTAATCTTGCGCTTGAATGGCGCTAATCAAAATCGTGTTGATAATATCCTCCACTAAAGCGCCCCTACTCAAATCATTAACCGGCTTATTCAATCCTTGCAAAATAGGCCCTATCGCCACGGCTTTAGCGCTTCGTTGCACCGCTTTATAGCCAATGTTTCCGGCGTTTAAATCTGGGAAAATAAAAACGCTAGCTTGCCCGGCCACTTGGCTGTTTGGCATTTTTTTCTTCGCTACGCTTTTATCCATAGAAGCGTCAAATTGCAAAGGGCCATCCATTTCTAATTGGGGATCTAGCTTGTGAGCGATTTTTACGGCTTCGTTGATTTTGTCTATCATTTCGCCTTGAGCGGAATTGCCTGTCGCATAAGAAAGCATCGCTACTTTGGGTGCAATATTAAATTGCTTGGCACTCTGTGCGGAAGTGATGGCGATCTCGGCTAATTCTTGAGCGCTAGGGTTAGGGTTGATCGCGCAATCCCCAAAGACTAGCACTTGCGTGTCCAAACACATTAAAAACACGCTTGAAACCAAACTCACGCCGGGCTTGGTTTTGATGATTTGCAAAGCGGGTCTAATCGTGTCAGCCGTGGTATGGATCGCCCCAGAAACCATCGCATGCGCATAGCCCAAATAAACGAGCATGGTCGCAAAATAATTCTTATCTAAAATCAATTTTTGGGCTTCTTGCTCGCTTAAACCCTTTGATTTTCTTAATTCATGCAATTTTTGAGCGAACGCCTCTCTATGATGCGAGGCGCTTGGATCGATGATCTCAATATTTTCTAAATTCAAGTTTAGATTTTTCGCTTGAGAGTGGATCGTTTCTTTATCGCCCAACAAAACCAATTCCACCACACCCATGGCGTTCAAATGATGTGCAGCTTTTAAAATCCTTTCATCTTCGCTCTCTGGCAAAACCACTTTTTTAATTTGCTTTTTAGCCTTTTTTTCCAAACTCCTTTGAAAGGCTAAAGGGGTGATGAGCGCGCTTTTTGTGTGTAATAATTTTTCAATCAAATCCGCTTCTAATACACCCTTACAAAGAGACGCGCTCAAAAAATCCGGTTTTTCAAGCATTTCGCCGGTTAATAGCCCTAAAGCGAAAGGGGCTTCTTTTTTGATGGCATGAAAGTGCATGGCTTTCAAATATTCTAAACTCGTTTGTGCAACAGCCACAATGGGAGCGTTTAGGTGCTTGGCTAGAGTGGTGTTTAAGTCTAAAAGAGCGTTTAAGAAAAAATCTGGCACATACCCTAAACAAATGACAAAATCATGCATAGATTGTATTTCATCATATTTTTTTAGGATATTTTCAAACAACAACGTTTCTCTAGAAGCGCTCACAAGCTCTAAAGCCTTGTCTTTATCCATCGCGCTATGCATTTTGCTAAAAATTTCTTTATCCATAATGGGTGCAAACAATGCCATACTTCGATAGCGTGGCTTTAGTGCCTTTAAAAGGCTCTCGCAAGCGATCTTTAACGCTTCTGTATTTTCTGGGTAAATCCATAAACTTTGCATGCAAATCTCCGTGATTGTTTTATTAAATTGTAGCGGAATTTAATAAGTCTTAAATGAAACCATGATTTATAAAAAATGCTTTTAGCATTTTTTAAAACAAATACAAAAGAGCTTGACGCCAGTCAAGTGATAACTTTATTGAAAAAGCGGTCTTCTTGGGTTAGGGGGTTTTTAAGGGGGTTGTAGGGGGAATTATTTCAAAATACCCCCTATTCCCTTAAGAGAATGAGTTTTATCAATAAAAATAAAGTTAAAAATCCCATTTTTTAAAGATTAAAAATAAGATTTTAGAATTTTTAATGAAAATAGAATTAAGGAACTCTTTTTGCTTAACTTTCGACATGTAAAATCAAAGAGTTGTTTTAAAGGAAAAACCATGCCAACTTCTATCAACCCCATTCACACAAACGCTAGCGCCAACGCGTTAAAGAATGAAGCCAAAAACGAAACCAAAGACACCAAAAATACCCCTAAAAGTGCATCAAGGGATTTCAGCAAGCTTTTAAACCAAAAGATCTCTAAAGAAGAGCCTAAAGACAAGCCTAAAAATTTAAACCCTAGCGCTTTAAAAGACACGCCACAAAATGCACTAAAAAACGCACCCAAAGACAAGCTTGAACAAACCCCTCCCCCACACATTCAAACTCCCAAAGAGATCGCTAAAAACCAACAAGCCCCTACCCTAAAAGACTTGCTCAACCATCAAGAAAACCACCCAACAGTCGAACATGAGACCCAACATGAAACAATTCAAAAAACCCACCCAACAACCCCTAATGAAACTCACAACAAGAATGAAAAAAAGCCTAACGAAGCCCTTTCTAACGCCCATCAAACTAACTTACTCAATAAAAACCCTATAACCCCCAATCACACCAACAACGCTAACGCTACCCAAAAACCCACCGCCCCTACTAATGCTAAGCCAAAAACCCTTAAAGACATTCATGCACTCAGCCAAAAGCATGATTTGAACGCCAGCAACATTCAAGCGGCCACGCAAGCAGCCATCACTTCAGAAAATAAGAACCCTTTAAGTGCAAGTGATCATCTTGCTTTAAAAACAACGCCCACCAACCCCACGACTGCAAAAAACGACGCTAAAAACACCGCCAACCTTTCTAGCGTTTTGCAATCGTTAGAAAAAAAAGACGCGCAAAATAAAGAACACACAAACCCCACAAATAACGAAAAAAAAACGCCCCCTTTAAAAGAGAGCTTGCAAATGAACGCCATTAAAAGGGATAAAACGCTCTCTAAAAAAAAGTTAGAAAAAGCCCCCACTAAAACCCAAGCCACAGCCCCAAAAACAACGCCCAAAAACACCGCTCAGCTTGCCCTTAAAACGCCCCTTTTAATGCCCTTAATAGGAGCTAACACCCCTAATAATGATAACGCTCCAACGCCCTTAGAAAAAGAAGAAAAATCTAAAGAAGTGAGCGAAGCGAAAGAAAAAACTAAAGAGTCTGGTAACAGCACTCAAAGCACGCAAAACACCCCAAACAGCGATAATAAAAGCATCGCCCCTAAAGAGACGATCAAGCATTTCACCCAACAATTAAAGCAAGAAATCCAAGAATACAAACCCCCCATGAGTAAGATCTCTATGGATCTATTCCCTAAAGAGTTGGGTAAGGTTGAAGTGGTGATTCAAAAAGTGGGTAAAAACCTTAAAGTGAGCGTGATCTCTCATAACAACAGCTTGCAAACCTTTTTGGATAACCAACAAGATCTTAAAAACAGCTTGGACGCTTTAGGTTTTGAAGGGGTGGATTTGAGCTTTTCACAAAATTCTTCTGAAGAGCAACAAGCCCCAAAAGATCAACTAAAAGAGCAGGAATTAAGCCCTTTAAAAGAAAACGCCCTAAAAAGTTACCAAGAAAACACGGACAATGAACACAAAGAAACGAGCATGCAAATCACTCTTTATGCGTGATTTTAAGCAAGTTTGCTCTATAATAGGACATCTTTAATAAGGAAGAGGATATGGCCATTGATTTAGCAGAAGTTACAGGAGCCAAAGCCGCGCAAGAAAGGAAAAAAGAGCAGCCTACAATCGCTAATGGGTTGGATAAAGACGCTTTTATGAAACTCTTTTTAGAGCAATTGAAAAATCAAGACCCCACCGCCCCTATGGAAACGGATAAAATCATCACCCAAACCGCCCAACTCACGCAAGTGGAAATGCAAGAAGAAAACAAAAAAACCATGCAAGAAGTCGCAAGTGCGATGAAATCCAATAAAGAAACTAACGAATCTTTAAAAGACTTTCAAGGCGCTCTAAAAGACACAATGGAAAACCTGAATAAAGGCATGGACGATAGCTTGAAAGCTAATAACGCCTTAAGGGAAGTAACGGCTCTTAATTCTGTGAGCATGATAGGCAAAATCGCTGAAACCGATGTGAGTGGGGCGAATTTTGATGGCAATAACAAGCTTTCTTTTTCGCTCTTTTTTGATGAAAAAATTGACGCTTCTAAAGGAGTGCCGGCCATTCAAATCCTAAATGAAAACAACGAGTTAGTCAAAACGATTTCTTTGAAAAATTATAATGGGCAAAAGGGGTATATCCATTTTGAGTGGGATGGCTTGAACGAAAAGGGCGAAAAAGTCCCTAAAGGCAATTACAAGATCAAGGCTGAATACAATTTAGACTCTCAAAGCAAGCAGTATTTGCAAACGCGCATTGGTAGGGGCGAGGTGGAAAGCGTGATTTTTGATAAAGGCAAACCCATGTTAAGAATGGGCGAAATGATTTTACCCATAGACAGTGCGATAGAGTTTTACAAACCGGAGCAAAAACCCCTTGAACAGAAACTCTCTGAACAAAAACAACCCCAAACCCCCTCTAAAGAGACCGCATGAATGACACCTTATTAAACGCTTATAGCGGGATTAAGACCCACCAGTTTGGTATTGACAGCCTTTCTAATAATATCGCCAATGTCAATACTTTAGGCTATCGCTCCAATGACCCAGAGTTTAAGACCTTATTTTCTTCGCATTTAGACGCTTTGAACGCCAAATCCGTTGTGGCTAATGACAGGAATTACGGCGTTACAGGCTCAGGGAATGTCCTTTCCAATAAAGATGGGGAATACATGCCCAGTGAAGGGGAATTCCACATGGCGTATCAAGGCAAAGGTTGGTTTGTGATAGGGCCGAATAAAAATGGGGAAATGACCATCAATAAAGATGGCTTTAGCAAAAAACAAGATAATTTCCTCACGCGTGCGGGCAATTTCGCCAGAGATGCTGATGGCTATTTAGTTACCCCAGAGGGCTATTATGTTTATGGTATTGATTTGAAAAAAATAAAAGATGGCACGCTCAATTCCACCGCTAGAGATGAAGATATTCAAAAATTGCATGGCAACACCCTTTCGCCCTTACAAATCCCCCAAGATCTAACTTACCAGCCAGTGCTTAGCACGAAAGTGGATATTAGCGTGAATTTAAATCCTAAAGACCACTTAAAAGGCGCTCAAGAATTCCTTTTAAACGACAAGGGCGAGATCATTAAAGAGCGTTTTTTAAACCAGGATATAAACGCCCTAGCGAACGATGATAACGAACCCATAGATGCGATCACTAATCGTAAATTAAATGTGAGTGTCCAAAAAGAAAATGGCAAAAAAGAAGATTTTGTTTTCACTTATGGGGACGCTGAAAAAGGGGAAAACCAATTCAAAACTTTAGGCGATTTGCAAAAACTCCTCAAAGAAAAAACCGGACTGGACTTAAACCTCATCAAAAGCGAAAAAGACGCCAAAAAGCCCCCCCTTTTATTGGAGATCGCTAATCCTAGCGAAACGCCTGTTACTTTTAGCTTGAGTGGGGGCATTGCGGATAAATTGGGCTTGAATGCGAATGAAATGGAATTAAAAAAGGGCATTAGTAGGGATTCAGTGGCGATTAAGATCCCTTATTACAGCACAGAAGTGGATATTTATGACAAAGCTGGGGACAAATACTTGCTTCAGAGCGAATATTACATGACCAATTCTAACGATCCCACATCAAGCCCCACGAGTAAAAGGAAAAACCAAACTTGGGAAGTGAAAAGCTACATCGTGGATCCTAAAAACAAAACCCCTATCAATGAGCCTATTTGGGAAATTATCGGCTTTGATTCAGCCACGCATAAGATGAAATCCGCACCCATGACCTTGGATTTTAAAGGCAATAGGCTCACTTATTCTTTAAATAAAAGCGAAAACCATGACTCTAGCGATTTGATTTATCAAGACTCTAAACTTTTAGAAGTGAGTCAAAACGGCAAACCTAGGGGTATTTTTAGAGACATGCGCATTGAAGAAAATGGCGTGATTTCTTTAGCTTTTAGTAATGGGGTGGTAGAGCCGGTCGCTCGCATCGGGATTTTGGCTTTCACCAACGATCAAGGCTTAAGAAAAATCGGCGGTAACCTCTATGAAATGCAAGAAGGCACGATTAATGGCGAAAACAGACCCCTAAGCGGTAACCCTATTTTAGGGTGGGATGAAGAGGGTAAGCTCAAGTTTGGGAAAATCAGGCATAAATATTTAGAAACGAGCAATGTGAATGCTGGGAACGCCCTAACGAATCTCATCTTAATGCAAAGAGGCTATTCTATGAACGCTAAAGCCTTTGGTGCGGGCGATGACATGATTAAAGAAGCCATTAGCTTGAAAAAATAGAGAGCTGAAATAAGGAGTGTGGTAAAATACCCTTATTTTATAGGGATATTTAATGATACCCACACAGCTTAATGAAATTGCAGAATTTTTAAGAACAAACCCTTATAGCTTGTCTCAACCTTTACAAGATGGACGCTTAAATGCATCTGTCAATGAAGAAGAAATTTTAAATACCATCAAGGATCATTTTTCTATCCAACTGCCAAAAGCCAGAGAGTGGTGGGATTTTGGTTTTGAAGAAAACGATATTTTTTATCCTGTTAATATTAAAACCACTACCACAAAAACCGCTGACAATCTTAATTGTAAATTAGGGATTTATTATGCGTTGTGTGGCTTATTGCCAACCTTCAATAATGAAATTGCATGGGAAAAATATTTTCAAAAACTTTATGAAGACTTAGGCACAAACACCAACAGAGATGATTATTTTTTAATTACCAACAAAAACGATCTTAAAGATATTTTTATCAATTCTTTAAAAGGTATTCAAACCATCCAACCCAATGGCAATAACTTGCCCTTTCAATGCAAGTGGGACAACAACAGAGAAATCGTTCAAAGAAGCTTTATGGAAAGTCAAAACTTCATCTTAAACACCCTAGCCGCAAGCGTGAAATTAAGAGCTAATATTTATTTAGCGTTCAAAAAATTTTTTGGAGAGTTTTTTGTATAAGTTCGATGTCAAAACTTTAGGGCAGGTTTTCACCCCTAACAATACAGTGGATTTCATGCTCCATTTAAGGCAAAATCAAGGGAGTGTTTTAGAGCCGAGTGCTGGCGATGGGAGTTTTTTAAAACGCTTAAAAAAGGCTGTGGGTATTGAAATCAATCCTAAAATTTGCCCCAAAAATGCCCTTTGCATGGACTTTTTTGACTATCCTTTAGAAAATCAATTTGATACGATTATCGGTAACCCACCCTATGTCAAGCACAAAGATATTGCACCAAGCACCAAAGAAAAACTCAATTACAGCCTTTTTGATGAAAGGAGTAATCTATATTTGTTTTTCATAGAAAAAGCCATCAAACATTTAAAACCTAAAGGCGAATTGATTTTCATCACCCCAAGGGATTTTTTAAAATCCACTTCCAGCGTGAGATTAAACGAATTCATCTATAAAGAAGGCACGATAACGCATTTTTTTGAACTAGGCGATCAAAAGATTTTCCCAAACGCCATGCCTAATTGCGTGATTTTTCGTTTTTGTAAGTGCAATTTCAGTAGAATCACCAACGATTGTTTGCAATTTGTGTGCAAAAAAGGCATTTTGTATTTCCTTAACCAATCCTACACGCAAAAATTAAGCGAGGTTTTTCAAGTCAAGGTGGGGGCAGTGAGCGGGTGCGATAAGATTTTTAAAAACGAAAAGCATGGGAATTTAGAATTTGTCACCTCAATCACGAAAAAAACTAACGCTTTAGAAAAAATGGTTTTTGTGAATGAACCTAATGATTATTTACTCCAACATAAAGAAAGCTTGATGGGAAGAAAGATTAAAAAATTCAATGAAAATAATTGGTTTGAATGGGGAAGAATGCATTGCATATCCCCTAAAAAACGCATTTATGTCAATACAAAAACGCGCCAAAAAAACCCTTTTTTTATCCACCAATGCCCTAATTATGACGGCTCCATTTTAGCGCTATTCCCTTATAACCAAAGATTAGATTTGCAAAACCTCTGCGATAAACTCAATGCCATCAACTGGCAGGAATTAGGTTTTGTGTGCGATGGGCGTTTTTTGTTTTCGCAACGCTCTTTAGAAAACGCTCTTTTGCCTAAAGATTTTTTAAATTAGGATAAATTTTGCTAGAAACCTTACAATTAAACCCTGAGCAATTAAAAGCGGCATCGGCTTTACAAGGGCATAATTTAATCATTGCGAGCGCTGGCACAGGAAAGACTTCTACGATTGTGGGGCGCATTTTACACCTGCTTGATAACGGCATCAAGCCTGAAGAAATCTTGCTTTTAACTTTCACCAATAAAGCGAGTAGTGAAATGATTGCAAGGGTGGCTAAATATTCCAAATTAAGTTCTAAAATTGAAGCGGGCACTTTCCATGCGGTGGCGTATCGCTATTTAAAAGAGCGTTATCCTAACTTAAGCTTAAAACAACCCAAAGAATTAAGAAAGCTTTTAGAAAGTATTGTGGATACTAAAAACGCCATAGATGACGATAAAAAGCCCTACACTTCGCAGCATTTATACGCTCTCTACTCTCTTTACACCAACGCCCTAAAACAAGAAGATTTTAGCGCATGGCTTTCTAATAAAAACCCTGAACACACGCCATACGCCACCTTTTATGAAAACATTTTAGAAGAATTTGAAAACACCAAAAAAAAACACAATTATATTGACTATAACGACTTGTTACTGCTCTTTAAAAAGGCGATGCTAGAGACGCCTAGCCCTTATAAAGAAGTGCTTTGCGATGAATTTCAAGACACCAACCCCTTACAAGAATCCATTTTAGACGCTATCAACCCTCCAAGTTTGTTTTGCGTGGGCGATTATGATCAAAGCATTTACGCTTTCAATGGTGCAGATATTTCTATCATTTCTAATTTCACTCAAAAATACAAAAACGCCCAGGTTTTCACGCTCACTAAAAACTACCGCTCTTCTAAAGAAATTTTAGATCTCGCTAACCAAGTGATCCAGCACAACAAACGCCTTTACCCTAAAAATTTAGAAGTGGTGAAATCAGGGGATTTTAACAAGCCTACGCTTTTAAATTACAACGACAATATTACGCAATGCCAAGACATCGCTAAACGCATTGTAATGCGAAAAAATTTTAAAGAAGTGGCAGTGATTTTTAGGAATAATGCGAGCGCGGATCAACTAGAAGCCGCTTTAAGAGCCCACAATGTACCAAGCAAAAGAAAGGGGAGCGCGAGCTTTTTTGAATCTAAAGAAGTGGCGTTAGCGTTAGATATTTGCACGCTTGTGTTTAACCCTAAAGACATTATGGCAGCCATTCATGTTTTAAGCTATGTGAATGATATTGGCTCTAACACCGCTAAAGACATTCATGAAGCCTTAATGCTTTTAGGCAATGGGGATCTCAAATTAGCCCTAACCCACCCCAACCAAGAAGCCAAAATTTACACGAAGAAAAAAGAAATCACCTCCATGGGGCTTTTTGAAGAAATTTTTGCTTTAGAAAATAGCTCAAGGTTTAATGGCGTGATAGCTAAAGCGTTTCATTCGCACCCGGTTTTGATGCACCCTAAGATCTCACTCAATGGGGCTAAAACGTTGAGCGATTTTTTCACTCTCTATACCCATGCCCCTAATTCCCCTAGTGCCTTAATCAAACACACCATTGAAAGCGCGTTTTTTCAAACGATTAAAACACGCCTTTTAAAAGAGCGATCCAAGAATAAGGACGGATCTTATAACGAATTTAAAAAACTGCAAGTGCAAAAACGCTTCAATGAAAAAATGGAATTACTAGGCTCTTTGGCGAAAAATTACCAGGATTTAGGGCGTTTTTTAAACGGCACTTTAATAGGCTCTAGTGAAGCCACGCAAGGCGAGGGCGTGAATTTATTGAGCGTGCATGCCTCTAAAGGCTTGGAATTTAAAGATGTTTATATCATTGATTTAATGGAAGGGCGCTTCCCTAACCATAAGCTTATGAATACCGGTGGGGGTATTGAAGAAGAAAGGCGGCTTTTTTATGTCGCTATCACAAGGGCTAAGGAAAATTTATGGCTCTCTTATGCGAAAAACGAATTGAGGGAAAACGCCAAACCTAAAGAGCATAAGCCTTCGGTGTTTCTGTATGAAGCGGGGCTTTTGAAACCGCAATAAAATAGTAAAAATTTTTGCTGTTTGTTTAAACAAGAGATGATACGACTATAGCGATAGTTAAGTCCCTAAGAGATGAGAACTCTTAAGGGCTTGTTGTTAATAAAGTGGCAGTGTTAGGATTACCACTAAAACTATCGCTATAACGAATAATCGCATGATGGTGTCTCCTAACGGAGTGTCGCCCGCTGCAACATCCTAACCATTTAATTGAATGCTTTTTAGCATTTTTTACCATCCAATAATAAAAGAGCTTGCGTGAGCAAGCGGTAGTTTCTTAAGCGGTATTCTTGGGTTAGGGGGATACTTAAGGGGGTTGTAGGGGAGAATGATTTCAAAATACCCCCCTATCCCCTTATGAATTTTTTATTATATAAAATAAAGTTAAAAATCCCATTCTTTAAAAATTAAAGAATATTGGAGAAAATAAAAAACTATTTTTTGTAAGATATTAAAAATGCTAGCAACCATAGATTTTAACTCCAGCTTGCACTAGAGCTGAAATTTTAGTACAATGTCGTTGTAGAAACCGCTAAAACTATGATTGCTGAATAATAATCTCATAGTTGGTTATCTCCTTTTTGGGATAACCACCCACTATTATCCCAAACCCTAACACGCTCCAAATAACCGCAACAAAAGAGACAATCTAGATAACCTAAAAAATGACTGTTTGCGTTAGCGTGATTATAGACTAAATCAGCCTGAAAAACGATAAAACAAAAAATCCCCTTTTAAACCCCCAAATCCAAGCACTAACCCCCCTATTGCAATCTTGTTTTTTTTTTTTTTTGTAAAAAGCGTGGGGTTGTTGTAACTTTATTGCATTTTTAGGGGAATTAAGGGAGTTATTTAAGGTTAGTTTTATTTCCATTATGTGAAAATGTTACCAATTACATTTAGCGATTTGTATGGCAACACCATACCATAAGCCCTGATGTAACTTAAACCACAAATTTAAACTTCAATCAAGGAGCATCCCATTGACAAGGAAAACGATGATCAAGAAAAGTAGAACGCTGTTTCTTAGTCTAGCCCTTTGCGCTAGCATAAGTTATGCAGAAGACGATGGAGGGTTCTTCACCGTCGGTTATCAGCTTGGACAGGTTATGCAAGATGTCCAAAACCCAGGCGGCACTAAAAGAGACGAATTAGCCCAAGCGCTCAACTCCGATGTGACCAATAACATTAATGGTAACAACACCGGAGGCAATGTCGTAGGGGCGTTGAGTAACGCTTTCTCGCAATACCTTTATTCGCTCTTAGGGGCTTACCCTGCAAAAATCAGTAGTAATAGTAGCGATGTGGCTGCAAACACTCTTTCTCAGAGTGCGGTAGGTAATGGCACTTGTGCAGCTGCAGGGACGACTACTACTAGTAGTAGTTATACAAGCACTCAAGAAGAATGCACCGCTGCGGGTTATTACTGGCTCCCAAGCCTTTCTGATAAGATTTTTAGCACGATCGCTACATCCTTTGGCACGACCGCTACGATCACAAACGGCACCGACACCACTTTCCCTAACATGCAACAGCAGCTCGCTTACTTGAATGCAGGGAATGCGTTTTTTGACACGGTCAATAATGTTTTAGGTAGCAGTAGTACAAGTACCACTAGTGATGGCTATTCTGCAGGCGCTATCGCTTACCTTAAAGGTCAGCAAGCGATCTTAAATGGAGCGGCGAACAATCTCAAAGAAGATGAATTGCTTTTAGAGGCTTTCAACTCTGCCCTAGCGGCTAACATTGGGAATAAAGAGTTCAACTCTGAGGTGTTTACAGGCTTGGTGCAAGGCATTGTCGATCAATCTCAAAAGGTCCTTAACCAGCTTTATGGTAACACCATCAATGTCGCTAACGCTATCGCTAACGGCATCAGCAATCAAGACACCATCAGCAATTTGTCCAATCGTGTCAACCAACTCCCTAGCGCTCTTTTGAATGTTAGAGAAACTTTGAACAAAATCAGCACGCTCAACGATCAAGTCAAAAGCATGCCTTACTTGCCTCAATTCAGAGCTGGGAACAGCCGTGCGACGAATATCATGAACGGGTTTTACACCAAAGTGGGCTATAAGCAATTCTTTGGCACACGAAGAAATCTCGGCGTGCGTTATTATGGTTTCTTTTCTTATAACGGAGCGAGCGTGGGCTTTCAATCCACTCTTAACAGCGTAGGGATCTTCAATTATGGCGTGGGCACAGACATTCTCTATAATATCTTTAGCCGCTCCTATGTGAACCGCTCTGTGGATATGGGTTTTTTTGGCGGTATCCAATTAGCGGGTGAGTCTATTAACTCCACTCTCAAAGACGATATTAACGTGAAGAAATTCGGTAAGGTCACTAGCACGCATTTCCAATTTCTCTTTGACTTTGGGATGCGCATGAATTTCGGTAAGTTGGGTGAGAAAACCAAGCGCCACAATCAGCACACCATAGAATTTGGCGTAGTGGTGCCTACGATTTATAGCACTTATTACAAGTCTGCAGGGACTACCGTGAAGTATTTCCGTCCTTATAGCGTGTATTGGTCTTATGGGTATTCATTCTAAGAAAGGAGGGACTAGACAAACATGAAACAAAATTTAAAGCCATTCAAAACGATGAAGGAAAATTTAATGACACAATCCAAAAAAGCAAGATTCTTAGCCCCCTTAAGCCTAGCGTTGATCTTGAGTTTCAATCAAGCGGGCGCTGAAGAAGACGGGGGCTTTATGACCTTTGGTTATGAGCTAGGCGAGATCGTTCAGAAAGTGAGCAACCCGGGTAAGATCAAGGCTGAAGAATTAGCCTCTCTTTTAAACTCTAGCACCACCACCAACACGAGTTATGAAAGCACAGGAGGCAATGTCGTAGGGACTTTGGGCAATCTTTTCATGAGGCAATCAGCCCTTCTCATTGATGCATATCCTACTTTAAAAAATGAATCCGCTAGTGCATGCTCCAATGGTAACAGCAATAGTAATGGAGGCTCTTGCGTGAGAGGCTCTCAACAAAACCTGGCACTCTATAAAAGCATGTTGGCTACTTCTTTGCAACAGCAAAGCAACCTCTCCAAACTGGTGTTTCAAGGCTTAAACAACACCACGAGTGAAAACCTTTCTAGCCAAATCAGTCAGCTCAACACCCTTGGTGTCTATGTGACTTTCATGAACTCCTTTTTGAACGCCAATAGCAGTCAGATAGGGCTTTTTAACAATATCAGCCAGATTTCACAGATCACTGATGTCATCGCTAAATCCTCAGCGATCTTAGGGCCAAGCGGTGAAGGCGGATCCACAGGGTCGTTTTTAGAAGCCGCTCTAGCGCAGCATGTCTTCAACTCTGCTAATGCTGGGAATGATTTGAGCGCGAAAGATTTCACCAATTTAGTCCAAAACATCGTCAACACTTCTCAAGCCGCTTTAGCTGGAGTGAGTCAGGCGAACTTTAGCGGCCCTCTCATTAGCGCTCTGTTCAGCAACGCTTCGCAAACTTTGAAAAAAGTCACTACTTTGAATGACGGTCTTAAATCCAACCCTTGGCTTGGGAATTTTGCCGCTGGTAACAGCTCTCAAGTCAATGCGCTTAATGGGTTTATCACTAAAATCGGTTATAAGAAATTCTATGGGGAAAAT
Organism: Helicobacter acinonychis; assembly: GCF_900461455.1. Lineage (NCBI taxonomy): Bacteria > Pseudomonadati > Campylobacterota > Epsilonproteobacteria > Campylobacterales > Helicobacteraceae > Helicobacter > Helicobacter acinonychis. Next base: position 231,429 of record NZ_UGIA01000001.1, on the reverse strand, counting down.
AAAAATGTAGGCGTGCGCTACTATGGTTTCTTCAGCTATAATGGTGCAGGCGTGGGTAATGGCCCTACTTACAATCAGGTCAATCTTCTCACTTATGGTGCGGGCGTGGATGTGCTCTACAATGTGTTTAGCCGTTCTTTTGGCAGTAGGAGTCTTAACGCAGGCTTCTTTGGCGGTATCCAACTCGCTGGGGATACTTATATCACCACACTAAAGAATAACCCTCAGCTTGTCAGTAGCCCTACACCGACAAAATTCCAGTTCTTGTTTGACTTGGGCTTACGCATGAACTTTGGTATTTTGAAAAAAGACTTGAAAAGCCACAACCAACACTCTATTGAAATCGGTGTGCAAGTGCCTACGATTTACAACACTTACTATAAATCTGGTGGTGCTGAAGTGAAATACTACCGCCCTTATAGCGTGTATTGGGTCTATGGCTACGCTTTCTAGTGTGCCCTATGGCCTATAAGCTCAAAGCTTTTGGCTTTGGGTTTTACTTTTTACCCCCCACTTTAAAAATCTAACTTTAAAATCCCCCCTACTTTTAAAATTCCTTATTCTATTTGTTATTGTGGTGCAGATTAATGGGAGTGGTTTTGTTGGAGTTTTAGCCGCTATAAAAAGAAACTTTTATTCAGTAACCCATCATAGCAAATAATCCCCCCCTTTTTTTAAAAGCCTTAGAAAGTGTAGTTTAAATACGCTGTAACCGATCTTCCAGGTCCAGGTTGTAAGCCTGCAGGGCTAGAACCAATCCCAGTAAAATAATACTTCATGTTGAAGATATTATTGACTTGCAAACTTCCTATAACTTTGTGTCTTCCGTTTTCCCAAAAAATTTGGCTCACTTGGATATTCCACACCCAATACCAAGGCAAAAGCCCTTCATGTTGGGTCATACACCAAGCTTCGCATTGGTAACCGCTATTAGAAACGCTTTCATAGTTATTCCCTCCACTATAGTATTGCATCCCATAATAGCCTCCTGCTGCACTGTTGCTGATCCCACTATAAGCGCGGCTATAAAAATAGCTAGAAATACCAATGGTGGTTTTATGATAATTATAACGAGCGTCAAAAATGAATTGGTAAGGGCTTACAAAAGGGAAATGTTTGTTATAGCTAGTCCCTTTTAGCACATCTCCATTCAAGTCTGTTAAAGGGCCATGGCTAGTTACACGAGTGTCAATATAGTTAAAGGCGGCATGGAATTGCAACCCTCTAATGGGTCTGTAATACAATTCAAGCTCCACGCCTTGAGAATAACCATTAACAGGGCGCACATTACCTTTCATAGGACCGCTTGTATAAACAGAATACTGCCCAGTGGCAAAATCACGCGCCCAAATTCTAAAGTAATCCGCATTAAAGCTAAACTTATCTTTATAGGTGTAGCGCGTTCCTGCTTCCACAGTATCAAAATGCTGGGTGAAATACTCCGCTCCTCCATAGCTCAAAATATCTAATTGAGGCGGGACGAAAGAGCGTTGGTAGTTAAAGTAAGTGAGCACATTGTGATCGCCCTGCACAGGGATAAAGCCAATGTTGGCTGATGGCATCCAATTGTTCATGTGCTTGATTTTTTTTAAATCCTTCTCAGGGATTTGCATCCAGTCGGCCGCATTTTCGTTGTTGTATTGCACAAAAGCGTAGCGCAAGCCAGGCACGATGAAAAAGCGCCCGTCCCAAGCTTCAATGCGATCGCTCAAATAGACTGCTGTGTAATTGTTACGCCAGTCATTCCAGTTTCTATAGACGCCATGCTTGATATGGGGCTTCCAACCGCTCATCACATTAGCGCCCTCGCACAAGAAACCTGCTCCCTCACCGCTTTGTTTAGTGGCGCATTCGTTGGTGTTTAAGTATTGGCGTTGCAAAAAGGTGGTGGTCATGAAACGCAAGCCCATGATAAAGGTTTGCTTGACTTTCCCAGTATTAACGACCAAACTCACTTTAGGTTCAAAAGCGTTATTAATGGAGCGCACAGGGTTTTCTACTTCTGCCCAACCATTGTAGTTAGTGGCATAATAAGGCACAGCCAAGTTATACCCTGCCGGAAGTCCTGCAGCTTTACATGCCGCTTCGCTAAAACAAGTAACCATGTTAGCGCTATTATAACTAGAGCTCACTTGAAAGTCCCTAGTCATCAATTGCCCATAGTAGGTGAAGCTAAAAGTCCCGCCCACTCTGTCTAAATCCCCAAAGTGGTTTTCATACACAGCCCCAAAGCGTTGTGAGCGCCCACCTTTTTGGTTGAGAGGGCGTAAATTAGCAAAGCGATTCATTTTGTAATCTTGCTCACTGAGTGAACCAGGCTGAGCGATACTAAAATCGTAGTATTGGTAATAGGCTTTAATCCCATTGTTTTCATTGATGTCATAGACCCCATCCAGCCAATAGTTTGAAATATTAGAGGGGCTATTATCCCTAAAGCCTTGCCCTCTAACCCAGTTAGCTTGCGCTTGGATACCCACATGCTTATTGATCATCCCTCCAGTTCTTACATAAGTGTTATAGAGGAGGTTATTGCCTAAAGACTTTATAAAAGAAGGATCACCGGTTTTATCAGGAGGAGCGGCAAATCCGGCATTTCTAGCTTTAGCCCAATAAGTGACCCTTTCAGCCGCTTGGCTTTCCCATTTATTAGGGATAGGCTTAGTGATGATATTGACAATACCCCCATAAGTGTTAGGCCCATATTGCACGCTACCTCCACCTTTGATCACATCAATGCGATCAATGGCTTGAAAGGTAACAGGGAAAATATCTAGCTCAATATGAGCGTAGGGGGCCATATACACAGGAATACCATTAACCAACATCAGCGTCGCATCGCTATGCCCTGAACCCCCCGCTCCAAAGCCACGGATTTGGATAGTGGGCATAGCCCCTACACCTGTTGCATTCCTAATTTGCAGACCGGGGACATTCTGTAAGGCTTCTTCAATGCTTTGGTTAGCTTGTTGGGTGAGCGCTTTATTAGAGATCACCGTGCGGCTTCCTGTGTATTTTTTCACTTCTTCATCTTGCCAACTTTTAGGAGCGGTAATCCCACTATAACCCAAATTGACCTGACCAGAATAATCGGATTTATCCTTTTTCCCGACGGTAGAAACCTTGCCTAAAGTGTAGTCTTTATCCTTAGCGAACAAAGACTCTTGGCAAATCAAACTGGCAGTTAAAGCCAACAAAACTTTTTTACGCAACGCAAACTCCTTGTATTTTGAGAGATTTAAAAATTATCTAAATTTCTTAAGTAAAATTACGATAACACAAATGGCAGTCGTAGGTAATAAAAACTAAAGAAATTTAATAACGCGCAATTTTATACATAAAATTCTTAAAATTTTCTTATGACAAGGAAAACGATGATCAAGAAAAGTAGAACGCTGTTTCTTAGTCTAGCCCTTTGCGCTAGCGTAAGTTATGCAGAAGACGATGGAGGGTTCTTCACCGTCGGTTATCAGCTTGGACAGGTTATGCAAGATGTCCAAAACCCAGGCGGCACTAAAAGAGACGAATTAGCCCAAGCGCTCAACTCCGATGTGACCAATAACATTAATGGTAACAACACCGGAGGCAATGTCGTAGGGTTGCACACGCCTTGATTAAGGCGCTCAAAATGTCCTTAATGCATCTCATGCCAGATACATAAGAAAGGAGAAAAATCGTCTTTAAAGGTTGGGCAATTTACAGCACTAATTTAAGATTTTCTCCACATGCTTTTGAATCCTCTCTAAAGCCAAGCAAAAAAGCCAGTAAATCAAAGCGGCTTCTAGGTAAATAGGGAGAAAGTCATAGCTTGCATTGGCTTTTTGTTGCGCGATTCTAAAAATCTCTGCGATAGTAACCACAGAAGCCAAAGAAGTTTCTTTAAAAAGGCTAATGAAAGTGTTACTCAAGCTTGGCGTGGCGACTTTGAGCGCTTGAAAAAAGATGACATGCCAAAAAGTCTGCAAGTAATTCAAACCCAGACTTAAGCTAGAATCCCATTGATCTTTAGGGATAGAAAGAAAACTCGCCCTCAAAGTCTCTGAAGCGTATGCCCCCACATTGAGCGAAAACGCAATAATGCCTGCCGGGATTGGATCAATATACACCCCAAGGGCGGGTAAACCATAAAACACCACCACGATTTGGACCAATAAAGGCGTACCTCTTATGATTGACACATAAAAATTCACGCCCGCTAATAAAGCCCTATGAATAAGGCGTTTAGGGGATGCGATCTTAATGAGAGCTACCACAATAGCGAGCCATAAGCCCAAAATAAAAGAGATGATCGCCAAAGGCAAAGAAATGCAAAAAGCGGCTTTTAGCATGGGGTAGAAAGCCTCTAATAACAATTCCAAACGCTCTTTGCTCAAATCTAAAGATTCAAAAAACAAAGACAAATTATGGTTGGCTGACATCTTTTCCAAAAAATTGTTCGCCCAAGCGTTTCAAAACCCCTTTATCTATCAATTTTTGCATCGCCTTGTCGATAAGCTCCAAGGCTTTTTCTTGGTGTTTGTTAATGACAAAGGAAGCACCCCCATCTTTTTCTTTGGATTCCCATGCGATTTTAAAGGGGTTGTTTTTATGGGTGTTAAGGTAGTTTAAAATGGCTAAAGAACTATTTAAGGTCAAATCGGCTCGTTTTTGCGCCACCAATAACAACGCTTGTGCCATAGAATCCACTGAAACGATTTGAGCGTCGTATTTGAAAGCGATTTCCCCATAAGTGGAGCTTAAAGTGTTAGCCGCTCTCAAGCCTTTAATATCTTTAATGTCTTTAATGCGATTTTCATCTTTTCTAACCAGCATGATCGTACCTGAGTAGCTATAAGGCAAGCTTTTATCAAAAGTCGCTTGGCGTTTTTTAGTCGTCAAACTCACTTGATTAGCGACCATATCAAAACGCCCTGATTTTAGACCCGTAAGCATAATATCCCATGAAGTTTCGTGGAATTTGATTTTCACGCCAAGCTCTTTAGCCAGCTCCCTAGCCACTTCCACATCATAGCCGGTGAGCTTACCCTCTTTATCATGGTAAGTGAAAGGGGGGTAAATGCCCTCTGTACCAACGCTGATCGTTTCTTTATTAACAAGCCGTTCATACAAGCTAGAGGCATTCAAAAAATCCAATAAAAAACTTATTGCAAGCAATAAGCATGAAATTTTTTTCATTTTTCAATCAATCCTAATCTTTATTTTTCGCGCATTCTAGCGCAAAATAAAAATTTTGTATAGATTTTAGGGAATGGAACATAAATAACTAAATCATTTTTATTGTTTTAGATTTTATTTCATTATAAAAATTATTTTTTTAAATTTTATTTTAAACCCATTCTCTTAAGGGGATAGGGGGTATTTTGAAATCATTCCCCCCCTTAACCCCCAACTAAATCCCCCTAACCCAAGAAGACCGCTTTTTTAATAAGCTACCGCTTGCTCACGCAAACTCTTTAGTATTTTATTTTAAAATGCTTTTGAGCATTTTAGTTTTTATAATCAATGCTTCATTGAAGACAAAGCCTTTTACTTTTCAAAAAGATATGATCATAGTCGCCATGTAAGATCCTGATCGGAACTTATCGCCTTGAGGCAATTTGATATGGATATATTTTTGACAACCATTGATCGCCTTTTCATACTTTTTGGCAAAAGAACGGTGGTGGTGGCTCTCCAAAGGGGCTGTTATGTGTTGGTCCAACACGGAATGCTTTAACTTGACAAACAAAAGCAAGTTTTCACCAAATAGCGACTTCATCGTAGTAGCGAACGCTCGCTTATAGAACGCCTGTTTAGGAATATCAACCCCAATAATCCCACCACTAGCCGGATAAACTAAAGGGTGTGAAAACCGCTCCAAAGTATCGCCATTCAAAACACTCAACAAAATCCCCAAACTGATTAGCACCCCAAATCCATTATTTCTTAAATGCAACACCCCATTGTTCTTCCTTTATATAGCCTTATATAGCCTTATCTTTGATAAGGAAATTTAACTTAAAATGGATTAATAAGTTGTGATGGAACTCAAAAAATAGATTTTTTAAAAATAAGGTGTTACGATTTGAAAATGCACAGAGTATTTTTAAATAATAGATATTATAGATGGTTTTCACCTTATTTGAATTAATTAAATTGATTATTTTTTCAAAAATGGGGTTTTAAATTTTTATAATTATATATTATAAAACTCATTTTTTTAAGGGAATAGGGGGGTATTTTGAAATCATTCTCCCCCTTAACCCCCAACTAAATCCCCCTAACCCAAGAAGACCGCTTAAGAAACTACCACTCGCTCACGCAAGCTCTTTAGCATGTGATTATAAAAAATGCTTTTAGCATTTTTTACAAATTTTAAAATCAATGCCTAATTTAAGCTTTTAGATTTTCACCATAAAATTTTTTCAAAAGATAAAACACCCCTACAAGCAAAGCCACACCGATTAAAAGCCCAAGCAAATGAGAATGCATAAAACTTGCAATAACCAAACTCACCACGCTACAAAGCATCGCAATAGTCGCATAAGGGAGTTGCGTGATAAAATGGCTTTGTGCCGAACACCCCGCCCCAGTAGCCGATAATAGAGTCGTATCAGAAATGGGGCTTGTGTGATCCCCATAAACCGCCCCAGAAAGAATCGCTGAGACGATTAAAATAATATCGCTTTCACTAGCTATGCCCGCTCCGATGGGCAGCATGATTGCAAACGCCCCCCAGCTCGTGCCGGTAGAAAAAGCGATAAACCCAGAGATTAAAAAAAAGATTAAGGGCATATATGCATTCCCCCCACTATTTAAAAACTCCTTGCTTACTTGAGCCAAGTAAAGCCCCGTTTGAGCGTCATCTCTAATCACAGGCCCAATAGCCCAAGCGAGCGTTAAGACCAGTATCGCTGATCCCATGCTCTTAAAGCCCTCCAATACGATTTTAAAAAATCCTCCTTTTTCTAAAAACTTGTAAGCTAAAAGATAAGTGACAATGAGCGAAAACAACCCCCCATAAAAGAGCGAAAAGCTCGCATCGGTGTTTTTTAAAACCACTCCTGTATAAAAAATCAACGAGGAAATGGACACAACCAACAAAGCAATAGAAATAGGTAACAAGCTTAAGGGGGCTAGTTTTGAAGAATCCTCTTCTTGCTCGCTATAAAAATCTTTCACGCCTATGTTTTGATACTTCCTCATGCTAGGGAGGTTGATTTGCCATAGAATGGTGAGAAACACCGCAATGAGTGCAAAAATCGCATAATAATTACTGCTTAAACTTTGCACAAGCACCGAAAAACCATCTTTCAATAAAGGCGAGTTGTCGTTATTCATGATCCCCATAATATAAGCCCCCCAGCTAGAAATAGGGACTAACAAGCACACCGGCGCTGAAGTGGAGTCTATGATATAAGCCAAGCGCTCTCGCGTGGAATTGTGGGCGTCGTTTAAAGACTTTGAGATTTGCCCCACGGTCAGGGCGTTAAAATAATCATCTACAAAAATAATGATGCCTGAAAAAAAGGCGATAAATTCAGGGGTTTTAGCGTTTTTAGAGTGTTTTCTAGCTTTTTTGACAAAGTTTTGCACGCTACCGGATTTAAAAATCACTTGACTCAAAACGCCTAAAAAGATTAAAAACCCAAAAACATAGAGGTTGGAAAGATTGAAATGAAGCCCTTTTTCTGGCTCATAAGTATAAAAAACGGCAGTGATTTTATGATAAATATATTCTACGAGTTGAGGAAGATGCAAAGAATGCATTAAAACAGCGCTGATTGCAATGCCCATAAATAAAGAGAGCGCGACTCGTTTGGTGAAAAAAACCATTAAAATAACGCTAAAAGGAACAATAAGGCTTAACGCTGACAATCCCACTAGTAAGAAATCCTTTAAACTAATCCTTAAATTTCAATTAAAAGAGACAATCAATACTCACAAAATTCTTTGTTAATAAAAGAGATGAATTTGCCAAAACCAACCGCTTAAAGGATTTTAATCAAGTGGCCGGGAGAGAGGGATTCGAACCCCCGGAGGCATGACCCTCAACGGTTTTCAAGACCGCCGCTTTCAACCACTCAGCCATCTCCCGTTATATTTACAAAAAGTCCCTACCTAATATATGGAGGCGACACCCAGATTCGAACTGGGGAATCAAGGTTTTGCAGACCCATGCCTTACCACTTGGCTATGTCGCCTTAAACTTTAATGCTAGAGATAAAAAAATCAGACCATAATCAATTTGAAATAATGGCTCAAACAATGGTGCCCAAAGCCGGACTTGAACCGGCACGGTATTGCTACCGAGGGATTTTAAGTCCCTTGTGTCTACCAATTCCACCACCTGGGCAATTCAGGCTTCAAGCCTAGAGTGGAATGAAAGATGACTCAACTACGCTCTAAATAGTAAGGCTAGCCGCCTTGAACGATCGCGGTGCATTCACCAAAGATGCCTAAAAAGTTGTTAATCTCCTAGAAAAGATAAAACGCAACCACTCATCAAAACGCCCAAGCACACGCTAGCTAAGCTAGCTAATTTGATTGAACGCAATCTTAAATCCTCTAAAATACTGCTTAAGTTATGGAGCGGGAAACGGGGATCGAACCCGCGGCCCCGACCTTGGCAAGGTCGTGCTCTACCACTGAGCTATTCCCGCACTCTTTTTCAAAAAACGATTGACATCATACCTAAATTTTGTAACAAAAGTCAAGGGCTTGTTAGAAATTTCATCTTATTTTTAAATAAATTTTAGATTTGTTTGCACTAATATTTGCGCTAATAGAAAAATGCTTTTAGCATTTTTTACAACCCAGTAATAAAAGAGCTTGACGCCAGTCAAGCAATAACCTCTTAAAAAAGCGGTCTTGGGTGTAGGGGGATTTAGTTGGGGGTTAAGGGGAGAGTTATTTCAAAATACCCCCCTATCCCCTTAAAAAATGAGTTTTACGATAAATTATAAAACAAAATTTAAAAACAAAATTTCTTTGAAAAATTAAAAATAAGGTTTTGAGTTTCAATATTTGTTTAAAATAAATCCCTAATCCCCAACAAAACCCGTTTAAGAATTTCTAAATATGAGTAAAAAATATACATATCCTACTATAAAATGAAAACTCATGGTGTTTTGTGCTCATTTGTTTCTTTTTTGTTGCTTGATTAAATAATAATTGGAGTTCATAACATTTTAATCATAGGAGTTTCAGTCATGAAAGAAGTCATCCACTCAAAATTAGCCCCAAAGGCTATAGGTCCCTACTCTCAAGCTATCGCTACCAATGATCTTGTCTTTGTCTCTGGGCAATTAGGCATTGATGCAACTACCGGCGAATTTAAAGGCGCGGATATTCATTCTCAAACCACCCAATCAATGGAAAATATCAAAGCGATTTTAAAAGAAGCAGGTTTAGGGATGGATAGCGTGGTCAAAACGACTATTTTATTGAAAAGTTTAGACGATTTTGCAGTGGTGAATGAAATCTATGGGAGTTATTTTAAAGAGCCTTATCCGGCTAGAGCGACCTTTCAAGTGGCTAAACTGCCTAAAGACGCTTTAGTAGAAATTGAAGCGATAGCCATTAAGTAACGCTTTACAAGGGACGATCAACATGAAAAAAGAAGTCGTTGTAATAGGCGGTGGGATTGTAGGGCTTTCTTGTGCATATTCTATGCATAAATTAGGGCGTAAGGTCTGCGTGATTGAAAAAGGCGATGGTACAAACGGCACTTCTTTTGGGAATGCTGGACTTATTTCTGCGTTTAAAAAAGCCCCGCTCTCGAGCCCTGGTGTCGTGCTAGATACTTTGAAGCTCATGCTTAAAAACCAAGTGCCTTTAAAATTCCATTTTGGGCTTAATTTGAAGCTTTACCAATGGATTTTAAAATTCATAAAAAGCGCGAATGCCAAGTCCACCCACCGCACCATGGCGTTATTTGAACGCTATGGGTGGCTGAGTATTGATATGTACCACCAGATGCTAGAGGACGGCATGGATTTTTGGTATAAAGAAGATGGGCTTTTAATGATCTACACTTTAAAAGAAAATTTTGAAAAAAGGATTAGAACTTGCGATGACAGCGGTGCTTATAAGATTTTGAATGTCAAAGAGACCAAAGAATACATGCCTATCGTTAATGACAATATCTGTGGGAGCGTGCTTTTAACCGAAAACGCGCATGTGGATCCGGGCGAAGTGGTGTTATCTTTACAAAAATATTTGCAAAATGCGGGCGTGGAATTTCTTTATAATCAAGAGGTCGTTGATTTTGAGTTTAAAAACAACCTTATTGATGGCGTTATCACCGATAAAGAAAAAATCCAAGCAGAAACCATCATTCTAGCCACTGGGGCTAACCCTACTACCATCAAAAAAACTAAAAACGATTTTTTAATGATGGGGGCTAAAGGTTATAGCATCACCTTTAAAATGCCTGAAGAATTAAAACCCAAAACCTCTTCTTTATTTGCAGATATTTTCATGGCGATGACCCCACGAAGAGACACCGTAAGGATCACCTCTAAACTGGAATTAAACACCAACAACGCTCTCATTGACAAAGAGCAAATCGCTAACATGAAGAAAAATCTAGCCGCTTTCACGCAACCTTTTGAAATGCAAGACGCTGTGGAGTGGTGCGGTTTCAGACCCTTAACCCCCAATGATATTCCTTATTTAGGGTATGACAAACGCTATAAAAACTTAATCCATGCCACAGGGCTTGGGTGGCTTGGCATCACTTTTGGTCCGGCTATTGGTAAAATCATCGCCGATTTGAGCCAAGACGGCGCGAATGAAAAGAATGTGGATATTATGCTCTTTTCTGCCTTTTTTAGGGATTAATCCCTAATCTTTCTTTTTAACCCCATTTTACAAGGAGTTTCTCATGGAAACGATTGATTCGATGGTGCGCTATTTATCTAATTTTGTGTGGGGGATCCCCATGCAAATCTTATTGGTAGGCACCGGTTTGTTTTTGACCTTCTATCTTAGGGGTTTGCAATTCAGTAAAATCTTTTATGCAATCAAGATCCTTTTTGACAAAGAGTCCCAATCTAAGGGCGATATTTCGCAATTCTCCGCTCTCATGCTCTCTTTAGGAGCGACTGTAGGCATTGGGAGTATCGTAGGCGTAGCGACCGCAATTAGCATTGCAGGACCAGGAGCGGTGTTTTGGATGTGGGTTACTGGGCTTGTTGGCATGGCGACCAAATATTCTGAGGGGATTTTAGCTGTGAAATACAGAGAAAAAGGGGCGTTTGGATACAACGGAGGGCCTATGTATTACATTAAAAACGGTCTTAACATGCCCAAACTCGCCATGGCGTTTGCGATTTTTACCATTATTGCAAGCATTGGCACCGGTAACATGACGCAATCTAACGCAGTGGCTTCCATTTTGAGCGAGCAAGCGAGCTTGCCCAATTGGATTTCAGGCTTATTACTCACCCTTTTAACCGCTTTCATTGTCATAGGCGGGATCAAATCCATTGGTAAATTCACTTCTTATCTCGCGCCTGTAATGGTGCTTTTATATCTGATCACCATTATTTTTATCATTTTTAAACATTTTGATTTAGCCATTCAAGCGATCAAACTCATTTTTGAAGAAGCCTTTAACCCTAAACCTGTTGTGGGCGGAGCAGCAGGCGCGTTGATGGCGACGATGATAAAAACAGGCGTGGCTAGGGGGTTGTATTCTAATGAAGCGGGGTTGGGGAGTTCAGCTATCATTGCTGCAAGCGCTCAAACGCACCACCCCGTGCGCCAAGCTTTAGTGTCCATGCTCCAAACTTTTATCGTCACTTTAATGGTGTGTTCTGCGACTGCAACCGTAATTTTAATGGCACCAGAATACAACACCTTGCTTCCTGATGGCACGAAATTGAGCGCTAATTTACTCACCCTAAAAAGCACGGAGTATTTTATAGGCTCATTGGGCGCGGTGGTGATTTTTACGACCATGATCTTTTTTGCCTATTCCACGATCATTGGTTGGGCTTATTATGGGGAAAAATGCACTGAATACGCCTTTGGTGGGAAGCGAGTGAAGTATTACCGCTTCGTGTTTTTAGCGAGTGTCATGGTGGGGGCTATGGCTAAAATTGATTTTGTGTGGAATCTAGCGGATCTTTCTAACGGGCTTATGGCGATCCCTAATTTGATCGCTTTGATTTTATTGCATAAGGTGGTTTATTCTGAAACGCGTTGGTATTTTAACAAATACTCTAACAAGTGAGATGAACATGTTAAGAAGGGCGAGTTTTGTAGAAGTGGATACTTCTTCTTTAAGGCATAATTTTCATGCAGCCAAAAACGCTATCCCTAAGGACGCCCATATCATGGCGGTTGTCAAGGCGAACGCTTATGGGGTGGGGGCGCTTAAGGCAAGTGAAGTCTTTTTGCAAGAGGGGGCGCATTATTTAGGGGTAGCAACTTTAGATGAAGCTTTAGAGTTGCGTTCTTGTTTTCCTAAAACCCCCATTTTGATTTTAGGTTATAGCCCTAATTCTAACGCTCAAATGCTGATTGATAATAATTTGACCGCCATGATTTTTAGCCTTGAGCAAGCGGGAGTTTTTTCTCAAGCGGCTTTAAAATCTCAAAAACACTTAAAAGTGCATCTTAAGATCGATACTGGGATGCACCGCTTGGGTTTAGAGCCTAATTTTAAAAGCATAGAAATGATAAAAAAAATCCGCGCTTTAAATGGCTTGGAAGTGGAGGGGATCTTCACGCATTTAAGCAACGCTAATGCCAATATCAAAACCCATGCTAAAAACCAAATGAAAATTTTTAACGCTTTTTTAGAACAGCTTTTGGATCAAAAAATAGAGTTTCAATACCGCCATGCCTATAATTCCGCCGGCATCCTTTCTTTGTGCAACAACAATGAAAATCGCTTTTTAAACCTTTATCGCCCAGGGATCATGCTCTATGGCTTCTACCCCTCTAACGAAATGAAGCAATCATGCCAAACAATCTTAAACAATGTTGTCAGCTTGAAAGCTAAAATCGTTCAAATCAAACGCGTCAAAAAAGGCGAATTTGTTGGCTATGGCAAGCATTTTTACACGAATGAAGAGACTTTAATTGGCACTCTGGCACTAGGGTATGCGGATGGGTTGGTGCGCGATTTGGGCAATCGCATTCAAGTCGCCATCAATAATCAACTAGCCCCCTTGATTGGTAAAGTGTGCATGGATCAATGCTTTGTTAAGCTTGATGGTATTGAAGCTAAAGAGGGCGATGAGGTCATTTTATTTGGGGATAAAAGCACCAAGGCTAACGACGCTAATGAAATCGCCATGCTTTTAAACACCATCCCTTATGAAACCATCAGCACCCTATCCAAACGCTTGGAGCGCGTTTATGTGTGAATGGGTTTTTAAAAAACCTCATTTTCACTAAATACCCAAATCCTTTTAATTTTTAAAAAATTTTAAGGGGATAGGGGTATTTTGAAATTCTCTCCAACTCCCAACTAAACCGCATATAAAAAAGTGCTTTTGAAAACTATCGCTTGATTAACGCAAACTCTTTGCTGTTTAATCTTTAAAAATGCCTTTATTGTTTAAATTTGATAACCCACATTCCATAAAGAATTAGCCAAAATTTAGTTTAACGGGTATAAAAAAGAAATTTCAAAGCGTTCCAAATGCCATAAGACAAATACCAAAATTAAAAAAAGTCCTAAAAAAGTTGGCGATAAAACCAAAAGAAAAAACTCTCTTTCAAACCCATCTAAAAAGTTTTACCTTATTCTTAAAAAGGTAGATGAAGCACCCAAACACTAAAGATGTTTAGGGTTTCTGCAAAGGAGCTTAAAAATAGATTTTAATCTTAAAGAGCGTTCTATCAAGTAACTCTTTTAAAAAAGAGCCTTAAAAAATTAATGGCGGATTTCTTTAATCCTTGCTGCCTTGCCTCTCCTATCGCGCAAATAGTAGAGCTTCGCGCGACGCACCCTACCCACGCGCAACACTTCAACGCTCGCCAAACTCTCGCTATAGAAAGGAAAAATTTTCTCCACACCGATGTTGTTAGCCCCCATTTTACGCACGCGAAAAGTCTTATCCACGCCATTGCCTCTAATGGCGATACACACGCCTTCAAAATATTGGGTTCGTGTTTTCTCGCCTTCTTTAATGGTAATACCAAGTCTTAAAGTATCACCAGCTTTAAATTGCGGCATGACTTTATCTTTTAATTGAGCGTCTTCAAATTGCTGAATGTAGCGGTTTTTCATGTGTTTTCCTTAATGTCAATTTCATGATTTGTGTTGCTTGAATAAATCAAGGCGGTAAAATTTTGTCCTTAATTTTGACAAATCAAGTTTTAGTTGCTTGATTTTAGCATGATTTCCTTTAGAATATTCTAAAGGTGCAGGGATTTTATTGATTTCTTTGGATTTAAAAACAGCGTTAGCGAAATTAGGGGCCTCCAAATAATCATTTTCAAAGCTCTCGCTCTCTAAAGATTGGGCGTTACCTAAAACCCCTTGAATGTGGCGAGCGATGCTATCCATCAAACATAACGCCCCAAGCTCGCCCCCTGTCAAAATAAAATCGCCTATACAAAAAACCTCATCAGCACTAAGTTCAATAGAGCGTTCATCAAAGCCCTCATAACGCCCGCACACCAAAACGACATGCTTTTTTTGAGCCAAACGCATCGCATCTATTTGTTTGAAAGGCTTGCCCACCGCACTTAAAAAAATCGTATGTTTAGGGTTTTTAATAGAATTGAGCGCGTTTTCTATCATCTCAGGGTCTAAAAGTTGCCCTGCCCCCCCACCAATGAGTGTGTGATCCGCTTTTTGATATTTATTGGCACTAAAATCCCTAAGGTTTAACACTTCTAATGCAAAAAGATTTTTTTCTAACGCTCTTTTTAAAATAGAGTCTTGAAAATAAGACCATACGAGTTGCGGAAAGAGAGTCAAAACGCTGAATTTCACTCAACTATTCTCTAAAAGCGTTTTAGCGTTGTTGGTGGTAATTTTTTTGTCTTGCAAAAGGATTTCTTTGATATAAAAATCCCTATAAGGGATTAAAAAAATCTTAGCCAAACCTTTTTCAACCAAGTTCAGCGTAGTTTCAACCATAAAGTAATCTATGTGAGAAATCCTTTGGATCTCTATGACTTTACCTAGAATCTCGTTTTCTTCCACTACGCTAAGCCCTATCAAATCGCAATAAAAAAACTCCCCTTCTTTTAAAACACAAAGTTTTTTACTCTCTGTTTCGCTCATAAAAAGCCCTAAATTAGTCAGCTCTCTAGCCATTTCAGGCGTGTTGATGGTTTCTAAAAACAACAAGTTTTTGGCATGTTCATAAGAATGGATCACATAGTCTTTAAACGAAGCGTGAGAGAAAGCATTTAAGGGAGCGACGCTCACCTTAACCCCCTTTTTTAAGCACTCCGGAAAATCGCTCTCTAAATGAAGCTTTAAGCCCCCATTAAGCCCCACGCTTTTACCAATTCTGCCCACTAAAAGCATGGAAAATTCAAGGCGTTTCATCACCTAAAACATGGGGATTTTTATCGCTATTTTTATCGTTATTAGCAAAAACAACGATTCTATAAGAAAACCCATCTTTGGCTTTCACGCCTGAAACAAACGCTTTAATCGCGCTCACCATTTTGCCCTCTTTACCAATCACATGCCCCATGTCTATGGGGTGGGTATAGATTGTGATTTGCTTGACATTGTCTTCTAAAAGTGCATGATCGACCCTCAAAAACTTGGGAAAAGACACAACTTTTTTTAAATATTTCTCTAAAAAAGTCGCCACGCAATACGAATGGATTTTGCATTCATCTTGAGAAAAAGGCGTGTTAAAAGAATTTAATTCGCACATTTAACCCATAAAACCTTAAGCTTTTTGAGAAAGTTTCTCCACTCTCTCGCTCATTTTAGCCCCCACGCCTTTCCAGTAATCCAAGCGCTCTTTATCAATCTTGATATCCTTAGGCTCGCTTAAAGGGTTGTAATACCCAATGGATTCAATCCAACCTCCATCCCTTCTTTTCCTAGAATCGGTTACCACCACTCTGTAAAAAGGCTTCTTCTTTCTCCCAATGCGAGTGAGTCTAATGACTGTCATTACAAAAATCTCCTAAAATATTCATATTAATTTGAGATTATACAACAAAAGCGCCCAAAAAATGCTTAAATCTAACGCATTTTAGGGGGTGTTTGATTTTTAGCCTGACTCATCAAATTCATCAAATCGCTAATGCCCTTTTTATTGGTTAAGCGTTTGGCCATTTTGCTCGCTTGATCAAAGCGTTTGATAATGCGATTGATTTCAGACACTTCTAAACCGCTCCCTAATGCGATCCTTTTTCTTCGGCTGCCGTTTAAAATCTCAGGGTTTTCTTGCTCTTTTTTTGTCATGGAATTGACCATCGCCTTGATTTTTTTGACTTCTAAAGAATTTTCTAGATCCGTGTCTTTTAGTGCGCTTGCCATATTCCCTAAACCTGGGATCATAGAGATTATAGAACTCATAGAGCCTAATTTTTTCACCTTTTCAATTTGGTTTAAAAAGTCATTGAAAGTGAATTGCCCTTTTTTGAGCTTTTTGCTTAAATCTTTGGCTTCATTAGGGTTTAAAACGCTAGCGGTTTTTTCAGCGAGCGAGATAATATCTCCAGCCCCCATCAAACGCCCTACAATCCTTTCAGGCACAAACACATCTAAATCAGGGATTTTTTCCCCACTCCCAATGAAACGCAAGGGTAAGCCTAATTGGTAAGTGATGCCTAAGGCGATACCCCCTTTAGAATCGCTATCAAACTTGCTTAATACCACCCCACTCACGCCTATTTCTTCATTAAATGTGTTCGCGCTTTTGACCCCATCTTGCCCGCTCAAGGCGTCTGCGACATAAAGCACTTCATGGGGGTTTAAGATTTCTTTAACTTCTTTTAATTCCTTCATAAGCTCTTTATCAATCGCTAAACGCCCCGCGCTATCCACGATCAATACATCAAATTGCGCTTCTTTAGCTCTTTTTAAAGCGTTGTTAGCGATTTCTTGCACGCTTTTATCTTCTTCATAAAAGACTTCCACGCCCACTTGTTCGCCCAAAACCTTTAATTGCTCCACCGCCGCTAGGCGTTGCAAATCGCATGCACATAAAAGCACTTTTTTATTTTTAGTTTTTAAATAGTGGGCGAGTTTAGCGGTGGTGGTCGTCTTACCGCTCCCTTGCAAACCTGCCATTAAAACCACGGTTGGGGGCGTTTGAGCGAAAGTAAAGCCACTACCCCCTTGAGCGCTTAAAATTTCTAACAAACTCTTTTCTAAAGCGTCTAAAAATTGCTGCCTACCAATGCCACTCGCTTTAGTTTGCGTTTCCACTTTTTTTAACAATTCTCTAGCGGCCTTATGATGCACATCATTTTTTAAGAGCGTTTTTTTCAATTCATCTAACGCCCTGTCTAACGCCTTCTCATCATCTTGAAAGCGGATTTTATTTAATGCGTTTTTAAACCCATCGCTTAATGCTTGAAACATGTTCTATCCTTATGATTATGGCTGTTCTAACAAGTCTAATTCTTGCTTGATCTTACTCTCTTTTTCTAAAAGCGTTTTTAGATTCTCTTGCGCTTTTTCTAGCACGCTTTTAGGAGCGTTTTTGACAAAGTTTTCATTGTGTAAGTTGAGTTTTAGTTTTTCTTTTTCCAATTTTTCTAACTGCTTTTTTAGGCGTGTAACTAGCGGGCTAATGTCAAGATTTTCTAAATTCGCATAAGTTTGGCAAAATTCCCCCACATCGCTCACGCTTTTTAAAGGCTTAGAAGTGGTAATACTAACTTTTTCTAATTTCGCTAATTTTTGAGCGTAAGTTTGCAAACGCTCTGTGTTTTCTATTACCTCTCTCAATCCCACGCTCGCTTCTTTTAAGATAATCGGTGGGGTTTCTAGCATGATTTTTAAACGCCTTAAAGACACAATGCTATCCTTAATCACTTCAAATTCATGCTCTAATTTTTCATCCCGCTCTAATTCTTTAGGATAAGACACCACCATGATAGAGCGTGCATTTTCTAGCTCTGTGTTACTGAGCTTGTGGTATAAAGACTCACTAATAAAGGGCATGAAAGGGTGCAAGAGTTTTAAAGCTTCTTTTAACACGCTCCCCAATTCGTCTATCGCTTCATTTTCCACTTTAGAAAATTCAATGAACCAATCGCAAAATTCCCCCCACAAAAAGCGGTACAGTAAAGTCGTCGCATCGTTAAAACGATAATTATCCAAAGCGCTGCGCACCTCTTTAGTAACTAGATTTAAGCGCGATTTCGCATAACGCCCTAAAGGCGTCTGGTATGCATTCAAACGCTCTTTATCCTTAAAAGATTCTTGTTTGAGTTTCAAATAACTCACTGCGTTAAAAAGCTTGTTGGCAAAATTCTTGTTGTTTTCTAAATGCGTGGTAGAAAGCTTAATGTCTCTCCCTGTGGCGCACAAATTGGCTAAAGTGAAACGCAAGCTATCCGCACCGTATTTTTCTATCATCTCTAAAGGATCTATCACATTACCTTTGGATTTGCTCATTTTTTCGCCCTTTTCGTCCCTCACCAAGGCGTGCAAGTAAATATCTTTAAAAGGCAATTCACCTAAAAGCGACTCGCTGCAAAAAAGCATTCTAGCCACCCAAAAAAAGAGGATGTCAAATCCGGTAATGAGCGTGGTGTTAGGGTAGAAATCTTTCAAATCGTTTTCATTAAACAAATCGCTTTTTTCTTGCCCCCACCCTAGCGTAGAAAACGCCCACAGCCCTGAACTAAACCAAGTGTCTAGCACATCTTTATCTTGCTCTAGTTTTTCACTCTTACAAGTAGGGCAATTTAAAGGGGTATCTAGGCTTGCAAACTGGTGGTTGTTTTCACAAGTAAATACCGGTATTTGATGCCCCCAAAACAATTGCCTGCTAATGCACCAAGGGCGTAATTCCCTCATCCAAGCGTTATAATTATTGATCCAATTAGGGGGGTAGAATTGCGCTAAACCTTGTTGGATTTTTTCAATAGAATTATGAGCGATTTCAGGTTTCACAAACCATTGCTTGGACACATAAGGTTCTACCACATTATGGCAACGATAGCAATGCCCCACTTGATGCACATGCTCTTCTATCTTTTCTAATAAAGTGCATTCCTTTAATTTTTCTACGACCTTGTCTCTAGCTTCTAAACGCTCTAAATTTTCAAATTCCCCGCAATGCGCGTTTAAAATCCCTTTTTCATCAAAAATCTTAATCGCCTCTAAATGGTGGCGTTTCCCCACTTCATAATCGTTAAAATCATGCCCAGGGGTAACTTTCACACACCCTGTGCCAAACTCCATTTCCACATGCAAATCAGCGATAATAGGGATTTTGCGATTGATTAAAGGTAAGATCACTTTTTGCCCTACTAAATGCTTGTATCTTTCATCATTAGGGTTGACCATAAGCGCGCTATCGCCAAACAAAGTTTCAGGGCGCGTGGTAGCCACCACTAAATAATCTTTTTGATTTTCTAAATAATATTTAATATAATATAACGCCCCCTTACGCTCTTCATACTCCACTTCAATATCGCTCAACGCCCCATCTTTCGTGCACCAATTCACCATGTAATTATCTTGAACGATTAAACCTTGCTCATACCATTTTAAAAACGCCAATTTAACCGCTCTTTGCAAGCCCTTATCCATTGTGAAACGGGTCCTAGAAAAAGCCGCGCTCACGCCTAAATGCTTCATTTGTTCTAAAATCGCTCCCCCGCTTTTTTCTTTCCACTCCCACACTCTTTTAATAAACTCTTCACGCCCTAAATCTTCTTTCTTAATCCCTTGATTTAAAAGTTGCTTTTCTACGACATTTTGCGTAGCAATCCCAGCGTGATCCAACCCTGGCTGATACAAGGTCTTATACCCATCCATGCGTTTATAACGCGCTAAAATATCTTGCAAGCTTAAAGTTAGGGCATGCCCTATGTGTAAGACACCGGTCACATTAGGAGGGGGCATCATCAAGCAAAATCGTTTGCCTTTTTCTTGGATTTCTTCATTGCCATCAATTTCAAAATACCCCCTATGAGAGCAAATTTCATAAATCTTTTTTTCTATCTCTTGTGGCTGGTAAGTGGTGGGTTCTTGTTTCATTATTGTTTTTATCCTAAAATAAAACGATCCTTAATTTTGGAACGCCTTTTGCTTTTACGCTTTTAATTGTTGCGTATTTTCTTAAAATTATACAACAAAGCATTAAATTAAAAAGGACAGTCTGGTGAATTACTTTTTAAAAGCCCCCATTTTAGGATTTGAGCATATCAGCGGAGTGCGTTTGGAAAAAATTGACTCCCTCTTTAGCCGGTTAATGGGTCAAACAAATTCCCCCATGGCGTTGGATATGGTCTTAGTGAATCCTTATTGTTTGAGAGAATATAGTTTTGTGATACCCAAATACATAGAATTACTGCTAGAATTAGATTCTCATTCCAAAGTAGAGGTGTATTGCGTGGTCGTGTTACAAAAAAATTTAGAAGATTCCATGGTTAATTTCTTAGCCCCATTAGTGTTTAATTCCAAAAATGGCTTTGGTGCTCAAGTTGCGCTTTCTATGATGGATTATCCGGATTTTGGCTTTAGAGATCCTTTAAAAAGCTTTGTGATTAAAGAAAGAGAACGAGCTTAAGGTTTAAGCATGAAAGTCGCTCTTACAGGGGGAGGCACAGGCGGGCATCTCTCTATCGCTAAAGCCTTAGCCATAGAATTAGAAAAACAAGGCGTAGAGGCTATTTATTTGGGCTCAACTTACGGTCAGGATAAAGAATGGTTTGAAGATAGCCCCCTATTTAGCGAGTGCTATTTTTTCAACACGCAAGGCGTGGTCAATAAAAGCTTTTTTAAAAAAATAGGCTCTTTATTTTTGCAAGCTAAAGCGGCCTTAAAGGCCAAAGAAATTTTAAAAAAACACCAGATCACACACACCATTAGCGTGGGAGGTTTTAGTGCAGGGCCTGCAAGTTTTGCAAGCTTACTCAATAAAATACCCCTTTATATCCATGAGCAAAATGCGATCAAAGGCTCTCTCAATCGCTACCTTTCTCCTAAAGCTAAAGCCGTGTTTTCAAGCTATGCGTTTAAAGATAAGGGTAACCATATTGTAACCTCTTATCCTGTGCAAAATGTTTTTTTTGATCACGCTAGGACTCGAACAGAAATCAAACACATTTTATTTATAGGCGGTTCGCAAGGGGCAAAAGCCATCAATGAATTCGCGCTTTTTAACGCTCCTAAACTCACCAAACAAGGGATCGAAATCACGCATATTTGTGGCCCAAACTCTTATGAAAGAGTGCGCTTTTTTTACCAAGAATTAGGGCTTTTGGACAAGATAGCGCTATTTGCATTCCATAATAACATTATAGAAATCATGCAAAAAGCGGATTTGTGCGTGAGTAGAGCTGGGGCGAGCAGCGTGTGGGAATTGTGCGCCAATGGCTTACCCACGATTTTTATCCCCTACCCTTTCGCAAGCAATAACCACCAATACCACAATGTCTTAGAATTTGAGAAAGAAAACCTGTGCTATGTCGTGCCTCAAAACGAATTATTACCCAAAAAACTCTTTGAAGTGATTAGAAAACTCAACCAAAAAGACGAGCAAGGCCATAAAAACCTAACCATTATCAGCAATAAATTGCAACAAAAAATCGCAAAAGATGGTGCAAAAACCATCATTGAAAGGATCTTAAGTGCTTAAAACAACGCGTTTTAATCAATAATTAAGCGACTGATCACTAAACTTAAACGATTATAAGATAGAATTAGGACAACTCAAATTTTTTAAAAAGAAAAGGATAACCCCCTAAATGAAAAAATTCAATAAAAAATGGCTCATCTATTCTAGCCTATTCTTTCTCCTTAGCCCTTTAGTGGCAGAAGACGATGGGTTTTTTATAGGGGCGAGTTACCAAACTTCTTTAGCCATTCAAAATGTCAATAACCCAGGGCTTAACACTAGCCAAGCTGCATCCGCTTATATCCGCCAAAACGCCGTTATCTTAGACTCTGCAGCCGTGCCTTTAGCCTATTATTTAGAAGCGATGGGAAGGCAAGCTAAGGTTTTGATGCAAATGCTCTGCCCTAATCCTTCCGAACGCTGTTTGCTCTATGCAGGGGGTTATAAAAACGGAGGACAAAGTAATGGCGATTCAGGCAACAACCCTCCAAGGGGCAATGTCAATGCCACCTTTGATATGCAATCTCTAGTCAATAATTTAGACCAGCTCACCAAACTCATTGGCGAAACTTTGACCCTTAACCCCCAAAATACCCCTAACACCAAGACCGTCCAAGTCAAATTTGGCAATCAAAATGCCACTATCGCCTTGCCTGAAGGCATCGCCAATGTGATGGACGCTCTCAATAACGATATTACCAACGCCTTAACCACGCTTTGGTATAACCAAACCTTAACGAATCGATCTTTTAACAGCAATGGTTCTGTGAATTTTAGCCCCCAAGTGTTGCAACACCTTTTGCAAGACGGCTTAGCCACTGCAAAAAATGGCAACAACAGTGCTGATACCCCAACTGATCAAGCCAAAGCCATCGCCCAAAACGCCCAAAATATTTTCCAGGCTTTGATGCAAGCAACGATTTTAGGGGGTTTAGCGAATGAAGAGCAATTTGGCTTCACTTACAACAAAGCCCCTAATGGCAGCGATTCCCAACAAGGTTATCAACGCTTTAGCGGCCCAGGTTATTACACCCAAAACGGCAGCAACACCCAAGTGCCCCTAAAAGACTTGCCCGCTGGAGCCACAGTGGGCACAGGTAGTGGCCAATACACCTACCACCCCAGTTCAGCCACTTATTATCTAGCCAACAGCATCATCGCTAATGGCATCACCCCTTCTACGATTTTTTCAGGCATGCAAAATTTCGCCAACAAGACCGCTAACCTGACAGGCGCTTCAAGTTATAGCCAGATGCAGGAAGCAATCAATTATGGGGAAAGCCTGCTCAATAACACCATTCAATATGGGGATTTCATCACCAATTGGGTCGCCCCCTATTTGAATAACAAAAGTTTGAATTTCTTGCCTAATTATGGAGGGAAAGCGAATGGATCCAGTCAAACCCCACAAAGCACACAACAAACGCAAGAACAAATCGCCAACCAACTCAAACAAGCCTTGGCTGACCCCACAGGGGCTGAAATCAATAAAATCCTAGCAACCCCCTACTCTCCCCAAGCGAGGGCGTTAATGGGGTATGGGCTTTATCGCTCTCAAGAGATGATTGGTGGGGTTATCAATGAAATGCAAAACAAAGTGAATGAGGCGTATCAGGTGGGCTTTGCTAGGAATTTTTTAGCGTATAACACGAATTCTAACAACATGAATGGCGTTGGCGTGAAAATGGGCTACAAACAATTTTTTGGCAAAAAGCGTATGTTTGGGCTCAGGTATTATGGCTTTTATGATTTTGGTTACGCCCAATTTGGATCCGGATCTTCTGTCGTGAAAGCCATGCTCTCTAGCTATGGTGGGGGCACGGATTTGCTCTATAATGTTTTTACCAGAAAAAGAGGGCTTGAAGCGGTGGATATTGGCTTTTTTGCCGGCGTTCAGTTTGCAGGGCAAACCTGGAAAACGAATTTTTTAGACCAAGTGGATGGCGACCATCTCAAGCCCAAAGACACTTCCTTTCAAGTGCTTTTTGATCTAGGTATAAGGACAAATTTTTCTAAAATCCACCGCCAAAGGAAGTCTCGTTTTTCTCAAGGGGTGGAATTTGGCCTTAAAGTGCCGGTGCTCTATCACACTTATTACCAATCAGAGGGCGTAACCGCGAAGTATAAAAGGGTCTTTAGTTTCTATCTAGGCTATAACATAGGCTTTTAAACTAAACAATAAGGGAACAATATGATCAAAAAATTTAAAAAATTCATACCACTCTTTTTAGCCAGCTCCCTTTTAGCTGAAGACAATGGTTGGTATATGTCCGTAGGCTATCAAATCGGCGGCACGCAACAATTTGTCAATAACAAACAACTTTTAGAAAACCAAAACATCGTCAACAGCGTGACTCAAAGCGCGATCAGCATCGCTGGGCCTACTAACGGTCTTATCACTTTAAGCTCTCAAACCGTCGCTGACGCTTTGGGCTATGGCGTGAGCAACACCGTGGGCAACCAGCTAGAGGGCATCTCTAACATCTTAAACCAAATCGGCAAAAATAGGAAGGACTTTTTTTCCAGCCGCCAGATCTCTAGCATTTCCCAGCAACTCGTGGGGTTAAAAGGGAGCTCCAACCCCCTAAAAGCCCACTCTTCACAAATCACTGCAAAACTCCTTTCTACCACCCAGAGCGCGTTTAATCAAGGCGTGACGCTAAACTCCAATATCATCAGCTCTATCAATAGCCTTAACCCTAGCAATAACACTCAAGAGGTCAAAGCCCAGCTCCAAGACACCGCGCAATCCATGGCAGCGCTTTTGACACAGATTGAAAACAATATCACTAAAACCACGACCACCACTTACGCGTTTTCCTTGCTCACTAACTTAACCCAAGCCGTGAATGCATCCACGAATAACGCTTCTTATGTGAGCGCCTTAAAACAAGCCTTAAGCACTTTAGGGGTGGGGTATTTCCCCTCCACGACCGCAAACCGCGTGGTATTAAACCCGCTAGGGCAAACCGCCTACTACGCTCCTAACACGATTTTAGGCTCCACTTCTGCAAACATCAACAACCAAGCGCAATACAACGACACGCTTTTGATGAACACTATCAACGGGAACTTGACGGATAGTAATGACTCAGTCGGTTGCACCAGCCAAGTCTCATGCTTGCAGCAATTCATCCAGAATTTAAGCCCTATCGCCACCGCCCCCTCCTCAGCTAACCCGGCTAATGAGCAAGCTAAAACCCTTGCCCAAAGCCTTCAGGGCTTGGCGATGGATATTTTAGACAACAATGCGATCAATAACACCACTTACAACTTAAACAATTTGCACAACGCCCTGACTTTCCAAGCCTATCAAAGCTCCATAAATCAATACAACATCGTTTTAAAGCAAATCTCTTGGAATCAGTTCACTGATCCTAAAGACTTGCTCAAAAACACTTCCAATAACTACCAGATCGGCACCGTGACCAACGCGCAAGGGCAAAATATCAGCGCGTATGATTGCGCAAGCGCCACTTCTAGTGGGATTTCATGTTCAGCGGCAAGCTCCACAAGCAACAGCGATAATGCGGCAAGCAATTTCAATCATTCTTTAGTCGCCACTTCCCAAGTCCAAACCATCAATGGCAAGGAGCAAATCGGCGTGAATTCTTTCAACCTTGTCTCTCAAGTGTGGAGCGTTTATAACTCTTTACAAAATTCAGAAGCGCAATTAAGAAAGAACGCCGAAATATTGTGCAAAACGAATGGATCGCAATCCGGCACGCAACCATGCAATACCAACAACAATTCTTCTGGGGGTTTGAATCTCATTGGGAACTCCCAATTGCAAAACATTTTAAGCCCTAATGGGACTACCATGAATACCCCTAAAACCACACAAGCCGCGGTATCCGTCAATAATGAAGCGGCTAAAACTACCGCCACAAATAATAACAACAGCACCACCCCATCTAACACCGCGATAAGTGCACTCAACACCGTGTTGCAAAATGTGAATAGTTTCCAGCAAAACATCCAACAGACTTTTCAAAATCAACAAAGTAATATCCAAGCATGGGCGAACGCACTCTATCCTATCAATGGCACTCAAGGGGGGCAGTCCAGTAGCCAAAGTTCAAGTAATTGCAGTAATGGTAGCAATAACGATCTATGCATCCAATTAAGGGCGAATTTTTACCAGCTCATCAATACGATTAACCAACAAGTGCCTACGAGCATGGACGCTTTAATCGCTCAAAGCCAGCAGCAAAGCCAACAGCAGAATGGGAGTGCAAACACTAGTAACAATGCATGCGGTAATGGGAGTGGTGCAACAAATTGGTGCCTTCAGCAATGGTCAGACCCTAAAGCTTATTACAGCGGGTTGCAAAGTGCTTTAGGATACACGACAAGTGCAACAACCCAAAATGGGAGCGGGAGTGGGAGCGGGAACACTATCACCTACAATGTCCAACAAATCACGCTCACTAGCGATGGGTTGCTCTCTACCATTATCCAAAACCTTAAAAGCGTTAATGGCAATGGCGGTAATGGAGGTAGCAATGGGAATAATGGCAGTCAAATCAACACCGCCTATCAGATGCTCACAGACGCGAGTGAAGGGAAATTAGGGACTTATAGTAATAGCGGTGGCAGTGGAGGCGGTAGTGGTGGAAGCGGTGGTAGCAATAACGGCTATCAAACATGCACGAAAGGCACCAGTGGAGGAAATGGGAGCAATTGTTATGAACCCAACAAACAACAAAGCACCACGAGTGCAACCACCACCGCAGCCACCACCAGTAGCGATAACTTAAGCAAAGTCTATAACGACGCTAAAAAAATAGCCAACATTATCGCCAGTTCAGGGAATAACCAAGGCGTTGGAAACGGCTTAAAACAATTCTTTGACGCGCTAAAAAGCAGTAATGGCAGTCTCAATAATTTATGCCAAAATAGTAATCAAGGTGGCACCACTTCTAATTGCTCCGGTGGGCTTATCAACCTCTTAGGGGCAATCCCCACGAATGGGGTGAGCGATACGAATAATTTAGTCAATTTACTCACTGGATTCATTCAAACCGCTGGGTTTATCCAAAATAATAATAGCAGTAATGCTAGTAATCTCCAAGCCGCGTTTCAAGCCATCACGAGCGCTATTTCTCAAGGGTTTCAAGCCTTACAAAACGACATTAGCCCCAATACGATTTTAACTTTACTCCAAGCCATCACCTCTGACACCACCACGATCCAGGCGTTCTCTCAAACCTTGCGCCAGCTTTTAGGGGATCAAAGATTCTTTACGGTGGAGCAAAAGCTCATTACCGCGATGATTAATGCTAGAAACACGGTTCAAAATGCACAAAATCAGGCCAATAACTATGGCTCCCAACCCATTTTAAGCCAGTATGCACCCGCTGCAAGCACCCAGCATGGCATGAGCAATGGCTTGGGGGTTGGCATAGGCTATAAATACTTTTTCGGTAAGGCTAGGAAATTGGGCTTTAGGCATTATCTTTTCTTTGATTATGGTTATAGTCAGATCGGCGTGGCCAAAGAAAGCGTCAAGACCAATATCTTTGGGTATGGCATCGGCACGGATTTTTTGTGGAATTTGTTCAGGAGGACTTTCAACACGAAGGCGTTGAATTTTGGGATTTTTACCGGGGTCCAACTAGGGGGCACGACATGGCTTAGCTCTTTAAGGCAGCAAATCATTGACAATTGGGGGGATGCTAAAAATATCCAGCCGTCCAATTTTCAAGTGGCGTTTAATTTTGGATTCCGCACCAACTTTGCGGAGTTCAAGCGTTTTGTTAAGGGCTTTCACGATCGAGGGGTTTTGAGCCAAAAGAGCGTGGAATTTGGCGTGAAAGTGCCTTTCATCAATCAAGTGTATTTAAAAAGCGCTGGGGCTGATGTGAGTTACAGGAGGCTTTATACCTTTTATATCAATTACATCAAGGCGTTTTAAAAAAGGGCGTTCCATGGAGACTTTGCAATTGGTTGGCTATGGGAATATGGCTCAAGCGATTTTGGAAGGCTCGCATGAAATTCTGTCCAAACATTTTATTTTAGAAATCACCGGAAGAAACCCTGAAAAAATCGCCCCCTTTTTAAAAGAAAAAAACATTCAAGCTCAAATCGTGTCTTATCCAAACGCTATTGATATACACCAAAAATTCGTGTTTTTACTTTTTAAGCCTTATAACCTTAAAAGTTTTAACTATCAAGGTCAGGCTAAAAGCGTTTTGAGTGCTTTAGCTGGAGTGGGTTTTGAAGCCCTAAAGGGCGCGATTGATTCTTTGCATTATCTCAAATGCATGCCCAATATCGCAAGCAAGTTCGCCCTTTCTTCTACGGCGGTGTGCGAGAAATCGGTTGTGCCTTTAATAAGCCAAAAGGCTTTGAGCATCATTGAGAGCTTTGGGGGTTGCGTGCGAGTGGGTAGTGAAGAGCAGGTTGATTCTAGTGCCGCCACCAATGGGAGCGTGCTCGCTTTTTTAAGCTTAGTAGCGAGCAGTTTGAAAGACGCCGGCATTAGAGAGGGCTTGAATGCTAGAGATTCTTTAGAATTAGTGAAAATGAGTTTTAAGGGCTTTGCCAAGCTTTTAGAACAAGAGCGTCCTGAGATGATCACAGAGCAAATTTGCACCCCTAAAGGCGTAACGATTGAAGGCTTGAGCGTTTTAGAAAAAAGGGGGGTTAGGGGAGCATTTATGGAAGCTTGCCATGAAAGCGTGAAAAAAATGCGCCCCTAAAGAATTTTACACTCTTAAAAAAGAAGCGCGATGCATTTAGACAGAAAAAGTTTAGAAAAAGCCAAGCATTTAATCCAAAGCGGTCGTATTGACACCATAGAAGTAGGCACGATCAAGGGCTTGCAAGAAATCCATCGTTGTTTGTTTGAAGGGTTGTATGAATTTGTTGGGAAAATCAGGGATAAAAATATCTCTAGAGAGAATTTTAGATTCGCTAACTGCTTGTATTTGGATTTGATTTTACCCAGAATTGAGAGCATGCCGCAAAGCAATTTCAATCAAATCATAGAAAAATATGTGGAAATGAATATCGCCCACCCTTTTTTGGAGGGTAATGGCAGAGTCGCAAGGATATGGCTTGATTTGTTGCTTAAAAAGGAATTGAAAAAAATCGTGCTTTGGGATAGGATTGATAAAGCCACTTATTTGAGCGCTATGGAGAGGAGTCCTGTGAATGATTTGGAAATCAAAACGCTTTTAAAAAAGCGTTTGAGTTCTAATATCAACGATCCTATCGCTTTCATTAAAGGCATCACGCAGTCGTATTATTATGAAGGGCTTTAAACGGCTTTAAAAATGGGGTTTGTTTTATCAAATACGAATAAAAAATTTAAAATAAGTGTCAGCATTTGGGAACAAAAGCTAAAACTAATCTTGCACCCGTTCAATCAAACTCAAAGGCAAGTTAAAAGTCTTAATGAGTTCGCTCTCTTTTTGCCGTTGCTCGCCTTGGTCTTTTTCATGGTCATAGCCCAGTAAATGCAACATTCCATGGATGAATAATAGAGCGATCTCATTTTCTAAACTATGCCCTAATTTTAGGGCGTTTGTTTGAGCTAGTGACATGTTAATCACCACGCTCCCTAAAGGGGTGTGAGGGATCGCTTCTAAAGGGAAGCTTAAAACATCGGTGGCGTAATCGCAATTTCTTAAATTCCTGTTGATTTCTCGCATTTTTTCACCGCTCACTAAAACAAGTTCAACCATTTGAGTGGGGGCTAAAAGTCTTGCAATTTTTTCTAATAACAAAAAGTCTAGTTTAAGTGGGGTTTGGTTGTCTGTTTCTAGCATCAATCCAACATGTGCATAAAATATAAAAAAGAAGTTAAAAAGCCCTAAAATTTAGGGCTTAAAAGATTAAGCGAAAGAACCTTTAATTTCTTCTACCCATTTTGAAATTCTCCCGTCAGTCAAATCGTCTTGATTGTCTTCATCAATCACCAAACCGATAAATTTACCGCCTTCTACCGCTTTAGAAGCTTCAAAATTGTAACCATCAGTGGAAGTGTGCCCTACCACTTTCCCAGCTTTAGCTTTTTCATAAATGTGGAAAATACCTTCTGCAAAAGTTTCGCTGTAAGTGTCTTGATCGCCCAAGCCTACAAGCCCAATCACTTTATTAGCAAAATCGCTCGTATCCAATGCACCTAAAAAGTCTTCCCAATCTGTCTGTAAATCGCCAGCACCTGCTGTTGGAGCGACTAAAATAACATTTTTAAAGCCATTAAATTGCTCTTTAGAAGCTTTAGTGACATCAATCACTTCCGCATTACCAATAACGCCACTGATTTTTTCAGCGATAGCTTCAGCGTTTCCGCTGTCTGTCCCAAAAAAGATACCGATTTTTTCCATACTTCAATCCTTGTGTTAAAGATACTAACGCACCCGCTTTTTGCACGGATGCTTGTGGGCGTAGTTTAACATATTCCTTTTAAATTTCCGTTAAAATCTTGCTTAAAAACCTATTTTGCGTGAATATCGCGCTAATAAAAACCATATTAAAAGCAAAATGAGAACCAAACCAATAAGGAAAAACGAAGAATGTTGAGAAAATTCATCATAGAGCGTTTTCACCCAATCGCTCGCCTTAAAAGAAATGCCCCCCACAATCAGCGCCCATAAAAAACTAGACAAACCATTAAGCCATAAAAACTTCTTTAAAGGGTATTTGCTAAAGCCAATCGCCAAAGGCACAACGCTTTTAATCCCATACAAATACTTATTGACAAAAATCATAAATAACGCATAGCGTTTCACCCACACACTTGCTAAAGCAAGCTTTCTTCTGTGCTTGTGGAAATATTGCAAAAATCCTCTTTTTTGATAGCGGGCAAAAACAACAAGCCCCCCACTCCCTATTAGATTCCCTAAAAAAGCGACTAAAATCGTTATTTTTATATCTAAAGCGTGCGTGGTAGCGCTCAAAATAGAAGCGATGATAATGCCTACAAACCCACCCCCTAAAGAATACACAAATAAAATAAGATAACCCCACTCTTTAAAATTCTCTTGAAAATGCAATAACGCTTCTTGCATTCAAACCCTCTTTTTAGTTTTTATTTTCATGTTATCCAAACTTATTTAACCGAGTTAAAGCGGTTAGTGATTTAAACGCTATCTTTTAGTATAATAACAAGCTCATGCGATCCTAATTGTAAAGATGAAAGAGATGAATACAGAAATTTTAACCATCATGTTAGTTGTCTCAGTGCTTATGGGATTGATAGGCTTAATAGCGTTTTTATGGGGGGTTAAAAGCGGTCAATTTGACGATGAAAAACGCATGCTTGAAGGCGTGCTCTATGATAGCGCGAGCGATTTGAACGAAGCGATTTTGCAAGAAAAACGCCAAAAAAAATTAAAATAAAAGGATAGAAATGAACCAAGAAATTTTAGATGTATTGATTGTAGGCGCGGGGCCTGGAGGCATTGCCACGGCTATAGAATGCGAAATAGCCGGCATTAAAAAAACGCTTTTATGCGAAAAAACCGAAAGCCATTCAGGCATGATGGAAAAGTTTTACAAAGCCGGCAAGAGAGTGGATAAAGATTACAGAAAGCAAGTCGTAGAACTTAAGGGGCATATCCCTTTTAAAGACAGCTTTAAAGAAGAGACTTTGGAAAATTTCACCAAGCTTTTAAAAGAGCATCGCATCACGCCAAGCTATAGAACTGATATTGAAAGCGTGAAAAAAGAAGGCGATTTGTTTAAAATCACCACCACTTCTAATGCAACTTATCATGCTAAATTTGTGGTGGTTGCGATCGGGAAAATGGGTCAGCCAAACCGCCCTACTTATAAAATCCCTGTTACGCGCTCCAAACAAGTGGTTTTTAGCATCAATGATTGTAAGGAAAATGAAAAAACCCTTGTGATTGGGGGAGGTAATTCAGCGGTGGAGTACGCCATTGCCTTGTGCAAAACCACCCCCACCACCCTCAATTACCGCAAAAAAGAATTTAGCCGTATCAATGAAGACAACGCTAAAAACTTGCAAGAAGTTCTCGATAACAACACGCTTAAAAGCAAGCTTGGGGTGGATATTGAAAGCCTGGAAGAAGATGGCACTCAAATTAAAGTTAATTTCACTGATAACACGAGCGAGAGTTTTGATCGCTTGCTGTATGCAATCGGCGGATCCACCCCTTTAGAGTTTTTCAAACGCTGTTCTTTAGAGTTAGATCCTAGCACCAATATCCCTGTGGTGAAAGAAAATTTAGAGAGCAGCAATATCCCTAATTTATTCATCGTGGGCGATATTTTATTCAAATCAGGAGCGAGCATCGCTACTGCACTAAATCATGGCTATGATGTCGCTGCAGAAATCGCTAAAAGGTTGCGATCTTAAACTTTGTTTTATGGGTGATAAAAAAATGCTTTTAGCATTTTTTACAATCCAATAATAAAAGAGCTTGACGCCAGTCAAGTGATAGCTTTTAAAAGCGGTCTTGGGTTAGGGGGATATTAAGGGGGTTAAGGGGGAGAGTTATTTCAAAATACCCCCCCCCTATCCCCTTAAGAGAATGAGTTTTGTATAAAACTATAAAAATTTAAAACCCCACTTTAAAAAAATGAAACAAAGCTCTAGTTATTCCCATTTAATGGAAAACAGATCCATAAATAATCCATGCATCAAACGGCTTAGCCTTATACAAAAAGAAAAAGGGTATTAGAAGCGTAAGGGCAAAATGCATGGTGATAATACTCAAGGGCGAAAAGTAACGCAACTCCAAACTGCTTAAGGATAAAACTAGCACAGAGACCACACGCACACAGCTTGATGAAAGCGATGGAATATTGTTTTCAGAAACAAATTTGGAGAATTGATACCCCAAAGCTCATGCAAGTGAAAAACGCCACCATGAGCGCACACACCTCTATGAATAAATAAGGGATATTCGTAAGCAAGAAGGGGCTAACGCCCAGTAACACGGCAAGCAAACTCAAGGCGATTTTTTGGCTATAACTAGAGGCTTTTAAAAAATGAATGGGTATAGAAATCACTTGAAAAGCGGTATAAAGCATAAAAAGGTATTGCTCTTTGATGCCTTGATTTAAAAAATACGCTTGCCACATTTGAAAATGGCTCATAAAAAAGATAGGCGTGATCAAATGCCCCACTAACAAGATTTTGAGTCTGGAATTGATAGATATTATAATTTGTTATGATTATTTATACTAAAAAACGAGCTTTGAAAGGGTATATAACTTTTTTATAAGGTAAGTTTTTTGATAATTTGTTATAAATATTTGGAACCCAATAGCAAAAACAATAGGATTTATACTATGGCTTTTAAGCGTATTAAAATCAACCCACAAAATGCAGACTGCAGGGATATATATTTTGACAATAGCGATGACTTGTTTGGAGGTAAGGAGATAACAGAAGCGCTGACATGCATTAAAAGAGATTACAAATTCATACTAATGAGGAACAGTGGTTAATGCAAGTGGCGAAAGGATTGAGGTTAATAAGTCCTTCTCTTTCAATAAGAAAGTTGCATTTTTGCAAGCCATTAGAGAAGTCAGCAACAACAGAGATGGGTTTTTGCAAAAGCTAAAGAGGGACAGCATAAAGAGACGAAAACCAAAATCCCAACACTCAAGCAGGCGTGGGAAACATATATGGGTATGAAAAAGAACCAAGGCAAATACCATAGCATCTTATAATTTGTTTGTCAATAAGCGGGTATTGGGCGACAGCAAGCTTGCCAAAACCCCAATAACCCATATAGCTGCTGCTGACTTACAAAAGATAGTCAATCAAATGCTAGATGAGAGGATGAGCCCAAGAACTTCAAAATCCATAAAGGAAGCCTTAAGACCGATGTTTAAGCCCTATGTTCTAGATGGCGCTTTAAAATCAAACCCTGCCATACTGATACAAATTCCAAAGTTTGACAATCAAGTCAATGCAGGGTTAAGCGATGAGAAAATACAAGAGCTTTATGAAGCGCTTTATCATTATCCAACGCAACCATTTCGCAGTGTTTTTATATGGATCTCGCACGGCAGAAGACTCAATGAAGCGCTTAGTCTTGAGTGGCGAGATGTGAATTTGGAAGCTGGGACTTATAGCATAAGATACGAGAATAACAAGGTGCATAAACCGATGACTTATCAGCTGAGCGATGGACTTATAGAAGCGCTTGGAGAGCTAAAGCAAGAGAGCGCGTTTGTATTTCACGCCATTAAAGATACAAGTAAAAAACTGGATAAAAATACGGTTAGACTGCACTAAGAGAAGATTTAGATAGAGTTGGGATTAAGATTAGAATACACGATTTAAGGCATTTAATCGGTGGTATGCTGGTTTCAGAGAGTAAGACGCTAGAACAGATAGCCTCCATTTTAGGACACACTTCTACGAATGTTACGAAACGGTATTCTAAGGTTAGACAAGAAGTTGCTGCCAAGAGCTTAAAAGATTTCTTTAAAAGAGTTAAAAAATAAAAATTAATTTAAATATTTAAGTTAATTTTAACATGTTTCTTTTGTCAGAATTTGGCTCTCTTGTAAATTCAAAGGCTTGATTGCTTCAAGCTCTGTCTTTTGTCTGTTCTTGCTTTCTCTTAATTCTATTTCGCTTTGTAGATTGGTAAAAAGCTGTCAGACACGCCAACATCTGCTATGCTCGGTAATGGTATGCGTTTCATTAGTTACCTTTAAACAGCAATAGCTCTATCGTTCGGTCAAGAGCCGAACGGTAGAGGTTGTTTAGTTTTCTATAATTTCTAATTTTGGTAAGTTGTTTATTAAATCCACGCTACGAACGCTTACTTCAATAACTTTTAACATCAAATCCAAAATATAGCGTGGGTCTTCGCTGTATAGATTTGGGTCGTTTGTGATGCCGCTAGCATCATCTGTTTTGACTTGGTAGCGTTCCATTATCCAAGACAGGGCTGGTTTGCCATTGACTACATAATCATAGGCTTTAGCTGGTATGTTGGTTATGTTTATCTTTGTGTTGTAGATTATGGTGCTTGGTTTGTGGGCTATTTTCACGTTTTTTGCGAACTTCATTTTGCTTACTTTGTAATCGCTCTCTGCCAAGTATTCAGGCTCATCAAATAGTGCAGTCTGCTCTGTTTTAGATACTGTTGTGTTGTATTTTGCTGTGCTTTGTTTTATCTCTATTGTTTCATAATTAAGGTGTAAGCTAGCTAACTCTCTACCAGCTTTAGAAAAGCCCCAAAAGTCTTTACAAAACGGAATTCGTGGGAGCATTTTGGATAGATTGTTTTTAAATTTATTTACATATTCTTTGCTGTGAAAAAGCCCGTAAATGTAATAGAATATGTCCTCTTTTGTTATCTTGTCATCCTTGTATGCTTTTTGAAATTCTGCTAACGCCCAATCACGGATAGCATCTTTTCTTTCGTAGGTGTCTGTATTGCCATTGTCTAGTATTGAATTTGGGTCTGCTTTTTCGTAGTAGTAGAGTGGGAAGATTTGTGTTTGAGGAAATAAATGCAAATCGCTAATTTGATTTGCGATTAAAGCACCAAACTCTCCGCCACCTTTATCGTTTAAAGAAATGCTTAAATTACCTAAAATCTGCGAAGCAGAATCGGCGGACGCATCGCGGACGCTAGTATCAGCTGGATATATATTATCCAGCTGATACTGCATTTCGTTAAATGCAGTGTCATAGTAAAGCCAAGCTTTACTATATGGTCTATACAAACAAAGTCTTGCCTTATTAGCATCAAATTCAACTTTTTTATCTTTCTTGCAGTAGTTTAAAGCCTTTCTGCTCCACGATATTTTTTTAGGGTTCATATCTATATTATATGTTTTGTCTTTAGCATACCTTGCTCTTTCAATGTTATAAAAAGTTATACAAGATTGTATGTTTTTAAGTAAATTATCTTTAGAAAAATTATAAGCCCAAACATCTCTCGCTGTTACCACACCCATTGAAAATACTTTAAAAATATCTAATCCATCCTTGAATTTGGTATCTTTGTTTGCTATTTCTACATACCTCTCAAAGCTCTCATCTCTTGGATTTATCCAGTCGTTAAATCTGTTTGGTTCTAGCTTGGTAAAATTAACTCTTGATATATCTTTCCACTGATACAAATATCCTAGCTTTTGTTCTCTGCTTAGATAGTCGCCTATGTCGTAGTAGTAGATTTTTGCTTTATCGCCTTGCTTATGTTTATCATCTCTAATTAAGAGTGTTATAGCCACTGGAGTTCTTGAACCACCTCCAAAAATTTTGCCACCCTCTTGTCTGCTCTCTTCGCCTTGCGTTCTTTGGTTGCCACGCAAATTCAAAACATAAATGTGGCTAAACTCTTTTTCCAAACAAGCTCTCAATCCATCATCGCTATTGCCATCTATAAAGCTACCATTTGTTACATAGCCTATGATGCCTGTTTTTATTCTATCACTAGCCCAGCGTATGGCTAGTTTATAGGTATCGTAAAGCGACTTTTGATTTACTGCTTTACCGACTTGTGCGTATGTTTTCTTAATACGCCTAAACAACAATGGATATTCTATATTTTTATTGTTATCATTTGCTGAGTTTTGCCCTGCTGAATACGGCGGATTGCCTATGATAATGTCTATATCTGTATCCCTTTGTGCTTGGATGCCTTCTTTGTTCTCTTTAAAATACTCATATTCTATAAATGTGTCTTTAGTTTCTGATAGTTGAAATGTATCTGTTAAAAGAAGCTTTGGAGGCATAAGATAGCTTTCGCTATTTGCTTGTCCTAGCTGGTGATGATAGGCTGCTGCTATGTTTAGATTTGCTATATAGTAAGCTAAAAGCGTGATTTCGTTTGCGTGTAATTCATTCTTGTATTTATATTCTAAGTTGCCATTTAATAAGCCAGACTGAATAAGCCGAACGATAAAGGTGCCTGTGCCAGTAAAGCCATCTAGGATATTTACATTTTTATCTTTTAGCTCTTTACCAAAGTATTTTTTAAGAGCGTGATTAACAGAGTGGATAATAAAATCAACAACTTCTATTGGGGTATAGACTATGCCTAGTTTTTCGCTCTCTTTTTTAAAGGCTGAATTGAAGAAGTTGTCATAAAGGTTTTTGATAATCTCTTGTTTTTCTTTGTCGCTCTTTGCATATTCTGCGTTTTCGCCTATGCTTTTGTATAGCGATGATAAGGAAGTGGTTTCATCTGATAATGCACATTTTTGGAGTTTTTCATAGACTTTTTCCATTGATTTGGATACTGCGTTTTTGATTTTAAACTCACCATCTGGAAATATGGCTTCAAATATCGGTCTGGTTATGATGTGCTGGACTAACATTGCGGTTGCATCTTGCTCTTTAATACTAGCGTTTATATTTGTTCGCAAGGCTTGTAAGAATTTGGCAAATTCTTTTTGGATACTCGCTTCGCTTTTAAGCAGCTCTTTTATTCTGTTCTCTAATGCTGGGACTATTTTTGCGACATTTTTAGCAAAGCTTTTCCAGTATTCTCTATCGCCTAGCTTATTTGGGATAATGGCATACATTGATTTGGCTAGGTCTTCTAGGTATATGGCTGTAAATAAATCCTCTTGGGTGTATTCTTTTGGCTTATTTGGGTCTGCTTTTTGGTCTAGCATATCTGCTTCTATGCCATCTGTGCTGTTGTGTGTTTGGCTTCGCTCTGAAGTGATGATATCTGTAACTACATTTAGTTTGATTTTCTTAACAAATTCAACTTCGCTCACAAGTGAACTGTCGTGGCTTCTAATAGCCTTTAATACTTTCCAAACTAGCTTAAATTTATCACTATCTAGGATTTTGTCATACTCTGCTTCTTTTTTGTTCTCTAGCATAATAGGAAGTATGATATAGCCATAATCCTTGCCCTCTGCCTTTCTCATTACGCGTCCAACTGCTTGGACTATATCTACCATACTATCTCTTGCATCGAAAAACACAACCGCATCAAGAGCTGGGACATCAACGCCTTCTGTTAAGCATCTAGCATTGCTTAGAATTCTAATTTGCTGGTCTTTGTCTTTTAGCCAAGCTAGTTTTTGGTTTTTAATAGTTTGGTTCATAGTGCCGTCAATGTGGTCTACATCTATGGACTGGGTTTCGTTTTTGACTAGGTCATTGTATAAATCTATAGCTGGTTTAAATACGCTCTGCCTTGTTTGTGAAGCCTTTATGCTATTGTTAAAGGCAATGGCTCTTCGCATAATCTTAGTCGTGTCTTCGCTTAGTTGTTCTTTGTTACCTTGTGAGTCGATAGTATAGACATCGTTTTTCATTATGCTTTTATATGTGGCTATGACTTTACCGATTAGCTCCACATCTATGGGCACTTCTTTGCCATTAATGTGCAAATTTACATAACCCTCTTTTTTAGCCTTTGAGAGTTGGTTTGTAACAGCGACTACTTCATCTTGGTTAATTATGGTAATTAAGACCTTGTATTCAGTAAGCAGACCAAGAGCTAAAGCCTTAGCAAAGTCAAGCTGATAGGCTGTGCTACCAAATATGCTTTCATCATCCATTGAGTAAAGCTCTACTTCAACATCTTTTTTAGCCTTGCTCTTTGCATTATCGCTAAATATCTTTGGAGTAGCACTCATATACAAGCGTTTATTTGCTTTTATATTATCGTTGCTATGGACTTTTTGGAATACGCTCTCTAGCTTAGCTTGCGCTTCATCTTTTGGAGTGATTTTAAATCCAGCTGTTCTGTGCGCTTCATCGCAGACTATAAGGCTAAAGTCCTTATTAAGTAGCCTTTGGGCTTCTATAACTACATCTATGCTTTGATAGGTGCTAAAGATAATTACTCGCTCGTTTTTGTCTAAGTCCGTTCGGATAAACTCTTTTAGTCTAATTGGGTTGGTAGTAGGAGCTATGGGTAGCTCGTAAGCTTTAATGTCCTCATTATCGTTTGAACCAACCTTAGCATCGCTACAAACCACAAAGCCTCTGAATTTGAGTTCGCTTTGCTCGAAACTCTCTTTTAAAGTCTGAGCTACAAGAGCAATACTGGGAGCAAAGAACACAGCGGCTTCGCCTTTTTTTAGCATCTTATCAAATAGTCTGATTGAGGCTAGAGTTTTACCTGTCCCACAAGCCATAACCAACTTTGTTCTGTCTGCTATTTTAAACTGCTTTGTAATGGCTTCTATGGCTTCTATTTGGTGTTGCCTTAATTGCTTTTTTGGAGAAAAAGAAATCTCTTGTTCTCTTTCAAACCTACCCCAGTCAATATTAGCTTCTGCTATTTGGATATAGTCAATTCTAATTGTAGGTTTTTCTTGGTTACTTAAGGCATTTTGTGCTGTGTCTGTTAAATCTTTGGCAGTGTCAATTAGTATAAGCTCTGCAAATGATACTTTGTCTTTGTCTGTATCAAAGCTTCTATTAGCAGAGGCTATAAAGGTTGAAATGCGGTTTAAATCAAGCTTAGTTTCTTCATCGTAGCATTTGCATTGCACGGCTATATATTTACCACTATTTGTTTTAGCTACTATATCAATACCACAATCACTTTCTTTAAAGCCCCAATCACTCCATAAATCCACTCTCTCAAAGTTATTAAATCTATCCCAAGCCCTCAACAACTTAACACAAAACACTTCAAAACTAGCGCCTTTATCTCGCTCTGATTTTCTGGTCTTGCCAAGCTCTCTAAACTGGCGTAACAAATCTTCAAAAGTGGTATTCATAGGTAGCCTTAAGAATAGATATCTTTGTTTAAGTTATTCTAGCATTTGTTAAATTTATATCAGTTTAAATCGGCTTATTTTACCTTAAACTGTATTGGTGTAATTTTGCTTCCAATATCTATTGTAGTGTTTATGTTTTGTATTTTCTGGGTCTACCTTTGTTGCTTTGTTTTAGCATTAATCCACGCCTTAAAGCTCTTATACTCTTGCCATCTGGTACTTGTATGTTCTGTTCGCCTCTACCTCTACATAGATAAGATAACCCATTATCCTTTAAAATCTTAATCCTTTTTGTGTTGTTGTATTTAATCCTGCCTAAACCATTTTTCTTATACTTATTCCTATTGCATTGCAGTTGTAACCTTAAGGCTAGCCCATCACAGCTAACAGAAACCTTAAATCCCTCACAAACCCCATAAATAAGGGCTTTAGAAGCTATTGCCCAATCCAACTGAAAAATGGAAATAGCCACCTATAGTATAAATAGAATGCCCACCGGAAAGGGGTTTTCAAGACTCTAGAAAGAGTGCCATGGACTGACACAACTGCTCTCATGATAATGGCGCAAGCGCATTAGAAGCCCAAGCGTAGAACCATTTGAACGAAACGGATTGTTACCCAATCCTTATTAGGAGTGGTTTAGAGCTAGAGGATGCCCTACTAGAGAGCAAGCCATGAGCTTATGAGTTAGCCTTGCGCACCTGTGTAATGCTTTGCCCCCCTAAGCCATAGTTGTCTGTATCGATCTCTTCGATGATTACCACAGTAGAAGCCTTGTTTTTGTGGAGGACTTTGACTAACACCTCTGTAACCCCAGCAATCAATTCTTCTTTTTGCTCTTTAGTGGGACCATTTTCTTTGGTGATTTTAATATTGACAAAAGGCATGGATTCTCCTCATTGACTAAATTTTAGTAAAACATTATAACATTTTATTGAAAAGTATAACATTTGTCTTGTTGACACAGCCTAGTACCTAGTGTTGGATAGGCTAGGGGTTTGGTCATTGACTTGATTAAGTCAGGTTGAAGGTACATCATGTTGGCATTGTAGGTTTTGGGGCTAGGGGTTTGAGTGTTTTGTTGAATTTGGTTTTGGTTAAAGACATGTCCTTTGTTGCTGGTTGAAGTTTGTCTGTGTTGAATTAAACTGCTGTGAATTTGGCTGTTGCACTGCATTCAAGTTCTGCTGTTGATTAGCTCTTGAATTTGACTTCGCCCTACATTTATTATAAAGCGAATTACCAAACTGATTACCAAAGGTTCTTAGACTGCGCTTTAGAGCGTCTGCTACTGTTTCTTTGGCTGCGTTCTCGTGTGCGTCGGCTAGGTTTCTTGCTACGCTAGTACCAAACCCTATGTCTTGCCTCGTTATACTCACATTGCGATTTGGGCTAAAGACTTGCACTTTAACAATAGTCTTGTAGTGCAATACTGCGTTTTGGTTTTCGTTTCTCTCTTGTGAAACTGGCTCAAGGGCGCTAATTTCATAACCCCAACTCCCAAATCCAAATATTTGGTTAGCTGCTTCTATAATGTCAAAGCCTTCAAGGTAGGATAGCGTAATGCCTGCCTTTTCTCTTGATTTGATGCGTTCTTGGTTTAGTAGTTTTAGTTGTTTTTCGTTAAATATCTTCTCTCCTTAAATGGCTTCTAAAAGCTCGCCTGCTGTTTCAAGCTCTAACTCAAATTCACTTGCGCTTTGGTCTTGATTTAGGTATGAATTTGGCTTTGTGCTTACACTGCTTAAACTTGCACTTCTCTTTTGATTTACCTTTACCTTGGCTGGTGTGGTTGTGGTGGTGCTTGTAAGAGTGGCGAATTTGCTTGTTTCTTTGTCGCCCTTTAAAAGCACACTCTCTACTGCTTCTGTATCTACGCTGAATTTGACATGGCCAAGTCTAAGCAACTCATTTTCATCTTTTATCTCTACGCTTGTTTTGGTTTTGGTGTTTGGCTTTGTGAGTGTGAGAGATGATGTTACCATCAATTCTGTCTATGCCGTTCTCGTTAAAGACTTCAGCTTAGTTTAGCTCTTGTTTGTAGGATTGAAGTTTGGCTATGTATTCAGCCAGGCTGTCTATTTTGCTTTGTATTTCGGTAAGGGATAAGCCTACATAGTCGCACTTTCTAAAGCAACTGGTATTTGGGTCTTGGAGCAAGTCTTTTTAGGTATTCTTTAAAGAATACTGTTGGCTTGTCCTTGCTTAGCCTTTCTATGTCGTTTTGCAGTTTGTAATTTAGTAGTTCCATTTGTTATCCTTATGTTGCTATTTTAGTCTGTGTTGCTTTGATTTTGGCTATGCTATCTGCTAAGCTTCATAGCCCTTTGTTGATTTGCGCATCTGTTGAGATGGACTTTATCTCTTTACTTGTGAAGTTTCTGCCTGTTTGGGTATTTACCCCACTGATGTTACCACGAATCAAATGCTCTTGTATGGTGTTAAATGTGGTGTAAAGGTCATCCTTTTCATCCTCGCTTCGGTGTGGGATAAGCAAATCATCGTGTTTGATTTTTAGATGTGGTTCAAATATTAGACTGCTAGCTGGCGAAGCTTATCTTGTCTTGCTCTGTGAGAGTGATTTGGCTAAAGGTTGAGATTTTATCCATTATTTTATCTTTAGCTTGGACTATGCTAGGAATGGCTACCGCGACACCGTTTGCTTTTTCGCCTATGTGTTTGATTTGGTAGCTCTCAAATACTTCATCAGCTACTACTAAGCCATTAGCGCATACAAAGCGAAATACGCCTGCACTTATAGTAAAGCATTTGCTTCTGTCGTGGGAATTGAAAAGCAAAAGTTCTACGCAGTTTTCACTTGGGCGTAAGAAGTCATCAAGGTAGCGAAAT
Source organism: Helicobacter acinonychis (assembly GCF_900461455.1). NCBI lineage: Bacteria > Pseudomonadati > Campylobacterota > Epsilonproteobacteria > Campylobacterales > Helicobacteraceae > Helicobacter > Helicobacter acinonychis. The sequence continues at coordinate 189,208 of NZ_UGIA01000001.1, read as the reverse complement.
CTGACATAGTGCTGTTGATAACCCTCTTTGTCTTCGTTACGGACACTTGCTTCGCTCACGGCGACTGGATACCAAGCGTGAAAGCGAATTTCCTCTATAATGTCAATGGTGGATATGAAGTGGTATTTATCACTGGCTTCATAGTATGGCTCTGCTGTAAAGAGCGAAGGGGCTAGTCGTTTTAGCTCGTTGTTGCTTAGTGGTTGGGTTGAGAATTTCATTGTTTGTCCTCCATTGCGTCTTGTAGTATTTGTAGGGCTACTATGGCTATGGTGATTATGGTTGTTGCTTGCATTGTTTCTCCTTGTGAATTTGAGATGGGTTGAATGGACTACTCCAAAAACTGGGGTGGATTGTGGTTGGCTCTCTTTTGGGATAAGGCTAGAACTCGTGACGATTGCGTTTGCACCTTAGTCTAAAGAGTGTTTTAAACCACGATGACTTGCGGTAGTAAAAGTAGTTTCTTACCATTTGGCTCCTTGGGGTGAATTTGGGGTTGGTTTAAAGTATAATGAGTTTTTGGTTTGTAAATAACTGGAGCGTATCTTGTAGATGTCTTTGCTTTGAATTTAGGTTTGTATCATGTGGGTTAAAATCTATCTAAGTGTAGTGTTTGTTCTTACCGCTCTATTGTTTATGCTATTTGTATTTGGATTATTTGCTTTTGTAATTTAACTTTGCTTGTTATCTTCTAGCAGACAAGGTATTTTCTTTTAGGAAAGCTATAAGTACCTGTCGGCTGATGAAATTCTTTTTGCCCATTTTGACTACCTCAATCTCTCTGTGAAAAATGAGCTTCCTTAACATATCAGATTTGATTAATCCTATCTCCCCAATATCCTTAATGCTAAAGAGTGAACCTTTAGGCAAAAGCTGTTCGTAGTTTGTGTAAATTTCCATTGCGAAATCCTTTCGAGTTTTCTTCTCAATGGATATACATTTGGTAAAAAAAAGTAAAACCAAATACGCAGCAATATTTAGTTATATGTATAAATTGTATTTACTTTTATAATATAAAATTAAATAGCAAATTCTTTTTGTATTACTTGTGAATAGGCATAAAAATATCGCGATAAATTGCGAGAATAAAACAAAATAATACTTTTTGTAAAGATAAACAACAAATGGCTCAATATACCTAGAAATAATAGGCGGTTTAAGCATACCTAATATAATGTTTATTATCGTGTTTTTTGTTGTTTATTATTAAAAATAATAGATAGATTACTTGGCTGCAATTTTATTTAAAAAAACAATAATAAACCCAATAATGAACACAATATATATTAAATATTTTTATATTAAAATATAAATATTAATTTAACAATAAATTTACAAAAAAGTAAGATTAAAATCAGGAAGTTTTTAAGAATAGTCTTGTTAAAAGTTAGTTTTTTTGGTATCTCTAATAATGAGTAAAGAATTTTATTATAAATATAGTATTATTATTTAAGTACATATTATATAAATATTTTTATAGGGTTTTATATTTTGATACATAAGCGCGTTATTAAGGCAACAAGATTAACGATGCTTTAATAGTGCGCTTATTGTTTTGGGGAATTAAGGCTTAATGGAAGTTCTCAAAACAGAAATATTGCACTCCTTTGGGAGAATTACTTTCTGGTATCTTTGGCGTTAGCTCTCTCAATAGCCCATATAATTTTACAACACTAGCATTAAATCCATACTCATAATTAAATAAAACTCTTAAGTGTTGATTTCATATTTTTTTGTATCTGTTATATACTGTATCTAAATCTCCTAAAGCCTGATTGGTCGCTTTTCCAGTTTGAATTAAAGCGTGCCTCACATCCTTCGTAATATTTTTGTTCGATATAATCTTGTGATGAAATTCAGCGGCACACTCTTTTAAATTCGGTTCTCTACTTGTATCCATATCTTTTAAATAAGATAAAGATATATTGGAATTATAGTATTTTAAAATTGTAGAAAAACCTATTAAATCATTAGCCAAATAATCATTCAGATTATCACAAACATACCCATCCGCTAAGTGTATTTTATCTATATCATCTTCTATTTTAAATACAGAATCCTCAACATCTTGTAATTCATAAGGCAGATATTGACTGTTGACCGTTATCACCGTACCTAATTATATTGCTGTCTTTTTTAAGCACAATATCTTGTAAAATGTCTTTTTTATCTATCATATTCTGAATTGAAATGTTATCCAGATTGTAAAAAATTTTATTGGTAATTACTTTTTTTGTATCTCTGCTAGACAGATTTGCTACCATCAATCATAAGGCAATACTCATTCCTAAACAAAGGCTTTATAATATTATTAAAAAATAATTCTTTGCCAGACTTTTTACTGCCAACAAGAATTAATACACTATTAAGTAGCTTTGAATCTACTTCTTATAACTTGCTTGCCTCTAACATTAAAAATCTCTTTAGTAACCATAGGTAAAGTATCTAAAGCTGTGTAAGTGTGTGGCATATGAATATATCTAGGATTTGCATAATTTCTTTGTGCAGACATCTCTTTTATTTGGTGCTTATATTGTTTTAATGTTGTTTTAAAAATCTCTGTACCTGTTTTAGATAGGGCATTTAATACTGTTTCTATATTTTGCCAGAAAGCACAATCTTTGATTCGATTTTGTTGTTGTGGATTATTGCTCCGGCTTGCATCAATCCAAAAGTAATGACCTGTTTTTGCCAATTCCCTAAAAGTATTACTTTCATTATATTGTGATGTGTTGCCAACATATAAATCATCAATGTTGCTATGTTTAAATTGTATTGGATGTTCTGTAGATAGTATTTGTCCACCTTTAGGATTATTATTTATAGTTAAAATTCTATAATCCATAAGGTCTTTAATATCTTTGTTATCGTAAAATTCTTCATTTTGATTATAAGTTTTGTCAAGTTACTCTTGTAGTGCGTATTTATGATTAGCTTCGCCTTTTTGAAGCCAAGGGTCAAGTTTATGGTTAGAATTATACATAGCATTCTCCTTTAAATATATTGCTTTTATAAATTCGCAAAAAAATTTGGAACCTAATGTGGAACCCAGAGCCGATTTTGAACATTATATAAAAAAGTCGGAAGTCGGCAGATGCCGATAAAATCGATGGTGCCTGAGGTCGGACTCGAACCGACACAAGGTTGCCCTTACCAGATTTTAAGCTTGGGGTTGTCTTTAAGCTCTTTAAGACTGCCTTTGACTTGCACTTTAAGGAGTTTTAAACTTTTTTGACTTTTAAAATCCCTTTCTTTTTCTTTAAAATAAAAAATGATCGTTAGCGCACATAACATGATCAAAAAAATCCCCACGATATACATCATTGCATGGATTTTTGTGTATAAAAACGATCCTAAAGAACTCCCTATAATCATGCTCATGCTCAAATAAGTGATTTGATTGTTTTTGGCTAAAAATTTGGATAAATCTTTTTTATTTTCTTTAATGTCTGTGATGAGCGAGGCTTCAATCGTGCCGCTAGAACATGCACTATACAAACCATACAACCCCCATGCTAAAAGCATGAGAATAAAATTGTCAAAAAAAGCACAAACGGAAAACTAGCGGTTAAAAACATTAGAGACAAGGAATAAGTTTTTACGGCTCATCAAATCCGCTAAAACACCGCTTGGGTATTCAGCCACTAGCACTCAAAAGCTAAAAAAGGTTTGCACGAGTAAGATTCCACTCAAACTAAGCCCTTTAGAAAGCAACAAGGGGGTTAAAATCGCATGAGGTAAACTTTGTGCGATCATTAAGAGAAAATTCGCCCCATAGTAAACTAAAATGTTTTTTCTTAAAATTTCCATTTGAAAATTGTAATTAAAACTATATAATACAGCGTTATATCTTTTAATTTAAGGGGTATTGATGCTAACACAATTAAAAACTTATCCAAAATTACTCAAACATTATGAAGAAATTAAAGAAATGCATATGCGCGACTGGTTTTCTAAAGATAAAGAGCGAGCGAGCCGTTATTTTGTGCAATTTGAAAGCTTGAGCTTGGATTATTCCAAAAACCGCTTGAATGACACCACCTTAAAGCTTCTTTTTGAATTGGCGAGAGATTGCTCTTTGAAAGAAAAGATTGAAGCGATGTTTAAAGGCGAAAAAATCAACACCACCGAAAAGAGAGCCGTTTTACACACCGCTTTAAGGAGCTTGAACGACACTGAAATTTTACTAGATAATATGGAAGTGTTAAAAAGTGTTCGGAGCGTTTTAAAACGCATGCGAGCCTTTAGCGATAGCGTGAGGAGCGGTAAAAGACTAGGCTATACCAACCAAGTGATCACCGATATTGTCAATATTGGTATTGGGGGGTCAGATTTAGGTGCACTAATGGTTTGCACGGCTCTAAAACGCTACGCCCACCCAAGATTAAAAATGCATTTTGTGTCTAATGTGGATGGCACACAGATTTTAGATGTTTTAGAAAAGCTCAATCCAGCCAGCACGCTTTTTATTGTGGCTTCTAAGACTTTTTCCACCCAAGAGACCTTAACTAACGCCCTAACCGCTAGAAAATGGTTCGTAGAAAGGAGCGGCGATGAAAAACATATCGCTAAGCATTTTGTGGCGGTATCCACCAATAAAGAAGCGGTGCAGCAATTTGGCATTGATGAGCATAACATGTTTGAATTTTGGGATTTTGTAGGGGGGCGTTATAGCTTGTGGTCAGCTATTGGCTTATCCATTATGATCTATTTAGGGAAGAAAAATTTTAACGCCCTTTTGAAAGGAGCGTATTTAATGGATGAACATTTTAAAAACGCCCCTTTTGAAAGCAATTTACCCGTTTTAATGGGATTGATTGGCGTGTGGTATATCAATTTTTTCAAATCCAAAAGCCACTTAATCGCCCCTTACGATCAATATTTAAGGCATTTCCCTAAATTTATCCAGCAATTGGATATGGAGAGTAATGGCAAACGCATCAGTAAAAAAGGCGAAACAATCCCCTATGACACCTGCCCTGTTGTTTGGGGTGATATGGGCATTAACGCCCAGCACGCCTTTTTCCAGCTCTTGCATCAAGGCACGCATTTAATCCCCATTGATTTTATCGCCTCTTTAGACAAAAAGCCTAACGCTAAAGGCCATCATGAGATTTTATTCAGCAATGTTTTAGCGCAAGCACAAGCCTTTATGAAAGGCAAAAGTTATGAAGAAGCGTTTGGCGAACTGCTTTCTAAAGGATTAGAAAAAGATGAAGCCAAAGATTTAGCCCACCATAGGGTGTTTTTTGGCAATCGCCCCTCTAATATCCTTTTATTAGAAAAGATCTCGCCAAGTAATATGGGGGCGTTGGTGGCTCTTTATGAACATAAAGTCTTTGTGCAAGGGGTTATTTGGGATATTAATAGCTTTGATCAATGGGGCGTGGAGCTTGGGAAAGAATTAGCCGTGCCGATTTTGCAAGAATTAGAAGGGCATAAAAGCAACGCTTTTTTTGACAGCTCTACCAAGCATTTAATAGAATTGTATAAAAATTATAACCAGTAAAAAGGCTAAATTAGATATGCAATTTTTGAATCAGTCTTTAGATTTTTTTAATAAAGGGTGCTTTGAACCCATTGATAGAAATTTCATTACAGAAAGCTGTCAAGCGTTAAAGCCAATTGAAAAAATTCAAAATAAATACAATAAACATGATAATGATTCATTTTTTAATGAGTTAAGAGACAGCATGGTGGCTTTATTTTTAGATTATGATCTTATCAATACCCAAAAACATGGTCTTGATGCTAAAAAAGTTCAAGGCAACGAATTTTTAGAGATCAAACAAGTATCCTTTCAAAGTAAGACTTGGAGTGCAACTTTTAATGACACCACTTTAGAAAAAGCCAAGGTTTTTTGTGATATTAAAACAACTTTAGCCGTGGGTGTGTGGAATAATATTTCTAATCTTTTATTCATTGTTTATGGGAAGCACCCTGAAATTGGCTTGTATTTAGAACAAAAAGTAAAAGAGTGCCATAATGGAAGCAGACGCTCAACTCAAACGATAGGAATCAGTAAATTAATCAAGGAATTTAGTTTCAAAATGAAACCCATTGATTTAAAAGAACAAGAGCTTATCAATCTTTTTAAGCTTAAATTTGGTAATTTTTCTTGGGGAAACTACCTTGCATAAAATTTTTATTATGGAAGCTTTGGAGTGTTTAAAAAGAATAGAAAAAGAAAGTATCCAAACTATCTATATAGACCCCCCTTATAACACCAAGAGTTCTAATTTTGAATATGAAGACACTCATGCTGACTACGAAAAATGGATTAAAGAACATTTGGTTTTAGCAAAGGCTGTGTTAAAACAAAGCGGTTGTATTTTTATTTCTATCGATGATAACCAAATGGCTGAAGTTAAAATCATTGCCAATGAAATTTTTGGAGTGCACAATTTTTTAGGCACTTTTATCACTAAACAAGCGACAAGATCTAACGCTAAACACATCAATATTACCCATGAGTATGTTTTAAGCTATGCCAAGAATAAAGCATACGCTCCTAGCTTTAAAATTTTACGAACGCTTTTACCTGTTTATGCTAAACCATTAAAAGATTTAATGCGAACGATTAAAAGCATTTTCAAACAAAAAGGGCAAGCCCAAGCCCAACTTGTCCTAAAAGAACAAATCAAAGAGCTATCCAAAAAAGAACATTTTAGTTTTTTAAAAAACTATAATTCAGTAGATGAGAAAGGTGAAATTTATTTTGCTAAAGATTTATCCACGCCTTCAAACCCACGCAGTGTAGCGATAGAAGAAATCAATCTTTTTTTAGAACCCTTAAAAAGTAGAGGATGGAGCAGCGATGAAAAGCTTAAGGAATTACATTATGAAAACAGACTGATTTTTAAGAATAAGCGCCCTTATGAAAAATACTATTTAAAAGAATCACAAGATAATTGTTTGAGTGTGTTGGATTTTTATAGCCGACAAGGCACAAGAGATTTAGAAAAATTAGGCTTAAAAGGGCTTTTTAAGACACCAAAGCCTGTAGAATTGATTAAATATTTATTGTTATGCTCCACCCCTAAAGATTCTGTCATTTTAGATTTTTTTGCAGGTAGCGGGACAACAGCGCAAGCAATTATAGAAGTTAATAAGGATTATCATTTGAATTGGTCATTCTATTTATGTCAAAAAGAAGAAAAAATTAAAAATAATCCGCAAGCTACTAGTATTTTAAAAAACAAGGGGTATCAAAACACGATTTCAAATATCATGCTTCTGCGTTTAGAAAAGATCATTAAAAGAAGTGAATACGAAATTTTAAATATGAAATTTTAAAAAACAAAATCTATTTTAAAGATTATTTTTCAAACCCCTACGCTTTATCAACACTCAAAATGGCAGCACTCGCTCTGGCTTTTTCGTTATTCAATTCAATTTTATCGCCAATTTTTAATTCCTCTAATTCTATCGCTTGATTGTTTTTACTCACAAACGCCCCGAATTTTGGCAATTTCAAATGCGCATGAGCGAGTTTAAGGGCGTTGTCTAGTGCATTCAATCGTTCTGTTTTAGTTTGTAAAAAAGGGCTTGTGGAAAGTTGGGTAGAAATTTTCTCTAAAAGCGTTTTTTTAAGGCGTAAAAATTCTAAGGTTTTATTTTCTAAAGCGATTTTTAATTTCTCTAGTTTTAAAGAATTTAAATGGTGCTTGTTTTCAAAACTCAATCGCTTTAAAGAAGCCGCTAAATGCTCTAAATGCACCTTTTTTTGATGGAGTAATATTTTAAAAGAGCGTTGCAATTTCAAGTTAAACCCATCAAGCTTTTGTTGCCATTCCTCGCTGCTAGGGAGTAAAATCTCCATCGCATTGGAAGGCGTAGAAGCCCTTAAATCCGCTACCGAATCGCTCAACAAAAAATCGCTCTCATGCCCAATAGCTGACATGCTGAAAGTTTTAGCCAAATACAATGCATCAGCGATTCTTTCATCATTAAAAGAATACAAATCCTCCATGCTCCCCCCACCTCTAGCCACCACAATCGCATCAAAAGCGTTTCTTGTGTTATAAAAACTATCCGCATAAGCGATACTCTCCACCACGCTTTGAACGCACCCCTCCCCTTGCATTAAAGTATTGATACAAACCAATTCACACATCGGCCATCGTTTGAAAGCGATCTTTTGCATATCCGCCCAAGCGGCTGAATTTTGAGAAGTGATGATTGCCACTCGTTTAGGAAAACTTGGTTTGGGTAATTTATTTTCTTTATCAAAATAGCCTTTAAGGCGTAATTTTTCTTTCAATTGCTCTAAAGCCAAAGCTAATGAACCCCAATCTTTAGGCTCTATTTCAAAGCAATTGATTTGATAATCCCCCCTTGGAGGATACACGCTAATAGCCCCAAAAACAGCCACTTCCTGCCCTTCTTTTAAGGCGAATTTAAGCTTACTAGCGTTCCCCCTAAACAAGGTGCATCGAATCACTGATTGGCTGTCTTTAAGCGAAAAATACGCATGGCCACTCACCTTATGGATAGTCAAATTACTCACTTCCCCTTGAACCCTAACTTGCAAAAAAGTCGCTTCCAAAAGGGCTTTAATTTTTGCATTGATTTCGCTCACGCTCAATGCGTCCATAAATTCCCCCTTTTATAGCAAACGAGTAATATCATTAAAAAGCCCTAAAAACATGACAAAAACCAAAAACCCCACCCCCACTAGCCACAACGCATTTTGCATGATCACAGGCAAAGTGATATTAAAAATACTTTTAAAAATAACCCCTAGTATTTGTGCTCCGTCTAAGGCTGGAATGGGTAGTAAGTTTAAAACCCCTAAATTGATAGACAAAAACGCCCCAAACAATAAAAGTGCATGAAAGCTATTGGCATGGCTTAACGCTCCCACAATGCCTACCACCCCACTCAATTCTTTGGCTGAAGTGCTTCCTATAATCAAACGCTTTAAAGAATCTATAATCAAATCAGCACCCTCTTTAAATTGGATCAAAGCCTTTTTAAACGCTTGAAACAAGGAATAAGAGACAACGCCTATTTTTTGCATATCCGGCTTAATGCCTATCGCTTTGTATTGGATCATTTCATTAGGATCGTTAGAATCGCTTAACATCGCCACAATTTTAGGGGTCAATCGTTTTTCTAAAATCTGGTTGTTTCGCTCTATTTCTAAAACCAACTCGCCTTGAGAACGCACCACTATCCCTCTAATCTCTCTAAAACTCACTATCTTTTTATGGTTGATAGAAAGGATTTTATCCCCCTTTAATAGCCCGGCTTCTAGCGCGTTATTTTCTAAATCGCCAATGACGGGCAGTAGGACTTTTTCCCCACTTAATGCCAGAAAAAAATACACTAAAATCGCAAAAAGAAAATTAAAAAACGCCCCCCCAAGCAATATCCATAGCTTTTGAGAAGGGCTTTTTTGCACATAGCTATCGCTACCCTCATTTATATCGCTTTCTTCTTTATCCATGCCCTTTAATTTCACATAGCCCCCAAGCGGGATCAAAGACAAAGCGAATTGCGTGTCAAAAAGCCTAAAAAACCAAAGTTTTTTACCAAAACCAATGCTAAAAACTTCTACTTTCACCCCACAAAGCCTGGCAATAGTGAAATGCCCTAACTCATGGACAAAGATCAAAAACGCTAGCATTAAAATCGCTGCAACCACCATCATACCCCTTTAGATGCAGGCTCTTGCGCGTTTGGATCTTTTATATTAGGCTCTTTTATGGTTGGTGCATTAGGGGGCGTGGGCGCTATGGGAGACTCTGTCGTTTTTAGGGGTTGGTTTTCTTGATTTTCTCGTGGGGGTTTTTGCCATAATTCCGTCAAAGCCGCCGCTTTTTTAGGATCCATTTTGGCTAAAATCTTGCCCAACTCTTGGGGCTTTAAAGCCATTAAAATTTCCAAAGCGTTTTGTACGGGTAAGTTTTCTAAAATCAAAGCCGATTTGGAATCTTTCATTTTAGAATAAGCTTCGCCAATCTTACCCTCTTTAGCCTGCTTGATTTGTCTTAAGATCTCTTCATCTTCTTTGAGCAAATTTTCAAGGCGTTTTTTTTCTGCAGCTTGCAAGTTTTTAAAGGCTTCTTCTTTAGCGGTTAGATTTTTTAGTTTTTCTTCTATTTCTTTTTCTTTCTGGTTTAATGATTCGTTTTTTTCTTCCAAAAGGCGGGCGTTTTCGGTTTGCAAGATCCTTAAAGACTGCTCTTTCTCGCTCAATTGGCGTAAATCGTCTTTCAATTGCGCTTTTTTAGATTCAAAAATCGCAGAACATTGCAACAATTCTTGCGTGGCTTCTTCGCTAAAAAGCGCTTGTAAAACAAAGCCTGTGAGTAAGATTTTACGCATGCAAACTCTCCTTTTGCCAATGTAAAATCATAGCGTTTTCATCTAAAAGAGCCTGCTCTTTTTTCTCCATGATTTCTTTTTCTTTTTGTTTTTCTTTTTCTAAAATGATTTTAGCTTTTTCTAGTTCCTGATTAGCCAAAAGATAGTCTTTTTCTAAAATTTTTAAACTTTCGTGCAAAATTTCGCATTCTTGTTGGTAATGCTCTATCTCTATCCTTAAAGCGCTTTTTAATTGTTGGGTTTGTAAAAAAAGGCTCATTCCCCCAAAATTAGGGTTTTTAAACGCACTCAAATCCATTTGTTTGCTTAAAATCTGTTGTTCATTTTGTTGCAACTCCAGGCGTTTGTTTTGAAGCTTTTGCTCTATTTTTTCTAACGCAAGAGTCTTTAATTGCACCAACACAGAAGCGAATTTTTTCATAGAAAAATCGTGTCTTCTCTTTCAGGGCTTGTAGAAATAAGGCGGATTTTTACCCCCACTTCTTCTTCAATAAAACGGATATACTCTCTAGTGTTTTGCTCTAAATCGTCTAATTTTCTCACCCCCACGCTTTTTTCCCAGCCCTTAAAAGTTTGATAAATCGGCACGCAATCTTTCAAATCGCTAGGGAAAGTCTCTAATTTTTCACCCCTTCTTTCATAAGCCACGCACACCTTAATTTCATTGATTCCGTCTAAAACATCTAATTTCATTAAAGCTAATTGCGTGCAACCATTCAAGGCGCAAGCGTATTTTAAAGCCACCAAATCCAACCAACCGCAACGCCTTGGGCGTTTTGTCGTCGTACCAAACTCAGCACCCCCAATTCTTAAATGATCCCCCATAGGCGTAGTGTCTTCACTAGGGAAAGGCCCATTCCCCACACGAGTGGAATAAGCTTTTGTGATACCTATAATCTCATTGATCGCTTTAGGGTTTAAGCCGGTGCTCACGCATGCACTAGCGCTCGTGGTGTTAGAGCTTGTGACAAAAGGGTAAGTCCCCAAATCAATGTCTAAAAGCGTGCCTTGCGCCCCTTCTAGTAAGATTTTTTCGCCCTTTTGATTGGCTTCTATCAGCATGCTGGTCGTGTCTTTGATAAAGGGGCGGATTTTTGGGGCATATTGTTCAAAATACTCCCTCAAATCTTTTTCGTAAGTTTCATTCAAATCATACGCTTCTTTAAAAGGCTCAATGGCTTTGAAATGCACCTTTAACTTTTCTTCTAAAATTCTATCGTCTAATAAATCCCCCATTCTTATTCCGCTCCTTGCCATTTTATCCTCATAGCAAGGGCCTATGCCTTTTTTAGTCGTGCCGATGTTTTGAGATTTTTCTTTAAAAGCGTCTTTTTGCACATGGTAGGGCAAGATCACATGGGCTCTATCGCTAACAAACAAACGATTTTCTAAATTTTCAAACATGCTGATTTCTTCGCACAAATCCTTAACGCTCACGACCACCGCGCTAGAAATGATATTCTTGCATTGAGAGTAGAGCACCCCTGAGGGCATTAAATGCAAAGAATGCTTAACCCCCTTATGCACAATGGTATGCCCTGCGTTATGCCCACCTTGATAGCGCACCACAAAGTCATAATCTTTAGCGATTCTATCCACAATTTTTCCCTTCCCCTCATCTCCCCACTGGATCCCTACAACGACATCTGCCATAAAATTACCCTTAAAATAAAGTAGATTGGATTGTTTAAAAGCTTATTAGAATAAAAGCAAAGCCCCAAAAAGAGCTTAAAAACCTATCGTGTAATTGATATAGAACGCATACAAACGCCTATAATCCACATCAGCCCCATTCGCCCTCAAATACTTTTGATTGATCGTTGGGATTTTCACGCCAAATTCCACCCCATGCTGAACGCTTTGAGACGCGCTCAAAAACCGGCGGTGCATGGTGCTTGCAAAATGAGCCCTTAAGCCCAGATTAAACAAAAACTGGAAATTCGTAGGAGTGGGTTTTTTTTGAAACGAGTTTTGGATTTGATTTTTTAAAGAGCTATCCCAAGTGGTGCCCGCTAATTGAATGCCCCCAAACACCCCAATATGCAAGGATTGATCGCTAAAAACCCTCCTAAAGATATTCCATAAAAAGTCCGTGCCCACACCATAAGTGAAGATATTGGCGTTAATGGTGCTATTAAGGTTGCCTAATTGCGTAAAGCCATAATCAAAGAAAGCGTAGTATCGTAAGCCTACATTTTTCTTACCCCCAAAAAATTGCTTATAGCCCATTTGAACGCCAATGCCATTACTCACCCCATGCTGAGAGCTTTTGCCTGACCCAAACTGAGGCAAATAAGGCTCATTGTATCCATTCAAGCTGTCTTTTAACTGCTGCAAATTCCCTTGATAAGCTCGGATCTGATTCATGATAGCTTGCACATCCGTTTGGAGTGCAACTCCTGTAGCACCGCTCTTATTCAAACTCGTTGCAATCGTGCCCAACTCTTCTGCAGAAGTGGCGTTAAAAAGTTGCATCCGTTCTAAAAGCCCATTTAAAAACGCCGAATCGCTGTTGATACTCACCCTCGTGAGCGCGTTCAAAAGCCCCACGCTCGCTGTGGCTAAAAGGTTGAAGTTGCTTTGAGCTTCATGGAGAGTTGTTATCGTTTTTGCATAGACTGCACCGATTTTGCTGTTATTATTACCACTAGTATTACTCGTTACTAGGTTATAGAGCAAATCGTTCAAATATGATTGCAAGGCTTGAATGGTATAAGCGTTTTTATCCGCTTCATAGCGTTGCTTGATTTGAGGGAGCAATTGCTTGAATTTGGTTAGTTGCGTGTTGCTAGTGTTACCCGCATTATCATCGCTGATGATTTGATCGCCTAACCCTAAAAGAGCGTTCATCATCGTGTTAGACGCTACCCTTAAAAGCCCATTACCCCCTGCAATGTCCACGCCCACTTGACGGAAGTCATTGATAACATTGTTCCTTAAGGTGCTGCCCTCATTATTGACGCTCTGTTGTGCAGCACCGATTTGATAGCCTATCCCCATATAAAAGCCATCGTATTCAGCTAACACCACGCTTAAAGGAAGGCTAAAAAGCAGAGCGGTTTTTAAAAGCCCTTTTTTGAGTGTTTGGTATTGACCCTTTTTCATTCTTGTATTCTCTATCTCTTTTGTATTCGCTTTTTTCATCAAGAGCCCTCCTTAAAAACCCACTGCATAGCCCACATAGAAGCTAAAATTACGCATATAGCTCGCGCTTGAGCCTTGAGCCTTAAAATACTGATGGGCGATGACAGGGATTTTCACCCCAAATTCCAACCCCTGATCGACCCTTTTCTTACGAATCTTCCTTTTTGCAAAGTTGGTGCGCACGCCTAGATCGAATAAAAACTGAAACGAAGTGGAATTGATTTTAGGCTTTGCCCCATCCAACAAGTGCACCACATTAGAATCCCAAGTTTGCCCAGCGATTTGTGCACCCACAAAAAGACCGATTGAGGTTTTTTCTCTTCTTCTAGAGCGTTCAAAGAAATTGTATAAAAAGTCCGTCCCTACCCCATAAGTCACCAAATTGGTTCCCACCTTTAAACTCGTATCGCCAAAACTCGCATAGCCATAATCCACAAACCCATAATACCTTAAGCCAATATTTTTCTTTTCAGTGAAAAATTGCTTATAGCCAATTTTGGCTCCAAAGCCGTTCATGCTCGCTGATCGATAATCTTTAGTGGAAGAAAGATTAGGGATATAAGAAATTTTATAAAGGGATTTAGACGCATTTTCAAACTGGGCTAAATTATACCTAACCAAAGCTTTTGATCGCTCTAGCCCTTGCTGGTAATTTGAATTGGTCAAGCACGATGATACATTATTGTTACAAATATTTTGTTCAACAAAATCCCCTAACCCTAAAGTATCTTTGGCTAAAGAAACGCCGTTATTCACTAAAGCGTCAAGCTGGCTGATGGTAGAATCCGCTCCTATCAAGCTCGCTTGCGAAGTGAATTTTTGCATACCTGTAGCAATATCGCCCACGCTCACACCGTTGTATTCGCCATTTGTCCCATTCGTGCCTAAGAGCATGGTTTCCATCAAATTTTGGTATAGATTGTTGTTAGTGTTTTGCTTCAAACCCACCTGCCCTAACGCAAAAACAACGCTTTTAGCCGCTAAAAGCATGCCGTCTGTGATATTGACCTCTTGACCCCCTACATCTATCGCTAAAGGTTTAACGATATTTTGATCGGCATATTGTTGAGACAAATTTAATAATCCCCCTAAAATGCCTATGGATGCTGCCAATTGTTCTAGGGCTGGATTTGTTTCAGTTTGTGCACTTTGCGACCGCCCTGCTTGCATCGTGCCGTTTGCACCTGCAACAAGAGTTTTAGCCTTATTCGCTAGCATGTCCAAGTAGAAAGCTAAAGGAACGGCAGCGGTTTGCAATCTCAAAGCCCCATCTTTTAGCGATTGTTTTAAATTTTGCGCTTGGATATAGCCTGGATTTTTCAATTCCTGTCTGGCCAAACTCGTCTGGTAATCAATGACAAAAAACACCCCATCTTCTTCAGCGTTACACAAACACATGCTCGCCAATAATAAAGAAAGGGTGATCATTTTCTTAAAGGAGTGGTTTTTCAAAAAGATCCTTTTACTTGTAGTTAATGGACGATTTTAACTCAATGCAATACAAAAATCTTTTAAATTGTAAAATAATCATTCTTAGTTTGCTCTTAAGCAAGCGTTTCAAAAAAGCATGAAATTGACATTTTTTACACAAAATGCTATAATCGTCTTTCTCTTAAATCTTGTCTGCTTTTTTATTCTCGCTTTTTAAGTGGGGTGTTAGCTCAGTTGGGAGAGTGCAACGCTGGCAGCGTTGAGGTCAGGGGTTCGAACCCCCTACACTCCACCATTATTCTCTCAAAATTGCTCTTTTAAAATTATCGCTTGTTACACAATCTCTTTTTGCTATCCATCTTAAAAAGCGCTTTGAGTGTTTTTTGCTAGTATTACTTAATAATTGATTATAATCTTAAAAATTGTTTTAGGGAGTTTGAGCGTAAATAGTTTGTTTAAAATGCGTATTCTTAGTTTTAAAAAGAATAAGCGAGCGGTTTTTTCGCTCTATCTTTTTATCGCTTTGTTAGTGCTTTCTCTTTGAGTCCCCTTGTGGGTGAGTGAGTACCCCTTATTTATCTATAAGGATAATAAGGCGTATTTCCCCATGTTTAAAGACTATGCGGTAGTGGAGTTTGGAGGCAATTTTTTCACCCCTACGGATTATAACGATGCTTATGTGAAAAACACACTTTTAAAAGACGCTTTCATTATCCATGCACTCATCCCTTATAGCTATGATGCGATCATTATGGATTTAGACTCGCCTACCCCAAACCCCCAAGCTTCAAACACCTTTTAGGCACAGACGATCAGGCTAGAGATGTGTTAGCAAGGCTAGTTTATGGCTATCGTGTTTCTTTAGTGTTTGGGATTTTACTCACGCTTTTTAGCATTATCATCGGCGTGAGTTTGGGGGCGTTTCAAGGGTATTATGGAGGGTTAGTGGGTTTATTGGGGCAAAGGTTGAGCGAGATTTGGAGCACGATCCATATGCTTTTTTACTCATTGTGATTTCTAGTGCGTTCAATTCTAATTTTTGGATCATTTTATTTTTAGTCTTGCTTTTTAGCTGGATGGGGCTTTCTCAAGTCGTGTGCACGGAGTTTTTAAAAGCAAGGAATATGAACTCCACCAAAGCCGCTAGAGTGCTTGGGGTGAATGATTTAAAAATCATTTTTTCCATGTCTTACCCAACGCTTTAGTGGCGACGATCACTTATGTGCCGTTTTTAATGGCGGCTAGTATTTCCACTTTAGTGTCTTTAGATTTCTTGGGTTTTGGCATGCCTATAGTGAGCGCGAGTTTGGGCGAATTAGTCAATCAAGGCAAAAACAACCTCACCACCTCACCACGCCTCATTTAGCCATCGTTGCGTTTGTGGCGATTAGCTTGTTGCTTTCTGTTTTGGTGTTCATTGGCGAAGTGTTGTTTGAAAAAACCAACCTTTTACAAGGAAGCGAAGCGTTTATGCAAGATTTAAGGGGCAATGCGATCGTTTATATCGCTCAAGACCCCCTATCTAGCCTAAATCCTTTGCATAAAATCGGCAAGCAAATGAGTGAAGCTTATTTTTGCACCGCAAAAACGCTTTTAAAACAAGAAGTTTTAAACGCCATGAAACAAGTCCAGCTGGCGGAGACCAACGCCAAAGGGTGTGTATCGCTATGGGCATTATTAACGCACCCAAACTGCTCATTTGCGATGAACCTACCACCGCCCTAGATGCACAAATCCAAAACCAGATTTTAGACTTGCTCAAGCAATTAAGCATGGAGAAAAACATCGCCCTTTTATTCATTAACCATGATTTGAGTGCGGTCAAACGCTTAGCCGATAGGGTTTATGTGTTGAAAAAAGGCGAACTCGTAGAAACTAATCTGACTAAGAGCTTTTCAGTAACCCCAAGCACGAATATCCAAAACTCCCGCTCCAAGCCTCAAACTTGCCTGCTAAAAAATTAAAGGCGTTAGATGAGACGCTTTTAGAGGTGAAGGATTTTAGCGTTTATTATTTGCAAAAACGCTTTTTTTAGGACTTCTTTAAAAAAGCCCCTTATCGCTTCAGTGGATTTTTCTCTCAAAGCTAAAGAAAATATCGGTATCATCGGTAGAAGCGAGAGCGGAAAAATCTCTTTGGCACTAGGGCTTTTAAAGCTCGCTTTAAACAGCGGTGAAGAAAAGATTTTAGGCGAAAGCATGGGGTCTTTAAACTCCAAAGCGTTCAAACCCTACCGCAGGATCTTGCAAATGGTATTTCAAGACCCTTACGCTTCATTAAACCCTCGCTTAAGCATCCAAAGCATTTTAACTGAGGCTTTGTGCTTTGCTTACCCTAAAGCTTCCAAAGAAGAATGGCATAATTTAGCCAAACTTCGTTTAGAATAAGTGCACTTAAACCCAAAACTGATCAATTTTTACGCTTATGAATTGAGTGGTGGGGAGTGCCAAAGAGTGGCGATCGCTAGAGCGATTGCTTTAAAACCTAAAATCATTCTTTTAGATGAGCCCACTTCCTCTTTGGATAAAAGCATTCAAAAAAGCGTGCTGGAATTATTGTTGAATTTGCAAGAAAAACAAGACTTGAGCGATTTGTTTATTAGCCACGATTTGGATGTGATCAAAACTTTTTGCGATAAAGCGCTAGTGATAAGTGAGGGGAAAGTCGTAGAAACAAGCACCATTAAAGAAGTGTTTGAAAACCCCAAACACGATTATACCAAGCGTTTGTTAGAATCTAGGCTTTAGGGTTTTGTTTCAATGAAACGCTACGCTCAAAACCTTATTTTAGTTTTTAAAATGGGTTTTTGACTACTTTGTTTATAAACAAAACTCATAAGGGGGTATTTTAATTCTCCTAACCCACAAAGACCGCATTGATTAGATTTTTCAATTTCTACAAACAAAACAAAGAAACTTGATAAGGGGCTGTTTTTAAATAAGGGTAGTTGTCAATAAAAAATGAAAACACCTTGGATTCTTTAGGCAAGATCTTTTCTTTAAAAGTTTTGGTATAGCTTTTTTTGACAAACAATTTAAAAGCCCGCTCTTCAACAAAATTATGAGGGTTTTTAAGAACTTCTAAGCGTAAAAAGCATTTGTTTAAACTGAATTTGGAATTGTTTTTGACTTCCACTTGCAAAGAAAAGGCGTTGCTATAATTTAGGGGGTTAGCGTGTAAAATGCGTGTTTCTATGGGGTAAATCGCTTGAGTGAGTAAAAATTGTAAGACAAAAGGCATGCTTAAAAACGCACCCAAAAAAGCTACTGCCACTATATAACTGACCAAGCGGTTTTTTAAAAGCAAAGCCAAAAGGAGCAAAATTGCACAAAAAAGGATCAAAACGCTCGCTGTTAAAACGCTAATTAAAGTCGCTTGGCTCAAAAAACCCTTAAAAGACTCCAAAAAAGCTTGGACAAAGGCAAGAGACACCATGCGTTTTTAAGGCTCTTTAGTCTCAGCAATACTAGATTTAACCTTACTTTTAGTGTCAATCCAAATATTAGGCACAGCCCCACCTGGAGTGAGCATGATCTGGGCGTTATTATTCGTTTTTAACGCTTCATTAAACTGACCTTGAACTTCAATTTGGCGCAGTCTCAAAAGCTTGTCGCTCAAACTCTGTGAAATGCTTAAATTGGCTTGAGATTTTGCCTTAGCTTCAATCACGATCGCATCTGCCACACCCTGAGCCTTAATCCTATTAGCGTCCGCCTCCCCTTTAGCTAAAGCGGCTTGTTTTTGGGCTTCTTGCTTGGAGCGTTCCACCTCGTATTTCACCCTCTCTGATTCTTGGCGCGCGATTTGGACTTTTTCAATTTGCTCTTTAATTTTAGTGGGCAAAACGATTTCTCTCAATTGGATAGAGCTTAATTCCACAGGGGCGTTAGGGAGTTTGGAGACTTCTTTATTGATACCACTATTGATAAGAGCGGCGATCTCGTTGCGCTTAATAGGTAAATCTTCAGCCGGATAGCGCCCCACGACAGAGCGTACCACATCGCGCACCACAGGATTGATGATTTTTTGCTCCCAAGACAAGCCATAAGTGGCGATCGTTTGGGGGGTGGTTTGAGGATTTAGGCGGTATTGCACGGTGAGTTCAATAGAAACGGTCAAACCCCTACTATCCATCACATTAATAGCGTCGTTTCTAAAAATCCCTTGATTTTTACCGGCCACGCCCATGTCTTCGGTGCGTGAGAAATTGATATTCCTAATTCTTGTATCTACAATGAGAATGTCTTGAATGATAGGCACAAAAAAGTGGATTCCCGGCTGCAAGGGGGTGGGTTCGTATTTCCCAGCGGTGATTTTAATGCCAATTTCTCCTGAGCTAATCACTTCAAAAGGCTTGGCTAAAAAAGCGATAACGCCCAAAAGGACAAGGACAATCAAAACCGATATTTTTTTAGAGCCAAAGGAATTAGACGGCGGAGTGAAACGCCCTCCATTATTAGATCCATCAGGCGTGGGGTTGTTTGGGGGTCTTTGAGAATTTTTCTTTTTTAAATGCTCGTTCAAATCAATGGGCATGAGTTTCCTTTTTTAAATTTAATGGCGTTTGGGTTTTTTAGAATAACGATTCGTTTTAGGGTATTTGTCTCTGTGGCGACTCTTTTTGAAAGAGTGTGCTTGCTCAGTTTTGTGCGTTTTTTTATGTGGGGGTTTTGGCACTCTTTCTTTAGGGTTTTGAATCGCATCAATCTCTTGTTGGTTTAAGCCAATTTTGTTGGTTTCAAACTGCAAACTCAAAAGTTTTAAGATCAGTTGAGAGGGTTCAAAAATTTCGGTAAGCTGTTCATAAAGGCTAATAACCCCTTCAGACACTTTAGCACCATGTAAGGTTTTGATGATCTGATTTTCGTTAATGGTGGGGATTTCAAAAAGCTCAATTTCTGAATCAATTTCTTTTTGCATGCGTAAAAGCTCTTTGTATTCTAAAGGCGTAACTAAAGTGATCGCCATGCCTTTTTTGCCCGCTCGCCCAGTTCTTCCAATGCGATGGATATAACTCTCAGTGTTTAGGGGTAAGTGGTAATTGAACACATGGCTTACACCGCTAATGTCTAGCCCACGGCTCGCCACATCCGTAGCCACCAACACATCAGCGTCATTTTTTTTAAACGCCATGATAGAAGCACGCCGATCCCTTTGATCCATATCCCCATGCAAGGCGGTGCTTTTGTAATTTTTGGAAATAAGGAATTGGTGCAATTCATCGGCCTCTTTTTTGGTGCGCGTGAAAACAATGCTTTTTTCTGGTGCTTGGGTGTCTAAAAGGTGCATGATCGCTTCAGATCTTTCATGCTCGTTGATCACATAAAAGCGTTGGGTAATATCAGTGTTTGTGATATTAGAAGGGGCGATATGGATTTTAATGGGGTTTTCTAAAATCTTATCCGCTAGTTTTTTAATCGGCTCTGGCATCGTGGCTGAAAAAAGCAAGATCTGTGCTTCACTAGGGAGATAGTCAAAAATCTCTTCAATATCATCTAAAAACCCCATATCTAGCATTTCATCGCTTTCATCTAGAACGACCACTTTAGGCACAAATTTATGGATGCGATCGTTTTTTAAATGATCCAATAATCTTCCTGGCGTGGCGATCATCACTTGGGGGTTTTTCTTAATAAATTCGCATTGTTTTTTAACGCTCTGCCCTCCATACACGCACACGGTTTTAGTCTTGGTGTGTTTGCCTAATTTGAAGATCTCATCGCTAATTTGCATAGCCAATTCTCTAGTGGGCGTGATCACTAAGGCTTCTATGGTGTGGTTGTTTTTAAGATTATTGATGATAGGCAGAGCGAAAGCGGCGGTTTTTCCTGTGCCTGTTTGGGCTTGTGCGATAACATCTCTACCTTGTAAAACGGCAGGAATGGCCTTTTCTTGAATGGGGCTTGGGGAAGTGAAGCCGGCTTCATAAACGGATTTTAAAACCGATTCTTTTAAGCCTAAATCATTGAAACTAGGCTTACGGTAAGCGTCGTCATCAATTTCTATGGGGAGTTGTGAATCATCATGAACAAATTCCATGGGGGATTGACCTTAATATTAAATTAATTTGAAACTTAAAAAGCTAATAAAAGCTTATAATCTTTAGTTTATAAGATTTTTGAGTATAGCATAAAAATGCACGCAATTAGGATTAAAGTTTTTATAAAAAGCTTATGCTAAAATAGTTTTAGTGAAATTTAAGAAAGGGTTTTATTGAAACAGGTGTTTTTGTGGCTTATTTTTGTATTAGCCTTTCACAAGCTTTTAGCCGAAAAAATAGGCGATATAGCGAGCGTGGTGGGTGTAAGGGATAACCAGCTGATTGGTTATGGGCTTGTGATTGGCTTAAATGGCACGGGGGATAAATCCGGCTCAAAATTCACCATGCAATCCATTTCTAACATGCTAGAGAGCGTGAATGTCAAAATTTCTGCTGATGATATTAAATCTAAAAATGTCGCTGCAGTGATGATTACGGCCTCCTTACCCCCCTTTGCAAGACAGGGCGATAAAATTGATATTCACATTTCTTCTATCGGCGATGCGAAATCCATTCAGGGGGGGACTTTAGTGATGACCCCTTTAAATGCGGTAGATGGGAATATTTACGCTCTCGCTCAAGGATCAATCACTTCAGGCAATTCCAATAATTTGCTCTCAGCCAATATCATCAATGGGGCGACTATTGAAAGGGAGGTTTCGTATGATTTATTCCACAAAAACGCCATGGTTTTAAGCTTGAAAAACCCTAATTTTAAAAACGCTATCCAAGTGCAAAACGCTTTGAACAAGGTGTTTAATAAAAGAATAGCCATGGCGTTAGATCCAAAAACCATTCAAATCACTCGCCCAGAGCGTTTTTCTATGGTGGAGTTTTTAGCCATAGTGCAAGAAATCCCCATCAATTACAGTGCGAAAAATAAGATCATTGTAGATGAAAAATCAGGCACGATTGTTTCAGGAGTGGATATAATTGTGCACCCAATAGTGGTTACAAGCCAAGACATCACGCTTAAAATCACTAAAGAGCCATTAAATGACTCTAAAAACGTGCAAGATTTAGACAGCATGTCTTTAGATACCGCTCACAACACGCTGAGTTCTAATGGTAAAAATATCACCATCGCTGGGGTGATGAAAGCCTTACAAAAAATTGGCGTGAGCGCTAAAGGGATAGTTTCAATCTTGCAAGCCCTGAAAAAAAGCGGCGCGATTAGCGCTGAAATGGAGATACTATGATAAACAACAATAAAGCCATGCTAGAGCAATACAATGTTTCTAAACTAGCGAGTGAAGAGAAATTGAATGCGTTAGCAAAAACTAAAAACGACAAACTCCTCAAAGAGCAAACCGATTCTTTTGAAGCACTGCTTTTAAAATTCATGCTAGATGCCGCCATGAAAATGGATAACCCCTTGTATCCTAAAGCCCCGGGCGATGAGATTTACGCCTCTATGTATAAGGACACGCTTTCTAAAGAATTGAGCGGAAATTTTGGTTATAGCGAAATGCTGTTTAACTTCTTAAAAGAGCAAGAAAAACAAAAACCATGAAAAAATCCAAGCGCTTAAAAATCTCTCATTTGAAGCGCTATAAGGCTTCTTCTTTCAAGGGGTTATTGAAAAAGGAAAATAACACGATCCTTTTAGAAAATTTTAAACCCAAAGAGAGCGAAGATTTGTTAGAAAATTTTTCCAACAAAAAAGACATGCAAGAATTATTGGAGCTTTTAAACCAATTTATTTTGCAAAGCTACAGGGTAGAAAAGGAGTTTAAAGATTATAAAGCGCTTTATGAATGGGTCATAGAGATTTTACCGCAAGCCATTTGGGTGATGAATGAAAATGGGAGCTTTTTTTATAAAAATTCTTTAGCCAATCAAAGCCATGAGGTGTTTAATAAGGCTAAATTAGAAAATTTTAACACTGAAATTGAACATGAAAATAAAAGCTATTTAGTCCAGCAAAACAGTATTCAAGGCAAGCAAATCATCACCGCAACCGATATTAGCGCTCAAAAACGCCAAGAACGGCTCGCTTCTATGGGAAAAATCTCAGCGCATTTAGCCCATGAGATCAGAAACCCTGTAGGC
Source organism: Helicobacter acinonychis (assembly GCF_900461455.1). Taxonomy (NCBI): domain Bacteria; kingdom Pseudomonadati; phylum Campylobacterota; class Epsilonproteobacteria; order Campylobacterales; family Helicobacteraceae; genus Helicobacter; species Helicobacter acinonychis. The sequence continues at coordinate 166,209 of NZ_UGIA01000001.1, read as the reverse complement.
TCTATCTCTCTTTTAGCTTCGGTGTTATTAAAGCATGCGAACGAAAAGACTAAGCCCATTGTTGTGGAATTGCAAAAAGCTTTATGGCGCGTAGAAAGAATCATTAAAGCCACCTTGCTTTTTTCCAAAGGCATTCAAGCCAACCGCACCAAGCAAAGTTTAAAGGTGTTAGAAAGCGATCTCAAAGAAGCCCTAAATTGCTACACTTACTCCAAAGATATTGATTTTATTTTTCATTTTAGCGATGAGGAAGGGTTTTTTGACTTTGATTTAATGGGGATTGTGTTACAAAACTTCTTGTATAATGCAATTGATGCGATTGAAGCCTTAGAAGAGAGCGAACAGGGGCAAGTGAAGATTAAAGCGTTCATTCAAAATGAATTTATTGTCTTTACCATTATTGATAATGGTAAGGAAGTGGAAAATAAAAGTGCTTTGTTTGAGCCTTTTGAAACCACTAAATTAAAGGGTAATGGCTTAGGGTTAGCCCTATCTTTGCAAGTCGTTAAAGCCCATGAAGGGAGCATTATGCTGTTAGAAAATCGAGAAAAAACCTTTGAAATTAAGATCCTTAACGCTTCTTAATTGATAAATAAATTTCTGTTTTAATCAGACGCTGACAACCAAAACTTTTTATTTTTTACAAAATGGGATTTTGGTTACTTTGTTTATAAACAAAACTCATTTTCTTAAGGAGATAGGGGAACATTTTGCGATAGTGCCCCCCTTAACCCCCCTTCTTAAAACCCCCTAACCCAAGAAGACCGCTTTTTTAATAGCTATCGCTTGATTATCATCAAGCTCTTTTAAATGTTTATTTTAAAAAAATGCTTTTGAGCATTTTTAAAATTCTATTATCAATATTTAACAAAAATAAGATCAAAAAAATGTTTCATTAACTCTTTTGGTGTAGGATAGCACTCAAGGTTTTTATGAAAAATAAAAACCTAAGTTAAATTTAAAAAAAAGGACTTTTGATGAAAACATTTGAAATCTTAAAACATTTACAAGCGGATGCAATCGTGTTATTTATGAAAGTGCATAACTTCCATTGGAATGTCAAAGGCACTGATTTTTTCAATGTGCATAAAGCCACTGAAGAAATTTATGAAGAATTTGCGGGCATGTTTGATGATCTCGCTGAAAGGATAGTTCAATTAGGGCACCACCCTTTAGTGACTTTATCTGAAGCGCTCAAACTCACTCGCATCAAAGAAGAAACTAAAACAAGTTTCCATTCTAAAGATATTTTTAAAGAAATTCTAGCCGATTACAAACACCTAGAAAAAGAGTTTAAAACTCTCTCCGACACCGCTGAAAAAGAAGGTGATAAAGTCACTGTGACTTATGCGGATGATCAATTAGCCAAGTTGCAAAAATCCATTTGGATGCTAGAAGCCCATTTGGCTTAAGCAACTATGAGGTAAGCATGAGGGATTACAGCGAGCTTGAAATTTTTGAAGGAAACCCTTTAGATAAGTGGAATGACATTGTTTTTCATGCGAGCAGAAAGCTTTCTAAAAAGGAGCTAGAAAGACTTTTAGAGCTTTTGGCTCTTTTAGAAGCTTTTATAGAAAAAGAAAACATAGAAGAAAAGTTTGAATCTTTTGCTAAAGCGTTGAGAATTGATGAAGCGTTGCAGCAAACAGTAGAGGGCAAAAAAACGGACTTTGCGATCCAATCCATGGCGAACATTCTTAGTGGGAATGAGTAAGCTTATCCGCTATGGCTTGATATTTCTTGTTTTTTTAAAGGCGTTTGGGCTTGATTATGGGATAGATAAAGCGTTAGAATTAAAAAAAGATGAAGTGTTTAGAGCGGTTATCAAAGACACTTCAAACCAACAAACCAAAGAAATAACGCTCTATTGGACGCTATATGCAAATAAAGGTTTAGTCATCAACATGCGTTTTAACCATTTCCCTTACCAATTTATTTTATACACCGATCATGCAAGAAACACCTACAATCTCAAGGTTTTTGAAGAAAAATTTTCTTCTAACAGCACTCTGTCACTTGTGTTTAAAGACTTTAAAAAAGATAAAGCCACTTTAAGGCTTTTAGCCCCCATGCCCCTTGTTTTTTCCCCTAAAGAGCCTTAAGGAATTTGCATGCAAGAACAACAACTTCAAGCCATTCAAAATAAAATCGCTTCTTGGATCAAAGAAATAGAAAGCGGTTTTATAGATGAATTGTTTTCTCATATTGGTCCTTCAAAGATGTTGCGCTCCAAACTCATGCTCGCTTTATTGGATACAAAAATAGACGCTATCATTTTGGATAAAGCGTTCAATTTGTGTGCGATCGTGGAAATGATACAAACCGCTTCTTTATTGCATGATGATGTGATTGATAAGGCGACCATGCGCCGAAAGCTCCCTAGCATTAACGCTCTTTTTGGTAATTTTAACGCCGTGATGCTTGGGGATGTGTTTTATTCTAAAGCCTTTTTTGAATTATCTAAAATGGAGAATTTGATCGCCCAGATTCTCTCTAATGCGGTTTTAAGGCTCTCTAGAGGCGAGATTGAAGATGTGTTTGTGGGGGAAAGTTTTAATAGCGACAAACAAAAATATTGGCGTATTTTAGAGGACAAGACCGCCCATTTTATGGAAGCGAGTTTGAAAAGCATGGCGATTCTTTTAAACAAAGACGCGAAAATTTATGCGAATTTTGGATTGAATTTTGGCATGGCGTTTCAAATCATTGATGATTTATTGGATATTACTCAAAACGCAACAACTCTGGGTAAGCCCAATTTTAGCGATTTTAAAGAAGGCAAGACCACTCTACCCTACTTGCTTTTATATGAAAAACTAAATAAGAGCGAGCAAGGGCTTTTAATTTCTTATTTCAAACAAGATAGCGATGAAATCATAGAATGGACTAAGGAAAAATTCAAGCAATATGCTATCATAGAAGAAACCCTTAAAATCGCTCAAGTTTATTCTAACAAAGCCCTTGAAGTCATTGAAGGGGAAAACAATCTTATTTTAGAAAAACTAGCGCAAGATGTCATTTACAGGACTTTTTAATGGAGTTAGAAACCACAAAATATTTCATCCTAGCCTTTACGCATAAAAGCATGAGCTTAGAAATGCGAGAAAAACTCGCTATCAATTCGCCCGCAATACTTAAAGAATTTTTACAAACCATCAAAAATTATTGCCCCAATATCAAAGAATGCATGGTCTTATCCACATGCAATCGCTTTGAAATCTATGCGAGCTTGAAACATAACACTCACGCTGATGAGCAAAAAAATGCCTTATTAAAAATCCTAGCCCAAAATAAAAAAATGAGCGTGTCTGATTTAGAAAAATGCGTTTTAATGAGCACCGATGAAAGTGCAGTCCATCATGTCTTTAGCGTGTGCAGTAGTTTGGATAGTCTTGTGGTGGGGGAAACTCAAATCACAGGGCAAATGAAAAACGCCTATAAATTCGCTTTTGAAGAGAAATTTTGCTCCAAAGATTTAACCCGATTGCTCCATTTTGCTTTCAAATGCGCCGCTAAAGTGCGTAATTTAACCGGCATTTCCAAGCAAGGGGTTTCAATCTCTTCAGTGGCGGTCAAGGAAGCGCTTAGTATTTTTGAAAAAGAAAAGATTGAGGATAAAAAAGCCCTTGTGATAGGGCTTGGCGAGATGTCTCAATTGGTCATCAAACACCTTTTAAATAAGCAATTTGAAGTGCTAGTTTTAGGGCGTAATGCGGCTAAATTTGAAGATTTTTTAAAAGAATTAGAAGAGCCTAAAAAGGTGAGCTTTCAAAACATAGAAAATTTAAACGCTTATATCAATGCATACGAATTGCTCTTTTGTGCCACTTCTTCGCCGAACTTTATCGTGCAAAATTGCATGGTAAAAGAAACGATTTTTAGGCGTTTTTGGTTTGATTTAGCCGTGCCAAGAAATATTGAAAAGCCGATATTCAATAATATTTTTTTATACAGCGTTGATGATTTAGAGCCTATGGTGAGGGAAAATGTGGAAAACAGGCAAGAGAGCCGGATGAAAGCTTATGAAATTGTAGGGCTTGCTACGATGGAATTTTACCAATGGATCCAAAGCTTAGAGGTAGAGCCTTTGATTAAAGATTTAAGGGAATTAGCTAGGATTTCAGCCCAAAAGGAATTGCAAAAAGCGGTAAAAAAACGCTATGTGCCTAAAGAATATGAAAGCAATATTGAAAAGATCTTGCACAATGCTTTTAACGCCTTTTTGCACCACCCTACCATCGCTTTAAAAAAGAACGCCCAAAAAGAAGAATCCGATGTGCTTGTGGGCACGATTAAAAACTTGTTTAATTTAGACAAATCCAGCACTAATCATGCTCAAAATTTGAATCTCTATAAATGCGAATATTACGAGGAATAAAACATGCTATTTTCAAAACTCTTTGCCCCAACTCTCAAAGAACCCCCTAAAGATGCCGTGTTAAAAAGCCATAAGCACCTAGCTCAAGCAGGATACATTTATCAAATAGGCAGTGGAATCTATAATTTTTTGCCTTTAGCTAAAAAAGTGTTGGATAAAATAGAAAATATCACACACAAACGCATGCAAGAACATGGGGCGCAAAATATTTTAATGAGTTTTGTGGTTTTAGCGAGTTTGTGGGAAAAATCAGGTCGTTTGGATAAATATGGTAAAGAATTGTTGGTCTTTAAAGACAGAAAGGGCAATGATTTTGTTTTAAGCCCCACTTTAGAAGAAAATATTACCGAGATTGCCGCTAATTTCATTAAAAGCTACAAGCAATTACCCGTGCATCTCTATCAAATCCACACGAAATTCCGTGATGAAATCCGCCCACGATTTGGGCTTGTGAGAGCGAGAGAATTTATCATGAAAGATGGTTATAGCTTTCATGAAGACGCTGAGAGCTTGGATAAGGAATTTTTAAACACACAGAGCGCTTATAAAGAAATTTTAAACGATTTGGGTTTGGATTTTCGCATTGTGGAAGCGGATAACGGGGCGATTGGGGGGAGTAAAAGCAAAGAATTTGTCGTTTTAACAGAATGCGGAGAAGACACGATTGTGGTGTGCCAGAATTGCGATTATGCAGCCAATATTGAAATCGCTAAACGCTCTAAAAGACTTGAGCCTTTAAATGTCCCAAAAGCACAATTAGCGAAATTCCCTACCCCCAATACCACAAGCGCTGAAAGCGTGGCGGAGTTTTTTAAAGTAGAGCCTTTTTTTGTCTTAAAGGCGGTTGTTAAAAAAGTGATCCATAAAGATAAAGAAACTCTAGCGTGTTTTTTTACTAGAGGCGATGACAATTTAGAAGAGACTAAAGCCTTGAATGCTTTGAATGTTTTAGGAGCGAACGCTTTAGAGTTAAGAGAAGCCAGTCAAGAAGATTTAAATCAAGTAGGGTTAGTGGCAGGCTTTATTGGGCCTTATGGCTTGAGAAAGCATGTTTCTTACATTATTTTTGATGAAGATTTAAAAGAGGGCGATTGTTTAATAGCTGGGGCCAATGAAAAGGATTTTCATGCAGTGGGCGTGGATTTAAAAGGATTTGAAAACCTTATTTATGCAGATATTATCCAGGTTAAAGAGAGCGATTGTTGCCCTAATTGTCAAAGAGCTCTGAAATACCATAAAAGTTTGGAAGTGGGGCATATTTTCAAGCTCTCTCAAGGCTATGCTAAAAGCTTAAAGGCTAGTTTCTTGGATAAAAATGGTAAGGAGCAATTTTTTGAAATGGGGTGCTATGGGATAGGCATTAGCCGGTTACTCAGCGCGATTTTAGAGCAAAAAAGCGATGATTTAGGCTGTGTATGGACAAAAAATACCGCCCCTTTTGATGTGGTGATCGTGGTTTCTAACTTGAAAGATGAAGTGCAAAAAAAACTCGCTTTTGAAGTGTATGAAAGGCTGCTTCAAAGGGGCGTTGATGTGTTGCTAGATGACAGAGATGTGCGTTTTGGGGCAAAGATGAGAGATTTTGAATTGATTGGGGAAAGATTAGCGCTGATTGTTGGGAAGCAAACTTTAGAGAATAAGGAATTTGAATGCATTAAGCGTGCTAATTTAGAAAAACAAACGCTTAAAGACAGAGAGTTAGAAGAAAAAATTTTAGAAATATTAGAGAGCGAATAAGGGGGAGAAAGTGGGAAAATTAGTGATTGGCTCTAGGGGGAGCGAATTGGCTTTATGGCAAGCGAATTATATTAAAGAACGCCTAAAAAAAGAATGCTTTATAGAAAGCGAAATTCAAATCGTTAAAACCACAGGCGATAAGATTTTAGATGCACCTTTAAATAAGATTGGCGGTAAGGGGCTATTCACTAAAGAATTAGAAGAATTGCTTTTAAAAGGCACAATTGATTTGGCGGTGCATTCTTTAAAAGATGTGCCGGTCGTGTTTGAAAAAGGGTTAGATTTAGCATGCATTACCAAAAGAGCTGATGTGAGAGACACTTTTTTGAGCACTAAATTCCCTGATTTGATGAGCTTGCCTAAAGGGGCAAAAGTAGGCACTACTTCTTTAAGGCGCTCCATGCAACTCAAATGCAAACGAAAAGATCTAGACACAGAAAGTTTAAGGGGGAATGTCCAAACCCGTTTAAAAAAGCTTGAATCGGGCGAATTTGACGCTATCATTTTAGCTGAAGCCGGATTGTGCCGCCTAAACATTCAAGGGGCGAAATACCGCAAGGCTTTTAGCGTGGAAGAAATGATTCCTAGCATGGGTCAAGGGGCTTTAGGGGTAGAAATGCTTAAAAGCCACAAGCATTTTACCGCACTTCAAAAACTCAATGACGAAGAAAGCGCGTTTTGTTGCCATTTAGAAAGAGAGTTTATCAAAGGGCTTAATGGGGGGTGTCAAATCCCTGTGGGCGTGCATGCGAGTTTAATGGGTGAAAAAGTTAAAATCCAAGCCATTTTAGGCTTGCCTAATGGCGAAGAAGTCATCGCTAAAGAAAAACAAGGGGATAAAAATAAGGCGTTTGATTCAGTTCAAGAGCTTTTAGAAGCCTTTTTGCAAAGCGGAGCGAGAGAGATTTTAGAAAAGGTGCAATTGTTTTAATGCGTTTTGTGATTGCACTCATTATAAGCCTATTAAATCTAGTGGCTAAAGAAACGGATTTTATTTCTGATTTGGAATACGGACTAGCTCTTTATAAAAACCCTAGGGGTGTTGCGTGCGCGAAATGCCATGGTATTAAAGGCGAAAAACAAGAAATCACCTCCTATTATGAAAAAGGCGAGAAAAAAATTCTCTACGCCCCTAAAATCAACCATTTGGATTTTAAAACCTTTAAAGACGCCTTGAGTTTGGGCAAAGGCATGATGCCTAAATACAACCTCAATTTAGAAGAAATCCAAGCGATTTACCTCTATATCACCTCTTTAGAGCATAAAGAAGAGCATAAAAATCCTCCCCATCCTTAAAAACGCTTGATTCTATGATAGAATAAAGTGTCATGGTTTTTATTTAACTAAGTAAGAAATTAAAAATTCCAATTATAAGGCTCTAGAAATTATCAAAAAAGGTCAAAAATGAAGATTTTAAAAATGTTACTTGGAGGGTTGCTTTTTTGGGGTTTGCAAGCTCATTTATGGGGGGATCAGGATAGCAAATTTTTAAAGATAGCCGATGAGGCTTATAAAGAGGGGAATTATTCTAAAGCGGCGTCTAATTTTAAGAAAGCATGCAATGATGGTGCGAGTGATGGTTGCGTGCAATTGGGCGTTATTTATGAAAATGGGCAAGGCACTAAAATAGATTACAAAAAAGCCCTAGATTATTATAAATCTGCATGCCAAAGCGATAATGGGGAGGGGTGTTTCAATTTGGGGAGATTTTATGATGAGGGGTTAGGCACCAATCAAAATTACCAGGAAGCCATTGACGCTTATGGTAAAGCATGCACTCTAAAGCACCCTGAAAGTTGCTACAATTTAGGCATTATCTATGACAGAAAGATCAAAGGCAATGCCGCTCAAGCGGTCACTTACTACCAAAAAAGCTGTAATTTTGATGTGGCTAATGGGTGCTATGTGTTAGGCTCTGCTTATGAAAAAGGCTCTTTAGAAGTGGTTCAAAGTAACCATAAAGCCGTGGTCTATTATTTGAAAGCATGCCGATTGAATGGCTCTCAAGCTTGCCGTGCGTTGGGGAGTTTGTTTGAAAATGGCGGTGCAGGGCTTGATGAAGATTTTGAAGTGGCGTTTGATTATTTGCAAAAAGCTTGCAAACTAAACAATTCTGATGGTTGTGCGAGTTTAGGATCTATGTATATGCTAGGCAGATATGTCAAAAAAGACCCTAAAAAAGCCTTTAACTATTTCAGACAGGCATGCGATATGGGGAGCGCGGTGAGTTGCTCTAGAATGGGCTTTATGTATGCACAAGGGGACTCCATTAAAAAAGATTTGAAAAAAGCCCTTGACAATTATGAAAGAGGGTGTGATATGGGCGATGAAGTGGGTTGCTTCGCTCTAGCGGGCATGTATTACAACGCCAAAGACAAAGAAAACGCCATAAGGGTTTATGACAAAAGTTGTAAATTAGGCATGCAACAAGCATGCGAGAATTTGAGCAAGCTTAGAGGGTGGTGAAAAGTTAAAGCCTTAAGACGGCTTTATTCTCACGCATTCATCATCAGTTTAAAATACTTTTAGCGTTTTTTATAATTACAGACAAAAAGCTTGCAAAAAGCAAGCGATAACCCCCTTGCAACTAAAATCAAAACGATCAAACAAACTTAAAAACCCTTTTTTAGAAACCAAAAATATGGTTTTATCTATCAATATTTATTTTTTTAAAACCTTAAAAAAAAGAAAAAATTATTACATTCCACACAATTCTATTAAAAATTTAAAAAAAAATTATGGCATACTTAAACGCATTGTAAATAACAAATCAATTTAATCTATTTTGATGCATTTTTACAAACAAAACATTACTTAAGGGAACATTTTATGAAAAAAATGAAAAAACCATTACACTCTCTCTTCTCCTTGTAGCGTCATTACTGCACGCTGAAGACAACGGCTCATTTGTAAGCGTACGCTATCAAATCGGTGAGGCGCTCCAAAAAGTGAAAAACGCCGGCGAAATCCAAAAGCTTTCAGACACTTATGAACAATTAAACAATCTTTTGGGCAATCCTAACCATAATGGCACTGGATCAAAAGCAAGCGTTTCGGCTATCAATCAAGCGGTTAATCATTTAAACAAAAGCGCCCAAAATTTAGTGGCTACAAAAGACAACCCTGCTTATCACATCGTGCTTTTAGCGTTGAGATCGTTGTTGGGACTGTGGCATAGCATGGGTTATGCGGTCATATATGGAGGCTATGTAGGAAACATAGCGAATAACGAACACAAAAATTTCCACTACACCGATGGGAATGGCAACGGCACTGAGATCAATTGCGATGGGATCTCAACAGATAATGGAACAACTAGTAGTGGCACAAGTTCTCTGTTGGCAAGCAAAGGGGTTTCTCTATCCATTAAGCAATATGAAGAAATCCATGAAGCCTATCAAATCCTTTCACAAGCTTTAAAACAAGCTGGGCTTACCCCTTTAAACAGCAAGGAGGAAAATATACAAGTGCAAGTGACCCCATCAAAAGATTAGCAAGGGACATCTCATAATGAAACTAAAACTACAACTTCTGTTATTGATACGACTAACGATGCACAAAATCTTTTGATCCGAGTTCAAACGATCATCAATACCCTCCAAGGCCATTGCCCGCAGTTGATAGGGAGATCTACTAGTGATAGTGGAACTAGTCATGCAAACGCCCCTTTGTGGCAGCCAAATGGTAGTAAAACTTCGTGTGAGTTTTTTAACAAAGAGTTTAGTACGGTTTCAGACATGATTAAAAATGTGCAATCGCAAGCAGAAATTTTAAAACTGGTCAATCAAGTGAAAAGCGATTTCAATACGCTTTCTTCAGGCCATCTTAAAGACCATATCAAAACATGCAACCCCAATAGCGTGAGTAATACAGAGATGAAAATACCACTTGGGGGAATGGCTGTGCCGGCGTGGAAGCCACTCTAACTTCGCTAGAAAAGAGTGCTGCTGACTTTAAGCAGCAAACAACACCTCAAATCAATCAAGCTGAAACCCTAGCCAACACTCTTTCTAAAGAAGCCAACGCCATTACTCAAGAACTTAGCAATAACCATTTTCAACGAGTGGGAATGATTGGCACTCAAACCAATAATGGTGCCTTGAATGGTTTTGGCTTGCAAGCGAGTTATAAGCAATTTTTTGGGAAAAATAAAAGGTGGGGATTAAGGTATTACGGCTTTTTTGATTACAACCATACTTATATCAAATTGGGCTTCTTTAACTCCGATTCTAATGTTCTCACTTATGGCGTGGGGAGCGATTTGCTGTTTAACTTCATCAATGACAAAAAACCAACTTTTTAGGCAAGAATAACAAGCTCTCTTTTGGGCTTTTTGGCGGCGTCGCAGTAGGGGGCACTTTCTTGGCTCAATTCTAATTATGTGCATTTAAAAACCATTAGCAATGCCTATAACACTAAAGTGAATACGGCGAATTTTCAATTCTTATTCAACGCAGGATTAAGAATGAACCTCGCTAGACCCAAGAAAAAAGATGGTGATCATGCCACCCAACATGGCATTGAACTGTGTGCAAAAATCCCCACTTTGAACATGAGCTATAATTCTTTTCTAGGGGCTAAACTAGAATACCGCAGGCTTTATAGCGTGCATCTTAACTATGTTTTTGCTTACTGATTGACTCTTCTTTAACCCTTTTTTAACCCTCTTTTATGGGTTATTTAAGGTAAAGCTATTCTTTTTTAATCAAATTTGCTCCACAAACCACCTATTTTCTCTTTTATAGTAGAATGCGAAAAAATAAAAGATATTGAAAAGTTAAGGATAAACATGGAACATTAATAATGTGCACACCACGATGCAAATTTTGCAAACAAAACGCCAAAAGTTATTGATTGAATTAGCCGAGTTGGAGACAGAGCTCAAAATAAAGTGCAAAAGCCATTTTAATCTTTTGCTCTCGCCCAATTTGATGGCTAAAGTGGGTGCATATCTCAAGGAAAAGGATTTGCCTAATCGATCGCTTTTTATGGAAAAAGCGTTGGAATTTTATATGTCAAAAAACCCATAAAATGGGAATGACAAGCCGTTAAAACGCTTTTTAAAATCGTTTTACTCGCTTAGATCGATCCTTTCAGTAACGCTATCGCTCGTTTTGACAAAGATTAGTTAATTTTTTGCGACAATCACACAAAAAAACCGCAATTTAAATTACAATAATCCTAGATGGGGTTTTAAAGTCATTTCTATCAAGGAGATTTTATGATTTCTAACATCTAACATCAGCATACACCCAAAAACCATGTTTAAAAACGCTTTAAATACATGAGATTTTTCATTTAAAATTCATACTAGTACAGCCATTATTGGCACAAATGGTGCTAGAAAATCAACGCTTATCAACACTATTCTAGGCATTAGATCAGACTATAATTTTAAAGCACAAAACAATAATATTCCATACCACGACAATATTATACCACAACGCAAACAATTGGGAGTTGTCTCTAACCTATTCAACTATCCACCTGGATTAAACGCAAACGACCTTTTAAATTCTATCAATTTTTTCACAAAAACTGCACTCCAAATCTATTTGAAAAAAATCTTTTGAATAAAATCTACGAACACCTAAGCGATGGACAAAAACAGTGCTTAAAGATTGACTTAGCTCTTAGCCACCACCCCCAATTAATTATTATGGATGAACCAGAAACTAGTTTAGAGCAAAACGCTCTTATAAGACTATCAAATCTCATAAGCTTGCGCAACACCCAACAACTTACAAGTATCATCGCCACTCATGATCCTATTGTCTTAGATAGTTGCGAATGGGTATTGCTCCTTAAGAATGGCAACATTGCTCAATACAAACCTTTAAATTCTATATTAAAATCTGTAGCTAAAACTTTTAACTTTAAAGAAAAACCAACCACAAAAGACTTATTAGCATTACTAAAGGATATTTAGTGGGAGCAATTCTATCTATCCTAAAACTTGAAATCAAATCTTATCTCACCAATACAAGCGCGCTATTTTGGACTTTTATTTATCCTATTTTAATGCTCCTATTACTGATTTTTGTTTTTTCAAAAAATACCACTGAAATTTTTTACTTTAATAATATTATAGGTCTAATGGGACTTCTTATTATTTCTAGCGCGATCTTTGGTCTCACTCAAGCTATAACAAGCTCTAGATCGCATAATATATTCTTGTTCTACATGTTATCACCAACAACTTTCAAACAAATAACTCTAGCATTAATCGCTTCAAGACTAATCGTTGTAATCCTATATGCTTTTATCTTTATTGTTCTCTCTTTTTATGTGCTCAATATCATCACTATTCTTAATTTTAAAGCGCTTATTTTGGGGTTTGTTAGTGTTTTTTCAAGCGCATTGTTTTGTTTTTGCTTGGCAATTTTTGTAGCTAGAATTTTTCAAAACGAACAAAGCATCTTAGGATTTTGTAATATCATCAATCTCTATGCGCTAATGTCTTGTAATGTTTTTGTTCCTTTAGAATACCTACCTAATACAAAACATCTATTTTTTACTACCTTAATCAACTTCTAATCAAAGCTTTTCAAGGAATTGATACTATACTGGTTTTAGCAACTTCAACATTTTTCATTATTGGTGGCATTATTTTATTTTTACTAAGCGCTAATCGCATGTTACTAACACCAAAAGAACGCATGCGTTAAATCCTTAATCAAACCATCTATCTCGTTTAATAGTTAATAAGGGGTAAGCCCCCTACCCCCTAAAACGCTAAACGCATTCCAATGTTTCCGGTGATATTAATCATTTTATAATCCAACCCAAACCTAGCCCCCACCCCAGCATTCGCATAAAAGCTTTTAAATAATCTCACTTCTCCGCCCGTAGTGATGCTCGCAAAAGTGTTATAAAGCTCGCCTTTCCTGTAACTCAAAGTATTATCACCAATGAAACGCACCAGTTTATCTCCCATGGATCGCACCAATAAATCCCTACTGATCCCACTAATCGCATAAAAATAAGAATTCTTGTTGAAATAATGGCGGTTTTCAATCGCTAAATTGATCGTTAAAACGGATTTTTTAGACGGATCGGCGTTCGCTTTAAACTGGTTATAATTCGCGTTATTCATCACTCCATCTAAACCGGTCATGCCGATATAGTAATACTCAAGAGTGGTTTGAGGCTTGATGATCACGCTTTTGTTTTTAAACATGAAATCATACCCATAATTGACTCTCGCGTTCGTTGTCCATGTACTGTAATTGTAAGACTGGTTGATCATAGAGAGCAAAGCGTCATTGGAGCTAATCTGGGTTTTATTCGCCCCCCAAGTTTCATTGACGCTAAAGGTTAACTCGCTTTTTTTAATAAAAGCTCTCGCATACAAGCCCACATTCACATTATCCGATCGAGAGCCAGTGATACGGCTATTAAACCCACTATACGCATAAGCCGCATACCCTCCAATAATCGCCCCTCTAACAAATCTGTCATAACCCAAATTGATACCATAGAGCGTCCCTGAGCCGTTTTCTACAAAGCTCGCACCCCCAACACCAGTCGCCCAAAGGTTGTTTTTTAATTTATCCCTTTGAGAGTATTTTAAAATCACATCCATCGCGTTAGGGATAGCATCAGCAAATTTTTGGTTTTTAAGACTGCTCAAGCGTTCGCTAAAATCAGACGAATCAAAAGAAGCGAAATTGGAAAGCTTGGCCAAACGCCCCATTTGTTGCGTGTAAGTGTTGAGCCGCAAAGCATCAGTGGAATTGTTTTTAAGGCTAGGTTTAGTGAGCATGCCTAAAGCACTAGTCACATCTTCCATTAAAGTCACAATGTGTTTGGTGGGTGTGTCTTGCAAATAATAAGGGGCGAACAAGGGATTGCCTCCTTTAGCCACAAAAAGCGCGTTCAACCAATTGACAGCGTTATTATTAGCGGATTTGATCGCATTCAAACCTTCGTCGCCTTGAATGTGCTGGATATAGTATTCCAAACTAGGTGCATGAATATCCATGGGTTTATCAGAAACCGTAACTTGAACCTTATCATGAAAGATGGATGAATACACCATGCGCCCTTGATTGTCTTTAAAGCTTATCACAAAGCCCCCATCTTTAATGCTAACCGGCTGATTGTCATAACTCAAAGAATCGCCCTCTAATTGCAAGCGTTTGCCATTAAAGTTAATGAGAGTGTAGAGTTTAAGGTAATCGCTCAAGCTCCCTCCACGAATGATTTGATTGTCATACCCATAAAGCATGCGTTTGGAATTGATAAGCGTGTAAGCACCCTGCTTGAGTTGGGTGTTAAAATTGATTAGAGTTTGGTTGTTATAAGACATGATCGTGGAAGTGCCAGCCACACTGATGATCGTTTTATCGGTTGGGTGCTTGAGATTAAAAGTCAATTGCCCTTCGCTCTTCAAATCCCCTCCTACATCCAAACCATTTTCATTCGCACTAAAAGTCGCACCCTTAATCACATTGAGATTACCGCTGATATTGACCCTATAATTAGAATTGCTATTAAAAGCGTTATTCACAATCAAGTTATTCGCTCTTAAAATAGCGTTTGGCTCTAGATCCAAAGTCCCAATCGTCGTATTTTGCAAAACTTTTGAAAAATCCACTAAACCATTAGCTTTAATGGTGCCTAAAAACGCAAAATTATTCGCGTTCACTTCTAGCGTTTCGTCCGTTGGAGCACTTGCATTTGGAGAGTTTTTAGCTTTTTTCTCACCCATGCAATCTAAAATATTCGTGCAAATTTGACCTTTTTTAACGCTAATATCATTTTTAGGTGCATTCAGCGTCAAGCCGTTGGTGGCGTTTAAAGTATCCAGCGAAATGTTAGAAAAATCTTTAGAGACAAAAGAAAGCTTGCCCTGATATTGCGTGAAATTAATCGTATTTTTCCCATTAAAAATAATGGATTTGCCCGCTACAAAATTCAATTCCCCCCCTGTGGCGTTACTAAACGAGCTGTCATTCACAAACACATGGTTTTTAGCCACGAAATTGAAATTCCCTTTTTGCCAAAGATTGTGCAACCCTTTAGGTTTGAGTAAAGATCCCATGCCCAATTGTTTCAGTTCATCTTGCAAGGATTTAGGGAGTATTGAGCCTAGACCTTGATTATAAACGCCTCCTAATCCTTTATCCGCAATGATTTTATTGATCATTTGCCCCAAGACTTGATTGTTCATAATCTTGGTAACCACGCCCTCGCCTAATAAATCGTTCAGCACTTTTTGACCCATGCCAGAAATAGCACCCAACAATTCTTTACTTGGGTTAGTCACGCTGTTTAAAGCGATATTAATGAGCGTGCTTAAATCCTGCGGACCCAACCACGAAATGAGCTTGTTGATTAAAGGGGCTTGTGCGATCATTTGGTTTAGAATATCCCCAAAAGTCGTTTGCTTCAAAAAGCCTTGCAACTCTTTAGAATCAGCACTAGAGCCTATTTTATCAAGGGCTTGATCTAAGCCTCCAGGCACAAAATTATTCGCAAAAGAACTCAAACTTTGCTTGCCATACCAATTATTGATGAAATTCTCTACATTTTGAATCCCTAAAGTTTTAACGATGAATTTTTCAAACCCTGAAGTATGGGCCTGGATTTGCTCTAATAACATTTGATCGATTTCTTTTCTTTTGGTTGGATCAAGTGCATTTAAAAGCCCATTTTCGCCAAAAACATCGCCCACCGTTTTAGCGTTTAAAATCTCCATGATTGCGTTTTTAAAAGCGCTCACGCTTAAAAGACTGCTCACTTCTCTAGGGCCAAGCAAGGAGCTTAAAGTCTTAGATCCAAAATCTTTAGGGATCATGTTGGCTAAATCTTTGGGGATAGCGTTATTGTTCAAACTCTCTTCATAAACTATATTAGAAAGGATATTCCCCAAGCCCTTTTCTCCAAAAAGCTTGTCAATGCCGTCTTTCCCTAGATAAGAAAAGAGCTTATCATTCCCTTTAGCGTCAATATTAGCTTGATTGAGCACTAAATTCGTTGCACTCTCAAAAGACACATTCGCACTCCCTCCGCTCCCCCAAGCGTTCCCACTGCCAATTGTTCCGGTAATGTAAATGTTTTTAGCTTTAAAATTAACATCCATATAGCCCAAATAAGGCGAAGTGGAGTGGATCAACTGCCCTAAATTAGTTTGCCTAAACATCTGGCAAGTGTTATCCCCAATCGCGCATGGATTTTTATACCCATCGCCTCCAAACCACACCACGCTATTAGTGTTGGTTTGCCCTTCCTTAATCGCTCCTACAACGAGACTGCCTTGAGAAAACTGATAATTAGCCGTGTTGGAAAAGCCTTGAATCATTTTTAACAAACTTTTCCATTTCTCTTGGCTTATGGTAATATCGTATTTCTTCAAGACCTTAAGAATGGTATCAAAACTATTTGGGCTTTTTAAATTAAGGTTATCCAAATCCCCTGAAGCGATAAGCTTAGCCACTTTAGGCAAAAATTCCTTACCTAAACTTGCAAGCATGCTCAAATCCTCTTTAGTGATAGCCTGATTATAAATATGCAAAGCTTTTAGGCGTTGGTTGAACGCGTTATAAGTCCCTGGTATCTCATTATTTTGATTAAAGCCTCTAATATTGCTAGTCAAATAATAAGTGCCCGCTTTGTTGTTCGTGTAATTATAGGGGTTTTTCTGGTAATCATACAAACTAGGGGCGAGATTAAACATCGTGTTGTTAGAGATGCCGTTTTGAGAGATCTGCACTTTCAAGCGGTTGTTATACAAAGTTTCTGTAATCGTTTCGGTTGTGTTGAGCGGATTAGTGAAGCTCCAAGAATGAACGCCGTTATTAAACGAGTAATCAGCCTTTTCAATCCCTATGCCATAAAAACGGATTTTTTCATAGCCATTACTCCCATTCAAGCCATCAATATTTTGGGCTTGCAAAACATCATAAACTGAGGTCTTTTTATCCCCCCCAAATAAATTCATGTAAGAGAGATTCAAAATCCCTTTGGATCCAAAGCTAAAATTCCCTCTAGTGTTGATCGCTAAATTGTTACTACCATTGCCCAAAAGACTTAAAGTACTATTTAAGAAAACGCTTTGAAAGTTTAAAGCACTGTTGTTACCTAAGTCAAATGAAGCGTTTGCATTAAAGGTTGCTGATTTAGAAAAAGAAATTTGAGAATTGCTGGCGTAGAAATTCACAGAGGCGTTAAAAACGCTGTTGCCATTGAAATTCAATAAACTTGAGCCATTGAGATTGAAATGCGTTTCCCCTTCCACACTAAGAGCGTTAAAGCTCGCTTGAGATCCTTGGGCTAAATTCATCGTGGAGTTTTCCCCAAAAGTGGAATTCCCTTGGAAATTCACATGGATATTTTTAGCCCTTAAATTGAGCGTAGCTTGGGCGAATTTCGCATCTCCTTTGAAGTTGATAAGGCGCACAGAATTGCCAAAATCAGGCGTTTTACCAAAAAGTGGGATACCATAAAAAGTCACATTAGCGTTATTGAAATTCACATGATTGAAGCTCACTTGAGCGTTAGGGTTCAAATTCAAGTAAGACACGCCTTTAAAAGTGGTCGTGCCATTAAAATTCGCCACACTGTTGTTATAAAAAGAAAGGCTTGAGGCGTTTTCTAAAGTCGTTTGAGTCTGGCTATCCCCAATATTGATAGCGGCGTTTGGTTTAACTGCAAGCCTAGAATTACTGAAAGTCACATCCCCACTCAATGAAGATTGATTCACATTTTTAGACACATCAACCACCATTTGAGAGTTGTTGAATGCGATGCGTTTGGCTTTCAAATCATAGCGAACGCCCCCACCTAAAATGGAATTAGAAAAAATCAAATCCGTATTTGCAACCATACTCACATATGATGAACCGCTTTCTGTCGCCCCATTGATATTCGTCCAACCGCTAAAAGTGGTGTTTTCAAAAACCATGCGCCCTGAATTGAACCTGAAGCCTCCCCATGTGAAATCCCTAAAATTAGAATTTTTAATCTCCATAGAAAGCCTAGAATTAAAATTCGCCCATGAATGCTGGCTCGCGCTAGTTTGCAAGCCCAAAGCCACGGTTTGGAAATTCGTGTAATTCAGCCCATCAGCACTTAAGGTTTCATCAGCGTTAAAATTGATCGTCGCCCCACCGCCAGCATTAGGATTGCCGACATTAAAATTATTCGTTAAAAAGATATTAAGTGCATTGAAATTGCCATGCAAATACAACAAATTGTTTTTACCAAACCAAATAGATCCGCCATTGTTATTAGCCTTTGCTTGAGCGCTTCCTAACAGCAAAGTCCCTACCACCGTAGCCCCAAAATTAAGCGACCACGCAAAAGCACTAGATCCGATAAGATCTTGATTTTTATAAGGTGCGATATAGCACACCCCAACACACACAGGGGTTTTTCCTGGAATAAAATCAAATTGCTTCCTTACTTGATTCCAAATATCTGTAGAATCAGCGTCCGTGTGGTAAGGCGAAGAGTTGAGCGTAAGGTATCTATAAGTGATAGAGCCAGGATTGAAAGTCTCTTCAAAAACGAATTTTTGACCATTGCTCTGCGTGAATTGCACAAAATAAGTGTTTTTCTCTACCCTTAATAAAGTCCCTCTCGTGCCGTCAAAATGGATCAAATCCCATAAATTTTTTGAAAAAAGATTATCGGCTAGAGTTTGGTTATTATACTTGATGCTATCCCCACTCAAAAGCGTGTAAGTGGTTTTATCGGTCAAATTCCTTTGAATGTTAAAAATACTATTGTCATTGATAGCGACTGATCCTTTAAGGCGGCTGAAAGGATCGCTGTTAATGAGCGTGTTCGTGCCTTTAAAAGTAATATTTTTAGTGTCATTAAACGAATAGCTACCGCCATTAAACGAGTTGTTGTTAAAAATAAGGTTTTGCACCCTTGCATTGATATTGTAGGAATTGAAGGTGTTGTTTTCTAAGGTTAAAGAATTCCCAGCGTTGTTTTCGCCCCCTTTATAGATCAAAGTGCCGTTATCATTGAAAGTCGCATTTTTAATGACCGCTTTTCCACTCGCACTAGCGTTATCCACGCCAAAATGTCCCCCTCCACTCACAGAGCCTCCATCCCAAGCAATATCATTAGCTTTAAGGTTAAAACCTCCATGCGGAGTTTGGTTGCTAAAATTTGCGTTTTTAACATTCAAATTGCCATTATCCACAATGAAATTCATCCATGAATTTTGCAAACCAGCTTTATCGTTGTTTAAATTTGCATTAGCGATATTCAAACGCTTTTGAGCGTTAAAAACAAGCGTTGCACCCCCACCGGTTTTGGCTCCATTACCTGATCTGATAGTGCCGGCAATATCAATTTGATTGGCTCTAAAAACACCATGAATATAGCCCACTAGCCCCCATTCAGCCCCTGAAGTTTTCCCAAAACTCACCACGCTTTTAGAAGTGGGATTCGCCCCATCAAGAAAAGGAGTGGTTTGGTTGAAGACCAAAACGCTGTTAGCACCGCTGTAATTTTGGTTAAAAACGCCCTTGCCAGCAATTTTCCAAGTCGTCATGCCGTTGAGATAGAACACGGTATCGCTCGCATTATTATTGACATTTTTAAGATTGAACGCATCGTCATGGATACTCACGCAATGCGTGTAACCCAAAGTGCACAAACGGGTGAGCGTGATCCCATTATTAAAATTCTCTTTAATGTAATAAGCCAAGCCGTTGTCAGTGAAATGGACATTGTAAATTTTAGTGTTGCTTGATGCACTTTTACTTTCACCCACTAATTTACCGCTAGGATTTTCTCCGCTAGTCCAATGCAACATTTGATACAAAGCGTTATTATTATCCTTATAATCCACGCTTTTAGCGTTGAGTAATTGATAAGTCGTGCCCACGCTCAAGCTACTCAAAAGCCCTTGCATGTTGAAAACAACCTTATTGAAACTAAAAGTTGTTTGAGAACCATTCAGTTTGAACTGATTATTCACATTAAAGGTGTCGTTATTAAAATTGACTTTAGGAGTATTGTTGAAATTAAACACGCCACCATTGAACGAGTTATGATTGAAATCCACTTGCTTGGCGTTAAAACTAAACGAACCGCCATTAAACGAGTTGTTATTAAAAGCGTCTGTTTGCTCTGCGTGGTTGAAATTAAACGATCCGCCGTTAAACTTGTTTGCATTAAATGCGTTATTATCGCCATCAAAAGTATAAGAAGCGCTTTCTAAAACAGAATGATCAATAGTGGTCTTGCCTTGGAATTTGAAACCCCCAGCTAAAAAATTCGTGTTTTTAAAAGTGTAAGTGTTTTTTGACCCTTGAAACTTGTAATAAGCCTCGTTGAAATTCACGTTATCAAAAACGCCATTCCCAGTAAAATCATACCCCCCACCTGTCCAATCGTAAAAATCAGATTGAGAAACATTAATCTTACCGCTAACATTGATCTTACCGCTCCCAGATCTATCCCTCAACGCCATAAAAGTCATGTAAGAGTTTTGTGAAGTGGTTTTTAAGTTTTTAAAAGTAGCCCCAGCGATATTGACTTCAGTCGCACCCACAAAATTTAAAGTCGCCCCCCCACCGGTTTGAGCACCATTCCCAGACATCATGTTACCGGTGATATAAACCCTATCGGCTATAAAAGTGCCGGTGATATAACCCGTTTTCCCCCAATCAACCCCATGATACCCCCCAAAACGCACCGTGCTATCAGATTTAGGGATACTGCCATTAGCCCAAGGGGTAGTGGCGTTAAAGACTAGAGCGCTGTTTTTTCCGCCATAAGTTTGAGTGAATCTCGCATTGGTGTAATTCCAAGTGTTCATGCCGTTGAGATAAAAAATCGTATCGTCTCTATCGTCTTTAATATCCCTCAAATTGAAAGCATTGTCATGGATATTCACGCTATTGGTGTAATAGATATTGTTCGCACCGTAATAAACGGATTGTAAGAAAATAGAATTGGGACTAAACACTTCCTTAAAATTATAGAGCGTACCACCTAAATTGTAGGTCACATAGTAAGTGTGGGTGTTGTTAGAAGAAGTGGCGTTTTTGCTGTTGTCTTTTGTGGCTTGCGTGTTTTTAAGCCTAATAATATTCCACAAATTATTCACATCATTGTAAGTGATAGAGCCATTTTTCATGCTGAAGAGCGTGTAAGTGCTCCCTATCGTGGGCGTGTAATTTTGAATGTTAAAAATCGCATTAGGTTCAATGGTAACTTTACCGGTCATATTTAAAAAAGGTGAAGCGGAGCTATTGATCGTGGTCGTGCCTTGAAAATTAACATGAGCATTAAATCTAGCAAAAACAAACCAACCCCCATCAAAAGTCAAATTATTGAAAGTGATATTGCTTGCA
The DNA here is from genome assembly GCF_900461455.1 of Helicobacter acinonychis. NCBI lineage: Bacteria > Pseudomonadati > Campylobacterota > Epsilonproteobacteria > Campylobacterales > Helicobacteraceae > Helicobacter > Helicobacter acinonychis. The sequence continues at coordinate 144,768 of NZ_UGIA01000001.1, read as the reverse complement.
TTAAGGACATAAACTTCCCCCACGGTGTTAGCGTTGCCATTAGGCATGCTCCCTAAAGTGGTGTTATTGAAAGTGATGTCATTGGCATGGAGGTTGAGTTTGTAATGGTTGATATTGGAATTGATAAAACTGATGCTCCCTCCAATGCTATTACCTCCCTTGTAAGTGAGCGTGCCGTTATCATTGAAAGTTACGCCATTGATAGTGGTTTTTCCATGACGATCGACATTATCAAAGCCAAAATTACCCCCACTAATGCTCCCACCTTCATAATTGATATTTTTCCCCTTGACATTAAAACCTCCATTGGGGGTTTGGTTGCTAAAAGTCGTGTTTTTCAAATGCACGCTGTTACTAGAAATCAAATTCATCCATGAATTTTGCGTTCCGGCCTTGTCGTTTTTAAAATGCGCTTCGTTGGTGGTTAAGTCGTTTGAGCTTTCAAACACAAGCGTTGCACCCCCACCGGTTTTTAGCTGGTTGCCTGATCCAATATCCCCTGTAATAAAAATATCTCTAGCCTTAAAAACCCCTGTGATATACCCCACATAGCCCTGATATTGGTGCCAAAAATCATTATACGCCCCCCCAAACCATATAGAATTATTGTTGGGCGTTGCGGAAGCGTCTTTTGTTCCTATGTATAATTTGCTGTTGTTATAATTTTGCGTGAATTGCCTATTCCCCCCAGCCCAAGTGCGTAAGGGACTGATATAGTAGGATTTGTTGCTGTGGTTTTTATTCACGCTGTTTAGCCAATACACCGAACTATTATAATCCTCACTTTGAGCGCTCAAAGCTGAGACAAACCCTAGCCCTAAAAAGATTTTTTTGTTAAGAGAAAGGCTTGAGCACATTTTGAATGCATGAGATTGGAATGCATGGGTAATTAAAGATTGGTTTTTAGCTTTGTATTTTTTAGCAATCTTCTTTTTAATACCCCTAAAAGAGCGGTTTTTAAAGTGTTTAGTTTTTAAATCGGTTTTATCATTTTTAGCAATCATTTTAAACCCTTTCATGTGATCATACTTTGACGCTATCCATTGTAACAAAATAAAAAAGAATGTATAACTCTTATAAGGAATTTATCTTGTTTCTAGTGGGTGTCAATGGGTTATTTAAACCTTTTGTAACAAAACAAAAAAGAATGTATAACTCTTATAAGGAATTTATCTTGTTTCTAGTGGGTGTCAATGGGTTATTTAAACCTTTTTTAGAACGCATAACTATAAGCTACATGGAAAAAAACGCTCTCTAAAAAATAAGGATCTTTAAAAGAATTTCTGGTTTTTGAAAAAGGGATTTTAGCCCCAAGCTCTACGCAGTGGTGTTTGTCAATTGTGCTAAAAAGCCCAGCGTTAAACAAGCCGTTATACCCCATAAACGAGCCATTCCCCATCTCTAAACGATCGTTTTGGTAAAAATATCCTATCCCAACTCCCCCATACACCCCAAAGCTGTATTTTTTGTAAGTGTAAAAATCGCTCAATGCATCAATATTTAAGCTCAATAAAGAAGTGTTAGTCGTATGGAATGCCGTGGGCTTGATCGCCATGAGGTAAGAAAATTCACCCCTTATTGCTAAAGCTTTAAAAAAAGCGAATTGATACCCCCCTTTAGCCCCCCATAAAAAAGCGGCATAAGAAGAATTGCTAACCGGTTTTGGGGTTATTTCAATAGGGGCTAAACCCACCATAGCCCCAAAATAAATATGGCTTTTTTTAGGCTCAAACGCCCCTAACAAACCCACCCATAAAACCAAAAGCGGAACAATCTTTTTCATTCTAAAGCTTTTTGGTTTTGATAAAACCGCTTGATCTTATCGTCTATGGGAGCGAGCAAACGATAAAACACCGGTACAATCAGTAAGCTCAACACCATAGAAATCATTAAGCCCCCACTCATCGCAATCCCTATGGGGGATTTCATCGCCGCTCCATCCCCACTCGCTAACGCCAAAGGCAGCATACCGCAAACCATCGCAATGGTGGTCATTAAAATAGGTCTTAAACGGGTTTTACCGGCAAATAAAATGGCTTCTTGAATATTCAAGCCTTTTTTACGCTCTTCATTAGCGACATCAATTAAAAGCGTGGCGTTTTTACCCACCATACCAATGAGCAAGATCAAGCCTATCATAGAAAACATGCTTAAAGGCTGATGGACTAAACCTAAAGCGAAAAACGCCCCTGAAAAGCTTAAAGGCATGGTAACCATGATGATAAAAGGCTCTAAAATAGACTCATACAATGCTGCTAAAATCATATAAATCAACACAAACGCTGTCGCTAGAGCGATCAAAAACTCCCTATTAGTCTCTTTGGCGTTATCCGCTTCACCGGTAAATCTGTAATTCGCCCCTTCAACCAACCATTCTTTAGTGTTTTGGCTCACTTGCGTTAAAATTTCGCCCAAAGAAACGCCCGCACTCCTATTAGGTTGAGCGAGCACCGTGACGCTACGCTGGCGGTTGTAACGAGAGATGCTAGATGGGCTTTTAGTTTCTGTGATTTCCACTAAAGCGTCCAAAAACATCAATTTATCGTATTTATTACGCACCTGCAAGCGTTTAATGTCCTCCACAGAAACGCGCTTATCATCAGGCACTCTGATGATTATGTCGTATTCTTTGCCGTATTCTTTGAACACGCTCGCTTGCGAAGTCCCAGAAAATGCAGAGCTCACCACCGAACCAATGGTTTGAGCGCTCACGCCGTATTTGTTAGCGTTTTGCCTTAAGATTTTGAGTTGCAATTGCGGTTGCGATTCGCTCGTGCTTGTGTGGAAGCCCTCAACCTTGCCTTTTAATGCAGGGCTTTCCAATAATAATTTTTTCAAATTCGCCACGCTTTTATCCACCGCTTCTTGAGACTGAGCGAACACATGGGTTTGAAAGGACGAGCTATCCCCACCACCGCCTAAAAGAGAGACTTCAGAAAGATTGATGCTCTCCAAATCTTTAGCTTCCGGCATGCTTTTTAACTCTTTCCTTAAAGCACTCATCAACTCAAATTGCCCCAATTTGCGCTCTTTTTTGCGCTCTTCTAAAGGCTTGAGCTGCACAAAAATCTTCGCTTTAAAAGGGCTTTGCGTGGTGCCATAACCCACTTGCAAAGTGGTGAATTCCACCTCATCATGCTTTTGAATCGCTTCTTGAAAGCCTTTAACCTTTTTTGTCATGTAATCTATGCTCACGCCAGGTTTAGCCCTAATCCACACTTGAAACCTCCCCCTATCTTCTTTAAGCATGAAGTCCATGCCAAGTTTAGAAGCCACAAAAAGCGAACCCACGAACACCAAAACCACCGCTATAAATACAATGAGCTTGTGGTTTAAAACCCATTGAAGCAATTTAGTGTAATGAGACTCTAAAGCCTTAAAAAAAGGCTCACTCCACACATAGAAACGAGAATGCCTAGGATTAACGATAACCGAGCTTACCATGGGGATAATCGTCACTACCACCACATACGATAAAGCGATCGCTAAAGCCACCGTGATCCCAAAACTTTGAAAAAAGCGCCCAATAATGCCCTTCATATTCCCTATGGGCACAAAAACTGAAAGCAACATCGCTGAAATCGCCACTAACGCAAAGCCAATTTCCTTCACCCCCTCATAGCTCGCTTTCCGTTTTTCCATACCCATTTCTAGCTTTTTGTGGATATTTTCAATCACCACGATCGCATCATCAATGATGATCCCTATCGCTAGCGTTAAAGCCACCATGGTGAGCATGTTGAGCGAAAATCCTATCCATTGGATAAGGGCAAAAGTCCCCATGATAGAAATAGGGATAGAGATCGCTGAAACCAAAGTGATCGTGCCATTACGCAAGAATGCAAACACCACCAAAACCGCTAAAACCGCCCCTAAAACCAAGTCAAATTTCACATCTTCAATAGAGGTGCGGATATAACTCGTAGTGTCTAAAAAAGGTCTGATTTCATAGCTAGGGCTTATGGCTTGAATGTGTTTTAAAGCTTCATACACCCTATCCACGATCTCAATTTCATTCGCTCCTGCAATCTTTTGGATTTCTAAAATCACTCCGGGCTTGTCTTTAAAGCTCGCAAAAGTATTATCCTCTTCCAAACCGATTTCAATTTTTGCAATATCGCCAAGGCGCACATGGTTGCCCACTTGGATCTTTTCTACATCCGCAACGCTATAACTATTCGCATTGACTAGAATTGATAATTCTCTCTGGCTATTGACAATGCGCCCCCCATCAACCTCTATATTCTCAGCCTTAAGCGTGCTGAAAAGATCCGCATAAGTCAAGTTGTATTTATTCATCAAAGTAGGGTCAGCATAAATTCTGATCTGGCGCTCCCTAAAGCCATTGAGTTGCACGCCCCCTACCCCACTGATCTTTTGGAGCATGGGTTTGATGGTGTTTTTAGCGTAATCATTCAAGGTTGTAGCTGGCACGCTTGAACTGCTCACAAACAATGAAATAATGGCCTGGCTATCGGTATCAAATTTATTCACGGAGGGTTTTTGGATACTAGAGTCATCAAAACGCACCGAAGAAATTTTATTGACCACATCGTTTAGGGCTTCTTCATTAGGCTTTTCCAACTCAAATTCAATGACGACAACACTCACATTCCTAGCGCTTGTGGAAGTGATTTTTTTAATCCCATCAATCCCCATTACCGACTCTTCAATCTTGTCGGTTACCTTACTCTCTATGATTTCAGCGCTAGCCCCAGGATAAGTCGTGGTAACCACCACCGTGGGCAAATCAATTTTAGGGAAAAGTGCCACGGTCAATTTTTTAAAACCCATGACCCCAAAAAAGATGATTGCAAAAGCAAACATTAAGGTCGTAATAGGACGATTTATCGCTGTTTTATACATGCAAATACCCTATTATTTCGTTTGGATAAACCCATCGCCAAAAAGCCCCACTGCCATAGGATTAGACAAAAGGGCTTCAGCACTCACTTTTCGTGTGTTTTCATCAACCGTGGGATAAATTTTAGTGATTTTAACTTCATGCTGATTGGAATCCCCATCAACAGAATAAGTGTAAGTGTCCCCCACCTTGACCGCATTGATGTATTTGGAATCAAATTCAATGACCAATTTCCTTGCATGACTGACTAATCTAAGCAGCACCGTACTGTTCGCGCTCACCCCTTCACCCACTTGAATGTTTTTGCTCGCCACCACGCCATCAAAAGGGGCTCTTAAAATGGTTTTATTCAACACTGCAATAGAATAAGCGTAATCAGACTCCAAGCGCCTGTAAGCGAATTCATAACTCTCTAGAGTGTTTTTATCCACAGCACCCCCAATTCTACTGTATCGTTGGTATTGTTTTTTGGCAAAAATGAGTTGTTGCTCGGTAGAGTCGCTTTGAGCCTGCTTATCTTGATTATACAAAAGCAATAAAATATCGCCCTTTTTGACCACGCTCCCCTCAGTGACCTTAATGCTATCCACAATCCCTGTGCTATCCAGAGTGAGTTTGGAATCTTGCATCGCTTGCACATTGAAAATCGCATACACTTTCTCACCAGCTTCCAAACTCAAAAGACTTAAAAAAAACCCTATTAAAATTTTTCGTATCATTTCATCCCTTTAATCAATGCACATAGTCGTCTATTTTATGCCCACTGTTGAAAATGTAATTGGCTTTTTGTACTTCATAATTGTTGAGCGCTAAATTGTAAGCCACTTCGGCATCAAAGCGAGTGGTTAAACCCCTCAAATAAGTGGTGAAATCCACTATATTAGCGTCGTATTTTCTCTTAATATTGGCAAAAGAAAGGTTAGCCGCATCCAAACTAGCTTTGGAAGATTCAATCTTAGCCCTAGCAATATCAAGCGACTTTCTGTAAAGTTGTTCGTCTTTTTCTTGCTCTAACTTTTTATAAGCCAAGGTTTTTTCATTCGCCAATCTGCCTAACATGATGGATTGTTTTTGCAAACTCAAACCTATATCATCCAAAAAATTCATGGTCGCAGTCACTCCGGCGGTGTTTTGCTGGCCTGGGAAGAAGTTCCCAAAGGCTCCCAAAGCGTAGGCGGGTTTTTGGATCCAATAAAGCCATGAGTCATACACATCTACTTTAGGGTAGTAATTGAGCTGCTTGCCTTGGTATTTAATCGCATTGATTTGCTCCCTTAAAGAGGCCAAATCTTGTCTCTCTCTTAATTGCAAATCAGGTGCATCAATCGTGGTTTTCTTTAAATTTTCCACATTAAGGTTGGTCAAATACTCCAAAGTCAAGCGGTTTTGCTCCAAAGCAAATTGCATATCCAAAATATCGTATTCGCTCAAATTCCCTTGCGCTTTCAAACTTTGCAAATCATCAATCGTGGTTAGCCCTTCATTATAAAGCTTGGTAACCCTTTTAATATCCGTTTTGATTTGCTCTAATTTCTTTTGCAAAGCGATCATGCGAGCGAGGTTGTTAAAATACTCATAATATTGTTGCACCACTTGCAAATACACACTCTGGCGGCTGTATTCTAAATTAGCCACGGTGGAGCGGTAAGTTGCAACCTTTTCTCTGACATTATTCACATCGCTAAAGCCATTAAACACATTCAGTTTAACTTCAGCTTGGAGTTGTTGCGTGTTATAGTGCTTAAAGTCTAGGGTATCCCTATTTTCATTTTTAAAATTATAACTCGCGTTCAAAGTGGGCAAAAACATCGCTTTAGAGATGGTGTGGTTTTTCATCGCCTGCTTGACTTTGAGCTCTTGCGCTTGCAAACTGAGATTTGAAGTGGCCCCCTTAAGCAATTCATTCAACCCTAAAGCGACCTTATCGCTTTTTTCGTGGTATTTAGCAATCTCTTGATTGATAGTGGTCGCTGTTTCTTTAGGCGAGGGTAAGAAACTCGGCGATACCTCTAAAGAGCTTGTCGGCGGATCAATGAGCGTTAAATTCTTATGGCTGTAATCGTTGAGAATTTTTTTGATTTCATCTGGGGTTTTAGAAGGGGTTTGCGCCAAAGCTAAAGCAGCACACAAGCCCCACAAACTAACAAATCTTATAGTCGTCTTCATTAAAATAACCCCCTAGTGCTTGGTTTTATTATGCACTAATTGCACTAAATATTTCGCATTTTCTCTAGGTAAATCCGGCAACATCCCATGCCCTAAATTAAAAATATGCCCCTTATTGCCCATGATTTTTAGAATCTTTTCAACGCCCTCTTCTAAAGCGTTTTTATCATAAAGGCGGGTGGGTTCTAAATTCCCTTGCAAAACATATTTATCGCCTAAAATCTTTTTTGCCATTTCTAAAGGCGTGCCCCAATCCACCCCAAACACATCAAATTCCCCATCTATGCTATCCAAATAAGCACCGACCCCTTTAGGGAAAAGGATGACCGGAATGCGTGCATAACGTTTTTTAAGCTCTTTGGAGATTTTTTTCAAATAATCCCAGCTGAATTTCAAATAAGCTTCTTTTTCTAAAGCATTCGCCCATGAATCAAAGATCATCACCGCATTGACCCCAGCTTGGATTTGAAGGCTCAAATACTCTATCAATTCAGCGCTTAACTTTTCTAAAAGTGTGTGCAAAACTTCAGGCTCGCTATAAAGCATTTTTTTGCTTTTAGCATACGATTTACTCCCCTCACTCTCTATCATGTAAGTCGCCAAAGTCCAAGGTGATCCGCAAAAACCGATCAACGCCTTATCTTTAGAAAGTTTTTGGCGCGTTTGAGAGATCGTATCATAGACATAATTTAGCCGCTTATATGCCCCTACTTTAAGGCTATCCACGCTTTTTAAATCCGTAATAGTCTCTAAAAAATGCGGTCCCTTTTTAGGGATAAATTCCAAATCTAAGCCCATTTCCAAAGGCACTACCAAAATATCGCTAAACAAAATAGCCGCATCCACGCCTAAGATCTCTACCGGCTGTAAAGTCACTTCTGTGGCTAGATCGCTATTTTTACACAATTCCAAGAAACTCCCAGCTTTCTTTCGGCTCTCTTGGTATTCGCTAAGATAACGCCCCGCTTGCCTCATCATCCAAATAGGCGTGTAAGGTGTTTCTTTTTTAAAACATGCATCAATGAAAATCATCATAAATCCTTGAAACTTTACTTAATGGTTATTTTTATACTTTATAGTTAATTCTTAAAAAGTATTTTACCCTAAAAATCTAGTAAAATCATAAAAGGTGAAAGTGATACCAATGGAATAGATATTCAATCGTGGCGTGCCAAATGCTTTAGAAAATTTGCTTTGGATGAAATAAAAAGGAATGCCCCCCCTTGCTTCTAAACTCAAACCAAAATTTTTAGCCACATTGAAAAACAAGCCCACACTCCCTACCGCTGATTGGATATTGAATTGGTATTTGTCAATCTTAGTCCCTAAAATTTGGAGTTGATAGCCTAATGCGATTTTAGGGATAACCCACCCCTTAAAAAGTCTCACCCCAGCTGCTAATCCAGCGCTCATGAAATACGAACCACCCATTCCTGCATCCAAATACCCCCCTAACAAAGCTTTCTTTTTAAAAAGATACCCTGCGTCAAAACCCAAAGAAGCGTCATGATAAATTTTATCCATCAAAAGGGGAGAGCGGTTTTTTAGGCGGATAGGGGCTCTTTTAATCGTGTTTGCATGTTGGTAAAGATAGCCGATTTTAAAAGATCCAAAATAATTTTTGGTAGGCTCTAAAGGTTTAAAAAAATTTAAATCCTTTTTGGCTAACAAAACCCCTAAAAAAAAGCTTAAGGCGTAAAAAAATCTAAAAATCAAAGCTTTAACTCCAATTTTTGCTTAGAAAATTCTACGATTTTTCCATGAAATCTCGCATAAAGTTGCGCCAAAGAAATGCTGTTTCCATAAAGCACTAAAGCGGAATTTAAATTCTCTTGAATGCCTTTTTCAAAAAAATTTTGCAATTCGTCATAATCTTCTATTTCTATACCTAATTTTTTCAAAAAAAGATAGCTATATTTATCCACCACCATCACTTCTTTAGCGCATACATAACATAAAATCGCATCTGCACTTTCTTTGCCAATGCCTTTTTGATCTAAAAGCCACTCTCTAGTAACTTCTTTTTTAAAATTTTCAAAACTTCCAAAGTCTTTTAAAATGTTTTCACTCAAAACGATCATGCGTTTGGCTTTTTGGTTATAAAACCCGCTAGGGCGGACACAATCTGTGAGTTTTGAAAACTCTATATAAGCGATCTTTTTGAGATTGACTTCATCATCATTCCCTAAAATGAAAGCGTTTTTTAGATTTTCTAACGATTTTAAAACGGCTTCAAATTTAGTGTTTTGCGTTAAAATCGCCCCTAATAGAGCTTCAAATTTAAGTGCATTGGGCCACCACCAACTGGGAGCGTTTTTCAATAGATCCAAACCCTTTAAAGCCTTTAAAATTTCAAAACTATCTAACACAATAATCCCCTATAAGAAATATAAAAAAAATTCTATTGTAGTCAAATATTGATGACTAAAGACTTTTAATTCTTTAAAAAATGGGGTTTTTTAACTTCAATTTTTATAACAAAACTCATTCCCTTAAGGGGATAGAGGGACATTTTGCGATAATGCCCCCCATTAACCCCTTTAAGATCCCCCTAACCCAAGAAGACCGCTTTTTTAAAAAGCTATCGCTTGATTAAAATCAAGCTTTTTATTATTTTATTGTAAAAATGCTTTTAGCATTTTTTAAATTCATTATTAACGCTCAATGAGAACAAAGCTAAAAAAGTATTTTATAAAAAAGAAGTGAAAATTAAAGCGAAAAAGCCAACGCTTAAAGCGTTAGCCCCACACAAACACCTTACACAAACACCTTTCTTAAAACTAAGTTAAAAGCCTTAAGATGTTTTGTTGAACGGTATTGGCTTGACTCATCGCATAGCTACCTGATTGTGCCAAAATGTTATTTTTATTGAAATTCGCACTCTCTTCAGCAAAATCCACATCCCTAATTTGAGATTCAGCCGCTTTGACATTCACTTGAGTGATACTGATATTATTCACGGTGCTAATCATTTGATTTTGCACAGAACCCAAATCAGAGCGGACTTTATCCAACATTTTCATCGCAGATTCCGCAATATCAATCACCACCATCGCACCTCTCAAAGTAGTTACCCCAGAGCCTAGGCTTTGATTACCGCTAGCGATGACTGCGTTATAGTTCGCGCCACTAGCTGATTTGACATTAGCGTCAAACTTCCCAGTAACATCGCGCAAATTCACTGTGGTTTCTGCCACCTGAGATTCCCCAAAACCAATCGCTGTGAAGCCTAAATGCTGAGAGTCAGAAGCCGAAACCACATTGATGCTTTTAGCGTCCAATCGTGTGAGAGAAAGCCTCCCATAGTTCATAGAGCCTTGCGTTAAATCCTGACCGCCATTGACCATCGTTAAAGCACTAGGTCCATCGCTCACGCTATCGGTTTTGATTTCAATCCCACGACCATCCAGGCTACGCAAATTCAAGCGCCCATTTTGATCGGTATAGGCTTCCACGCCGGTTTCTGAAGTAACCGCATTGATCGCTGCGACTAACCTTCCGTCTGAGTCGTTTTTCTTAACATCTACGATACTGCCCAAATGGATCCCATTTAAGGTTAAATTGTTCACGCTTCCTGATTGGACTGCCGTATCGCTCGTGGTGATAACGCTCGCATAAGCTTTAACGCCGGTTCGGTTAGAGTTTTTGTTGATCACTTCTGCTAACACGCCAATCCCTGTGCCTGCTGAACTAGAGATTTTTACGCTCTCTAAAGTCACATCATTCACGCCATCCACTTGTTTGAAAGTCAAACTAATATCTCCAGAAGCCGTGATTAACGCACCCGTAGCGATACGAACTTGACCGATTTTATCTGAAGTGGTAGAGCCGATAGAAGCTTTAATGCTTTGGTTAGAATAAGCCCCTACTTGGAATTCTTTGTTAGTGAATTGACCAGACAATAATGCTTGCCCATTATAAGTAGTCGTGTTACCAATATTATCCAAACCTTGGATCAAACGAACAATATCCGATTGGATCGCCTTACGAGACTCTGTAGTTTGCCCATCTTGAGCCGCTTGAGTCGCCTTAACCTTAACGGTGTCTAAGATTTTCAATTGCTCATCCATAGCCTTATCCGCAACTTGGATAATCCCCATGCCGTCATTAGTGTTAGCGATCGCTTGACCCAAACTGCTCGCTTGTGAGCGCAAAGAATCCGCCACCGTCATGCCTGATGCGTCATCAGCCGCTTTATTAATCCTTAAACCTGAACTCAATCGCTCTAACGAAGTTTTAAGCGCGTTTTGAGTGAGTGCGGATTGCACATGTGCATTCATCGCATTGATATTTGTATTGACCTGAAAAGCCATTGTTGTAACTCCTTGTTATAAAAACCCAAAGGCATCCTTGCTTTTGGTTGGAACTATAATCGGTTAAAGTTTAAAATCTTAAAGAGCTTTGAAAATAAAAATTGGAAAGAGTTATGAGTTTAGGTGTAACAGAGAAAATTCACATTAAATCTTATTGCAATGGATACTATAAAAAACACTCCTTTAAGAACTTTTGTTTCACTCTATAAAAGCTCACCAAAATATGTTATATTGGCGTCAATTATAGTGTTATTTTTGGCATTCTCCCATCGATAAATATTCCTTGTTGCAATAAGATTGATTGGTATTGTGGCAAATCTATTACAAGACCATACACACTTTGAATATAGATTGCTCTTATTCGCATTGCTACTGTGGGGAGCGTTATTGTTTTTAACTCATGTATTCTTGGGAATTTTATCAAGCCTACAAACTATAATATTGCCGAGCAATTTTCTACAAACACCATCACACGGCTTGCTATTAAACTCACAAAAGTTAAAAATCTAAATTTTTTTGAAAACAAGGATCATACCATTAAGCTTAACGCTATCCATAATGGTCTATACATCCGTCCACTAAATTATGTCAATAATTTATTTCTCAACCTGCAACGCTATTATAGGGCTTATTAGTCTATTTAGAATATTATTTTATATTAATATTTATCTAACATTTATAATGATTTTTACAACACTTCCTTGTATTCTTATATCTAACCATAATAGCAAAAAACATAGTGCTTCCATAGATAAATCTCAAGACAAAAGAGAGCATGCAAAATTACCTACACTCTAGACTAGATAACCAAAAAAATAAGGACAACCTAATTATTTAGCCTTGTATTCAATTTTCACCATAAATTTATTGAAAACAAAGAATTGTATATCAATCGTTTTGTGAAAATCGCCCAAAAAAACTTAATGCTTACCATAATGTGTTGGTATTTTAACAACCACTATGAGTGTTGCACTATTTTTTAATGGCTTTTATTATCCTTTCAAAATCCTGTGGGGGCAATTGCTGGATATATCCAAGCGTTTAGCTCCACTAGATATTTATCGTTTTATGGAAAGTGGTTTTTTGCTATCAATTTAGATTACAAGACAAAATTGATGCATCAGTCGGCAGTAATGCTAGTGGGAAAAACACGCTGATTAACTTATTATTAGGTTTTTATACCCCAAATTCAGGTCAAATTATCATTAACAACAAATACCCATTACAAGACTTGGAATTAAATAGCTATCACCAACAAATGAGCGCTATATTCCAAGATTTTTCTCTTTATGCTGGGTATAGCATTGATGATAATCTTTTTATGCAAAACAATCTCACTAAAGAGCAATTAAATCAAAAAAGAGAAATACTAAAATCTTTTGATGAAAATTTTCAAAGTTGCCTTAATGATTGCAATAACACATTGTTTGGAGTGCAATATAATGGGGTAGATTTTTCTTTAGGTCAAAAGCAACGCATAGCCACTATAAGAGCCTTTTTAAAACCAAGCAATTGCATTGTTTTAGATGAGCCAAGCAAGCGCCATCGATCCCATTTTAATTATTAGAAAAAAAGTTTTTAGATTTTATTTTTAAAAATTCGCAATCCAAAATGGCTTTAATCATTACGCACCGTTATGGGTAGCGTCAAACAAGCTGATGAAATTATTGTGTTAGATATGTTAGATAAAGGCAAACTGATAGAACAAGGCAACTTTGAAACCCTTATGAAAAAACAGGGATTATTTTATGAATTGTTTTTGAAGCAACAATACTCATAAGCGATCAAAATGTTTGGTTATTTTGGGTATAATCTCAGTCAAATTTAAATAAGGGATACCACCATGTTTGGGAATAAACAATTGCAACTCCAAATCCATCAAAAAGATTCTGAGATCACGGCGTTAAAAAAAGAAGTCAATCTCTACCAAAGCCTTTTAAATTTGTGCTTGCATGAAGGTTTTATAGGCATCAAGGACAATAAAATCGTTTTTAAGAGCGGAAACCTTATAGGCTTAAGCAATTTAGAAGAACAAAGCGCTCATCTTAAAGCCAATGCAGAGAGTGTTGATTTGCAAGGGGTTTCTTATTCTTTAAAAAGCCAAAACATTGATGGCGTGCAATATTTCTCACTAGCCAAAAAAGTGGGTGGTATGGGGGAATACCATAAAAGCGATTTGTTTAGAACTTTTTGCACAAGTTTAAAAGAGGGATTAGAAAGTGCACAAGAAAGCATGCAACATTTCCATCAAGAAACCGGTGCACTTTTGAATGCAGCTAACAATGGCGAAGAGCATTCCACTGAAGGCTTAAAAACCGTCAACAAAACGAGCCAAGACATTGAATCGCTTTATGATAAAATGCAAAACGCCACTTCATTAGCGGACTCTTTGAACCAACGGAGCAATGAAATCAATCAAGTCATTTCTTTGATTGATGATATTGCAGAGCAAACCAATCTCTTAGCCCTAAATGCCGCTATTGAAGCCGCAAGAGCCGGTGAGCATGGCAGAGGGTTTGCAGTGGTGGCTGATGAAGTGAGAAAACTCGCTGAAAAAACCCAAAAAGCCACTAAAGAAATCGCCGTTGTGGTTAAAAGCATGCAGCAAGAAGCTAACGATATTCAAACCAACACCCACGATATTAACTCCATTGTAGGCTCTATTAAAAGCGATGTGGAAGAGCTTAAATCCACCGTGAAAAATAATAGGATTGTCGCGCAAGCTGCAAAATACACGATCTATAATATCAACAACCGGGTGTTTTGTGGCTTGGCTAAACTCGATCATGTGGTCTTTAAAAACAACCTTTATGGCATGATCTTTGGGCTCAATTCCTTTAACGCTACTAGCCATAAGAGTTGCCGTTTAGGAAAATGGTATTATGAAGGTGCGGGCAAAGAAAACTTTTCCAACACTGCAGGTTATAGGGCTTTAGAGAGCTACCATGCGAATTTGCACACCGAAGCGAATGAACTCGTTAAAGCCGTCCAAGAAGATCACATTACCGATTTAGAATATTTAGAAAATAAAGTCCATTCCATAGAAGATAGCGCCAAACACATCAAAGAAAACATTGATAAAATGTTTTATGAAAAACAAGACGAACTCAATAAAATGATTGAAGCGGTGCAAAAAGGCGATTGATTGAAGTGTTTTCATGTTTTCTAAATCTTTAGAAGCCTTACACCATGCCAAACGCTACCGCAAAAGAGAGTTGTTTGACCCTTTACTAAGGGATTACGCTTCTAATGATTATTTGGGTTTGAGCGTTAAAAAGGATTTGCTTGAAAACGCTTTTTGTAAGCTCCAATCTTATAATTCCCATTCTCCCAAAGCCTCCATGCTTGTGAATGGCTACCACCCTTTGCATGCACAATTAGAAAACCAATTAGCCAATTTGCTAGGGTTTGAAAGCGCTCTTTTAGTGGGGAGTGGTTTTTTGGGCAATTTGGCTTTAATAGACGCCCTTTTAGTCAAAAACGCTCTCTTATTTATGGACGAACACTACCATGCAAGTGGGATTTTTAGCACCAAAGCTAAACCTAACCAAGTGGTTTTTTTCTCGCACAATGACGCTAAAGATTTGAAACAAAAACTCTCCAACGCCCCTAAAAACAAGCTCAAATTCATAGCCATTGAGGGGGTTTATTCTATGGATGCGAGCATCGCCCCTTATGATTTTTATGAAATCGTTCAAGAAATCCCTAACGCTTTTTTAATCGTAGATGAAGCCCATAGTTTTGGGACTATCGGCGAAAATTTACTAGGTTTTTTAGAATACCATCGTATCAAAGAAAGAGAAAATATTATCAAACTCAGCACTTTCTCTAAAGCGCTTGCAAGTTATGGGGCTTGCATTTTAGCCCCCTTAAGAGTGGTAGAGTTTTTAACCAATCGTGCCAAAAGCGTGATTTATACCACCGCTTTAAGCCTATTAGATACCGCGTTAACTTTAGCCCATTTAGAATACTTTGTCATGCAAAAAAAAGAGTTGAAAACAAAGCTCAATCAACACCAACAAATCATTTTTGAAACCTTAGGCATTAAAACGCTCGCAGGATTTTTTACTTTAGAATTTGAAAACAATACCACTCTTTTAAACGCCCATCATTTTTTGAAAGAAAAAGGGTTTTTAGTGGGAGCTATCCGCCCTCCTACGGTTTCTAAACCCCTTTTGCGCATCTCTTTGTCTCTTAAAAACAGCTTAGAAAACACTAAAGAGCTTGCAAACACCCTTTTAAATTATTCTAAAATACAATCTCCTTTTAAAAGTGGTTAAATGCTAAAAAAGATTTTTTATGGTTTAGGTGTTTTGGTTTTAATTGTTATGGGGTTATTAGCCATTCTTATCGCTCAAGTTTGGGTGAATACGGATAAAGATATTGCCAAGATTAAAGATTATCGTCCGAGCGTCGCTTCACAGATTTTAGACAGAAAAGGGCGTTTGATCGCCAATATTTACGACAAAGAATTCCGTTTTTATGCGCGTTTTGAAGAAATCCCCCCACGATTCATTGAAAGCCTTTTAGCGGTAGAAGACACCCTCTTTTTTGAACATGGGGGGATCAATTTAGACGCTATCATGCGCGCTATGATTAAAAACGCTCAAAGCGGTCGTTACACCGAAGGAGGTAGCACCCTTACCCAACAGCTCGTTAAAAACATGGTGCTCACACGAGAAAAAACGCTAACCAGGAAGCTCAGAGAAGCGATCATTTCCATACGCATTGAACAAGTCTTAAGCAAAGAAGAAATTTTAGAGCGTTATCTGAACCAAACTTTTTTTGGGCATGGGTATTATGGCGTGAAAACCGCAAGTTTAGGGTATTTTAAAAAACCCCTTGACAAACTCACGCTTAAAGAAATCGCTATGTTAGTCGCCTTGCCTAGGGCTCCTAGTTTTTATGACCCTACCAAAAACTTAGAATTTTCACTCTCTAGGGCCAATGATATTTTAAGGCGGTTGTATTCTTTAGGTTGGATTTCTCCTAGTGAGTTAAAATCCGCCCTCAATGAAGTGCCAATTGTCTATAACCAAACTTCCACGCAAAACATCGCCCCTTATGTCGTGGATGAAGTGTTAAAGCAATTGGATCAATTAGACGGGTTGAAAACTCAAGGCTATATCATAAAACTCACCATAGATTTAGATTACCAACGCTTGGCATTAGAGTCCTTGCGTTTTGGGCATCAAAGAATCTTAGAAAAGATCGCTAAAGAAGGGCCAAAAACCGATGCACCTAATGAGAGCGAAGACAATTTAAACGCTAGCATGGTGGTTACAGACACAAGCACCGGTAAGATCTTGGCTTTAGTGGGGGGGATTGATTACAAAAAAAGCGCTTTCAATCGTGCCACGCAAGCCAAACGGCAATTTGGGAGTGCGATCAAGCCTTTTGTGTATCAAATCGCTTTTGACAACGGCTATTCCACCACTTCCAAAATCCCTGATACCGCACGAAATTTTGAAAATGACAATTATAGTAAAAACAGCAAACAAAACCATGCGTGGCACCCTAGCAATTATTCTCGCAAATTTTTAGGGCTTGTAACCTTACAAGAAGCCTTAAGCCATTCATTAAATCTCGCCACGATCAATTTAAGCGATCAGCTTGGCTTTGAAAAAGTGTATCAATCTTTAAGCGATATGGGGTTTAAAAACCTCCCTAAAGATTTGTCCATTGTGTTGGGGAGCTTTGCTATCTCGCCCATTGAAGCGGCTGAAAAATATTCCCTCTTTTCTCATTATGGCGTCATGCTTAAGCCTATGCTCATTGAAAGCATTACCAACCAACAAAATGAAGTCAAAACTTTCACGCCCATGGAAACCAAAAAAATCACCTCCAAAGAGCAAGCCTTTTTAACCCTTTCAGCCTTGATGAATGCAGTAGAAAATGGCACAGGAGGTCTGGCTCGCGTTAAAGGTTTAGAAATTGCCGGCAAAACTGGAACCTCCAATAACAATGTGGATGCCTGGTTTATTGGCTTTACCCCCACCTTACAAAGCGTGATCTGGTTTGGGAGAGACGATAACACACCCATTGGTAAAAGAGCCACAGGGGGTATTGTGAGTGCACCTGTGTATTCGTATTTCATGCGTAATATTTTAGCGATTGAACCTTCTTTAAAAAGAAAGTTTGATGTTCCTAAAAACATGCGTAAAGAAGTTGTGGATAAAATCCCCTACTATTCAACCCCCAATTCCATCACGCCCACCCCCAAAAAAACCGACGGTGGCGAAGAACCCTTATTGTTTTAAGCTCACATGCTTATAGGGACTTTAACATCGCCGTAATTAATAGAAGCTTTAAAGATTTCATCCACTTTAGAAATAAGAATGCTCACCGCTTGATTATCCAAAGATAATTTATGCAACCCTTCACTCAAAACATCCTTATCAAAGGATCGAGCGCGCACCAACGCAAACACTTCTTGATTATTAGGGTTGATATAAATCCCCAAACGATCCACATTCATCAAGCTGTCAAAAACAGGTTGCGTCATTTGGACAAACATTTCATTAGTGATCTTTTGCTTGATGCGATTGGATTTGGAGAGGTAAGCCTCTTTAAGCTTGTGCACGATATTTTGTGCCACCCTCATTGTCGCCCTTTTAGTGGCGATTGTTTCTATCTCTTCAGTTTTCTTACCATCTACAATGTGCGAGCTATCCACCCCTTGCGTCACATATTGGCTGCGATTTTGCAGCATCCAATAAGGCACATCTTGCAAAAAAGAGTTTTTTTGTGAAGTGTTTGGGCAAGTGCAAGCTTGCAACATCAAAACGCCCAACCCGCATAAAACTAACTGCTTGCTTTTTAAGAAAGATTTTTCTAACACGCTATCCCCTTTGATTTTAATTTTACAGAGTGTAACACAAATCTCTAAGGTTTTAAGCAATAACTAGGAAAAAAAATAAAATAAAGCGATTAAATATTTGTTTAAAAAAATCAACACGCAACCCATAAAGCATTAGAATAAGCCGGGTTCTGTCAATGGATGGTCATTTATCTAGGGAATATTTTGCAATATTCCTCAAGCGAAGTGCGTATCAATTTAGACTTACCATGCACTTCTTGCTACAAATTGGGTTTGCCAAACAAACTAAATTGCTTTAGCTTTGGTGGGCTCTTACCCCACCCTTTCACCCTTACCTTAAAAGGCGGTTTGCTTTCTGTGGCACTTTCCCTTAGCTTGCGCTAGCCATCCGTTAGATGGAATTTTGTCTAATGTAGCCCGGACTTTCCTCTATTCTAAAATAGCGACCATCTTCTAATGCGTCAGTATATTAAAAAAAAGCAGCTTTAAAAGAGTTTAAAAATTAAGGGTATAGAGAATATTTTTATTATTCTCATAGCTAACAAGGACAAGCTCATTATTTCTAAACCCCCCAGCGCTGATATTTTTAATCTCTTTAGGCAAGCCATAAACTTCAAGGATCTCTTCTTTTGTAGGGTCTATGACTAAAAGCGTGTTAAATTCTTTGCTGATTGCATAAAGTTTATTGTCTTTTAAAGCTAACGCGCTAATAACTAATTCACCCAACTCCCTTTTTTCTTTAAGCTTAGCATGACCTAATTCAAGAAGAGACTCCGCATGCACTTGTTTATCGCTATTGAGCATGGAGATGATAATCAAATCCTTATAGCGTTTATTAGGAGCGGTGATCAAATAAGTCAATTTAGCCCCTCTTCTTGCAGCGCTAATATAATAATTTTTCGCCCTAGAAGTTTTTAAGCGGTTGCGCTCCACTTCATCAAAAAAATTAGCCCCCTCTAAAAAATAAGGGTAATTTTTAAGCGCGTTAGCGTTTTTGTTAGGAGTGATTTCTACGCTCGTTTTATTATTGCCCATGATCACAATGTTTTCATCTTCATTGAAATCTGCCCCCACAAACGACCCCACCGTCGCGCTATAATAACTATCTAAAACCATGTAGCTATGAATGGTTTTTAAATCGTTACCCACAAGATAAAGACCTTGGTTTTCTGTAGTAAGGATTGCGTTGTCTTCATTAAAGTTCAAATCCGTGATCGTGCCATTAAGTTTCAAAGAAAGCTCTTCTTTTTTTTCTATTTTTAAGGTTTTAGCGATTTCTAAAGGCGAATGATCATAATCATTGTCTTTAGGTAAAGCGCTCAATTTCAAAGGCTCACCCACATCCCTTCTGCCAAAAACGCTTCTTGGGAATTTCAAATGAACCCAATTCTCCATAGACCAAACAGATTCTTTCAAATTCCAAGAAAACCGCACCGGATCGCTTTGCCCTATGTAGGGGAAAGGCCCCGTAGAAAAAAACGCCTGCATTGCATTAGAGCCCACCACAATAAAGAAAATATAAAAAGCGCTTTTTTGGAGCATGTTTAATGAACGATCTTTAAAATTGTGAATATTCGGGGAAAAAAAGAGCAGAAGCGCTAAAGACACCACCACGCTAAAAAAGACAAAAAGCGCCCAAAACTGCGTGTGCAAGCCTAAAATAGCGAGTGCAAAGCCTTGCCCCACATCTTCTAATGCATGGCTACCGGTATGATAAAAGCTCTCATACAGCCCGCTACTAGCCATGAGCAACAACAAGGCGATATATTTAGGCTTAAACCCAAAACGCACCACCAAAAGCGCCACCGCCCCTATTAAAATCATGTTGATGCGTTGCGCCCAGCAAAAAATACAAGGGGAATCTTTCAAAACATAGCCAAAATAAAAATTCGCCAAACCCACAGGGAAGATCAAAATCCCCAAAACCGCTAAAGAAAAAAGGTTATAAAATCTAGCTTCTTTATTCATGTATCCCCCTATAAATTCATATTAGGCAAAACGCTAGAGCTATGGGCTATAAAAATAATGAGCTCCACTAACCACACAATAACCAAAATCCCAAACGCCCAATTCTCTTTTTCAGGCTTTTTTAACGCGATAAAAATAGCAACTAGACTCAAGAGCAATCCTAAAAACTCCATGCCATTCCTTAAAATTTTCGTAGGATTATACCCAAAAACGGATTATTCAATAAATAAAAACAAAAATTAGAGGCGAGATAAAGCGGGTTTTCTAACCCCATTTCAATCAATACACCACGCTCAAACGCTCTTTAAAACCAGCGTTGAAATTGAGAAAGGCTTCTAAATCTATCTCTTCATAGCCGTCTAAAAACACCATTTCGTTTTTACTTTTCGCTAAATGCTCTAACACTTCCTTATCGCACGCTATACAAAAGTAAGCGTCTTCGCATTTGTAGAGTTTGTCTTTGATGATAATTTCTAGCGCTTTATTGAGAACCTTACCGCATTGTAAGGCTAAATTTAAGGCTTTGTCAAAGGGCGTTAAATCCGATCGGTTAAAAAGCGTTATTTTTTCTTTGTCGTTTGCGATTTGCGCTTTGTCTTGTAAAGTAAAAACTTTAAAGCCTAAATTCAAATCGTTTTCGTTTGATGACTCCAGTATTTTTTGAGCGGCTCTTTTGACCCTCTCTATGGTAATATCGCTAATGACAGGCTTTGCGCTTTTTAAATCATTTTGACAAAAATCATAAGCGCTCTTATTTTTATCCTCTTTAATCTCTTCATCAATTTGAACTAAAATAAACTCTCTGTTGCCTTTATCTTCTGCGTTTAATTCCATCACCGCATGCGCAGTTGTCCCGCTCCCGGCAAAAAAGTCTAATATAATATCACCTTTTTCGGTAGCATGTTCTATAATCTTAGCCATGAAATCCACACCCTTTGGATAACTAAAATACTCCGCTAATTCAAGCCTTAATAATTCTTTAGTCGCCGCTTGGTTCATATAACAATTATCGCTAAAGATCAAACTATCAAAAGTCTTTTTTGTGGTTTTTAAATCTTTTAAATATCTTTTATAGATAAATCCACGCTCATTTTCGCCGTGTTCTTTTTTAAAGCAGATCCGCCCATCGTCAATGTGTTTTTGGATGGTATTTTGAGAAAAACGCCAAAACATACCCACAGGTGGATAATCCACTTTGCCAGTATATGGATTAGTAATCGCAAAATATCCATTTTCTTTTGTGCCACTTTTTGCACTTGGGTCTGTATTTGTCCATACTCCATTTGGGTCATTATCGGGGTTTTTGTAGTTTTCTAAATTCTTTTCTCCTCCCAAGAGATTGACAAATTCTTTATTTTTCGCATAACAGAGTAAAAATTCATGTTGGTAATTGACGCCTATTTTAGCGTCATTAGTCGTGCTTTTAGTTTTTCTGATGAAATCAGCCACAAAATTCCCCTCCCCAAAAATTTCATCGCATAAAAGTTTCAGATTGGCCTGTTCATTATCGTCAATGGATAAAAATGACGCCATCCTCTTTGAGCAAATCGCGCGCGAGTTTTAGGCGAGGTAGCATGAAAGAAAGCCATCCGCTATGCGTCCTACTCCCTTGAATGTTTTTAAAAAATTTCAAACTCTCGCTTTCAACTTCTTCCCCATTTTCATCAATTTCAATCAGGCCCACTTCCTCTAAAATCTTTTTGTAATCTTGCCTAAAATTATCCGGATAGATAAAATTTTCGTTTGTCGTATTGTAAGGCGGATCGATGTAAACCATCTTTATTTTTTCGCTGTAAGCGGGTTTTAAGAGTTTGAGCGCATCAAGATTGTCGCCTATGATAATGGCGTTTTTGGGGTGGGTCTTTTGTGATGGTGGGATAAAAGTTTCTTTGAGTTTTAGCGCTTTTTGGCAAGGCGTAGAGTAAAGGGCATTGGCAAGTCCTTTGCCCGTCCAAGTGAGCTCATAGCCGCTGATATTGCTCATGCTTTCATTCAAGCCTAAAAGCATTTTTATAGCGCTTAAGCTCACTTGCTGGTCTTTTATCGTCTCTGGGAAGCGCGTTTTAAGGGTGTCAA
Source organism: Helicobacter acinonychis (assembly GCF_900461455.1). Taxonomy (NCBI): domain Bacteria; kingdom Pseudomonadati; phylum Campylobacterota; class Epsilonproteobacteria; order Campylobacterales; family Helicobacteraceae; genus Helicobacter; species Helicobacter acinonychis. Next base: position 122,561 of record NZ_UGIA01000001.1, on the reverse strand, counting down.
AAAGGGCATTATTTTCTTGCTGGCTTTGGATAGTAGGGATACCCATTTGGTTGGCTTTATTTTTATCTATCATTGCGATCCTTTAATGCGTTGTTAAGTGCACTCAATAAATTTTGTTTGCTGATGCGTGTGGCAAAGATGACTTTTATTTGTGCATCTTTCAAATGGTCAGATAGCGTTTCAAAAAATTTCTTAGCGTAGTCAATTTTACGCTTTTCATCTTGTGGGATGCGGCTTTCGTTTTCATAACCTTTGGTTTCGCAAACAAAAAAGATTTTTTCGCCCTTATTGTCTTTAAGCAAATAAGCAAAATCTGGCTCATAGTTTTTATAAGGTGTTGGGATTTTAAATTTAGGAAGTTTGGCAAAAACTTCTATGCTTTTGTTTTCTATTTTTAGCGCTTTTTCTTTGCTCACTTCTTCTTCAATTTTAGAATCATAAATGATCGTCTCATAAAGATAATTTTGGCTTGGAGTTTGCTCGCTTTTGTATTTGCCTATTTTGTGTTTTTCAATCTCAGTTTTGGGTGAGCCATCTTTAAAATAAAGCGGATCTGTTGTGTCAAAAGCCATGTTTGAAAAGGCGTTTTGGCAAAATTCATAACTCACGCAAGAAAGCAAATTTGCATGCAACTCGTCTTTAATGATATTTTTAAGCAAATCAAAGGCTTTTTTGGGTGAGTTTTTAAAATGCTCTTTGTTTAAGGCGTTGTAAAGTTCAAGAATGAATTTTAAAGGCAATCGTTCGTCTTTGGCAAAGTCCAATAAAAGGGCGTTTATCTCTTTTTGTAAGGCGTTAGTATAGTTTTTCTCTTTTAAGACGCTTGATTCTTCTGTGATAATTTGATTCGTTTTTGCATCATACCTTTTGCTTTCAACAGTGATTACCTCACGCCTAACATGGTTTTTATTAAACGCTTTGGCGATCGTTTCTATTAGCGCGGTTTTTTGGATATTTTGATAGATTAGATTGGCTTGCATGTTGATGGTTTGCCACAACTCTTTAAATTCCTTAGCTAAATCTTGGCGGATTTTAACTTTTTCTTGAGGTTGGTTAGCGTTTATAACTTGATCGTGCTTATTGGTTGCATTTTCAGCCATTTTAAACGCGCTTAAAACGGTGCTAAATTTCTCGCCTAAAAAGCTTTTTATGTTTTCGTTGTTTTGCATCGTTTCATAAATGGGCGCAATGATTTTGTAGGTGTTGCTGTTTTCGTCAAATTCTAGGGCGTTTAAATCTTCTAATTTAATGCAAAGTTTATTTATCTCTCTGTCATTAAGCCCTAAATTGGCTAAATTTTCTCTGTCTAGAACACTGCCACCGCTTATAAAACTACTCGCTTCAATCTCTTTTTGCAAACCCTCTATAAAGCCCACTTCCTCGCCACTCACTAGCATATCAAGGTAGTTTATCTCATAAAAAGCGCTATCATTTGCATTTAAAAATCCATGCGTAACGCGCTTACCCTCATTATTTACAGCAATTCTTAGCCCCCGTCCCACTTGCTGATGACGGCTCGTTTCGCTTGTGGAGCTTGCCAGTTTGGTAAGGGTAAAAATGTTTGGATTATCCCAACCCTCTTGTAAAGCCCACACGCTAAAAATAAAACGCAAAGGCGTTTGGAGTGAAAGCAACTTTTCTTTCTCGCTTAAAATCATTTTAATGTCGTTCGCTTCAATGTTTTCTCTATTGCTTTCTTTTTTGCACTTATTAAGCGCTATGCTATCGCCGCTAAAATAGCCCTGATAAACGCGTAAATTACCGCTCTCATCAAAGTCTCTTTCCAAATACTCTTTATAGCTTGGCGATAAATCCGCCTTTGCTAGAATTGAAGCGCGTTTGAGTTTGTAAAGCCTTTCAAATTCGGTTTTTATAAAGGGCGTGCCTTTTCCCTCAATTTGCCTAAAATCCTCAATTCGTGGGATAAAAAACAAGCTTAACGGTTTAATGTTTTGGCTAAACAAAAATTTCTCTTTTTCAAAATGCAAGTCAATGGCTTTTTCTAAAAGGGTGCTGATTTCATCTTGTACGAGTTTATAAGAACTTGCCTTTTCAAGCGTAGTGCCATCGCTCAAATAAGCCTTGTCTTTGGTGCTTTTAACCAAACTAATGCCACTAAATTGAGCGTCAATCTTGCCTAAATCCTCTCCCTTTAAAACGGCGCTTTGTTTAAGAATGCCTGCTTTATAAAAGGCAATTTTTGCACTTTTTTGATCCGCATTGAGCAAAAACGGAGCTTGAGAATCTTGCACGATAGAATGGACTTTAATTTGTTTGACAAGGTAATTTCTAAACGCGCTAATTGAGTCTAAACAAAAGGCAACATTGCTTAAAGCATGCTCTTTTTCTTTAGCAAAAGTCGCCCCAAAGCGAAAATAAAGCGCTCCTATTTTACTAAAATACTTACTAAACGCTTCACCTTTAAGCAGATGCGGCTCGTCTATGATAGAAATAGGCTTTAACCCAGCGATATTTTCAAAAATGCTTTTGGTGTTAAAAAGGTTTTCGCTGTTTTTGTTGAGTATGTTTGCACCCTTATCAATTGCGCTGTTAGTAAGAAGCAAGACACTCAGTTCATCTTGGTTTTTAATGTAGTGGTTAATGATATTGCTTTGCGATTTAGCCCCTTCATAAGTGTAGGTTTTTAGGTGGCGTTTGAATTCTAAGTGAAAATAATCTTTCGTAAGGCGGATATTTTGCTTAACTGATTCTAAAATGGCTTTGCGTGGAACAAAGATGATGAATTTATTTTGCTTGTAAGCCTTGTGGAGTGCAAAGATCAGATTCAAATAAGTAAAAGTTTTGCCTGTGCCTGTCTCCATTAGAATATCAACATTAAGCTTGCCGCTTAAATTTTTGACAGGAATTTCGTGTGTGGCATAGAATTTACTCACACAATCTTTGAGAACTAAAGCATTGTGGTGCTTAAAATCAAAGCCATTTAAAAGCGTGATAATGTTGTTGATACACTCTTGCTGGTAGTCTTGCTTTTCAAAAATCATTGGTGTTTTGCTCTTTTGTAAGCGTCTCAGTCAAAATTTGTAAAGACGCCACTCAAAGCCCCTTTTTAGAGCTTATTTTGATCCCATCATAATCAAATTCTCAAAAAATTTATCAAGAGAAGAAATTCAAAATGAGAGTTTAGAAGCGCTAACCTCTCACTTTCAAAGCTTCTAAAGCGTGTTTTTTGCCAATTTCAAAGGCTTTTTTGTTTGTTTCAGCGACTTTTGCAGGGACTTTTTTAAGCATGGTGTCTAGCACGATATTTTCTTCTACGCATTTAGTGAGCTCCACGGTGATCGCTAACGCTACGACAGATTGCGTGATAATGTTACCCACCTCATCTTTAGCGATGCTAATAATGGGGATTTTATAAAGTTGGTATTTTTCCTCATCTTCTTTGGTGGGGGTCACCAAATTGGAATCAACAACAACGATACCGCCTTTTTTAATATCGCCTTTAAATTGGTTATAACTTGTTTGAGCGACTGAAAGCATGAAATCAATCTCGCCCTCTTTAGCATAAGGGAAAATAATCTCATCTCTATCCAACAAAATATCCACTTTAGTGGGCCCGCCACGCACTTGCGAAGTGTAAGTGGAAGTCTTAGTGCCATAGCCCCCACTCACAATTTTCGCTTCAGCTAAAATTTCCCCTGCTAACAACACGCCTTGCCCTCCAACACCCGTAAATCGTAATTGCACTTCCATTATTGTTTTCCTTGTGCTTTTCCAATGATTTCTTGATACGCTTCGCAATATTCTTTCCTGTCCGTGTCATGCTTTAAAATGCCGGTAGGGAATTTATCCACCCTTTCTTCAGGGCTCATGGCTTCAAATTGGCGTTTACTCACTAACCGGCTTTCAATCCATTTGAGCATTTGAGACGCTTCGCCCATTTTATTCTTACGCCCTAAATTGATATGGCAATTACTATGGATATCAAAAAAGCTAAAGCCTTTGTGTAAAAAGCCTTCTTTAAGCACTCTTTCTAATTTTTGAGGGTCTAAAACGCTCTCTCTAGCCACAAAACTCGCCCCAGCAGCCGTGGTTAAAGCGCATGGATCAAATTGGTTATCAATATTGCCCCATTGAGCCGTAACCGTCCACATGCCATTAGGCGTAGTGGGTGAAGTTTGAGAGTTGGTCAAACCATAAATAAAATTATTCACTAAAATAAAATTCAAATCAATGTTTCTTCTGCATGCATGCATGGTGTGATTACCCCCAATAGCAAAGCCATCGCCATCGCCAGAAACCACGATCACATGCTTACTTGGGTTAGCTAATTTAATCCCTGTCGCATACGCTACGGCTCTGCCATGCGTGGTATGAACGGTGTTGCAATTCACATACGAGCTCATGCGCCCACTGCAACCAATCCCACTCACCAAGCACACATCATCCATTTTCCAACCTAACGCATCAATCGTGCGGATAATGGATTTCAAAATCACGCCATCGCCACAGCCCCAACACCACAAAGTGGGTATTTTATCCACACGCAAATATTCATCATAATTAAACGCCATTTTAAAGCTCCTTCAACTTTGCGATGATTTGTTTGGGCGAAATCGTGCGCCCATTGGCTTGCCCAAAGAAATGCACCTTTCTTTGCATAGCCCTTTCAATTTCTTCTAAATACTGCCCTTTATTCAATTCAATCACAAGGATTTTTTCGTATTTATCCCCTATTTCTTTCAAGCGTTTAGCTGGGCTTGGCCATAAGGTTTTGGGTCTGAAAAATCCGATCTTTTGCTTGCTTTCTTTGTTGTAATCTCTCAAAGCTTCTTTAACCGCTAACGAAACCGAACCATAAGCGATAATAACAATTTCAGCACCTTCCAAATCCATTTCTTCATTTTCATTGATAATGTCTTGCTTGGATTCAATCTTATTGAACAACCTGTCAATCAAATCCCCACCAATTTTGGCGTCTTCAGTAGGAAAGCCAATAGGTCCATGGTGTAAGCCTGAAACATGGTAGCGATACCCCTTAAAAAACGGGTTTAAAACAGCCGGTTCATCTTGTGCAACCCCATAAGGCTTGTAGTCTTTTTTATCGCCCATAAATTCCTTACGATTAATGGTCATTTTTTGCACTTCTTCTAAATCTGGGATTTGCACCTTGCCATACATATGCCCCACGGTTTCATCCATGAGTAAAAACACAGGAGTCATGAGCATTTCAGCCAAATTAAACGCACGAACGGTCTCTGTGTAAGCTTCCTCTAAATTCGCAGGGGAAAGTGCAACGGCTTTAAAATCCCCATGTATAGGGTGTCTTAAGAAATTCACATCGCCTTGAGCCACACGAGTGGGCATCCCAGTTGATGGGCCTGAACGCATCACATCAGCGATCACTAAAGGGATTTCTGCCATGAAAGAATAGCCGATTTGCTCCACTTTTAAGGAAATACCAGGACCAGAGCTCGCTGTCATAGACTTAGTCCCACTCATGCTCGCCCCTAAAGACACGCTAATCCCACCGATTTCATCTTCCATTTGGATAAAATGGCCACCGCATTTTGGCAAAGCTACGCTCATTGCATGCATAATATCCGAACTTGGCGTGATAGGATAGCCCCCAAAAAACCGACACCCCACTTCAATAGCCGCTTTAGCGACCAATTCATTCCCATCAGAAATAATCTCACGCATCACTTGCCTCTCCCTTCTAAAATAGTCTCTTCTAAGAGCATGTATTTGTTGGCTTTGACTTTTTCGCTTCTTTCTTGAGCGTCTTTAGAAACTTTAGCGAATTTAAAATCCTTCCTGTCAGCCACATAAATTGCAAAATCTGGGCAGTGCAATTCGCATTGCGTGCAACCAATACAACTCTCTGGGTAAGCCACTTTGGCGACTTTTCCAAGCACCCTTTCTTTTTCAATCCCCATGCCAAGAACTCCAGCTGGACATACAGATACGCAAATATCACAACCCTTGCACCTATCTTCATTCACCCAAACAGCGATCCCATCTGGAGCGTTCATTTTAGCCATTCATTCTCCTTTGTGCTAAAAGTCTGCATTTTAAACCCTAGCAACCAAAATTCGCCTAAAATTGTAGCAAGCCTTATTTAATAAATTCTAAAATGTTTCAATAGTAGGAACTTAAAATTAAAATGAGAAAATATTAAACACTTTTTAATCATTTTAGAAGAAAAAACGCCCCATTAACCCTAATCATAAAAATGGTTACTAGAAATATTAATATTTTTCAAATGTTCCCTATAAGTTGTGCTAAAGGCATGTTTTTTATTGGGCATTTTCACAAAATACAAAAAGTTGGTTTCTTTAGGGAAAATCACAGCCTTAATCGCTTCTATACTCACGCTCCCTACAGGGTTTTTAGGCAAGCCCTTAAACCTATAAGTGTTGTAGGGGGTGCTATCGTTTTTAATGCGATCTTTAGTTACTTTGATATGTGAAAACTCTTGGTAATTCAAAGCCCCATCCATTTGCAAAAGCATGCCTTTTTTTAGGCGGTTAAAAATCACGCTCGCAATCAAGGGCATTTCTTCAATATTGGCGGCTTCTTTTTGCACAATAGAAGCGAGAATGATCTTTTCAAACCACTCTTCTTTATGGTAGTATCCAAGCCATTGTTTGCTTAAAGCTTCGTGTTTTTTCATAGATTGACCGATCAAAGCTTGCATGATTTTAAACGCATTCTCTCCTAAAGGCAAATGATAAGTGTCTGGTAGTATCACTCCATCTTCTATCACAGAGCCGTTTAATCGGGGTGCGATGCTTTCATAAGCTTGATTAAGATCGCTTGCTTCTAGTTGGTAAGTCTCGCTCAAAATTTGCGTGAAAAAATAGCGGGTTTCTCCAGGGATTAAAGTCACGCTTCTATGAGCTGCTTTTCCCTTAATCAAACGGACTAAAAAATCCCCTTTCCTTAAAGCCCCATCGCCCATGTCAATATAACCTTTTTTAGGCATGCCCATTAGGCGTAAAAAAAGCCAATCCAAAGCGTTAATATCCACTCCCTGCTCTTTTAGAGAGAAAAACACTTTTTTGAGCGAACCTTGCGGGACAACCACCACTTTGTTAGAATAAATTGGTATACTTAAATAAAAAAGAACGCCGATGAATAAAAGAAAACACATATCTAAAAAAGTATTTAATGTCATTATTTTTTTTGTGGCAGTATTCACTCTTTTAGTCGTCATTCACAAGACCCTTTCAAACGGCGTGCATATACAAAATTTAAAAATCGGAAAGTTTAGTGTTTCTGGATTATACTTAAAACTTAATAACAAACTTTCTTTAGAAATTGAACGAGTCGATCTCTCTTCTTTATTCCATAAAGATCCCAATAAAAAGCATTTGGAAGTTTCTGATTTGGTTAAAGATATCCGTTATGGCATTTGGGCGGTATCTTATTTTGAAAAATTTAAAGTTAAAGAAATCATTTTAGACGATAACAACAAAGCCAATATCTTGTTTGATGGGAGTAAATACGAGTTAGAATTTCCAGAAATCAAGGGGGATTTTTCCCTAGAAAATGACAAAAACATCAAGCTTAAAATCATCAATTTGCTCTTTAAAAAGATTAAAGTCCAAGTGGATGGCAGTGCACACTATTCGCCCAAAGCGAGAAAAATGGCGTTTGATCTCATTGTCAAGCCCTTGAATGAACCTAGCGCTACGATATATTTAAAAGGGCTAACCGATTTAAAAACCATAGAATTGAGAGCGAACACTTCTCAAATAAAAAGCCTAGCGTTTTTAAAGCCCCTTTTCCAACAACAATCGCAACAAAATTTAAAAACATGGATTTTTGACAAGATCCAATTTTCTAGCTTTAAGATTGATAACGCCTCAATCAAAGCCAATTTCACTCCTAATAAATTCCTCCCATCGCTTTTAGAAAATTCTGTCATCCAGGCCACTTTGATCCACCCTTCTGTGGTTTTTAACGATAATTTATCGCCCATTAAAATGGATAAAACCAAACTAGTCCTTAAAGACAACCAGCTTCTCATACAACCCCAAAAAACCGCTTATGAAAACTTGGATCTAACCGGCACCTACGCCGCTTTTTCCTACCTCTTGCAAGCCCCTAAATTAGAGCTTTTTATCAAAACAATCCCTAGTTATTATGGCGATAGCATCAAAAATTTATTGAGCGCTTATAAAATCACTCTGCCTTTAGATAAAGTCAGTGCACCGGCTAGCACGGATTTGAAACTCACTTTGCAATTTTTAAAAAACACCTCCCCATTATTTAGCGTTCAAGGTAATGTCAATTTGCAAGAAGGCACCCTCTCGCTCTATAATATCCCCCTTTATACGCAAAGCGCTCAAATCAACCTGAACATCGCCCAAGAATACCAATACATTTACATAGACACAACCCACACGCGCTATGAAAACATGCTGGATCTAGACGCTAAAATCGCTTTGGATTTGGGTCAAAAAAACCTTTCTTTGGATTCTCAAGTCCATAAAATCCAAGTCAATACCAATAACAATATCAACATGCGATCTTATGATCCCAACGGCACTAAAGAGGATCCGCAAACGAACTTTGCATTGGATTTGAAAAGCTTGAGCGCGATCATTCAAGCGGGGGAAAATTCAGAGGTTTTTAGGAAAAAAATCACCGATACCATTAAAGCTCAAAGCGAAGACAAATTCAGCAAGGATGTTTTTTACGCTACCGGAGATACTCTTAAAAGCCTGTCGTTGAGTTTTGATTTTTCCAACCCAGATCACATGCAATGGAGCGTGCCGCAACTCTTATTAGAGGGCGAATTTAAAGATAACGCCTATGTTTTTAAAATCAAAGATTTGAAAAAAATCAAACCCTATTCCCCCATTATGGACTATATCGCTTTAAAAGACGGCTCTTTGGAAGTTTCTACAAGCGATTTTTCAAACATTGATTTTTTCGCTAAAGATTTGAAAATCAATCTCCCTATTTATCGTAGCGATGGATCGCATTTTAATTCTTTTTCTTTATTTGGCTCTATCAATAAAGATGAAATCCTAATCTACACCCCAAATAAAAGCGTCTCAATTAAGATTAAGGGGGATCAAAAAGATATTACCCTTAACAATTTAGATTTGAGCGTGGATGAATTCTTGGATAGCAAAATACCCGCCATTGCAGAATTGTTTTCCAAAAAACAAAAAGAAAAGCCCACCCCTAAAGAAATCCATGATGAAGATATTTTCATTAGCGCCAAACAACGCTATGAAAAAGCCCATAAAATCATCCCCATAGCGACCAATATCCATGCTAAAGACATGGTGCTCATTTATAAAAGAAAGCCTATTCCTTTAGAAAATCTTGACATCGTCGCTCAAGATAATAGAGTGAAAATTGATGGCAATTATAAAAACGGCATGATTTTGGCGGATTTAGTGCATGGGGCTTTGTATTTTAAGGCCTATAATTTTAGTGGGGATTATATCAACACCATCCTTCAAAAAGATTTTGTGGAAGGGGGCTTATACACGCTTATTGGGTCGTTTGAAAACCAGGTTTTCAATGGCGAATTGAAATTCCAAAACACAAGCTTGAAAAATCTCGCTCTCATGCAAAACATAGTCAATCTCATCAACACCATTCCCTCTCTCATTGTCTTTAGAAACCCTTATCTAGGGGCTAATGGCTATCAAATCAAAACCGGATCTGTCGTTTTTGGGATCACTAAAAAGTATTTAGGGTTAGAAAAAATTGATCTTATCGGTAAAACGCTTGATGTTGTGGGCAATGGGATCATTGAATTGGATACAGACAAATTGGATTTGAATTTGGAAATTTCTACCATCAAAGCTTTGAGTAGCGTTTTGAGTAAAATCCCTATCGTGGGCTATCTCATTTTAGGGAAAGAAGGCAAGGTGACCACTAATGTGAATGTCAAAGGCACGCTTGATAACCCTAAAACCAAAGTGACTTTAGCGGCAGATATTATCCAAGCACCTTTTAAAATCTTGCGCCGCATTTTCACGCCCATTGATATTATCGTGGATGAAGTCAAAAAAAATATTGAATCAAAAAGGAACTTAAAATGACGCTCAATGAAGCCATTAAAGACAAAGTTTATGAAATTGTAGAAATCACCAACTGCGATGAAGCCCTTAAAAAACGCTTCCTCTCTTTTGGTATCCACGAAGGGGTGCAATGCACTCTTTTGCATTCTTCTATGAAAAAAGCCACGCTTTCGGTTAAAATCAACCGCATTCAAGTGGCTTTAAGAACCCATGAAGCACAATACCTTATCATCAAGGAAAGCGTTTAAAATGAGTGTGAAACGCACTAAAATGCACCAAAAAGCCCAGCAAATTAAAGAATTGCTCTTAAAACATTCCCCCAACCAAACCACAGAATTGCACCATAAAAACCCTTATGAATTATTAGTGGCTACTATTTTAAGCGCTCAATGCACGGACGCTAGAGTGAATATAGTGACGCCTAAATTATTTGAAAAATACCCAAGCGTGAATGATTTAGCGCTCGCTTCTTTAGAAGAGGTTAAAGAAATCATCAAATCCGTTTCTTATTTCAACAACAAAAGCAAGCATTTAATCAACATGGCGCAAAAAGTAGTGAGGGATTTTAACGGCGTTATCCCTTCTACACAAAAAGAGTTGATGGGTTTGGATGGCGTGGGACAAAAAACCGCTAATGTGGTGCTTTCAGTGTGCTTTGATGCGAATTGTCTAGCCGTAGATACCCATGTGTTTCGTGCAACGCACCGATTAGGCTTAAGCGACGCTAAAACACCCATCAAAACCGAAGAGGAATTGAGCGAGCTTTTTAAAGACGATTTATCCAAACTCCACCACGCCTTAATTTTATTTGGTCGTTATACTTGCAAAGCCAAAAACCCCTTATGCGATGCGTGTTTTTTAACAGCATTTTGCATCTCTAAAGCTCGCTTTAAGGCGTAATGGCTTTATTTTATAAAAATTATAGTAAAATCATACTTTAAAGCCAAAGTCAAACCATTCTAAAAGAGTAAAATTTAATGCTAGAAACAGAAGCTAACCAGTTAAAAATAGCCGAAAAAGAGAAAGAAAAAGCCAACAAAGAAAGGGAATTGGAGCTTTCCACTTATTTAGAAGAACTTATCTGCGATTATAAAAATCTTTTAGACATGGAGATTATTTTTAGTGCGGAGCTTGGCTCTACGCAGATCCCTTTATTGCAAATTTTGCGTTTTGAAAAAGGCTCTGTGATTGATTTGCAAAAACCGGCCGGAGAGAGCGTGGATACTTTTGTGAACGGACGGGTTATTGGTAAGGGTGAGGTGATGGTTTTTGAAAGGAATTTAGCCATTCGTTTGAATGAAATCCTTGATTCTAACGCCATTGTGTATTATCTCGCTAAAAACTCATGAGAGCGTTGTTTTTATTGTTGAGCGTTGTTTTGTTGCTGGCTGAAGAAACCATTTCTTTGGAGATTAAAACGCCCACCGATGACGCCCCCATCAAGCTTACGCATTGGCAAAATATTTTAAAAGAAGTCCAACCTGATGAAAATACCAAAACGCCCCCCATCAAAGCCGTCCAAACCACGCTCACTTTTGAAACGCCTTTCAAAAAAACGCCAAAAATCATGGAAGTTGAAGGCCAAAAAGTGATCGTTTTAAAAAACACCCGATTAGACTCTAAAAAAACAATGGATTTTAAAGAAGCCTCTTTAAATGCATTGGAAATGTTTTCCTACCAAAACGATGTTTATCTCCTGTCTAAAAAAGCCAAAATGGATTTAGAAATCCAAGCTTCAAACAGCAAGGATAAAAAACAGATCCGCTTTCTTTTTTTACCCAAAGGTTTTCATTTAGCCCCACCGCCTAGCCCTAAAGAAAAACCTCAACAAACTAGCCTTGCACCAAAAAATATTGACGATCAATCCCAAAGCCCTTTGAGCGCTTTAGGGTTAAAATCCCCACTAGATTTAAGCCATGCTTACAAAGTGTTGGCGGTTATTGTTATTTTGCTTCTTATTTTGTATATAATCAAAAAAAAATTTGTTTCTACACAAGGGTCTTTTTTAAAAAAGGATTTTAAGCTAAATGTTAGTGTTTTGAGCCGTATTGATGCACGCCATAAAATCGTTTCCATAGAAACTCATAAGGAACATTACTTGGTTTTATTGAGCGATAAATACGGCTTGCTTCTAGATAAAATAAGCCTGCAAGCGTCTAAAGAAGACCTGATTAAAGAAGCTGAAGACAATGTAAAGAATTCAAAATTAGGAAATTTATATGCCAGAAACTTCTAAAACACAAACCCAATTGGGGCGTAATTTTGAACCCATTGATCATTCGGATAGGAATTTTTTCTTTTCTCTCATCCTATCCATATTGTTGCACTTGTTGGTTTATTTCTTATATGAGCATAGAGAGTCTTTATTCCCCTCAAAACCCAAGCTCGTTAAAGTGGATCCTAAAAATTTATTGATTTTAAAAAGAGGCCATTCGCAAGATCCTAGTAAAAACAACCCAGGCGCTCCCAAACCCACGCTGGCTGGCCCTAAACAACCCCCAACGCCTCCCACACCCCCTACCCCACCAAAACCTATAGAAAAGCCTAAACCCAAGCCCAAACCCAAACCCAAGCCAAAACCTAAAAAACCGGACCACAAACACAAAGCGCTCAAAAAAGTGGAAGAGAAAAAAATAGTAGAAAAGAAAGTGGAAGAGAAAAAGGTTGAAGAAAAGAAACCGGTGCAAAAAGAATTTGACCCCAATCAGCTTTCTTTCTTGCCTAAAGAAGTCACGCCTCCAACCCCTCCAAGGACAGAGAATAATAAGGGCTTGGACAATCAAACTAAAAGGGATATTGATGAATTGTATGGCGAAGAATTTGGGGATCTAGGCACAGCTGAAAAAGATTTCATTAGGAATAATTTAAGGGATATTGGGCGCATCACGCAAAAATATTTAGAATACCCTCAAGTAGCCGCTTATTTAGGGCAAGACGGAACCAATGCGGTGGAATTTTACTTGCACCCCAATGGCGATATTACCGATCTTAAAATCATTATTGGCTCTGAATACAAGATGCTTGATGACAACACCTTAAAGACCATTCAAATCGCCTATAAAGATTATCCACGCCCCAAAACTAAGACTTTAATCCGCATTAGAGTGCGTTATTATTTAGGGAGCAATTAAGAAAACGCCATGGAAATCACGCTTTTTGACCCCATAGACGCCCATTTGCATGTGCGAGAGGGCGTGCTTTTAAAAGCGGTATTGAAATATTCTAGCGAGCCTTTTAGCGCTGCAGTGATCATGCCTAATCTCAGTAAGCCCTTGATTGATACTCAAATCACCCTTGAATATGAAGGAGAAATTTTAAAAAATTCTTCAAACTTCAAACCTTTAATGAGTTTGTATTTTAATGATGGTTTGACTTTAGAAGAATTGCAACACGCTAAACACCAAGGCATTAAGTTTTTAAAGCTCTACCCTAAAGGCATGACCACAAACGCGCAAAACGGCACTTCGGATTTATTGGGCGAAAAGACTTTAGAAATTTTAGAAGACGCCCAAAAATTAGGCTTTATTTTATGCATCCACGCAGAACAAGCTGGGTTTTGTTTGGATAAAGAATTTTTATGCCACAGCGTTTTAGAAACTTTTGCCCATTCATTCCCCAAACTCAAAATCATTATAGAGCATTTGAGCGATTGGCGCAGTATCGCTTTAATTGAAAAACATGACAACCTCTATGCAACTTTAACCTTACACCACATAAGCATGACCTTAGATGATTTACTAGGGGGGAGTTTGAATCCGCATTGTTTTTGCAAGCCTTTAATCAAAACCCAAAAAGACCAAGAAAGGCTTTTATCCCTTGCTTTAAAAGCCCACCCTAAAATCTCTTTTGGCTCTGATAGCGCCCCACATGTTATCTCTAAAAAACACAGCGCTAACATTCCAGCAGGCATCTTTTCTGCACCTATTTTGTTGCCTGCATTGTGCGAACTTTTTGAAAAACACAACGCTTTAGAGAATTTGCAAGCCTTCATCAGCGATAACGCTAAAAAAATCTACACGCTAGACAATTTGCCGAGTAAAAAAGTGCGTTTGTCTAAAAAACCCTTTATAGTCCCTACACACACGCTTTGTTTGAATGAAAAAATTGCTATCTTAAGAGAGGGCGAAACGCTATCTTGGAACATTCAAGAAATCGCCTAAAAAATACCGCCTTTTTTGTGGGGCTTTTTGTCGTTTTATTTTTAATTGTAATGACGCGCCAAACCCCCCCCTACGCTTTCACGCACAATCAAGCCCTTTTAACTGAAAACCCCCCCTATTTTACTCAACTTATTATCCCTAAACCCCATGACGCTTTAAGCGTGCATGCAAGCACTCTCATTAGCCTATCTAATAACAATCTCTTGAGCGCTTATTTTAGCGGCACTAAAGAAGGGGCAAGGGATGTGAAAATCAGCGCCAATCTTTTTGATGGCAAGACCAATCGTTGGAGCGAAGCTTTCACTCTTTTAACCAAAGAAGAACTTTCCAAAAACGCGCATGAATATATCAAAAAATTGGGTAACCCCTTGCTTTTCTTGCATAACGATAAAATTTTGTTGTTTGTCGTAGGGGTGAGCATGGGTGGGTGGGCGACTTCTAAAATCTATCAATTTGAAAGCGCTTTAGAGCCGATTGATTTCAAATTTGTGCAAAAACTCTCTTTAAGCCCTTTTTTAAATTTGAGCCATTTAGTAAGGACTAAACCCTTAAACACCACTGATGGTGGTTTTGTGTTGCCACTCTATCACGAATTAGCCACGCAATACCCTTTGTTATTGAAATTTGACAAACACCATAACCCTAGAGAGCTTTTAAGGCCAAACGCTTTAAACCACCAGCTCCAACCAAGCCTAACCCCCTTTAAAGACTGCGCTATCATGACGTTTAGAAACCATTTTTTTAAAGATTATCTCATGCTAGAAACTTGCAAACACCCCACCACTTGGCAAAAACCCATGCCCACGAATTTGAAAAATTTGAACGACGCTTTGAATTTACTCAATTTGAATGGATCGTTATATTTAATCCATAACCCTAGCGATTTATTCTTACGGCGTAAAGAACTCCTACTTTCTAAATTAGAAAATGCAAACTCGTTTCAAACCTTAAAAATTTTGGATAAAGCCAATGAGGTGAGTTACCCAAGCTCTAGCCTTAATTCTCATTTCATAGATATTGTCTATACTTATAACCGCTCTAATATCAAACACATCCGTTTCAATATGGCTTATTTAAATTCCCTTCCCAAGTAATTGTTATGGTTCTATCTTCTTACACGCTGAGTTTTGTATGGCTTTTTTTAATTTTCTTTTTTTTCAAAAATAAGGCGTTAAGTTTAAGGCTTTCACTCTCTTTTATAAGCGTAATTTTAAGCAATATCGCTTTTAAAAATTCTCTGTCGTTCAATGCGTTTTTAAGCAGTTTTACAGCCCCCTTAAGCCCCTTTAGTTGCCTTTTAATCCTTGCGTATGCGGGCTTTTCTTGCAATTTACTCAAAAAGCCCCCTTTAGAAACCTTGCAATCTTATAGCGTCATGCTATTTTTTAATTTGTTACTCCTTATAGACATTTTAGGGTTCTTGCCTTTTTCCATTTACCACCATTTCATGGCTTCTCTTATTTTTAGTGCACTTTTTTGCAGCAGTTTGTTTTTGAGTAGCCCTTCACTAGGCGTCATCGCTTTAATGGCTTTAACCAGTTCGCTTTTTGTCCGCTCTAATTTTCAAATCTTGGATTCTTTATTGGATTTCCCTTTGCTTCTTTTTGTCTTTTTTAAGACTTTATATCTTGTTCAAAAAAGGTTACATTAACGCTTATGAAACCCTTATCTAGCGCCCTTTTTTCGCTCTTTTTAAAAGGTTTTTATTTCACCTTTTTTATGAGTTTGTTGTTTGTATTCAATCGTATCGGCTTTATTCTCTATACAGGCTATTATAAGCATGCTTTAAAAAACCCTGTTTTTGATGAAATCATTAAAACCCTACTCAATGGGGCAAGATACGACAATCGTGTGGTTTCAAGCCTAGCGATTCTTTTTATCATCATCGGATTATTGGGGTTACTGATCCCTAAACACCAAACTAAAATGCTCAATGCGGTAGCTTATTTTTCTATCGCAATAATTCTATTTTTAAATATTGCTAACATCGTTTATTATGGCATTTATGGGAATGTGTTTGATGAGAATTTATTGGAATTTTTGCATGAAGACACGCTCACGATTTTAAAAATGAGTGGGGAATACCCTATCCTTTCTAGTTTTTCACTCTTTGTGATTTTTAGCGTTTTAACTTCTTTTATTTATCTCAAACTCCAAGACACCCTTTTTAAGCAAAAAAATATCTATCCAACCACCAAACCCCTTAAAACTTTCATTTTATTCATTCTTTTTTCGCTCACGCAAATGTTTTACATTAACGCGCAATTGAGCTTTGTGGGTGCGTCTTTAGATCTCAGTATAGAGCCAGCCAAAGATCCTTTTTTGATGAAAATCACCCCCGGAGCGTTTCGCAGTCTTTATCTTTTGGTGCGTAATTACAGACAAAGCCATAACCTTAAATTCAGCGATTTTTCTAAAGAAACGCCTTTAGAAGTAGCGAAAAATTATTTCCATCTTAAAGAGAACCCCTCAAACAACCTCTATAATTTGCTTTCTCAAACAAGCTACAACGATTCTAATCAAACCATTAAACATGTTTTTTATATCGTTTCAGAGTCCTTAAGCTCATGGCATTTTGATCAAAAATTTGATTCTATAGGGCTAACGAGCGCTTTACAAAACTTGGTTAAAAAAGAACATGCCTACATGCTCTCTTCTTTTATTGAAAGCGCTCCACGAACCGTAAAAAGCCTAGATGTCCAAATCACAGGCTTACCTTACATTAACGATAATAACTTGATCAATTCTGGAGTGATCCTCCCTAGCTTCCCTATGGCTATCGGCAATATCATGAAAACTCTGGGTTATAGAAACAATTTTTATTATGGTGGTAGCGGTATTTGGAATAAACTGGATAGTTTCACCAAAAAACAAGGTTTTCATGCCCTCTATTTCAATAACCACCTTTTAGAATTTGCCAAAAACAAGCCCTACCCTAAACCCATAGAGAGCAACTGGGGAGTGCATGATAATATTTTATTTGACTATATTTTAGAAAACACCAACCCTAATGAAAAAACTTTCAGCATGGTGATGACTTTAAGCAATCATGCAATCAAAAATGTGAATCTCAAAGCCTTTGGCGTGCCTTTAGAAAAAATCCAGAATTTTGTAGAAAAGACCCCAAAATCACAAAATTTACCGGACGCTAATTCTTTAGGGCATATTTACTGGTATGACAAAGTGGTAGTCAATTTCATCAAAAAAGCTAGCCAAAAATTCCCTAGCTCGCTTTTTATCATCACAGGGGATCACTTTGACAGGAGCTATGAATACGCTAAAAACGATTTGTATATTACTAAATCCGTGCCGCTCATTGTGTTCGCCCCCACTCTAAAACCTAAAATAATCAGTCAAGTCGGCTCGCATTTAGACATCGCCCCTAGCATCATTGAATTGGTCGCCCCTAAAGGTTTTCCCTTTGTGAGTTTTGGAAAGCCTTTATTTTCTAATAACGCAACAAACCCCCCAAGCCACCCTAATTATGCACTAGGTTATGAAGCGATCGCTACTAAAGATTATTTTTATAACCCAAGCGTGGGGTTAAGGTATTTGAATGAAAATCATAAAGATCAAAATGACAAACAAAATGACAAAATAGAGGCTTCTAAGTTTTACCAGCAATTAGAATCCTTAAAAGCGCTCAGTTATTACTTGCTCTATCATGGGGCTAATCTCAGTCAATAAATCTTTTAACTCGTTGTTAGACTTTGTTTTATGGTTTCAGATTTCATTTTGTTGTAAAACTTATTTTTTAAGTCAAACTCATCCCCTTAAGGGGATAGGGGATATTTTGAAATAATTCCCCCTACAACCCCCTTAAGAAATCCCCTAACCCAAGAAGACCGCTTTTTTAATTGATCGTTTTAAACAAGAGCTTTTTACCTTAAACGCATAATTTTTGCTACAATAAGATGATTTTAATGATACAAAGGAACAAATGGGCATGCCAAATAAGGGCGTTGTTTTATTAGATGGGCAAGCGCTAGCTTATAACATAGAAGAAGATTTGAAGTATAAAATCCAAGCAATAAATACACAAACGCACAAACGCCCCAAACTAGCCGTGATTTTAGTGGGGAAAGACCCTGCGAGTATCACTTATGTCAACATGAAGATCAAAGCATGCAAAAGAGTGGGCATGGACTTTGACTTAAAAACCCTTCAAGAAAATATTACTGAAGCTCAATTATTGTCCTTGATTAAAGATTATAATAACAATCAAAATATTTCAGGCGTTTTAGTCCAGCTCCCCCTACCCAGGCACATTGATTCTAAAATGATTTCAGAAGCCATTGACCCCAATAAAGATGTAGATGGTTTCCACCCCCTTAATATCGGTAAACTCTGCACTCAAAAAGAATCGTTTCTGCCAGCCACCCCTATGGGCGTGATGCGTCTTTTAGAGCATTATCATATTGGAATCAAGGGTAAGGATGTGGCGATTATTGGGGCGAGCAATATCATTGGTAAACCCTTGAGCATGCTCATGTTAAACGCTGGGGCTAGCGTTAGCGTCTGCCATATTTTAACTAAAGACATTAATTTTTACACTCAAAACGCTGATATTGTTTGCGTGGGCGTAGGTAAGCCTGATTTGATTAAAGCAAGCATGTTGAAAAAAGGGGCGGTAGTCGTGGATATTGGGATTAATCATTTGAATGATGGGCGTATTGTAGGCGATGTGGATTTCACAAACGCCCAAAAAGTCGCTAGCTTTATCACCCCTGTGCCTAAAGGGGTGGGTCCTATGACGATTGTCTCGCTTTTAGAAAACACTCTAATCGCTTTTGAAAAACAACAAAGGAAGGGATTTTAAATGAAATTTTTACGCTCTTTTTATGCATTTTGTTCCAGCTGGGTAGGGACGATCATTATTGTGCTGTTGGTTATCTTTTTTATCGCGCAAGCCTTTATCATTCCCTCTCGATCTATGGTAGGCACGCTCTATGAGGGCGATATGCTTTTTGTTAAAAAGTTTTCTTATGGCATACCCATTCCTAAAATCCCATGGATTGAGCTTCCCATTATGCCTGATTTTAAAAATAATGGGCATTTGATAGAAGGATCTCGCCCTAAACGAGGTGAAGTGGTGGTGTTTATCCCCCCCCATGAAAAAAAGTCTTACTATGTCAAGAGAAATTTTGCCGTTGGAGGCGATGAGGTGCTATTCACTAATGAGGGGTTTTACTTGCACCCTTTTGAGAGCGATACGGATAAAAATTACATTTCTAAACATTACCCTAACGCCATGACGAAAGAATTTATGGGTAAGATTTTTGTCTTAAACCCTTATAAAAATAAGCATCCAGGTATCCATTACCAAAAAGATAATGAAACTTTCCATTTAATGGAGCAGTTAGCCACTCAAGGTGCAGAGGCTAGTATCAGCATGCAACTCATTCAAATAGAGGGCGAAAAGGTGTTTTATAAAAAAATCAATAACGATGAATTTTTTATGATAGGCGATAATAGGGATAATTCTAGCGACTCGCGCTTTTGGGGGAGTGTGGCTTATAAAAATATCGTGGGTTCGCCTTGGTTTGTTTATTTTAGCCTGAATTTAAAAAATAGCCTGGAAGTGGATGCAGAAAATAACCCCAAAAAACGCTATCTGGTGCGTTGGGAGCGCATGTTTAAAAGCGTTGAAGACTTAGAAAAAATCATTAAAAAAGAAAACGCAACGCGTTAAGGTTTTTTGTGCAATTTTTTGATTTCTCTTTAGAAAGTGTTATCACAACCTCAATGAAGATCCTAGCCCTTTTAATCGCTATCATAGGGCATGAGATCATGCATGGCTTGAGCGCGTTTTTATTTGGGGATAGGAGTGCAAAAGATGCTCATCGTTTGAGTTTAAACCCTATCAGGCATTTGGACATGATGGGTTCGGTGCTTTTACCCGCTTTATTACTCATTTTTCAAGCCCCCTTTTTGTTTGGGTGGGCCAAGCCCGTGCCTGTGGATATGCGCTATATTGTCTCTCAAAAAGGCTCTTTAGCATGCGTAATGGTGAGTTTAGCCGGAGTAATCTATAATTTCACTCTAGCCGTTCTACTCGCTTTCATCACGCATTTGAGCTTTCAAAAACTAGGGATCAGTGCGTTAAGTATTAATGAATTGAATCTTTATCAACTAGCCTTAGTGACCTTTCTTGTTCAAGGCATTCTCTATAACCTTGTCTTAGGCGTGTTTAATAGCCTCCCTATTCCGCCCTTAGACGGCTCAAAAGCACTCGGCTTTTTGGCGTTGCATTTTAAAAGCGTGTTTTTATTGGAATGGTTTTCTAAAATGGAACGCTATGGTATGTTGGTTGTGTTTGTCTTTTTGTTTATCCCCCCTTTATCGGAGTTTTTTATCCATGCACCCACAAGATTTTTATTTTCCTTACTCCTTTCTTAATCTTTTATCAAGGAGAGCTTATGAATAAGCCTTTGAATATTGCTCAAGTTTTCATAGGAAGCGATCATGCAGGGTTGCATCTTGCAGAGTTTGTCCAACATTTTTTAGAAGATAAGCAATTTAAGATTCAAGCTTTTTTACCCACTGCTAGAGTGGATTACCCTGATTATGCGAAACTAGTGTGCCAAAAAGTCCTAGAAAATGCACAAAGCTATGGTATTTTAGTGTGCGCCACAGGGATAGGCATGAGCATGGGTGCTAATCGTTTTAAGGGGATTAGAGCCGCTTTATGCCTTGATGCCTACATGGCTAAAATGACTCGCTTGCACAATAACGCTAATGTCTTGTGCTTGGGCGAAAAGATTAGCGGCATCGGCGTAGTGGAAAGCATTTTGGAAGCGTTTTTCTCTACTGAATTTGAACAAGACCGCCATGTGTTGCGTATCCAAAAGCTAGACGAATCGCTGAAATCATCAACCTAAATGTAGTATAATTATATCGTTTCGTTAAAAAGGATATGTAAAAACATGTTTATGGAATGGTTTATTATCACTATCGCTGTTGTTTTTATCCTTTATATGGGTGTGCGCACTTTCTTTTTTAAAACCGTCGCCAAACGGCAAGAGCGCACCAACGCATCCATGAAGCTCACCTTACAAGAAGCTGAAATTTTAATCCAAAAACACCAGTTGCAACTCCAAAGAGCTTTAGGCAATATTGATATCCTCACCCAAGAAATGAGCTCGTTAAAAACAGAATTGAAAGCCCTTAAACAAAGGAACTCCGAATACAAAGGCGAATCAGATAAATACAAAACCCGCATTAAAGAATTGGAGCAAAAAATAGAAGCTCTTCTCTAAAACGCTTTAATCAATCACATTAAAGGATATAACAATGAATGAAACGCTCAAACAAGAACTTTTACAAAACATCAGAGAAGTGAAAGATTACCCCAAAAAAGGGATTTTGTTTAAAGATATTACTACGCTACTCAACTACCCCAAACTTTTTAACAAACTCATTGACGCACTCAAAAAACGCTATACCCCTCTCAATGTGGATTTTATCGTGGGTATTGAAGCTAGAGGGTTTATTTTAGGATCCGCTTTGGCTTATGCACTTGGAGTGGGTTTTGTGCCTGTAAGAAAAAAGGGCAAACTCCCCGCACACACCCTGTCTCAAAGCTACAGCCTAGAATATGGGAACGACAGTATAGAAATCCACTCTGACGCTTTTAGGGGGGTTAAGGGGGTAAAAGTGGTGTTAATTGATGATTTATTAGCCACTGGAGGCACGGCTTTAGCGAGCCTTGAACTTATCAAAGCCTTACAGGCCGAATGCATAGAAGCATGCTTTTTGATAGGTTTAAAAGAATTACTGGGCATCCAACTTTTAGAAGAACAAGTGAAAACTTTTTGTTTGTTAGAGTGCTAAAAGGGTGAGTTTTGGAAGAATACATCATTGAGTTATGGAATCAGCATGCGGCGACTTGGGGGTATCTCATCTTATTTGGGTGGAGCATTTTAGAAGGCGAGATTGGGCTCATTTTGGCAGGGATTGCCAGCTATACCGGTCATATGCATTTAGGATTAGCTATTTTAGTCGCAGGGATTGGGGGTTTTATAGGGGATCAAATCTATTTTTACATCGGTCGCACCAATAAAGTTTACATCCAAAAAAAGCTAGAAAAACAACGCCGAAAACTAGCCCTAGCCCATTTACTATTACAAAAACACGGTTGGTTTATCATTTTCATCCAACGCTACATGTATGGCATGCGCACTATCATCCCTATCAGTATAGGTTTAACGCGTTATAGCGCTTTAAAATTCGCCATTATCAACCTTATCAGTGCAATGGTTTGGGCAAGCATTACTATTATTTTGGCGTGGTGCTTGGGAGAAGAATTATTGCATGCGTTGGGTTGGCTTAAAAGACACCCTTATGTGCTAATATTACTATTAGTATCTTTCTTGGGGTTAGTGCTGTGGTATTTCCAATACTATAGTAAGAAAAGCCACTAGATTTCAATACAATTCTTGGAATATTATGGAATTGAAAAAAGGAGACTTTATGTTAAAAATCAAATTAGAAAAAAGCGCTTTTGAAAACGCAAAAGCAGAATGCAGTCTGGTCTTTATTGTCAATAAGGATTTCAATCATGCTTGGGTCAAAAATAAAAAGTTGCTAGAAACCTTTAGATACGAAGGCGAAGACTCATTTTTAGACCAAGAAAATAAAATCCTGTATGTGGGCGTTAAAGAAGATAATGTGCATTTGTTAAGAGAGAGTGCATGTTCAGCCATTCGCACCCTTAAAAAACTCGCTTTTAAAAGCGTTAAAGTGGGGGTTTATACTTGTCATACGCACTCCAAAGATAACGCGCTTTTAGAAAACTTGAAAGCGCTGTTTTTGGGCTTGAAATTAGGCATGTATGAATACGACACCTTTAAATCCAACAAAAAAGAAAGCGTTTTAAAAGAAGCGATTATCGCTTTAGAGTTGCACAAACCCTGCGAAGAAACTTGTGCGAATTCTTTAGAAAAGAGTGCTAAAGAAGCCCTAAAATACGCTGATGTCATGACAGAAAGCTTGAATATCACTAAAGACCTAGTCAATACCCCCCCTATGATTGGCACCCCAATTTATATGGCTGAAGTAGCACAAAAAGTGGCTAAAGAAGGCAATCTAGAAATCCATGTCTATGATGAAAAATTTTTAGAAGAAAAGAAAATGAACGCCTTTTTAGCCGTCAATAAAGCCTCTCTCGGTGTCAATCCCCCCCGTTTGATCCACCTAATCTATAAACCTAAAAAAGCGAAGAAAAAAATCGCTTTAGTGGGTAAGGGCTTGACTTATGATTGCGGAGGTTTGAGTTTGAAGCCGGCCGATTACATGGTTACCATGAAAGCGGATAAAGGCGGTGGCTCTGCGGTGATTGGGCTTTTAAACGCACTTTCTAATCTAGGCGTAGAAGCTGAAGTGCATGGTATTATTGGTGCTACAGAAAACATGATAGGTCCAGCCGCTTACAAGCCTGATGATATTTTAATCTCTAAAGAAGGCAAAAGCATAGAAGTTCGTAATACTGATGCTGAAGGGCGTTTGGTCTTGGCGGATTGTTTGAGTTACGCTCAAGATTTAAACCCTGATGTGATCGTGGATTTTGCTACACTCACTGGGGCATGCGTTGTGGGATTAGGCGAATTCACTTCAGCGATCATGGGGCATAATGAAGAGTTAAAAAACCTCTTTGAAACTTCAGGGCTAGAGTCCGGTGAATTATTGGCCAAACTCCCCTTTAACCGCCATTTAAAGAAATTGATTGAATCTAAAATCGCTGATGTGTGCAATGTTTCTGCTTCACGCTATGGCGGTGCGATCACAGCGGGCTTGTTTTTGAATGAATTTATTAGAGATGAATTTAAAGACAAATGGTTGCACATTGACATTGCAGGTCCTGCTTATGTGGAAAAAGAATGGGATGTGAATAGTTTTGGAGCGAGTGGGGCCGGTGTGAGAGCATGCACAGCTTTTGTGGAAGAGCTTTTGAAAAAGGCTTGAAATGGGTTTGTCTGTAGGCATTGTGGGTTTGCCTAATGTGGGTAAATCTAGCACCTTTAACGCGCTCACTAAAACCCAAAACGCAGAAAGTGCAAACTACCCTTTTTGCACCATTGAGCCTAATAAAGCCATTGTGAATGTGCCTGATAAGCGGCTTGGTGCATTGGCTCAAATCGTAAAGCCTGAACGCATCTTGCATTCTGTGGTGGAGTTTGTGGATATTGCTGGGTTGATTAAAGGGGCGAGCAAGGGGGAGGGTTTGGGCAATCAATTTTTAGCCAATATCAAGGAATGCGAAGTGATCTTGCAAGTGGTGCGTTGTTTTGAAGATGACAATATCACGCATGTGAATGATAAAATTGACCCCCTAAATGATATAGAGACCATTGAATTGGAGTTGATTTTAGCGGATATTACCACTTTGGACAAAAGAATCGAACGCTTGCAAAAAGCCTTAAAAAGCTCAAAAGACGCTAAAAATCTTTTAGAATGCGCTTTGAGTTTAAAAACGCATTTAGAAGAATTAAAACCGGCGAAAACTTTTCCCTTAAATACAAGCGAGGCTTTTTTAGAATTGGATAAAGAATTGCGTTTTTTATCCCATAAAAAAATGATCTATATCGCTAATGTGGGCGAAGAAAATTTAAGCGATCTTAATGAGCATGCTAAAAAAGTCAAAGACCATGCGAAAGGGCAAAATAGCGAGTTTGTTGCCTTGTGTGCTAAATTAGAAGAAGAAATGGTTTCTATGAATGAAAATGAAGTCAAGGAATTTTTGCAAAGTTTAGGCGTAGAAGAAAGCGGGTTAGAAAAGACCATTCGTTTGAGTTTTAAAGAATTAGGCTTGATCAATTATTTTACCGCTGGGGTCAAAGAAGTGCGCTCATGGACGATCAAAAAAGGCTCTAGCGCACCTGTGGCTGCTGGGGTGATTCATAAGGATTTTGAAAAAGGCTTTATTAGAGCTGAAACCATCAGTTATGATGATTTTATCGCTTATAGGGGCGAAGCTGGAGCGAAAGAAAAGGGAGCATTACGCATTGAAGGTAAGGATTATATCGTTCAAGATGGCGATGTGTTGCATTTTCGCTTTAATGTTTAATTTAAAATACGATTAAGCGTTATTCCTCACAAAATAATTGATACAAGAAAAGAAGCCTTTTAAAAAAATCCATGTGGAATTGAGCGGTATTTGCGGATTACAATGCAGTTTTTGCCCTAACCCCAAAAATATAAGGGGTGTGATGCCTTTAGAATTATTTGAAAAGGTTTGCAAAGAAGCCGCCCCCTAACCCCTATTATCACCCTGCATGTCCTAGGTGATCCTTGCAAGCTCAAAAATTTAAACCTCTATCTCAATACCGCCAAACGCTTTTCTTTAAAAGTGGATTTAGTAACCAATGGGGTGTATTTGCATGACTTTGAAACGCTTTTACAAGATATAATTTATCAAATCTCTATTTCTTTAGACGCAGGGCCAGATGATCACACAAGCTCAACCAACACCGCTATATCCAAAAAATTTTAGAATTTTGCCGCTACAAATTTGAAAAAAATAGCGAAGTGTTTTTGAATTTACGCATTCAAGACAGCACCCTTGAAAAACACCACCATTCAATCAAGCCTTTTTTGGAAACGTTTGAGGTTATTTCTTTGGAAGCGTTAAAATCACAAGACTGCACTCGTTTGTTTAAAAAAGGTTTTTTGAATATTCAAAAAACCTTTAAATGGTCGAGTTTGAACGCCCTAAATCCTTTAAACCAACTAGCAAAATCCCCCTATTGCTACGGACTGATTGAACAAATCGCTATTTTATCTAATGGTGTTGTCATGCCGTGTTGCATGGACATGCAAGCCAGTATTAGCTTTAGCAATTTAAACCATACGCCTTTAAAAGATATTTTAAAAAGCCAAAAATCTACCGCTATCAAAACCCATTTTTTAAAGGGCGAAGTGCTAGAGTTGTTATGCAAAAATTGCTCTTACCCATTAATTCGCTATAAAAAATAAACCCAACTTAACTTTTCATAACAAATTGTAAATGATATTATCTTAACGGCTTAGTCGCAAAAAGATAATTTTAAGATAATTTTAATAATAGTTTTTATAATATACTTTGGTTTGATTTTAATTAACGAAAGGTTATTATATGAACGATTATTTTAGGATAAAATCCCCTTCCTTTTTAGCATTGGGTACTTTGACTTTTTTCTCTTTCTACTCTTTTGTCAATGCAAAAGAACATCATCATACTTTACAAAAAGTTACAACCACCGAGCAAAAATTCAGCTCAAGTGCGCCACTTTCTTGGCAAAGTGAAGAAGTGCGTGACTCCACAAGTTCTCGCACGGTGATTTCAAACAAACAACTCAAAAAAACGGGTAATTTAAACATTGAAAACGCCTTGCAAAATGTGCCCGGTCTTCAAATCAGAGACGCTACGGGCACAGGCGTGCTACCTAAAATTTCGGTGCGCGGTTTTGGTGGAGGCGGTAATGGGCATAGCAACACTAACATGATTTTAGTCAATGGCATCCCTATTTATGGAGCGCCGTATTCTAATATTGAATTGGCTATTTTCCCCGTAACCTTTCAATCAGTAGATAGGATTGATGTGATTAAGGGAGGCACGAGCGTCCAATACGGGCCCAACACTTTTGGGGGCGTGGTGAATATCATCACAAAAGAAATCCCTAAAGAGTGGGAAGATCAAGCGGCTGAAAGGATTACTTTTTGGGGGCGATCATCCAATGGGAGTTTTGTCGATCCTGAAGAAAAAGGCAAGCCACTAGCCCAAACTTTAGGCAACCAGATGCTTTTTAACACTTATGTGAGAACGGCCGGGATGCTAGGAAAACATGTAGGCATTAGCGCACAAGCGAACTGGATCAATGGGCAGGGTTTCAGGCAAAATAGCCCCACAGGGGTGCAAAACTACTTGTTTGATGCGATTTATAAAATCAATCCAAGCAACACTTTTAAAGCCTATTATCAATATTATAAATACAATTCCTACCATCCGGGTACTTTGAGCGCACAAGATTACGCCTATAACCGCTTCATGAACGAGCGCCCTAACAATCAAGATGGAGGGCGAGCCAAACGCTTTGGGATCGTGTATCAAAACTACTTTGGCAATCCAGATAGCGGCGTGGGAGGGGATTTTAAATTCACTTATTTCACGCATGACATGAGCAGGGATTTTGGGTATTCTAACCAATACCAAAGCGTGTATATGAGCAGTCAAAACAAGATTTTACCTTTTAATGGAAAGGGGAAAATTAGTGCAAAAAACCCTAATTGCGGATTGTATTCTTACAGCGATACGAGCAGTCCTTGTTGGCTATTTTTTGACAATATCCGCCGCTTCGTATTGAATGCTTTTGAGCCCAAACTCAATCTCGTGGTCAATACCGGCAAAGTCAAACAAACATTCAACATGGGGATGCGGTTTTTAACTGAAGATTTATACCGCCGATTCACCACCAGGAAAAACCCTAGCGTGCCTAACAATGGGTTTGATCCAGGGACTTCTCTCAATAATTTTAACAATTACACTTCTGTGTATGCTAGCGATGAAATCAATTTCAATGACGGCATGCTGACAATCACACCAGGATTGAGATACACTTTTTTAAATTACGAAAAAAAAGATGTCCCTCCTTTTAAAGAAGGGCAAACCCCAAAAACCATTAAAGATCGTTATAACCAGTGGAATCCGGCGGTGAGTGTGGGCTATAAACCCATTAAGGATTGGTTGTTTTATTTCAACTACCAAAGAAGTTATATTCCGCCACAATTCAGCAATATCGGTAGTTTTGTGGGCACAAGCACGGATTATTTTCAAATCTTTAATGTCATGGAAGGCGGCTCACGCTATTATTTCAACAATCAAGTGAGTTTTAATGCGAATTATTTTGTGATTTTTGCGAACCACTATTTTACTGGGCGCTATGGGGATAACAGAGAGCCGGTCAATGCGAGATCGCAAGGCGTGGAGTTGGAGTTGTATTACACGCCTATTAGAGGGCTCAATTTCCATGCGGCTTACACTTTTATAGACGCCACTATCACAAGCCACACGATGGTCACCAACCCTGCTGCACCTAAAGGGCCTAAAAAAGATATTTTTGGCAAAAAACTCCCTTTTGTGAGCCCACACCAGTTTATTTTAGATGCGAGTTACACTTACGCTAAAACCACGATTGGGTTAAGCTCTTTCTTTTATAGCCGCACTTACACGGATGTGCTCAACACCGTGCCTTTTACAGAATACGCGCCCACGATTAAAAATGGGGCTATCACTACCAAAACGGCGGGCATGACGCCGTGGTATTGGGTGTGGAATTTGCAAATTTCCAGCACTTTGTGGGAACGAAAAAATCAAAGCGTGAGCGCGAGCTTGCAAGTCAATAACATTTTTAATATGAAGTATTGGTTTAGCGGGATAGGCACTAGCCCTAATGGTAAAGAAGCCGCTCCTCCTAGAAGCATCACAGCGTATGTGAGCTATAATTTTTAAACCCCTCTAATAAGCCCCCAAAGGGGTTTTGAGCGTTATTCTCTCAAGATATTGAAGTTTTAAAATCTCTAAAATCGTAAAAATCCCACTAACAAATTGCTTAATCTTTCAACCTCATTTTAGTCTAAAGCAGATGGATTTTCATTAATTACAGAAAAAACAAGGAGCAAAAAAGCTAGGCGCATTAAAAAATAGGAAAATTGATACTCAAAAGGCTTTATTCTCATCAAATGGATAAACCCCAATATTGATTTTATTTATTTTTAAAAAATGGGATTTTTAAATCTTACTTTATCATTTTGTGTAAAAACCCCCTTTTTTAAGGAGATAGAGATTTGAAAGAGTTCTCGCACAACCCTTAAAATCTCGCTAACCCCTACCAAGTTACAAGGGACTATCGCTTATGCAAACTCTTTATTATTCAATCTTTAAAAAATACCTTTGAGCGTTTTTAAGTTTTACCACCCAATGAAAACAAAGCCAAAAAATTTTACATATTTTTATGAAATGCGTTAGAATGTTTTAGTGCAAGGTTATTTTAACTCCATCAATCATTGGATTTTAAAGATTTTTGCGTAATAAAAATTAATCGTTAGCACAAAAAAAAGCTCAAAGCCTAAAGATTTTAAAAAACGGCGGTTTTAGGGGGCAGTGGCTTTAAAAAAAGTTATAAGAGCTCTCTTTTTCAAAAGGGCAAGACGGCTATTTTTTCTCGCTATGTTCTTCGGTTTTATGAGACTCGTTAGAGTTGCCGTGCTTTTCAAGCTCTTGTTGCAAGGCTTGTCGCTTCTCTTTTTTAGAGAGACGGCGCTTTTTCTTGGCTTTCTTTTTCTTTTTTGACGGAGACGCCTCTTGTGATGGAGACACTTCCTCTTTTGAAGCTGTTTCTTTGGATGCGTTGGTATTAGTGTTAGCATTAGCGTTATTGCCAACATTACCGATCAAAGGGACTGGAGTTGGAGTGGCGTCGTTCTTGACTTTTTGGGAATTCCCTATGAAATCAGGGCTGTCGCTATGAGATTGGATCTCCCCATCGCTTCTTTTTTGGAATGCCTCTTCAGTGTTTTTCTTAGCTAATTCTTCCATTTCTTTAAGAGCGGTTGCATCCACTTTTTTAGCCTTTTCTTTTTGGCTCACCCTAACCATGCTGATCAGATATTTGATATACCCATCATACATATCCCCAAACTGCTCATGCAAAGCCCCAAAATCTGAGCCCTTATAAAGCCAGTTGAACAAAGGGAGTGAAAGCTCTGTCCCTAAATCTTTAAGCACATGTTTATAAAACTTTTCTCTGTCATTCACCACAAAAGAAACTTTGCCATCTTTATGCTCATAATAACAAACCTTTTGCTCCACACAGCTTTCCAAACTCGCTTTAAAGAAAGCTCCAAAAGCGGCTAAATCGCCCTTACTCATCTTGGTTTCGGAATACTCGTTAAAACCCTTCACACGCTCTTTTTCCAAATTAACCATGTTTTTTAAGACTCTTTTGCGATCCTTTTTCACATTCCCTGTAGATTTGTCATAAAACATAACATTCGGATCAACCGTAGTGCTGATAGTCGTATCTGCATTAAGCAAAAAAACTGTCGCCGTTAAAAGAAATAAAATCCGTTTCAAACCAAACTCCTATATACATCATCGCAACAAAAATAGATACTGCTTCTCATTAAGTCCTCTTTTGTTTATAAAACCCATCTAGAATGCAAGTTATTTCAGTCGTTTTAAAATACAGACTTTCAAAGGGTCTTTATTATTGGGCATGATACTATAAATATCCAAAAAATACAAACACCTTCTCTATATTTTAAACCCTAACTAACGCTAAAAATCAAAAACGCCCCACCAAAACACCTTAAGCATGCTGATGACGGCTCATTTTCTTCTCTTTTTTTCCCTTTCTCTCATGATGATGGAAAGGGCCTTCACATGTGCAATCATGCAGATCCAACCCTTCTTGGCGGTATTCTTTCATCGTCATCGTTTTCTTTTTATTGGCGATCGCTTCAAGGATTTCTTTTTTACGCTTACTGCGATCTTCTTGGCTCAAAGAAGCTAAATTCTTATCCATCGCTTTTTTGAAATCCGCTTTATAATTTTGACGCTCTTCTTCTTTCATCGCTTTTAATCGCTTACTCACTTCTGCACGAAACTCAGGGACTTCGCTAGGAGCGACTTTCCCTGCTTGCTCCAACAGTTGCTTGTTATCCATGCTCTTAAAATCGCTCGCATTCAAAAAAAGCCCTAAAAAAGATTCCGCCAATAACAAAGAAAACGCTAATTTTTTCATCAAATACTCCCATTTCAAAATAATGAAACGGCTAGGATTTTACCATCTAATCCATTAAAAATAACTTATAGTTTTTATTTTTATGCAATATCAATAAGTTTTATTTATTAATACTCTTTAACTTTTTAAAAAAATGAGGTAGAAACTATCGCTTGATGAAAATCAAGCTTTTTTAATTGCAAAATATCTTTGCTATTTTTTAATGATGACAACCGCTTATAAATACGCGTTTCAAGTTTTTTACTTGAGCGGTTTTGCGGATTTTAAGAAAAAGATTTTGATGCGAGAAAGTTATAAAAGACTATAAAAAACCTTTTTTAACTCCCCCACTAAAAAGCGTTTTAAAAGCTTACAATGTAGCGCCAATAGAAAGCGTAGGGGCGGTGGAAAGTGAATTTATAAGTCGTCCCTTCAGGCACATTGTCCGCACTAGCGGTGTAGTAATTGTTACGAATGGTTTGGATTTTCAAGCCAATTTCAAAACCTTGGTGTTTAGTGCCTAAACGGATCCCTCCATTCACTAAGACTTGGAAATTTGAAGGGTGGAAACTCCCTCTATATTGGTTCGCCAAATCCTTAAAATAGTAGTTAGTGGGTCCCCAAGAAGTGCCCCCAATCGCAACGCCAAAGAAAAACCCAAAATGCAATTTCTCACGATTGAAAATAGCTGGGTTAAACAACACATCTGTGCCCGCACCATAGCCAAACATGAAGTTTTGAGCACCCTTGCGAGCGTCTTGCATGCCATAATTATTAAAAGTATTATATCTATAATAAGAGCTTGCAAAATCAAAGAACCCATAATAACGGAATCCAAATTGCGGAGACTTTTTCAAAAAATGCTTATACCCTACAATAAAACCAAAACCATTGATGGGGTATTGTTGGTTACTCAAGCCCTTATACCCACGAGTCCCCAAAGCACCATGGGTAAGCCCTCCTGTTGGATTGCTTGCTGTAGGCATGTTAGGCGTGTTAGAGCCATAACCCCCACTTTGACTGCCATTGCAATTGCCATTGGAACAGTTTTGAGCGGTCGTGCTAAGCATACCTAACTGATAGTCAATCCCTATAAAAGCGGCATTCCTTTCGCCCTTTTTGATGGGGCTTGTCTTGATAGTGCTTTCTTGCTTGGGAGCCTCTGCTGACAATAAACTTGTCATTACTAGAGAGACAGCACTCGCTATAACAGATTTTTTCATGTATTCCTTCCTTCTACTTTTCTCATCTGAGTTTTAAATGCTACATTCTACTATAAAATTACTTGCTTTTTGATTAAAATAGCGATTGAATAAAAACAATTTGGAGTAAAAATCCATTTTAGGAATTTTTTTTAACAAAAATCCCTAAATCCCCTCTCGCTTTTTTGATAAAACTAAATAGATTAGAGATGCTCTTTCACGCCCTCTAACACACTTTTAAAGGCTTGCATGTCATTCATGGCCATGTCTGCTAGAATCTTGCGATCTAACTCAATGTTAGCCACTTTTAAGGCATGCATGAAGCGTGAATAACTTGTATCATGCATTCTGCAAGCCGCATTGATCCTTACCACCCACAAACTCCTAAACTCTCTTTTCTTTTGTTTGCGGTCTCTAAAGGCGTAATACATGCTCCTTTCAAGCTGTTCTTTAGCCTTTCTAAAATGCTTTCTTCTGCCACTATAAAACCCTCTAGCGAGTTTTAAGACTTTTTTATGGCGTCTTCTGCGCACAACACCTGTTTTAACTCTCATTTCTTTACCTTTCTTTTTAAAATATTTTTAGGTGCGTTTTTTAAACGACTTTCCCTTAAATAAGGGGCTTAAATCCACTAACTAACAATTCTTAAGCCTTGCAAAGCAACGACATGACAGAATGTGTATTAGCTTGATGGACATGTTTTGGCGCATTCAAACTAGCTTTACGCTTAGGGCTTTTTTTAGTCAAAATATGGCTTTTAAAAGCGCTACCGCGTTTGATCAAATTTTTTTTGACTTTGAAACGCTTGGACGCACCGCGATTAGTCTTCATTTTTGGCATGATTTTCTCCTTTCATAAGGTTAATATTATTAAAAGGCGGATTATTTTCTTTAGTTTTCTTTTCGTTTTTAGAGGCTTCTTTAGCTTTAGGCACAAACATCCAAGAAACAAAACGACCTTCCGTTTTTGGCTCTTTTTCAGGGTTAGCCAAATCTTCCATCATGGCTTGGACTCTAAAAAGCACATCCAACCCAGCTCTTGAGTTTTGGCTCTCCCTACCCCTTAAAACCACTTTGAATTTGACATGTTTATTCGCTTCAATAAATTCTCTCGCATGCTTGACTTTATAGTTAATATCATTTTGCGCGATTTGAGTGGAAAGCTTGATCTCTTTGATTTCAATTTGCTTTTGCTTTTTCTTAGCTTCCTTGATTTTCTTTTCATTTTGGTAGCGGAATTTATTGTAATCCATCACCTTACACACAGGGGGTTTTGCACTCGCTGAAATCAAAACTAAATCCAAGCCCAAATTTTGAGCGATATTTAGGGCTTCTCTAGAAGAAATGATCCCATACACTTCGCCATTATCACCCACGCAACGCACTTCTTTAAAATTAATGTCTCCATTTAACAACACTTCGTTTCTACTCAAAAACTAACCTCTTGCATTTTAGATTCAACCATGTTTAAAAACTCCTTTAAGGGCATTTTATATTGAGCTTGTTTTTCTCTGTCTCTAATGGATAAGATTTCTGTCTCCATTTCCTCATTCCCTAAAACTAGAATCATAGGGATTTTTTGTTTTTCGGCTAAACGCACTTTTTTATTCAAGCTGTCATTTTTATCCAGCACTTCTACAAAAATATCGCGCTTTTTTAGTTCTTCTTTTAATTTCAAAGCAAAAACATGATGCTCTTCATTAATAGGAATGAGAACGATTTGAGTGGGTGCGACAAAGAAAGGGAAATTCCCCCAAAAATGTTCGCTTAAAATCGCAATAAACCTTTCAAACGAGCCTAAAATCGCTCTGTGGATCATCACAGGCTGTTCAGCGTTATTATGCTCATTCGTAAAAGCGAGTTTGAAGCGTTCAGGCAAATTCATATCCACTTGGATCGTGCCGCACTGCCATTTGCGCTTCAAAGCGTCGGTGATTTTAATATCAATCTTAGGCCCATAAAAAGCCCCTCCCCCTTCATCAATCTTATAATTAATGTGATGCTCTTTCAAGGCTTCTTTTAAAGCGTTGGTGGCCTTTTCCCAGACTTTATCATCGCCTATGGATTTAGCTGGCCTTGTGGAAAGCTCCATTTCATAGCTAAAATCAAACGCTTTCATGATCTTATGCGTAAAATCTAAAATCGCGCTCACTTCGCTTTGAATCTGTTCAAAAGAGCAAAAAATATGTGCATCATCTTGGGTAAATTCCCTAACCCTTAAAAGCCCATGCAACACGCCGCTTTTTTCATGCCGATGCACCACGCCGTATTCATAAAACCTTAAAGGCAAGTCTCTATAACTGTGTAAAGCACTTTGATAGACTTTAATATGCCCCACGCAATTCATAGGCTTTATGCCGTATTCTTGCTCATCAATCGTGGTGAAATACATGTTTTCTTTGTAATTGTCATAATGCCCGCTGATTTTCCACACATCGCTTTTTAAGATCTCAGGGCCTTTGACCGGCTCATAGCCTCTTAAAAGTAACGCCTTACTCAATAAATCCTCTATGCGTTTCCTAAGCCTTGCCCCTTTAGGCAACCACAAAGGCAAGCCCGCCCCTATTTCATCATCAAAGCTAAAAAGCCCTAGCTCCACGCCTAGCTTTCTGTGATCTCGTTTTTTTGCTTCTTCTATTTGAAAAAGATAGTCTTTTAAGCCCTCTTTAGTGGCAAAAGCGATGCCATAAATCCTAATAAGCATTTCATTTTTTTCATCGCCACCCAAATAAGCCCCAGCTAATTTAGTGAGCTTGAAATGGTTTAAAAAGCGAGTGTTTGGGAGGTGCGGTCCCTTACACAAATCTTCAAACCCGCCTTGTTGATACACGCCAAATGCATCGCCACTGATTTTACTCATGACCGCATGCTTTAATTCATCGCCCTTAAAACGCTCCAAGGCTTGCTCTTTGGTTAAAACTTCTTTAGTGATAGCGAGCTTTGATTTTGCAAACTCTTTCATTTTCGCTTCAATTTTAGGCAAATCTTCTTCGCTGATTTTTGAAGCGGTTTTGAAATCATAATAAAAGCCTTCTTCCACCACAGGGCCTACAAAAAATTTCGCGTCCGGATAAAGGGCTTTCAAGCTTTGTGCAAGCAAGTGTGCACATGAATGCCTGATCACTTCTAAAGCCAAAGGCGAATCATCAAAATATATCGGCTCGCTCCCTTTTAACGCCTTAACCCCATCGCTTAGTCCTAAAACTTTCGCGCTCTCCAAATCTATTATTTGCTCGTCTTTATAAACGGCAATCAATTCCGCACTCATTCTTTAAAACTTATGTTTCCTTTCTTAATACTTTTTTGATGCTTTTAGCAATCTTTTGAGCCAAACCCGCATTGCACTTGTGCATCCACTTTCTCAGCTTTAGGGTCGCTCATAGGCTGCAAGCATGCTTGCAAAAACACTACACAAAGTGCATTGAATAACCACTGTAACCACTGCCTATACAAAATCGCCCCTTTCTATTCAAAAATACCGCTCATTATACAATAAAATCATAAACCAATAAAACGCTCACCCCGTTTAAAAAGCTTAACACACAAACTAGCTAAAACTAAAGCTCTATCATGCTATCATTATCAGGTTTTTATTTTAAGAGACTTAATGGTAATTTTAAGGGAGTTTTGTGCGATATATCAAGTTTTTCAAAGAGTTGAACAATAAAGATGTGAATCTAGTTGGGGGCAAGAACGCTAGCATTGGCGAGATGTTTCAAGAATTAGTGCCTATTGGCATTAAAGTGCCTGATGGTTTTGCGATCACGAGCGAAGCGTATTGGTATCTTTTAGAGCAAGGTGGGGCTAAGCAAAAAATCATAGAGCTTTTAGAAAATGTTGATGCCACTGAAATTGATGTGCTAAAAATCCGATCCAAACAAATCAGAGAGCTTATTTTTGGCACGCCTTTTCCAAGCGATTTAAGGGATGAGATTTTTCAAGCTTATGAAATTTTAAGCCAACAATACAACATGAAAGAAGCCGATGTAGCTGTAAGAAGTTCCGCTACCGCCGAAGATTTACCGGACGCTTCTTTTGCTGGGCAGCAAGACACTTATTTAAACATTAAGGGTAAAACAGAGTTGATCCATTATATCAAGTCTTGTTTGGCGTCGCTTTTTACGGATAGAGCGATTAGTTATAGGGCGAGTCGTGGGTTTAATCATTTAAAAGTCGCGCTGAGTGTGGGGGTGCAAAAAATGGTGCGAGCGGATAAAGGCAGCGCGGGAGTGATGTTTTCTATTGACACTGAAACCGGCTTTAAAGATGCGGTGTTTATCACTTCAGCTTGGGGGTTAGGCGAAAATGTGGTGGGTGGCACGATAAACCCTGATGAATTTTATGTGTTTAAGCCCACTTTAGAGCAAAACAAACGCCCTATTATCAAACGACAGCTCGGCAATAAAACGCAAAAAATGGTCTATGCCCCAAGAGGTAGCGAACACCCCACTAGAAACATTAAAACCACCAAAAAAGAATGGCAATCCTTTTCATTGAGCGATGAAGATGTGCTGATTTTAGCCAAATACGCCATTGAAATTGAAAAACATTACTCTAAAGAAGCCAAACAATACCGCCCCATGGATATAGAATGGGCTAAAGATGGCGATAGTGGGGAAATCTTTATCGTTCAAGCACGCCCAGAAACCGTTCAAAGCCAAAAAAGTAAAGAAGAAAGTCAAGTCTTTGAAAAATTCAAATTCAAAAACCCTAACGAAAAAAAAGAGATTATCTTACAAGGCAGAGCGATTGGCAGTAAAATTGGCTCAGGAAAAGTGCGCATCATCAATGACTTGGAACACATGAATTCTTTTAAAGAGGGCGAAATTTTAGTTACGGATAATACCGACCCAGATTGGGAGCCTTGCATGAAAAAAGCAAGCGCGGTTATCACCAATCGTGGGGGGCGCACTTGCCATGCCGCTATTGTGGCTAGAGAAATTGGCGTGCCAGCGATTGTTGGCGTGAGCGGAGCGACTGATAGCCTTTATACCGGCATGGAAATCACGGTTTCTTGCGCTGAGGGTGAAGAAGGTTATGTGTATGCGGGCATTTATGAGCATGAGATTGAAAGGGTGGAGCTTTCCAACATGCAAGAAACCCAAACAAAGATTTATATTAATATTGGAAACCCTGAAAAGGCCTTTGGATTTTCTCAACTCCCTAATCACGGCGTGGGGTTGGCTAGAATGGAAATGATTATTCTAAATCAAATCAAAGCCCACCCTTTAGCTTTAGTGGATCTGCACCACAAAAAAAGCGTGAAAGAAAAAAATGAAATTGAAAACCTTATGGCAGGCTATACTAACCCTAAAGATTTTTTTGTGAAAAAAATCGCTGAAGGCATTGGCATGATAAGTGCAGCGTTTTATCCTAAACCTGTCATTGTAAGGACTAGCGATTTCAAATCCAATGAATACATGCGAATGCTTGGCGGCTCTAGCTATGAACCCAATGAAGAAAACCCCATGCTTGGCTATAGGGGGGCTAGTCGGTATTATTCAGAAAGCTATAACGAAGCGTTTTCGTGGGAGTGTGAAGCTTTAGCGTTAGTGAGAGAAGAAATGGGCTTAACCAACATGAAAGTGATGATCCCTTTTTTGCGCACCATTGAAGAGGGTAAAAAAGTCTTAGAAATCTTAAGAAAAAACAATTTAGAATCCGGTAAAAATGGGCTTGAAATTTATATCATGTGTGAATTACCGGTCAATGTTATTTTGGCTGATGATTTCTTAAGCTTGTTTGATGGCTTTTCTATTGGCTCAAACGATTTAACCCAACTCACCCTAGGCGTGGATAGAGACAGCGAATTAGTCAGCCATGTCTTTGATGAAAGGAATGAAGCGATGCTAATAATGTTTAAAAAAGCGATTGAAGCTTGTAAAAGGCACAACAAATATTGCGGGATTTGCGGGCAAGCCCCAAGCGATTACCTTGAAGTGGCAGAGTTTTTAGTCAAAGAGGGCATCACTTCCATTTCTTTAAACCCTGATAGCGTGATCCCCACTTGGAACGCCATAGCCAAGTTAGAAAAAGAGTTAAAAAGATAATTCCAAACGCCCACCAACTTAAAATGATTTTATGGGGTAAAATACCCCATATCCCCTAAAAAGTTTTACCCTAAAATAAAGCGGTCAAAACTCTTGCAATTTAAAGTCAATTTAAGATCATTAGGCACAATAGCCGTAAAAATTTAAGGCTGTGTTTGAAAATTCTGTTTATCGTTTGCCTCTTTTTATCGTTGAACCCACTCTTTTTAGAAGCTAACGAAATCACTTGGTCTCAATTCTTGGAAAACTTTAAAAATAAAGACGAACCTAAAAAACCCAAAAAACCAACCACTAACGAGCCAGTTTTAGACAAAAACCAGCAAATCTTAAAAAGCGCTTTGGAAAAAAGCCTTAAATTCTTTTTCATTTTTGGATACAACTATTCGCAAGCCACTTTTTCAACCTCTAATCAAAGCTTGACTCTTGTAGCTAATAGCATAGGGTTTAACACCGCTACCGGCTTAGAGCATTTTTTAAGAAACCACCCTAAGATCGGTTTTAGAGTCTTTAGTGCCTATAACTATTTTCATTCTGTTTCCCTCTCTCAACCTCAAATTTTAATGGTGCAAAATTATGGGGGTGGGTTAGATTTTTCTTTTATTTTTGCAGATAAAAAACCTTATCGTTTTAGGAGTTATTTGGGTATCGCTTTAGAGCAAGGGGTGTTATTAGTGGATACGATTAGACCAGGTGCTATCACAACAATCATTCCAAGAACCAAAAAAACCTTTTTTCAAGCCCCCTTTCGCTTTGGTTTTATCGTGGATTTTATCGGCTATTTGTCCTTGCAATTAGGGATTGAAATGCCTTTAGTAAGAAGCGTCTCTTACATTTATAACAACCATCAAGAAAAATTCAAACCACGATTTAACGCTAACCTCTCTTTAGTCGTTTCCTTTTAAACAAGCCCATAACTTTTCTAGGGTATTTTAAAAGCATGGAAAAAACATTCGCTTGAATGCCGTTTTCTTTGCACGCTCTTATGTTTTCTTTATTCCTTAATAAAAGGCTTTTAAACCCTTTCGTGCTAGCCCCACCGGTGCGCATGATTACTAACACTTCTTTCAAGTAAGAAAAGCTTATTTTTTGCACCACAAACAAGCGGATAATCATCTCAAAATCCGCTGAAATCTTATAATCGGTTTTGTATAGCCCATAGCGTTCATAGATCTCTTTTTTGACAAAGAGCGTGGGGTGTGCTGGCACGACGCCATAAAGTAAAGTTTTAGGGTGAAACTCCCCACTTTCATAATAGCGCACCACTTTTTCTAAACAATTAGGCTTGACAAAAACCAGATCTGCATACACGCTATTGCAGCATTTGTTTTCAAACTCGTGCACCACTTTTTCTAAAACAAACTCATCTTTGTAAAAATCATCGCTATTCAATAAAGCGATAATATCCCCACTTGCACGCCTTATGCCCTTATTCATGGCGTCATAAATGCCTTTATCTTTTTCACTCACTACGCAAGCGATTTCGTCTTTATATTTTTGAATGATTTCTAAAGTGCTATCCGTGCTAGATCCGTCTATAATGATGTATTCAATATTTTTATAGGTTTGATTAAGTACGGAAAGAATGGTGTCTTCAATGGTTTTTTCACTATTAAAACACGCCGTGATCACTGAAACTTTTAGCAATTAAACCCTTTTATAATAAACTCCCCCCAACTAAGTTTTAAACAGATTCACTTGTTTGTCTAAATTCTTGGTTGTTTCACTCACATGCGTAGCGATCTTTAAAATATCTGAATAGTCAGCTAAAGTTTTAGAAGCCACTTTTTCAACCTTTATAAAATCACTTACCATCGCTTCAATTTGGCGTCCGGATTTGGCGTAATCGTCCATGCTTTGATTGCTGTCTAAAACGACTGAACTTAAATTAGCACTCATTTTTTCATAAGTTTCTTGCACGCTTTTACTCATATCGCTCAAACGCTCCATTTTTTGCGAATTGAGATTCATTTGCGAGCTCACATCATTAATTTCTTGGACAATCACCATGATAGTAGAGTTGATTTCCGCTAAAGACTTTTGAGTGCGTCCGGCTAAATTCCTAACTTCATCAGCCACCACCGCAAAGCCTCTGCCATGCTCACCGGCTCTTGCGGCTTCAATAGCAGCGTTTAGGGCTAATAAATTCGTTTGATCAGCAATATCATTGATAATATCCAAAATGGATTTGACATCATCAGCGTTGCGGCTCAATTGTTCCACTTTATTAGACAGCTCTTCTTCAGTGTGTGCGGCCTCTATGATTTGATAAAACAAATCTCCGATCGCATCCTTGCTCTCTTTCACAAGCCCTTGCGTTTCAATCAAACGCTTCCTTAACCCTTGAGACTGCTCTATAGAAGCGCTCATCACGCTAGCCACATCAGTGGCTTTATCTTTCACAGAATTTAAGGTGGTTGAGGAATTTTTCATGCTCTCTTGGGTTTCTTTTGTGATTTGGACTAATTTGTCCATTGAAGTCTTATTGAGAGTGGAAATCCCCTTAGTCTCTTCTATAATCAAACGGGCTTTTTCTACAAACAAATTGACTCCATGCCCCACTTGCGAGATTTCATCGTTGCGATCATCCACATCAATTTTGGCTCTCAAATCCTTATCCCCATGGCTAAAAGCGTTGATCTTAAGGACTAGATCATCAATGCGTTTCACGATCTTTAATTTCGCATATATCAGCGTTAAAACCGCTAACGCTATTGTTGCTATCAATATCCAAAGGAATAATTTTGCGGTGCTTTCATTGAAAGCCTTCTCTATGTCTTCTTTAATCGCCCTATTCTCGGCGTCAATATCAGTGTAGTAAGAAGTCGCTGCGATCACCATTTGAGACACTTCATCATAATGTGAGTAAGCGAATTTTTTCTCCGGCACGCCCCCACCGTACTTGGGCATTTTATAATAAGTGTAGCCTCCCCCTTTTTTAGCCGCCTCCAAATAGCCCTTAACATAATACACCCCATCAACGCTTTGCAAGCTAATCCCTGATTGGCCTATGGTTTTGGGATTGACAGGATCAAACAATACCACCCCATTTTTATCCACCACCACTATATAAATCATGCCTTTATCATCATTAATGCGTTTAAAATAATCCAGTGCCATTTTTCTTGCGGTAGCATTATCAAAATTTTTGTAATACTCATGAATGCCTTGTTCAAGAATTTTGGTCATGTAAGCGAGCGTTTTTTCACGCTTTCTGTATTGCTCGGTTTCTAAATGCCCCATGATCTGCTCTAGCACATCTTTTTGCATAACCTTTACCAAACTAATGGACAACCCTCCTAAACCCAAAAGTGCAACTAACACGACCAGCACAATACGCACCCCCAATGAAGAAAATATTGAAGCAAACATCATTTATCTCCTATAATATCATTTTTAAGTCAAACCCCAGTTTTAGGGTTTAGCTTCTAAATGCCCCCCCCCCGAAAAATGAGAGGTGCAAAATTAAATTAAAACCCAATGGTTTGAAACCACTGAAAATAGAAAACCAACGAGTTAGGATTATAAAACACTCTTTTTTAAGTTAGGCTTAAAAAATAAATAACAAAAATTTTATTTAAATCTAAATTTATTTTAATAGTGAAGCTTATGATCGGACAGGAGGTATTTTGCCATAACTCTCCCCCTAATCACCCCTTAAATCCCTATTTCAGACCACTCATCTCGTTTGGATAAAAAGGCGTGTGCTAAATTCTTGGCGCCCTCTAAAGTGTGGTTAGCCGCCCAACCGCATTGCTTTTCATTGCTGGCAGGCACTTCTGTAGCCTTAAGTACATCTTGCATCGTCTTTTCTAAAACCTCTAAAATCTCTGTGTAATTGTCATGGTTTAACACCGTGAGATAAAATCCCGTTTGACAACCCATAGGCGACCAATCCACAACATAATTGGCATGGTTACGGATAATCTCAGCAACTAAATGCTCTAAAGAATGCAAGCTTGGCATGTCCATATGCTCTTGATTGGGTTGCTTGAAGCGCACATCGTATTTGACAATCAAATCCCCATTGATGCCTTTCTTGCGATCGGCTATGCGCACATAGGGGGCTTTGACTTTGGTGTGATCCAAATTAAAACTTTCTACATTCATTTTTGTGTTTGGCGTTTTCATTTTTGATTCCTTTACCCATAAATTGTGATGAAACTTTAGCCTAGTTTAGCGAACGCTTGCTCTAAATCTTCTAACAAATCCTTTTCATGCTCAATCCCCACAGACAAGCGCACCAAACCATCTCTAATCCCTGCAGCTTCTCGTTGCACTTTAGGGATACACGCATGGGTCATGAGCACTGGAATGCCTACCAAACTTTCCACCCCACCCAAACTCTCGCCTAAAATAAATAATTTAAGATTCTCTACAAAAGGAGTTGCTTCGTTGTCGTTTTTGAGGGTGAAAGAAAGCATTCCGCTAAAACCACGCATCTGAGCTTTGGCTAGATCGTGATTAAGGTGAGTGGGCAGGCCTGGATAATAAACCCTCTCTACTTTAGGGTGTTTTTCTAAAAACTCAGCCACACAAAGGGCGTTTTTTTGATGGGCTTCCATGCGCAATCCTAGCGTTTTAATCCCTCTTTGCAACAGCCAACTATCTTGAGGACCTAGCACCCCCCCAATAGCGTTTTGGAAAAAGGCGATCTCTTGGGCTAGTGCTTCATTATTAGTGGTTACAAGCCCAGCGACTACATCGCTATGCCCGCCTAAATATTTTGTGCCGCTATGCACTACAATGTCCGCTCCCAAAAGAAGAGGGTTTTGGTAATAAGGCGTGGCAAAGGTGTTATCCACGATAGTGAGCAGACCATGAGCTTTAGCAAGACTTGCACATTGCTTCAAATCCGTGATTTTAAGCAAGGGGTTACTAGGGGATTCTAAATAGAGGGCTTTGGTGTTGGGTTTAATAGCCTTTTTTATTTGAGGTATATCGCTAGTGTCTATAATGGTGCAAGAAAGCCCATTTTTAGAAAGCACCTTGTCAAATAAGCGAAAAGTCCCCCCATAGACATCATCGCCCAATAACACATGATCGCCTGATTGAAAGAGAGAAAAGACAGCGTGGATTCCGGCTAAACCAGAGGCAAAAGCAAACCCCTTAACCCCCCCTTCTAAATCGGCGATAAGTTCTTCTAATGCAAAGCGCGTAGGGTTGCCTGAGCGAGAGTATTCATAGCCCTTTGGACGGCCTATGGCGTCTTGGCGGTAGGTGGAAGTTTGATAAATAGGCACGCTTACCGCCCCCGTTGTTGCGTCCTCACTAATGCCCCCATGGATCAATTTGGTTTGCATGTGCATGATTTTTCCTTTTTTATTGAATTTTTTATGAATAAATACCTTTTGAGAGATAACGATCGGCAACATCCGGAAAAATGGTTAAAACTTGGCTACCATTGGGGAGGCGTTGCACTTCTCGTAACGCTGCCGCAAAAACTGCCCCACTAGAGCTCCCCACCAACAAGCCGTTTTTTTTGGCTAATTCCCTAGTGTAATGAAAACCCTCTTCATCTGAGATCGTTTCAAAGCCATCAATATCCAAGTTTGCAAAAAACGGAGGGATAAACTCCACGCCAATGCCCTCAATTTCATGAGGTCCAGGCTCTCCCCCATTCAAAATAGAACCCTCCGGCTCTACGCCAATCAAGCGAATAGT
Organism: Helicobacter acinonychis; assembly: GCF_900461455.1. Taxonomy (NCBI): domain Bacteria; kingdom Pseudomonadati; phylum Campylobacterota; class Epsilonproteobacteria; order Campylobacterales; family Helicobacteraceae; genus Helicobacter; species Helicobacter acinonychis. Next base: position 78,722 of record NZ_UGIA01000001.1, on the reverse strand, counting down.
AGGAATGCGTTCTTTTAAATAGGCGGCTGTGCCCGCAAAAGTGCCACCGCTACCTATCCCAGCTACAAAGCTCGTAAGCCCTGTGCCTAATTTTTGGAAAATCTCAGGGGCTAAAGTGTGGTAGTAGGCATTAGGATTGTCAAAGTTTTCAAATTGTAAGGGCAAATAGCTATCAGGGATACTTTTGGCTAACTCTTTACTTTTTTTAATGGCTCCAGAAATCCCCTCACTAGTAGGCGTGTTGATTACTGTAGCTCCCAAAGCTTTCATGATTTGTTGTTTTTCTACACTAAATTTTTCTGGGACAACAAAGATCGTTTTAAGATGGTGTTTGAGCGCAACTAACGCTAGAGCGATGCCGGTATTGCCCGCAGTAGGCTCAATAATGGTTGTTGTGGGAGTGATTTTGTGCGTTCTAAACGCTTCTTTTATGAGATATTGGCCTAAGCGGTCTTTAACGCTCCCTCCTGGGTTTAGATGCTCTAGTTTGGCGTAAATGACAGAATTTTTTGGGATAGGGTAATTTCTAGTGAATTTAAAAATGGGAGTGTGGCCAATGGCGTCTTGCATTGCGGTGATAATCATCATTCCTCCTAATAATAATAAAGGGTAGCAATAATTTTTATTATTATGCCTAAACTCATTAAATGGAGTAAGGGGTTTTGATTAGAACCCCTAAACATTTAACCAAGCAAGAGAGCGTGAATTTAAGGGCTTACTACACGGCCCCTTATTTAATGGGTTGTGATTGCAAGCTTTTAAAAAGGCATGTTAATATTGAAAAACACACACTTTTATACACCGCTTATGGCAATAAAGAGTTTTGAACTGATTATATGGCAAAATTTTCCTCAAGGAATAATGCCTTTTGCTCGTAACACTCCACTAGAATATTCATCCATAGGCTCATAACCATCTTCCAAAAGTTTGGTTGTGTATTTTTTATTGTATATAAAAGCAAATACTATGTTGGCTAGACCAAGAGTGAAAATTCCAACAATCAACATGAGTATTGCCCATCCCATATCTCCCCTAATAGCAGGCACGAAAAAACCAAAAAATAAAGTTGTCCAAGAAAACCCCACCAATCCTTTTTTAACAATCTTGTTCTTTCCTAAATTAACGCTTGTAGCCATTATTCTCCTTTTAAAAAATTTCTTTTATTATACGAGAGAGAGAGAAGTCAAGGGGTTTGATCAAAAAAAGGCTTTATTTTGATTGAATAAAATTATCGCTTGTTCACACAAGTTCTTTTATATTTTGATTAAAAAAATGCCTTTGAATATTTTTTAAATTTTACAATCAGTATTCAATTGATGGAAATTAGAAAGACAAGCGGATTTTTATCAAATCCGCTCGCTTAAAAGAAGTTTTAGGCGTTTTATTCCACTTCCGCATCAATCACATCATCGTCTTTTTTCTTGGGTTGCTCGGCGTTGTTTTTATTCGCCATAGCTTCGCCTAGTTTTTGGGCCGCTTGCACTAACGCTTTCGTTTTGTCTTCAAGCTCAGCTTTAGTGGCGTTGTCATTTTTGATGCAATCTTTAAGGGCGTTAATGGCGTTTTGGATCTCATTAGCGTCGTTTTCATTCAAATTCGCCTTGTGCTCATCAAGGCTCTTTTGGGTTTGGTGCGCTAAACTATCGGCATGGTTTCTCGCTTCAATCACTTCTTTTTTCCTAGCGTCCTCTTCTTTGTGCAACTCAGCGTCTTTAACCATTTTTTCAATTTCGCTATCAGATAACCCACTAGAGCCAGAAATCTTAATCTCTTGGCTTTTACCGGTATTTTTATCTTGCGCTGACACGGTTAAAATCCCATTAGCGTCAATATCAAAGGTTACTTCAATTTGAGGCACACCCCTTGGAGCTGGAGCGATGCCTTGCAAATCAAATTTACCCAAAGATTTATTATCCCTTGCTAAATCCCTTTCGCCTTGTAAAACCATAATAGACACAGCGGGCTGGTTGTCTTCAGCGGTTGAGAACACTTGAGATTTTTTCGCAGGAATAGTCGTGCCTCTATCAATGACTTTAGTCATCACGCCCCCTAAAGTTTCAATCCCAAGGCTTAAAGGCGTAACATCTAATAAAAGCACATCTTTCACATCGCCTTTTAACACGCCCCCTTGAATGCTCGCACCCACCGCTACGACCTCATCGGGATTCACACTCTTATTCAACTCTTTGTTGATAAACCCTTTCACCCTTTCTTGAACTTTAGGAATACGAGTGGATCCGCCCACCATCACCACTTCTGAAATCTCATTTTTGGTTAGCCCTGCATCTTTGATCACGCCTTCAATCTTAGAAATCGTTTCTTCAATCAAATCCTCTGTCAAGCTTTCAAATTTAGCCCTAGTGAGTTTTTTAACCAAGTGTTTAGGTCCAGTAGCGTCCGCTGTGATAAAGGGCAAGTTGATTTCAGTTTCCATCGCAGAACTCAATTCTTTTTTAGCGTTTTCAGCCGCTTCTTTTAGGCGTTGCAACGCCATCACATCATTTTTGATTTCAATGCCTGTTTCGTTTTTAAATTCAGTGGCTAAGAAATCAATCACACGATTGTCAAAATCATCGCCCCCTAAGAACGCATCGCCTCCTGTGGCTAAAACTTCTACGACATTATCGCCTGTTTCTAGCACGGTAACATCAAAAGTCCCCCCACCCAAATCATAAACCATGATTTTTTCGCTCTCTTTTTTATCCAAACCATAAGCTAACGCCGCGCTTGTAGGCTCATTGATAATCCTTAAAACATTAAGCCCTGCAATTGTGCCTGCTTCTTTAGTCGCTTTCCTTTGGCTATCATTAAAATAAGCTGGAACTGTGATCACTGCTTCGGTAACGCTCTCGCCTAAATAACTTTCAGCATCTTCTTTAAGTTTCATTAAAATTTTGGCTGAAATTTCTTGAGGGGTATAAACCTTGCCTGAAATCTCAATCGCGCAAGCCCCATTCCTATCCACAATCTTATAAGGCAAGCGTTTTTCAGCTTCTTTAGCTTTTTCTTCATTAAACATCAAGCCCATGATTCTTTTAATAGAATAAATGGTTTTTTCTGGGTTAGTAACCGCTTGTCTTTTGGCGCTCTCGCCCACTAAAATTTCGCCCTTATCCGTAAAAGCTACAATAGAGGGAGTGGTGTTTTTACCCTCTTTATTAGCAATAATTTTTGCCTCATTACCCTCATACACTGCCATTGCAGAGTTGGTGGTCCCTAAATCAATTCCAATAACTTTTCCCATGTGTTATCCTTTCTTTTTAAAATAAATTTAATCGTTTTTAGCAATGCTCACCATTGCAGGCCTTAAAACCCTACCTTTATACTTGTAACCCTGTTGCAAAACTTGCACGATTTTCCCATTTTCTTTTTCTTCGCTTTTGACTTGCATGATCGCATTGTGGAAATTGGGATCAAATTCTTCTAAGCATTCAATCCCCTCAATGCCATGCCTTGCCAAAACTTCATGCAACTTTTCCATCGTAAGCTCCAAGCCTTTCGTTAAAGCGCTCTCTTTATCATCTCCTGAAGCGCTCTTATGAGCCCCAAGAAGTGCATCAATCACCGGCAATAAATCTAGCGCGATTTTTTCATACGCATACTCTAACGCCATGCTCTTGTCTCTTTCTAAGCGCTTTTTCACATTTTCAAAATCCGCATGCACCCTCAAATATTTTTCGTGCATTTCTTGGTATTTAAGCTCAAAATCTTCTTTAATCTCGCATTCTTTTTCGCTCGCTTCTTGTTTTTTTCCTTCACAAGTGCAAGAATTTTCGCAAGACTCTAGCTCTTTTTGGCTTAAATCGTGTTCTTGGTTGTGTTCATCTTTCATCGTTCCTCCTTAATGGTTTGAAAAAACCCTTCATAATCGCATTCCAATTTCCCTACACAAAGCAGTTGCACTTGCATGTTTTTAAATTTTATAGGACGCGCCACTAACATGTGATTAGGCTCTATAAAATGCAACCCTTTTTTCAAACGCTCTAAAATCTTACCCCCTAAAATGTCAAAAAACAAAGGGCTGTTTAAAAGCGTTTTTAACCCCATTAGATTAAAGCGTGCAATTTGCGTGTTGGAATACTCCAAATGCTCTAATTGTCTAGCCAAACTCAACGCATTGACAGAAGCAGCGATCAAGCGCACTTCTTTAACGCTTTTACCCACAAGCTCCAACAAAAACTTCTCCATTTTAACGCTGTAATCAATCGTGCAAGAAAACGCTAAAAAATCCAAAATCAAAAAGCGTTTTTCGCACTCAATAACTCTTTCTAAACGCTCCAAACTGGGTTTTTTTAACAAAACAAAAAGCCCAAAATTCTCACTAGCGCTTTTTAGGTGTTTTTCATTCACGCTTAAAACTTCAAAGCTTAATGACTTGTGCCAATAGTTTTCAAACGCCTTAAAAGTGGGCAATCTAGCACCACTAGAATGGGCTTGATTGAGCATGCCCTCTTTAGAAAGGACTTGAAAATAATTCCTAATCGTCGCGCAAGACACTTTCAAGTTCGCCAACTCTTTTAAGCGTTTAGAACTAATGGGTTCTAAGGTCTGCAGATAGGCTTTAACAAACGCATCTAACAAACTCTCTTTTTTATTCAAATTAGAACCTACTTCAATTCTTCTTAACATCATTTTTTAAAAATATCTCGTCAATCGCCATTTTTAATGGAATGACTCTCGCATTATAGCATGAAAAGTTAATAATCTGTCACTTTTTTAAAACAAGTGATAAAAATTACAGGATTTTTCTTTAAAGTTTAGTATATATCACTAAATTTACTTACTATGACTAAATTAGGATTTTTTATAGAGTTAGTTTAATTTGGATCTGTTGGGTCAATCATATCCTTTTGTTAAAAAAACTTGTTATCATGCCAAACATGAACACACACACAAGAGGTATTGACAGCGAGCTTATTCATTCGCTCAAAAGCATTTCATTATCCATGTTTAGAAAGGGTTTTTTTGGGCTTTATCAAGGCTCAATTTCTGCACGCATTGGCACTAACCAATTTGTGATCAATAAAAGAAACGCTATTTTTGATCAATTGGATGAAAACACCCTATTAGTCTTGCATGACAAGATAGATTATCGTTGGAAAGAAGCGAGCCTAGATTCGCCTATCCATGCGAGCGTGTATAAGGAGTTTTTGGACGCTAAATTCATCGCTTATGCACGCCCTCCTTACAGTTTGGCGTATTCTTTGCGCCATAACCGGTTGCTCCCTAGAGATTATTTAGGGTATCGTTCTTTGGGCGAAGAAGTAACGATTTTTAACCCCAAAGATTATGACAATTGGCAAGAAAGAGCGGATACAGAAATTTTACGCCAGTTGCAAGAGAGCAAAAAATATTTTGTTTTCATTAAAGGGTGTGGGATTTTTGCCTACCATAGAGAGCTTTCTAAACTCATGGAAGTTTTTGATTTGATTGAAAACTCATGCAAGGTTTTACGATTGGGCGATTTAATGGATTTTTGTTATAATAATGATCCACGATTGAGCGTGTAAAAAGTTTAAAAGGATAAAACATGACCATCAACACCCATTACACTCCTAACTTCACGCAGCTCCAAACCTTGAATAATATCAATAATGACGCAACAATAAAAGATAGGGATCAAGTGGAGCAAGATTTACGACAAAGCAGCGTTCAAGATGGTTTTAATGAAAACAATACGCAAAACGCCCCTAATTTTGACAGACTACAACTTTTAAACGCTATCAATAACGACGGCGAAATCAAAGACAAATCCCAAGTTGAAACAAGTCTTGTTGATCCTAGTAGCCAAACCCCTTCTCAAATTTATTCTAAACTAGACACATACGCTTAAAAAGGGGTTTTACCATTCTTTCAAAGCCATTTTAATCGCTTCTATCACGCAATCAATCCCACCCGCTAAACTAAAAAGCCAGTATTTATGTGCATAAATGTATTCTAATTGCTTGGCCCTTAACTCGTCTTTATTATCCGTTTTCTTGCACACGATTTCAGCGATATGCAATTCTTGATGGAAAATATAAGATTGTATCGCATCCATAAAATACGCATTAAATTGCTTGTCATCAAAAAGCTCTTTAATGTTATCAATTTCAGCGCTTAAATTTTCTAATTCTTTAAAATCCAACTCTTCTAATTTTTCCTCTTCATGAAGTTTTTCCACTGCTTCTAAAAATGGCGCCACTTTTAAAAACACTTTCTCAATTTGAGTTTTTTTCTCTTTGGCGTATGCGATCATTTCTTCGCATTTTTGCTCAGCGATTTTTAGATTTTTAGCCTGTTCTAATTTAGTGGGATAGTTTAGATTGATAGGGGGCTTTGGCTTAGATTTATCTATTTTTTCGCACACTTCTTTAAAAGGCATTTCTTTAGTCCCTTTAATCCTAGCCCCCCCTTCAGTAGCGTTAATGACTTCTAATTTATAGGGCGTGTTAAAAATATCTTTTTCAAAAAATTCTAAGAAAAGTTTCCACACTAAAGTGGTCTCTACTTCTCCGTTACCCCCATATTTTTCTATAAAAATCTTGTCTTTATTTTCTTTAGGTTTGATTTCCCTATCGCCATAAATCGCCCCACTGGCATGGCTGTTACCGCTTTGTGAAAAGCTCAAATCCTGCCCTATGAACACGCATCTTTTAAAACGAGAATGCACCACCAATTCATACGCCATGTTCGCTGCACTCATGCCTATGCCCACATAACCATATTGGTGTAAATTAAAAAGGTTGGTGTATCCAAAGGGGCGGAAACTAAATTGCTTAACCCCCTTTTTAATCGCTTTAATCAAACGCTTATGCACAATGGAAGTCAAAGCAAAAACAACGCCTTCTTGAAAATCTAGGGGCGTTTCTTCATAGAATTTCGCCGTTAAATCCACCCTTTCTAAAGACAGCACAATATCAGGCTTGATACCGGCTTTAGCTAAAATAGGGAAAGAAGCGTCTATACAAAAGAGCGTCGCATAAGGAGCGATTTCTTTTAAAAGGGGGAGTTGCTTGTTCAAACTAGGCCCAGTTGAAACAATAATGGCGGTGTCTCTGTTTTTTAAAGCATTCACAAAATCCACTAAACTAGGGCTTTGAATGGCTTCAGGCAAATTAGCGATATGTTGTTTAATGCCTATAAGCGCGTCTTTAGCGTCATTACCCACGCTAATAGCGCCATGCTCTAAAGCGCGCGTGAAATGCTGGTTGATTTCTACCATTTGATGAGAATAGCGTTCATAATAAACATTAAAGATTTTTAAATCATACATTCTTGCGTATAAACGAGACTTTTTATCCATATCAAACAAGGAAGCTATCATGTTGTAATTGCAAAAATCCGCATGCAATAAAATCAAGCGGTTTTCTAAAATCTCAGTGGAAAAATCCAAAAGATTCAACACAATGAAAATAATCTCTATTTCAGGCTCAATCACTACCAAACGCTTTAAATTCCCATTGCCTAAAAGCAAGCGATAAAACACGCCATTACCCAAGCCAAAATAATACAAATAAGGATAGAGCATGTAAATTTCGCTATTTTTATATTGCTCTAAGCTTGAGTCTAGCGGGCTTTTTTCAAATAGGAGAGTGTTTGTCTCTTTATCTAGCAAGTTGAAATTCGCACTATCATTCCCTAAAAACACTTCGTATTTTTTGTTTCCTTTAATGGCTTTGAGCTTTGCGTATAAAAGAGGGTCTCTTTTAAAAAGGGCTTGTAAGTTTTTTTGATAAATACCCATTATTCTAACTTATAAAAAGGGCTAACGCCCCTTAGCTCAAAGGGCTGTTATTGTAAAAGCCTTAAAACATTTTGTTGCACCGCATTGGCTTGCGCCATAGCAAAACTCCCGCTTTGCGCCAAAATATTGTATTTAGAAAAGTTCGCGCTCTCTTCAGCAAAATCCACATCCCTAATTTGAGATTCAGCCGCTTTAACATTCACTTGGGTGACAGAAATGTTATTGATGGTTGTAACCAATTCCATTTGCACCGACCCCATATCCGAGCGGATCTTGTCTAATTGCGTGCGTGCAGAATCTGCCATATCCATCACAATCATCGCCCCTTTAAGGCTTGTAACCCCAGCCCCTATGCCTTGAGAGTTGGTCTCTGCTTGTGCACCATTGGCGTTTGCACCGGCTGCTGAAGCCACATTCGCATCAAAAATGCCCCTAACCGCCCTTAAATTCACGGTGTATTCTGCCACCCCTTGAGCGGAATGCAAGCCCACATGGCTAAAATTCACACCGCTAACGATAATGTCCCTAGCGTCCGTTCTAGTCAAAGTCAAGCGTCCAATCACCGCATGCTCATTCCCAGAAATCCCTGCAAAATTCCCTCCCCCAAAAACTTGACCGCTCGCGCTCGCTGCATGCACAGAAATCGCACGCCCATCAATGGAGCGCAAATTAATGCGCCCTTGAATATCCAAGCTCGCTTCCACACCAGTGCGATCTTTGACGGAGTTAATTGCATTAGTTAATCTCCCATCAGCATCGTTTTTACGCACATCATTCACGGTTCCAATCACTACGCCATTAATGGTAAGCTCCCTCACGGTTCCTGATTGCACGGGAGTGCCACCGGTAGCCATGACATTATAAGACGCTCTAACGCCTAGAGTGTTAGAAAAGCGGTTGATAATCTCACTCAACGCTCCAATTCCTGTGCCAGCACTTGTAGAAATGCGCACGGTTTCAATCTTATAATCATTCACGCCATTGACCTGCTTGAAATTCAAACCCACTTCAGTCAAGTTTTGCGCTGCTGCACTAGCCAACATGCCTTCGCCATCAAAAGAAGAAGTTTCTATGCGCACATGCCCAATTTTATCCGAACTCGTTGAGCCAATAGACGCCTTAACCGTGGTGTTAGAATACGCACCAATTTGAAATTCTTTATTAGAAAAACTTCCTGAAAGCATTTGCTGACCGTTAAAGCTTGTGGTGTTAGCGATATTGTCCAATTCTTCTAACAGCCTTTGAATATCGCTTTGGAGTGCTTTCCTGCTCTCTAAAGTTTGCCCGTCTTGAGCGGCTTGAACGGCTTTGGTTTTAATGGTATCTAAAATTTTGATTTGCTCATCCATCGCTTTATCTGCGGTTTGAACCATACCAATAGCGTCATTAGCATTGCGGATCGCTTGACCCAAATTCGCGCTTTGACTCCTTAAGCTATCTGCAATCGCCATCCCACTAGAATCATCAGCGGCTTTATTGATCCTAAGCCCTGAACTTAACTTTTCGAGCGAGCTTGAAAGATCTCTGTTGTTTTGAACCCCCACCGCATGAGAAGTTAAAGCGGCGATATTGGTATTTATCCTAAAACTCATGTTTGCATCCTTTGCATAGATATTTGTTTTTACTCAAGCAAAGGGTGTTCCAACTCTTTGATTTTTTGCACCGTTATAGAGTTTTATGGTTTAATAGAGCGTTTAGTCAAAATTCTATGCTACAATCATTCCCTATTTATGCCCTATCTATTAGGTATAAAATTCCATTAAAGGCGTTCAATGAAGCACCTTATTATCGTAGAATCCCCAGCAAAAGCCAAAACCATTAAAAATTTTTTGGATAAAAATTATGAAGTCATTGCCTCTAAAGGGCATGTTAGGGATTTATCCAAATTCGCTTTAGGCATTAAGATTGATGAAACAGGCTTCACGCCTAATTATGTCGTGGATAAAGACCATAAGGATCTTGTCAAGCAAATCATAGAGCTTTCCAAAAAGGCATCTACCACTTATATCGCTACCGATGAAGACAGAGAGGGCGAAGCGATAGGCTATCATGTGGCATGTTTGATTGGGGGGAAGTTAGAGAGCTATCCTAGGATTATCTTTCATGAGATCACGCAAAATGCGATTTTAAACGCCCTAAAAACCCCACGACAAATTGACATGTCCAAAGTCAATGCCCAACAAGCCAGACGCTTTTTAGATAGGATCGTAGGCTTTAAACTAAGCTCGTTGATTTCATCAAAAGTTACCAAAGGTTTGAGTGCTGGGCGGGTGCAAAGTGCAGCATTAAAACTTGTGATTGATAAAGAAAGGGAAATCAAAGCCTTTAAGCCTTTAACCTACTTCACGCTAGACGCTTTGTTTGAGCCAAATTTAGAAGCGCAACTTGTTAGCTATAAGGGTAACAAAATCAAAGCCCAAGAACTTATTGATGGAAAAAAAGCTCAAGAGATTAAAAACGAATTAGAAAAGGAAAGTTATATTATTTCCAGTATCGTTAAAAAGTCTAAAAAATCCCCCACTCCGCCCCCTTTTATGACTTCCACCTTACAACAAAGCGCTTCTAACCTTTTAGGCTTTTCGCCTACAAAAACCATGAGTATCGCTCAAAAATTATATGAAGGCGTAGCCACTCCGCAAGGTGTTATGGGGGTGATCACCTACATGAGAACGGATAGCCTAAATATCGCTAAAGAGGCTTTAGAAGAAGCGAGGGATAAGATTTTAAAAGATTATGGCAAAGACTACCTGCCCCCTAAGGCCAAAGTCTATTCTAGCAAGAACAAAAACGCCCAAGAAGCCCACGAAGCGATTAGACCCACTTCTGTTATTTTAGAGCCAAACGCCTTAAAAGACTACCTTAAACCTGAAGAATTGAAGCTTTATACTTTAATTTACAAACGCTTTTTAGCTTCTCAAATGCAAGACGCTCTTTTTGAAAGCCAAAACGTGGTTGTCGCTTGCGAAAAAGGTGAGTTCAAGGCTAGTGGCAGGAAACTCCTTTTTGATGGCTATTATAAAATTTTAGGCAATGACGATAAGGACAAATTGCTCCCTAACTTGAAAGAAAATGACCCTATTAAACTAGAAGAACTAGAGAGCAACACCCATGTTACAGAACCCCCAGCACGCTATTCAGAAGCGAGTTTGATTAAAGTTTTAGAAAGTTTAGGCATAGGAAGGCCTAGCACCTACGCCCCAACGATTTCACTCTTACAAAATAGAGACTACATCAAGGTAGAAAAAAAGCAAATCCGCGCTTCAGAGAGCGCGTTTAAAGTGATAGAGATTTTAGAAAAGCATTTTGAAGAAATCGTGGATTCCAAATTCAGTGCTTCTTTAGAAGAAGAGCTTGATAATATCGCTCAAAATAAGGCCGATTATCAGCAGGTTTTAAAGGACTTTTACTACCCCTTTATGGATAAGATTGAAGCTGGGAAAAAGAATATCATCTCTCAAAAAGTGCATGAAAAAACCGGTGAATCATGCCCTAAATGTGGGGGGGAATTGGTCAAAAAAAATAGCCGTTATGGGGAGTTTATCGCTTGTAACAATTACCCTAAATGCAAATATGTCAAGCAAGTTGAAAACGCTCATAATGAAGCTAAACAAGAATTATGCGAAAAATGCGGAGGGGAAATGGTGCAAAAATTTAGCAGAAATGGGGCGTTTTTAGCTTGCAACAACTACCCTGAATGCAAAAACACCAAATCCTTAAAAAACACCCCTAACGCAAAAGAAATGATAGAGAGCGTGAAATGCCCAGAATGCGGAGGGGATATTGCTTTAAAAAGAAGTAGGAAAGGCTCGTTTTATGGTTGCAACAATTACCCTAAATGCAACTTTTTATCCAACCATAAACCCATTGATAAGCGCTGTGAGAAATGCCACTATTTGATGAGCGAAAGAATCTATCGCAAAAAAAAGGTCCATGAATGCATCAAGTGCAAAGAGCGCGTGTTTTTAGAAGAAGATAATGGCTAAAGAAAATTTGCCTATCATCTTTGGGCCTGTCTTATCCAGGCGTTTTGGGAAGTCTTTGGGCGTGGATTTATCGCCCTCTAAAAAACAATGTAATTATGATTGCATTTATTGTGAATTGGGCAAAGCCAAACCCATTAGCCGCATGGAAGAAGTCATAGAAGTTGAAACCCTAATTAACGCCATTCAAAACGCTCTTAATAACCTCACCACCCCCATTGATGTTTTAACCATTACCGCTAATGGCGAACCCACTCTATACCCCCATTTATTAGAGCTTATCCAAAGGATCAAACCTTTTTTAAAGGGCGTTAAAACTTTGATTTTAAGCAATGGCTCGTTATTTTATGAGCCAAAAGTCCAGCAAGCCTTAAAGGAATTTGACATCGTTAAATTTTCTTTAGACGCCATTGATTTAAAAGCCTTTAAAAAAGTGGATAAGCCTTATTCCAAAGACATTAACAAGATTTTAGAGGGCATTTCAAGTTTTTCTCAAATCTATCAAGGCCAACTGGTAGCTGAAGTGTTGTTGATTAAGGGCGTGAATGATAACGAGAATCATTTAAAACTCATCGCTGCATTTTTAAAAAAAATAAATATCGCTAGAGTGGATTTAAGCACCATAGACAGACCTTCAAGCTTTAAAGCCCCTAAATTAAGCGAAGATGAATTGTTAAAATGCTCTTTATTTTTTGAAGGGCTTCGCGTGAGTTTGCCTAAACGCACCGCCCCTAAAATTGAGAAATTGATTTCTTGCGATAGAGACGGATTGCTCGCTTTAATCTCTAGGCGCCCTTTAAGCGTAGAAGAAGCCCCCCTAATCTTAGAGCCTAATTCGTTTAAACACTTAGAAACTTTATTAAACTATAAGCAAATCACGATTAAAAAAGTCGGATCTTTGGAGTTTTATTGCACGTTTTAAACCAATCTTTAATGCTTAAAAAATAAGGTTTTAAGGAGGATAAGTGAGGGATAAAAACGCTAGCAACCATGGATTTTAACTCTAGCTTGCACTAGAGCCAAAATTTTAGTATAATGGCGTTGCGGAAACCATTAAAACTATGATTACTAATGATAACTTCATAGTTAGTTATCTCCTTTTTGGGATAACCACCCACTATTATCCCAAACCCTAACATGCTCCAAATGATTGCGACAAAGGAAAAACCTAAAAATTACTGTTTGCGTTAGGTTAATTACAGTTTAAAAACAGATTAAAAAGCGATAAAGCAAAAACCCCAAGCTTACAGCAAATAAAACACCTTTTCTTCTTGAAAAACGCTTTTAATTTCTACAAAAAGGGTTTTTTCTGTGCATTCTTCTAGCACGATGATAGGGTTAAGGCTCTCACTCCCGCTCACTAACGCCCTTAGGGATAACTCTTCTTCATAACTTAAGGGGTTAAGATTTAACTCTTTTAAATTATTGTAGCGTTTTGCCATGAGCGTGTTAAGGCTTTCTAAAGTTAAAAACAAGGTTTCATCTCTTTGACTATAGCCCACCACCACTTTTAAACGCTGGGAAAAAACCCACCTTAAATCATTAATTCGCACTTTAGCCTTACTTTTAGAGCGTGCTAGAATATAGCAATTTAAGGGGTTTGAATTTTTAGAAAGCCACACGCCTCCATTAAGCAGGCGGTAAGTTGCAATCGTTTTTTGGGCTAAAAAAGACTTGTCATTATTTTTTTTAGCTGTTTCTAGCTCCCTAAAAACTCGCGTTCTTTCTTCAATACTTGCGGGTAAAATCTGGCGTTTTAGGGGCGAGTAAAGCTCAAAGGGGCTTCTGTTTTGGGATTCTTTTTGGATTTTTAAAGCGAATTGACAACCGCAATAATTTTGCCTATAAAGCTCGTTTTCTCTCGCCAAAGCTTGCAAGTTTAAATCCAACTCGCTTTTAAAATGTTCAAAATTATCGTTTTTAAACACAACAAATTCCAAATTATGCCTTTGCGCAATGCTCTGCCCTTTAGCGATGAGCTGGTTAGGGTCTTTTTTGGGGCTTGTGAGTAAGGTGGTGGTGAATTTTTCTTCCCCTAATTCAAAGGCTTTTAAGGCGGTAGATTCTAATCGCAAATCAAAGCATTCAAAACAGCGCTCGCTTTTTTCCCCTAACAATTCCTTACCCTTAGCTTTATCTAAAAATTTTTCCAATTCATAATCGCCTTCAATCAGTTCAATTTCTAGCATTTCGCAAGTGCGCTTCACGTCTTCTAAACGCAACAAGTATTCGCTATAAGGGTGGATATTAGGGTTATAAAAAAACCCTATAATTTTTTCACCCACAAAAGCCTCTTTGGCTTTTTTTAAAAAATAAAGGTTATCCACCGAGCAGCAAATATGAATGAGCATTAAAACTGCTTTTTATTCACATCTTCTAAAATATCGCTAGAGACCTTGTCAATTTCTTGACTGATTTCTAAAGAATCGCTAGCGATTTTTAGATTGCCCTCAGTAACCGATCTTAAGGCTTCAATAGAAGCGTTGATCTCTTCTACTTCTTTAACCTGGTTTTTAATGCTCTCGCTCGTGTCTGAAATACTTTGAACAAGAATATTAATATTCGCTTCAATTTCACTGAGCGATTTTTGCGTCCTTTCAGCGAGCTTTCGCACTTCATCAGCCACCACCGCAAAGCCTCTCCCATGCTCGCCGGCTCTTGCGGCTTCAATAGCAGCGTTTAGGGCTAATAAATTCGTTTGATCAGCAATGTCTCTAATGATTTCTACAATGCTTTTAATGTCATGCCCTTGCTCGATCATGGCTTCACTTTGAGAGCTCACGCCTTGAATGGAAGTGGTGATATTTTCTATCGTTTTGGAAGTTTCCATCAAGCTTTTGTGTTGGGAGTTTGAAGCCTTTTCTAAATTTTGCACGCATTCTTTCAAATTCACGCTGTCGTTCGCCAAATCTTTTGCAAAATTAGACGAGGTTTCTAGCATTTTTTGGATTTCTTGCCCTAAAGCGTTAGTGACCAATTCCACCCTACCCGAAGCGTTTTGGATCCGCCCTCTAAAATCCAAACCAGAATAGCTTTCAAAGATTTTAAAAATGCTTGGCATGTGAGTCCCTACGCTTTCTTGCAAATAATCCATGATCCCATTTAAAGCGTCTCTCAATTCTTTTAAATCAGGGCTTGCTGGCTCAGCATTGATGCGCACCGCAAAATTCCCTGCTTTCACATCTGAAACCACTTTAATGGTGTCTTGGACGGCTTGCCTGTCTTCTTGCATGATTTTTTGGGTTTGCAAGATATTTTTATTGATCGCTGTTTGCATGCGCCCTAATTCATCGTTGGACTTGGCTTCAATCAATTTAATATCGTTGGAATTGGCTTGATTGTTCAATAATTTAAAGAAATGAGACAAGGTGCTAGAAACGATTTCTAAACGATTGCTCACAATCGCTCGCATTAAGAAAGTGATCGCCACGATTAAAGCTAAAACCATGATCACGCTCGCTATAACCACCACAAAACGCACCGATCCCACTTGATCATAGACCTTATCTTTTTCAATAACTAAAGCCACCATCCAATTCACATTATCCCCAGTTGTCTTATTCCCTAGCATTTTAAAGGTTTCAACGGCTAAATAATTGTCTTTATGAGTGAAAGGATCTAAGTATTCTAAAGTCGCTTTAGAGCCATTTTCTAAAATAGCCATCACTTCGTCAGTGGCTTTAGGCACGCTTTTATAAATTTCGGTGATGGATTTGTCTTGCAAACTCTTATTGGCACTCAAAAGCACTTTACCCTTGATGCCAATTAAAAACAAATCGCTCCTATTTTTAGTGATTTCATTATTGAAGCTGTCAATGGAAAGGAAAATCATCAAAGCCCCCACCACTTCTTGCGTGTTTTCGATCAATAAAGGCAAAAGTACATGAAGCCCATAAACTTCCTTGCCATCAGGCATTTTCCTATAAAAAGGCAAGCTTTTAGCGATTTCTTTAGTTTTCATTACTTTTTGCACTAAAGGGTTATTCCCTAATGTTTGATTTTCCACTAGCTTAATCGCATCACTGTCTCGTAAAAGCGTCAATCTCAAATCTTCTCTGTCTTTAAAAAACATGCTCACCCCAGCGACATGCGAATTAGCCCAAATGAAGTTTTTTAACAATTTGATTTTGACTTCTCTCTTGGTGTCTTGAGGGAGCATGTTTTTAACGACGCCTAGGGCCGTATAAATATTTTCAAGAACCGATTGCACTTCCTTAACCTTGAAATGCAAGCTATCTTGCATGGAATGCAAGGCGTTTTCTTTTAAAATCTCTTTCACCTTGTTGTTTAAGGACACCCCTAAAATGCTCACGCACACGATCACGATCAACGCCACCCACACTATAATTTTATTACCGATACTCAAACCTTTAGACAAAACACAACCTCACTATAATAAAATTTTTTGCCCGTTCATTGGGCAAAATTCTAATCTCCATTATTATAGTCTTATAATCGTAAAACAAAGATTAAAATAAAAAAGAGGCCTTAACCATTCTCATTTAAAAATCATTTTAAGGTTGCATTCGTTCTTTTAGGGTATGCTATGGCTAAAATGATGCAAGGAAGAAAAATGCCTTTTGTCCCCACGCGCTCTTTGAAAGAAAAAAAGATTGATTTTATTGAAGCGATACTTAACCCTAACGCCCCCAAAGGCGGGCTTTACACTTTAGAACATTTTGAAAAATTAGAATGGCAAGATTGTTTGAACCTAAGCTATAGTGAGCTGGTAGAATGCGTGTTTGAGCGATTAGGATTAGAAGTTTCTAAAGATTTATTAACCAACGCTTTAAAACGCTATGAAAATTTTGATAACCCTAAAAATCCAGCCCCCATTTTTGCACTCAATGAAAGGCTTTTTGTCCAAGAGCTCTACCATGGGCCTAGCTTAGCGTTTAAAGACATGGCGTTACAGCCTTTAGCGAGCTTGTTTTCTGATCTAGCGGTAGGAAAAAATGAAAAGTATTTAATGCTTGTTTCTACAAGTGGGGATACCGGTCCTGCGACTTTAGAAAGTGTGGCGAACATGCCTAATGTTTTTGTGGTGTGTTTATACCCCAAAGACGGCACAAGTTTAGTCCAAAAACTCCAAATGGTTACCCAAAACGCTAGCAATTTAAAAGTGTTTGGGATCAGTGGGGATTTTGATGATGCGCAAAACACGCTCAAAAACCTTTTAAAAGACGATGATTTTAACGAAGCCCTAAAAACGCGCCAATTAAAATTAAGCGTGGCTAATTCCGTGAATTTTGGGCGCATCGCTTTTCAAGTTGTCTATCATATTTGGGGCTTTTTAGAATTGTATAAAAAAGGTGCAATCAATTCTAAAGAAAAAATCACCCTAGCCATACCTAGCGGTAATTTTGGGAACGCATTAGGGGCGTTTTATGCTAAAAAAATGGGCTTAAATATCGCTAAAATCAAGGTTGTAACCAATAGCAATGATGTTTTAAGGGAGTTTATAGAAACAGGCCGTTACGATTTAACCAAGCGCTCATTGAAACAAACTTTCTCCCCAGCTATGGATATTTTAAAAAGCTCCAATGTGGAAAGATTACTTTTTGATCTTTTCGGGTTTGAACGCACATTGGAATTGATGCAAGCTTTAGAAGAGGAGAAATTTTATGAATTAAAGCCTAAAGAATTAGCCCTTTTACAAGAGCATTTTTCTTGCGCGAGCTGTTTAGATGAAGATTGCTTGAAAACCATTCAAGAAGTTTATGCAGAGCACCAATACTTGATTGACCCCCACACCGCCACCGCTTTAAACGCAAGCTTAAAAACCAATGAAAAAACCCTTGTTTCTTCCACCGCTTCTTATGAAAAATTCCCTAGCACCACCCTTTTAGCCCTAAACGAGCAAAAAAAAGACGATAAAACCGCCCTAGAAGCGTTAAAAAACAACTACAATACCCCAGATAGCAAACGCCTTGATGATTTGTTTGAAAGAGAGATCAAGCACCAAGAAGTTTTAAAACTCAATGAGATCAAATCTTCTATCCTTTTGTGGCTAGAAAACACGCATTAAGACTTTTTTGAGTCTTTAAACTCAATAAAAGCCACATTTTAATTTAAAACACGCTATAATTGAATAAACTCTAAACGAAAATTAAACTAAATGGAAGGAGTTTGAATGAGAAAAATCATTTTGGTGGCAGTGGCTTTGCTGATGAGTGCTTGCGCGAGCTATAAGATTACGCCTGAAAATGTGAGCTTTTATAAAAACGGCATCCAAGTGATGACCTCCACGCAAGCCAAATCCAAAGTCCAGCTAGAAATCGCTCAAAGCAAGTTAAAAGGCTTGAGCGAGTCCCCTTTGGTGCTGTATGTGGCGGCACAAGTTTTAGAGGGAAATTCTGTGGTGTTTGACCGCAAGGCAATTTCAGTGTCCATCAATCAAACGAATCTAGAAGTCTTAAGCTTGAAGCAAGTGATGCAATCTAGTTTTGATTTTGAAGGTATTTTGCAAAGCTTTAATATTAGGGTACCCACCGGTCCTGTGGATAATGTGAATATTTTCATGCCGTCTATGTTTTATTATGGGCAAGGGAGCTTTTTGGCGTATGGTGGCTTGGGGTATGGGATGTTACCATACGGAGCGGGCTATGGCATGATGATGATGGACGATGTAGAAGAGCAAGAAATTATGCAAGAGAGTCGCCAAGCCTTAAAAATCCTAGCGGTGAATTACCTTAAGAAAAACACCTTGAATGTTGAAGGCAAGGCTAGGGGAGGGTTTGTGGTGGTCAGTACTAAAAACCTTAAAACTCTGGGCGTGGTCGTGGTTAAAGTCTTTTTGGACGATGAAATCCACACCTTTAAAATTGATATTTCTAAAATGTAATCTCTTATAAGCGTTTGGGTGGTTTGCCCAAAGGCTTTTCTAACACTAGCTCAATTTAATCATTTTTCTAAAACTCGCTTGATTAACGCATAGCCATTAAAGACGATTCGGCTTTGTTTTATCGCTTGATTGAATCAAGCCCCTTACTTGAACCTTAAAAATTTAAAAGCATTTTAATTTTTGCTGCACACAAAAAACATTAAGCGTTAGTAAAGAAACCCAAACGCTTAAACCCCCTCCTTTTTTTGCGTTTATTTTTGAGAAGTTAAAAAATCTTGGATATTTTCTTTGGTTTTTTCTATCAAGGTTTTCAAGCTATCGCTATACGCCCATGCGATATGAGGGGTTAAAAGCAATTTGTTTTGGATCTTTGGGTTTAAAAAAACATGATCTTTTTCAAAAGGCTCTTTAACAAACACATCGCTTGCGTAATACAAATCCTTGGTTTCTAACACCAAAGCCAAATCCTTTTCATTCACAATGCCCCCACGCCCCACATTGATTAAAATCGCCCCTTCTTTTAGGCTTTGCAATTCTTTTAGAGCGATCAAATTGCGTGTGCTTTCATTCAAAGGAGCATGAATGCTAACAATATCGCTTGTTTGGAGTAAATTTTCCAAACTCAAGCACTCATACTCTTCTTTTTTGTCTTTAGGGGAATAATACACCACCTTTGCCCCAAAAGCTTGAGCGAGTTTGGCGACTCTTTTACCGATAGCGCCTAAACCAATAACCCCCCATTGACCCCCCTTAATAAGCCCCATTTTAATATCACTAATATGCGTAAAAATATCGCTTTGACTATATTCCCCGCTTTTGCAATAATGATCGTAATAATTGATCCTCCCCAACAAAGACAACGCGCACGCTAAAGTGTGCTGGGCTACGGACTCAGTAGAATAAGCGCTCACATTTTTGACTTCTATACCTAAATCTTTCGCGCTTTTCACATCCACATTATCCATGCCTGTGGCAGTGATGCAAATGAGCTTAAGCTTGGGCAATTGCGTTAAAATTTCTTTAGTGATCACCACTTTATTCAATACCATAATTTCAGCATCAATGGATCGTTCAATGATTTGACTGGGCAAAGTGGTTTCATAAAAATGAAAATCCGCCACCTCTTTTAAAACCTCTAGCGCTTTTAACCCCACGCTTTTAGCGTCTAGCACCACGCCTTTTTTAAATGTTTTCATCTCTTTACTCCTAGATTTAATTTTAAAGTTATATAATTAAACCACAAAATCCCTTTTTAAAGAAACTAAACATGCCAAAAAGCAAGAAAAACACCCTCCCTTGTAGCCTTTCTGTCAAAATATCCTATTTCATGCGGCTTCTCATTAAATGGCGCACGCGTTCTTTAAGCCATAAAATGATGACGCTAGTCCAAATTTTAAGCATTTTAGCTTTAGCGAGCAAGGCTAGTGAAGATTTAGAAGAACAGCTCAAAAAAATCAAAGATTACATTTATAGAACCCTAAACGCCAATATCGCATCGGATGTGTATAACCGGGTGCTTATTTTGGTGAATGAATATTGCACCAATGAAGAATTGTTTGACAAAGACAGCGTTAAAATTTCAGATTTGTTCATTCAAGACATCCAACTTTACGCTTTGGTAGATGAAATGCTTAAAGAAGATAAATACCAAGTCCAGCACACCATTTTAAAAGGTGTCATCAAGCGCAAATACGATGAAGCCTATTCGCTCAATAGCGAAGATAAAATCCTTTTAGAATGTCAAGAGCGCTTGCTAGAACCTGCACGTGCCCTATTTTAAGTAAAAACCATGCAAAATCTTTTTTTGAAGCCCCAAAAAGCCAAATCCCTTAAAATCATTTTTAGAACTCAGCAACTTTATAGTAAAACCACAACAAAATTTGACATACTCCCCATAGCTAAAGCCAGGGGATTCTAGCTAAAGCAAAGGATGCTTGGAATCAACAAACCCTGCCTACCAAGTAGGTCTTATAGATTCTCCACCAATAAGAGTTGGTGCCCCAACCCTATGAATATTGATAACTGCATTTAAATCCCTATCCAATTCCAAGCCGCAATGTTTGCAATAGTCTTTTCTTTCCTCATCTGTTCTGCCTGTTTTTTTAAATCTTTTTGGCTACTTTTTTAAATCGTGGCAATTTGGCTTGTTTCTTAAAGAATTTTTTATACGCCTTATCTGCCCTTTCAGTTAAGTCTTGCAAGGTTTGTGAGCCTAGCGTTTTTCAAAAAGCATAACGATGGGTCTTTTTTAATTTGGTGGTGTGTTTTTGCAAATCGTAGAGCTTTAAATGCTTTTTAAAAAGTCTATAATAGCGTTTGTGCAATGCAATGATTATACAGCACGCCATAACGCCTTAATAGTGTGTCTATACGCCTATTCTTATTGTTAGTGTAGAGCTTTTGTTTGTAGGCTATCAACATGGTTTTTCCATTTTTCTTTTTGCTTAGGGCGGTTGCTATTTTGTTGGTTTTCAATGTATTGTTTAACACCATTCAAAGGCACACCTCCCGCTGTTGTGAAACAAGAATGAGTCCATAAAGCGGATAGTTTTGTTCTTAAGTGGGTGGATTCTTGTCTTAATATCTTACTGCTGCGACCTTTAGCGGTTTTAATGAATTCCATCACTCCAAAACTTGGATCAATGCCCGCTAAAATGTGGATATGGTCTTTATCTGTTTGCATTTCTATGATTCCCACTCTTAATCCTTTAGCCACTTCTTGAATAATTTCTTTCAATCTTATTCCCACAGCTCCCACTAACACCTTGCGTCTGTATTTAGGACACCACACGATATGGTATTTGCAAGAATAAACAACATTATGATTGCTTTTGTATCAAACAGCGTTACTCATACTTAATATTATCCATAAAAAATAAGGAATACAATATAGTCATAACATTAAATCATTTTTGCCTGTCATATTAACTTAACGCTGATACGGCTATTTCATATTAACATTTTAACGCCTAAAGGCGTTTCGCCAACTATCCCCATGGCTAAAGCTAGGGGCTTTATGGCGTTAGGCGGTAAATAATTATTTCGCTTTAACGCATTCTTTACAAAACATTACTTTAAGGAACATTTTATGAAAAAAAACGATTCTACTCCCTCTATCCCTTATCGCATCGCTCTTAAACGCTGAAGATGATAGCACTTATATGAGCGTGGGCTATCAAATCGGTGAAGCCGCTCAAAAAGTGAAAAACACCAAAGCGATACAAAATCTTGCGGATAGATACGATCGATTGAACAACTTGCTCACGCAACACAATTACTTGAATTTATTAGTCGCTCAAGCCAACACACCAAGTGCAATCACCGGTGCGATCAATAATTTAAGCACGAGTGCAACAAATCTCACTAACGGCACCACCACTTCTTTGGCCTATCAAGCCGTCTCTTTAGCGCTCAATACTGCAGTGGGCATGCGGCAAGTCATAGCCTTTGGCATTAACTGCGGCCTTGACCCTAATGAGAAAGAAAATGCCGGCGTCCAATCATTCGGTAACACGCCCAACTACTACAACGGCGGAACAACCACCAACACTTGCAACAGTGCAAACACCGTAGGCGTCAATGATATCCTATCCACAGAAAAATACCAAGAACTCAACCAAGCCTATCAAATCATCCAAACCGCTTTAAACCAAAATCAAGGGGGTAGGATGCCTGCCTTAAATGGCTCAAAAGATAGGGTGGCCATCCTACAAGACACCATTATAAAAACGCTCAAAAAAATGGTAGTTGTCAAAATCAAAGTGGGAGCGAGCAATGCTATACAGGCGGATCAAATCTCCCACTCACCCTAAAAATCAAAATAGAAAATAACGCCGAATACCTTCTCAAGCAAGCTAGCATCATCATGGATGTCCTTATCAACCAAAAACCACAAATGGCAAAGTTGCAAACCGGTCACAATTCATGGCATTTAGGCACGAAAGTTGGGAATGTAATGGAGATTTTTGGCGAGAGTCTTAATGCGATTAAAAACATGATCAGTAACGCTCAAGCCGTTTTAGAAAAAACCAAACAACTCAACGCTAATGAACATATCCGAATACAACACCCAGACAATTTCAACCCCTACAACCCTAACAACAACAAGCAATTCGCCAAAGAAATGTTCGCTAGAGCCAACGCTCAAGCAGAGATTTTAAATTTGGCCCAACAAGTGGCGAATAATTTCCACAGCATTCAAGGGTCTATTCAAGGCGACTTGCAAGAATGCAAATCCGGAACCAGCGTGGTCGCTAACAACACTTATGGCACAGGTTGTGCGTTTGTCAAAGAGACTCTCAATCCACACACCTAGGCCACTACGGCAATCAGGTCAATCACACTAAAGATCTCGCAAACACCATTTTGAATTTTAAAGAAACTTTTAGCACTTTAGACAAAAACTCTGAAACGATCAATAAGGATCTCGCTAGTTTGCCTAACACCAAGTCTATCCAAGACATGACTAAAGTGTATCAAGCCAAACAAAGTCTAAACCACCCAGTGGGCTTGCAAAATCTCTGTTCTTTGGATACTAACAAATACGACCAATTCCAAGCTATCAGACAAGAACTAGGCAAAAACCCTTTTAGGCGCTTTGGCGTGATTGACGCAAAAACCAATAACGGCACGATGAATGGCATTGGCGTGCAGGTGGGTTACAAACAATTCTTTGGTAAAAAAAGGAATTGGGGATTAAGGTATTATGGTTTCTTTGACTATAACCACGCCTTTATCAAATCCAACTTTTTTAACTCCGCTTCTGATGTTTGGACTTATGGCGTGGGAACAGATCTCCTCTATAACTTCATCAACGATAAAAACACCAATTTCTTAGGCAAAAACAACAAGCTCTCTGTGGGGCTTTTTGGCGGTATCGCATTAGCTGGGACTTCATGGCTTAATTCTCAATATGTGAATTTAAGCATGATGAATGGCATTTATAACGCTAAAGTCAGCGCCTCCAATTTCCAATTTTTATTTGATGCAGGCATTAGGATGAACCTTGCCAGAGCCAAGAAAAAAGATGGTGATCATAGCACACAGCATGGCATTGAACTAGGCGTGAAAGTCCCCACACTCAACACGAGCTACTATTCTTTCATGGGTGCGAAACTAGACTACTGAAGGATGTATAGCATTTTCTTAAACTATGTGTTTGCTTACTAAAAACCCTCTTTTTAACCCCTCTTTTTTTGGGGGTTTGGCTTGCAAAAACACTAAAAGCGTTTTATAATTTTATCCCATAATCAGCTTGTGTAAAGTCGCTAAAATGCTTAAAGCATAAATGAGGAGCAATAAGACTTTATGCACCTTTTCATTAGCTAAAGCAATGAGTTTGATCCCAATGCCTACGCCTAAAAACGCGCCAATACCGGTGATCACCCCAGCTTGAACGCTTATATCATCAAGAACCCTACCATTATAAAGAGAAATGACCCCAGATAAAGAAGCGAACACCACAAAAAATAGCCCTAAAGGCACGATTTTTTTAGAATCGTATTTCAAAAAATAGCCCAAAAACGGCACCATTAAAATCCCCCCACCCATGCCTAGTGGGATAGAAAAAATGCCGGTAATAAAACCGGCGAGCATCAAAATCCCATGCGTTTTGTCCATAGACACAAAGGGGAGCGTGTGTTTTTTTTCTGGCGTTTTATCATTCGCATGCAAAGCAAAATGCATTTCCTCAAAATGCTTGGGCTGTTTATTGCTAGAAAAAGCGTATTTGATAAAGGTATAACACACCACCACCACAAACACGCTCATTAAAATCTTATCGTCAATGATTTTTAAGATAAAACTCCCTAAAACCGCCCCCATTAGCCCTCCAAGTGCAGCAAACAAGCCTTCTTTCAAATCCAATAAGCCCTTTTTGTAATTGATAACAGAGCCCACCACCGAAGAAAAAAGCATTTGCATGAGCGAAATCCCCACCGCATGGCTATAACTAAAATGAGCAAAAATCGCACTAGGGACGACAATCTCCCCCCCACCAATACCAAAAAACCCAGCGGTAATGCCGGTAAATAGCCCTACAAGAGCCAAAATAAACGCTGTTGATTCTTCCATAAAAAACTCCCTAAATTTTAAATTATTACTTTATCAAAAAAAAGTAAGACTCCTCTCTCGTTGAGTGTTGATCTTAAAAATGCTTTTAGCATTTTTAAAATGATCAAAGAGCTTGATTTTCATCAAGCGATAACCCCTTGAAAAAAGCGGTCTTCTTGGGTTAGGGGGATATTAAGGGGGTTAAAAGGGGGTATTATCGCAAAATACCCCCTAACCTCTTAAGAGAATGAGTTTTACTATAAAAATTGAAGTTAAAAAACCCTATTTTTAAGAAAATTAAAAAGTTTTAAGCATTTTTTCTTTAAAGAACAAATAAAAACCATAAAACTTAAAAAGAGAGAGTTTTTAAATTAAGAGTAAAAAAATGAATAGTTAAGGCAGTTTTTAGCGTTTTTGAGACAATCCAAACGCTTAACTACCCCAAAATTAGAGGGGTTAAGCGTTGCTTCTTAATGCGTTTTTTTATCGTGGATGTATTTTTTCAATTCACCCTTTTTAATGTAGGGGATAAACTCGCCATAGCCCTCTTTTTCCATGTCTTTTAAAGGGATAAATCTTAAAGATGCGCTATTGATACAATACCTTAAACCCCCCAACTCTTTAGGCCCATCATTAAACACATGCCCTAAATGCGCCTTACCAATACGGCTCAACACTTCAGTGCGCCTCATATTAAGACTCTCGTCGTCTTCGTATTTCACCACATCCTTACTGATAGGTTTAGAAAAGCTTGGCCAACCGCAACCAGAGTCGTATTTATCCGCTGAAGAAAATAACGGCTCGCCTGTGGTAATATCCACATAAATGCCCTCTTCTTCTTTGTTGTAATACTCGTTTTCAAAGGGTTTCTCAGTGCGTTTGTTTTGAGTCACTTCATACTGGAGTTGGGTGAGCTTTTTCTTTAAAACTTCATCGCTTGGTTTGGTGTATTTATCGCTATCCACAATCACTTCATCCGCCTTTTTCAAATCAATATGGCAATAGCCGTTAGGATTTTTTTTCAAATAGTCTTGGTGGTATTCTTCAGCCCTCACATAATTTTTTAAAGGCTCTACCTCAATGGCGATCTTACCTTTCACGCTTTTTTGCAATTCTTTTAAGGCGTTGTCTATCACCTTTTTATCCGCATTATCCACATAATAAATCCCTGTGCGATACTGCCTGCCCACATCATTACCCTGCTTATTCACGCTCACCGGATCAACCACTTTAAAATAATAGCGTAGCAATTTGTCCAAACTGATTTTTTTAGGATCATAAACCACTTTCACGCTCTCAGCATGATCACTTTCATGCAACTTTTGATAATTCGTGCTTTGAGTCTTGCCGTTAGCGTAACCAGAGCTTGCGTCTATAACGCCATAAATCCTCTCCATATACGCCTCTAGCCCCCAAAAGCACCCCCCAGCCAAATAAATCACTTTTCCATCGGTTTTAGGGAGTTTAGATCCCATGTTTTCATTCGCTTGCATAATCGCTCCCATTAGTAAAAAAAGATAAAAAATTTTTAAATAATGCAACATTTTCACCAAATAACCTTTATTTTGATTTTAATGATGGCTGTTATTATAACTAAATTTTGTTTTATGGCAAAAACTCATTTTTTAAGGGGATAGAGGGACATTTTGCGATAATGCCCCCCTTAACCCCCTTAAGATCCCCCTAATCCAAGACTGCTTTTTTCAAGGGGTTATCGCTTGATGAAAATCAAGCTCTTTGATATTAGATTGTAAAAAATGCTAAAAATAGAGCTTTAAACCTACATCCACTCAACAATCTTACCCACCACATTGGCTTCATAGCACTTGATAGAAGTTTTTTGACTGGGTTTTTTAGGCAAAATGGCTTTTAAAAACCCATAATTTTCCATTTCTTTCAATCTGGCGTTCAAATTAGGGGCTTCTAAAATCCTACCATTCAAACTCACTTCACCCAAAAAGGCGGTTTTATTGTCAATTTTTCTGTTTTTAAAGCTTGAAAGGATGCTGGCAATGACGGCTAAATCGCAAGCCGGCTCGCTGATTTTAATGCCCCCACTCACATTAATAAACACATCATGGCGATTTAAAGGGATTTCTAGCTTTTTTTCTAACAAAGCGATGAGCATGTTAAGGCGGTTAGTGTCAAACCCATTCGCCAATCGTTTGGGCACTCCAAAACTGCACTCGCTCACTAACGCCTGAATTTCTAAAATCAACGCCCTTGAACCTTCTAAAGTAATGGTAATCGCACTTCCCTCCATAGGCTCTTCTTTAGAAAAAAACAAGCTTGAAGCCTCTTTAGCGCTCACCAAACCCTGCTCTTTCATTTCAAACAACCCAATCTCACTCGTAGGGCCAAAGCGGTTTTTAAAACTCCTTAAAATCCTTAATTCCCTACTCGGATCGCC
This sequence comes from Helicobacter acinonychis, assembly GCF_900461455.1. Taxonomy (NCBI): domain Bacteria; kingdom Pseudomonadati; phylum Campylobacterota; class Epsilonproteobacteria; order Campylobacterales; family Helicobacteraceae; genus Helicobacter; species Helicobacter acinonychis. The sequence continues at coordinate 51,711 of NZ_UGIA01000001.1, read as the reverse complement.
TTCAAAATACAGCACGCTATCTACCATATGCTCTAACACTCTAGGGCCTGCAATACTCCCTTCTTTAGTGATATGACCGATGATAAAAATAGCGATGTCTCTTGTCTTTGCCAAACGCATGAGCTCAAAAGTGATTTCTCGCACTTGCGAAATAGAACCGGGTGCTGAAGAAATCTCTGGCGAATAAAGCGTTTGAATAGAATCAATCACGCAAGCAAAATAATCCTCGCTTTCAATATTGGATTTAATCACAGGCCAATTGATTTCATTAAGCAAATACAATTCTTTTTCTATGCAATCTAATCGTGTGGCTCGCATTTTAATCTGGCTCAAGCTCTCTTCACCGCTCACATACAAAACCTTTTGCTGGTTTTTGGCTAACCCAGAAGCCACTTTTAAAAGCAAAGTGGATTTCCCCACCCCAGGACTCCCCCCTACTAAATACAGCCCCCCTTTAGCAATCCCCCCACCTAAAACAATGTCTAATTCGCTTTGAGTGGAAGAAAATTTCACCACTTCTTCATGCTCAATTTCCACAATAGAAACGCTTTTTTGTATTTTTGAAAGGGGGTTTTTAAGCGTGTTTAAAACTTCTTTTTGGGTTTGGTTTAATTCAATAAAGCTCTCCCATGAGTTGCATTGAACGCACTTACCCAGCCATTTAGGGCTAGTAAAACCGCAATGCTGACACTCAAATAAAGAAGTTTTTTTAGCCATAGCGATTGCCGTTTAAATCGGTAACACCCTGATATTGCGGTCCAGCAATTCTTGCAGGGCGTTTTCAATGGCAAATAAAGTTCCGGTAGTCGCGCTCATGCACCCATCGCATGCCCCCATGTAGCGGATATACACATCAATGTAATCATCGCTTTCTTTAATGTCTAAAATCTCTAAATCCCCTCCGTCCATCACAAGCATAGGGCGGATATTTTCATCAATGACTTTATCCACGGCCTTAATCTTTTGAACCATTGTCATTTCTCTGAAAACCAACTCCCCACTTTGAGATTTATTCGCTGCGGCTTTAAGTTTTTCAGCTTCCATTTCTTCGCGCACTTCTTTAAGAATATCCACCAAGTAGTAATCTCTTTTCTCATGCCCTCCTGGTTTCACACAGCTTTTACAAAAAGCACCGGCTTTGGTGTAGTTAGTGATTTCTTCAACGCTTTTTAAGTCATTGAGCTTGATCACTTCTTTAATCGTGCCTAAACTCACCCTAGCGCACTCGCACACGATGATTTCTTCTTCAAAATCTTCAGCGTTTTTCCCCAAATACATGCCGGCAGCTTTTTTGATCACATCATACGCCATCACCGAGCAGTGCATTTTTTGCCCAGGGACAGCCGGCGTGTCCGGATCGTCTCTTAAGCCTCTTTCCACATCTAAGTTCGTGATTTTTACCGCATCTTGGACTCTTTTATTCAAGCACAATTCTATCATCATATCCGAGCTTGCGATCGCAGTCCCACAACCAAAGCTTTTAAATTTCGCATCAATAATCGTATCCGTGCTTTCATCTACAAGCCAATACAACCTCACTGCATCTCCGCATGCCTCTGCACCATAATCAGCCACAATAAGCTTAGCGTTTTTGGCTTTAGCCTGCTCTTCTGTGATGACCCCTAAATGCGTAGGGTTATCCATGCGTCTTTGAACTTCTTTAGAATACGCATCCCAAAGGACTGATCCCACTAAATCATGTTTTGCCATTTTGATTCCTTTATTGGTATTTTAATAAGAGCTTGAAATATTTCTCAATCTTGTAGCCGCTTGAGAGAAAACTTCAATCGTTTTGTCAATTTCAGCTTCCGTGTTAAAACGGCTCAATGAAAGCCTGATAGCGGTATGAGCTAACTCCTTACTCGCCCCAATCGCCACCATTACAGGATTAGCCTCCAAATCCTCACTCGCGCACGCGCTCCCTGTGGAAGCGGCGATATTAGCGCGGTTTAAATCCCATAACATAGCCTCCCCTTCAATCCCTCTCACGCTGATTAAAGTCGTGTTAGGCACACGATGGACTCGATCGCCTACCACCATCACATCAGGGATTTTCAAAAGCGCTCCTTCTAATTTGTCGCGCAATTTCCCTACCACTTCTTTTTCATAGTCTAAATGCTCTACGGCTAATCTCATCGCTTCGCCCATGCCCACAATATAAGGCACATTCAAAGTCCCACTGCGCCTGCCATTCATATGCTCCCCACCATGAAAAAGAGGGGTCAATTCCACCCCACTTCTAATATATAACCCCCCAACGCCTTTAGGCCCATGAAACTTATGTGCGCTAAAAGAAAGGAAATCCGCATTCGCTTTTATCACATCTACAGGGATTTTACCAATCGCTTGCACCGCATCGGTATGGAATAACACGCCCTTTTCTTTACAAATAACCCCAATTTCTTCAATAGGGAAAATGAGACCGGTTTCATTATTCGCCCACATCACGCTCACTAAAGCGGTTTTGTCTGTGATCGCTTCTTTGACTTGCTCTGCGGTGATACTCCCATGCTCATTGATAGGTAAGTAAGTTACCTTTACTCCCAAGCTTTCTAAAAAATTACAAGTGGATCGCACCGCCGGATGTTCTGCAACCGTGGTAACAATATGATTCTTGCCTTTTTTCAAGCATTCATCAAAATACACACCCTTTAAAACCCAATTATTGCTCTCCGTTGCACAAGAAGTGATGATCACATCGTCTATATCTCTAGCGTTAATGCCCCTATAAAGCTTGTCTAAAGCTTCAGCAATGGCTGGGTGGGTTTCTGTGCCAAATTGGTGCAAAGAGCTAGGATTCCCATAGTGATCCCTTAAAAAGGGATCCATGATTGCTCTAACTTTAGGGTCAATTTTCGTTGTAGCGTTATTGTCTAAATAAATTCGTTGTAACAAATGAGCGTTCTCCTTAAAAATTTTGCATAGATTTCTTATCCAAGTCGGTTAGTGATATACAAGATATTTTCTTAATTTTAACTTAAAAATAAGATGAATTTTAAAAACATTTTGAGAAAGCCAAACCCTGCTTACTAAAAACCAACCATCTTGTTGATCACAAGAGATTATTTGGATCGTTAGCGTGCGCCAACAAAACCGCTTAAGATCTTTTAAAAGGCCTCCCACGCCTGTCTTTTAAAGCCTCTATCCCCCCTTTTAAATAACGCTTCTCCCACACATAGAGTTTTTGCAATTGTTTAGAGACTTCTTTTTTCGTGGGCTTAATGCCTTTAAGGTTATAAAGAGCGGTGATGATAATGGGCTTTGGGATATTGAATTTTTGGATAAATTCCAAACAATCTTTTTTGAGTTGGGGGTCTTGCTTGTTTTTAGTAATATCCACATGGCTTAAATACTCCAACACGCAAAGGCGTTTTTCTTCATCTTCTTGTGCGATTTCTGAGGCTAACTCCACCTCTTGACTAACGCTTTTAAAAAGCTGGCTTGAAACTTGGGGCGTGGGGTTTAGATAGGTTTCTAATAGCGCAACCATTCTCTCTTGCCGTTCTAACAACGCGTCTATTTTATCCATTAAAGTATCTATTCTATTTTTCATGCCCTAAATGGTAATAGTCCAAAATAAATCGTTGTTTAACCATTAAAAATAATTATTCTCATGCCCACCGCTCCAAATTCGCATGCATTTTAAAACCCACGATATGCTACAATAAGAACATTCAAAATAATTTCAAAAAAAGGGCTTAGAATGAAAACTTTTGAAGTGGTGATTCAAACCGATTCGCAAGGGTATTTAGACGCTAAATTTGGCGGTAACGCCCCTAAAGGGTTTCTCAATCCAAACGGCTTACCCACTTATTCGCCTAAAATCTCATGGCAAAAAATAGAAGGCGCTCAAAGCTATGCGTTAGAACTCATCGATCATGACGCTCAAAAAGTGTGTGGCATGTCGTTTGTCCATTGGGTTGTGGGCAATATTCCTCACAATGTTTTAGAAGAAAACGCTTCCATGATGGATAAAAGGATTATTCAAGGGGTCAATTCGCTCACTCAAGGCTTTATCCGTTCTCCGCTTAATGAAAGCGAAAAACAACGCTCCAACCTCAACAATAGCGTTTATATCGGCCCCATGCCCCCTAATGGTGATCATCATTACCTTATCCAAGTGTATGCCCTAGACATTCCTAAACTCGCCTTAAAAGCCCCCTTTTTCTTAGGCGATTTGCATGACAAAATGCGCAGGCATATTATCGCTATAGGGAGAAAGGAATTTTTATACAAGCAGTTTGTGAGAAAATAAACGGCGTGTTAGGTTTAGTCCAATAAACCCAATAAAAGTTGGTTATTGAGCGTCAAAACAAATTTAAGGCAAACGGAATTTTTGATACATCTCTAAAATTCTCTTTTCATCTAACATGCTTTCTTCAATCCTTGTGCCTATCAAATCAGCACGGCGTTTTTTAAATTCTTCTAAAGGGATCAAATTATCACAAACGATAGCGTTTCGCTCCTTTTTAGCTAAAGGGAAATGCCATTGCACCATTTCTTTATCTTTCACATGGTGTTTGTCTTTAGGCTTTAGGACTTCATAACTCTCATCATTGTCTTGCCAAATCTCAAAAGACCCACAATCGTTATACAATAACCATTGATCTCCATGCGCGTCTAAAAACCCAAAAACCCCATCGTTACGCACAAACACTTCAAAATCCTGCACCACAAAATTGATGCGCGAATACATCACAATCTCTTTGGTGTTTTTGGGGATATAAAAACTTTCATAAAGCTTCTTAGCGTCATAGATGTGATCGGCATCAATTTTAATAACCCACTCATTTTTAGGGATAAAAGAAAGCACATAATTAGAGTAATGATACAATTGGTGCCACAAACTCGGGCAATTTTTTAGAATGACCTCATAAGGATAGCTAATAGGGATGAACGAAGGGAATTTTTTACAAAACTCTAAAATCACTTCTTTAGAGCCATCGTCGCAATCATTGAAACCAATGACCCCCCTTTGAATGGCAGGAAGCATGGAAAACAAACTCTCTTCTAAGGTGGGGATTTCATTTTTGACTCTAATAAAAGCCCATGGGTTTAAAGGGCTTTTAGGGTTTTGGCTTTTTTGATCGTAATCAAAATAGCCTGAATGCGTGGGATGGGGTAAAGTTAAAGTGGGATGGATAACCCTATCGACTAAATCCCCCCCCCCATAATTATAATTAAGAGAACTATTTTTATAAATATCCTTGTTACGCTCAATGAAACTTTCATTATTTAAAGAGGCGATAGTCAAAAACACGCTTTCTTGATGATCATGGTTGAATAAAGCTTTTTGAAGAGAATGAAGTTTTTTAGCCTCTAACATTGCCTTTAACATTCCCTTAATCATTTCCTTGAATTGCGTTTTGGCCCCCCTAAAACTACGAACACACCTGACCACAAAGGGCATTCTCTCTTTAATAAAACCCTTGATTGTATTTTTTAATCCCATAAAAACCCCTAATAAAATAAAACGCTATGACAAGCAAAATCTTAATTATACTACACCTCTACCACACTTCAAGCCAAACGCTCCCTAACTTCTTTGTCTAATTCTAGCACTTCGTCTAAATAAGAGAGCTTGAAAGGCGTTTTAGCATACAATTCCAAGGCTTGAGAGATAATTTTGATAAGGCCTCCAAAGGCGATTTCTTGATTCAAAAACTTCTTTATCGCCACTTCATTGCTCGCATTCAGCACCACGCCAAGCTTTGGGTTTTCTAACAACAAATCTTTATAACGCCACAAAGTGTAACGCTCCAAATCAATTGGTTCAAACTTAATTGCGCCTAAAGCGTATAAATCCAAAGGCTTGATAGAAGCGCTCAAAGAAGCTAACTTGGGGTTAATAGCATAACTTATGGGTAATTTCATGTCTGCACTCGCTAAATGCGCGATCATAGAATTGTCTTCAAACTCCACTAAAGCATGCACGACAGAATTCCTTTCAATGAGCGCATCAATCTTTAAAGACGCGCCAAAAAGCCAATAGGTTTCTAAAACTTCAAAAAGCTTATTGACCATGCTCGCTGAATCAATGGTGATTTTAGATCCCATGCTCCAATTAGGGTGTTTGAGCGCGTTTTGAACGCCTTGAATAGGGATTAATTCTAAAGGCATGTCCCTAAAAGCCCCCCCACTAGCGCTAATGATTAAAGATTTGGGTTTTAAAGCCTTGTTTTGCAACAACGCCCACAAGCCAAAATGCTCGCTATCAACGGGCGTGATTTGTGAAATGTCTAACAAATGCCCCGCGCTCACTAAACTTTCTTTATTCGCTAAGGCTAGTTTTTTATTCCTTTGTAAGCTTTTAAAGCTCGCTCTCAATCCAGCCACGCCCACAATAGCGTTAAGGACTAAATTAGAAGCGCACTCTTCTATCATCGCATCAATGCCGTCTAGTCCCACAAACACTTTCGCGCCCAAAGGCTCTAAAAGATTCAAATCGTTAGGATCTAAAATCGCCACTTTTTTGGGTTTGAATATTTTAATTTGCTCATTGATTAAAGCGATATTCTTTCCGCAACTTAACGCTTCTATTTTTACGCCAAATTTTGTTGCGATATTAAGGGCGTTTTTCCCAACAGAGCCGGTGCTCCCTAAAACAACCATTTAATCCCCTAAAAACACCGCCGTCTCTTTCCAAACTTCTAAAAAATACAACAACACATGCAAGCTCAAAGCCCCAAAAAGCATGGAATCTAATCTGTCTAAAACGCCACCATGCCCAGGTAAAATCTTACCGCTATCCTTGATACCGGCTTTTCTTTTCAAATAGCTTTCATACAAATCCCCAAACACCGCTGCAAGAGCGATTAAAAAACTAAAGAACAGAGCCATAAAAAAGCCCCCACTCAATTTCCCCATGCCTACAAACGACCCAAAAACACTCCCGACAGTAACGCCAATCAATGCACCCTCTAAAGTCTTATTGGGTGAAGTGGGCGTGAAAGGGGTTTTGCCTAAAAGCTTTCCTCCAAAAAACGCCCCCACATCGTTTGCAACCACCACAACTAAAAGCCAGATGATCGCTACCGTGCCAAAATCCTTATAAACACCAAAAAGTGCAAAAAACCCAATGCCCGGATATAAAAAAGGTAAAATGGCTTCACTGCTATGCGTTTTTTGATAAGCGATGACACTAGCCATGACCATTGCACCTATTAAAGTGCATTCTATGGGGCGCCCATTAAAATACACCGCTACCCATGACAACACTAAAATAAGATACAAACTAAAGCTCGCTTTAACTTGAAACAACCTTAACGCTTCAGAAAATCCCACTATATACACCCCCCCTAAAACAGCCCAAAACAACAACAAATTGTCCGCATACAAAATCAAGCCTGACGCAATGATTAAAATAATCCCTGTGATATAGCGAGACTTTTCTTTAAATAACTTTTCTTCCACATTGTTCCTTAATGAATGAATATCAGTGAGACCAAACAATAGCTAAACGCACTGATTAAAACAACCCCTACCAGATTGAGCCACAAACCGGCCTTAATCATATCTGTTATTTTAACATACCCAGAGCCATAAGCTATCGCATTTGGTGGGGTGGCCACAGGGAGCATGAACGCGCAAGTCGCGCTCAAGGCCACAGGAATGGTCAATAACAAGCTTTCGCTATTCCCATAGCCCATGCCTACTGCAACCCCCCCAATCACCGGTAAAAACGCCGCAGCGGTGGCGGTGTTAGAAGTGATTTCGGTTAAGAAAATGACCATTAAAGTTACCAAAACAATAATGAGTAAAATCGGTAAATGCGAAAAGCCAGAGACCAAATGCCCAATCCACAAACTCAACCCAGTTTTAGAAAATTGCGCGCTCAAAGCTAACCCTCCGCCAAATAAGAGCAACACATCCCAAGGGAGTTTTTTAGCAGTGTCCCATTCAATCAGCCTTTCACCCTTATTGTTAGCGGGCAAAATGAATAGAAGTGCAGAAACCCCCATAGCGATCACTGAATCAATTTTATCTATCTTAATGCCCCAAGATTTTAAGATCGCGCCTAAAAAAATCCACCCTAAAGACGCTAAAACAAAAAGAATCCCCACAGAGATTTCCGCTTGACTCAAACGGCCTAATTTTTTCAACTCTAATCTGATGACTTCCTTACCCCCTGGGATTTCTTTGATCTTTAAAGGAAAAATCACATAAGTGAGCAAGAACCACGCTAAAATGAGCATGATAAAGGCTAACGGCGTCCCAAACACCATCCATTGAGCGAAATCAATTTCAATGTTGAAAGCGGTTTTCATATAGCCGGCTAATAAGGCGTTAGGCGGCGTGCCAATGAGAGTGCCTAAAGAACCAATGGAAGCGGCATAAGCGATACCAAGCATCAAGCAAATACTAAAATTCGTGCGATAAATCGTGGTCTTTTCTTGGATCACATTTGCAATATCCTTGCCCTTATGCACAATATTGCCCATAATACCTCCATGCGCTTTGGTGATTTCTTCTTTTTGATACCATGAATTGGGGGTGTTTTCTTTACCCACAAGTTTAGCGACTAGTTGCAACACGCTCATGCCAACAGGGAGCATCATCACCGCCGTTGCAGTATTACTCACCCACATGGACAAAAAGCCTGTGGCGATCATAAAACCTAAAATCAACCTTCTAGGGCTTGTGCCTACCAATAAAATGATGCTTAAAGCGATGCGTGTGTGCAAATTCCATTTTTGCATGCTTAAAGCCAAAATAAACCCTCCCATAAAAAGAAAAATAATCGGCGATGCGTAAGAAGAGCTAACGCTGGCGAATTGATCCACGCTAAAAACACTAAAAATCACCAAAGGTAAAAGCGCGGTTGCGGGCAAGTCAACGGCTTCTGTCATCCACCATATCCCCATTAAAATAGCCACCCCCGCCACAACAGGCATTGCTTTATAATTTAAAGCGCTAAGTTTGGGGATTTCTTCTATTGCATGGGGCATTTGAGCGTTTAAGGCGTAATAAACAATAAACGCGATCAATACCCCCCCTACTAACCCCAATAAGCGCACGATCTTGGTGCTTCTATCATCAGTGTTTGCATCAGTGCATGCATTAGTGTGTGAATAATCTTCCATTATGTTTTGCCCTTTAAAGTTATTGACTTACATGCTACAATAAAACTCATTTAAAAATAGGACTTTAAAAAAATAATATTAAAATAGGAAAAAAAGTGGTAAAAGAAAGTGATATTTTAGTGGTTGGTGGGGGACATGCAGGCATTGAAGCGAGTTTGATTGCTGCCAAAATGGGGGCTAAAACGCATTTAATCACCATGTTGATAGATACGATCGGTTTAGCGAGCTGTAATCCGGCTATTGGGGGCTTGGGTAAAGGGCATTTGACTAAAGAAGTGGATGTTTTAGGGGGGGCTATGGGGATTATTACGGATAATAGCGGTTTGCAATATCGTGTGTTAAACGCTTCTAAAGGGCCGGCGGTTAGGGGGACTAGAGCGCAAATTGATATGGATACTTACCGCATTTTTGCAAGAAATCTTGTTTTAAACACCCCTAATTTGAGCGTCTCTCAAGAAATGACTGAAAGTTTAATCATTGAAAATGATGAGGTAGTGGGCGTAACCACGAACATTAATAACACTTACAGAGCTAAAAAAGTGATCATCACCACAGGCACTTTTTTAAAAGGGGTAGTCCATATTGGCGAGCACCAAAACCAAAACGGGCGCTTTGGGGAAAACGCTTCTAATTCTTTAGCCTTGAATTTAAGAGAGCTTGGCTTTAAGGTGGAGAGGTTAAAAACCGGCACTTGCCCTAGAGTGGCTGGTAAAAGCATTAACTTTGAAGGTTTAGAAGAGCATTTTGGGGACACAAACCCCCCTTATTTTAGCTATAAAACCAAAAATTTTAACCCCACCCAACTCTCTTGTTTCATCACTTACACTAACCCTACCACCCATCAAATCATTAGGGATAATTTCCACCGAGCCCCCCTTTTTAGCGGTCAAATTGAAGGCATAGGCCCTAGGTATTGCCCCAGCATTGAAGATAAAATCAACCGCTTTAGCGAAAAAGAACGCCACCAGCTGTTTTTAGAGCCTCAAACCATTCATAAAAGCGAATATTATATCAACGGCTTAAGCACTTCTTTACCCCTAGATGTGCAAGAAGAGACCATTCATTCTATCAAAGGCTTAGAAAACGCCCTCATCACGCGCTATGGCTATGCGATAGAGTATGATTTTATCCAACCTACGGAATTAACCCACACTTTAGAAACCAAAAAAATCAAGGGGCTTTATTTAGCCGGACAAATCAATGGGACTACGGGCTATGAAGAAGCAGCAGCTCAAGGGCTTATGGCTGGAATTAATGCGGTGTTAGCCCTAAAGAATCAAGCCCCCTTTATTTTAAAGCGTAATGAAGCCTATATCGGCGTTTTAATTGATGATTTAGTCACTAAAGGCACGAATGAGCCTTATAGAATGTTTACAAGCCGAGCCGAATACCGCTTGCTTTTAAGAGAAGATAACACGCTCTTTAGATTAGGCGAACATGCCTATCATTTAGGGCTTATGGAACAGGATTTTTATAAGGAATTGAAAAAAGACAAACAAGAGATACAAGAAAACTTGAAACGCCTTAAAGAATGCGTCCTTACCCCTAGTAAAGAAGCGTTAAAACGCTTAAGCGAATTAGACGAAAACCCTATCAATGACAAGATCAATGGCGTTGACCTTTTAGCGCGCGATAGTTTTAGCTTGGAAAAAATGCGATCCTTTTTTAGCTTTTTAGCCCCTTTGAGTGAGCGGGTTTTAGAGCAAATCAAAATTGAATGCAAGTATAATATTTATATTGAAAAGCAACACGAAAATATCGCTAAAATGGATAGCATGCTCAAGGTTTCTATCCCTAAAGATTTTGTGTTTAAAGGCATTCCAGGCCTTAGTTTAGAAGCGGTAGAAAAGTTAGAAAAATTCCGCCCTAAAAGCCTTTTTGAAGCTTCAGAAATCAGTGGGATCACCCCAGCGAATTTAGATGTTTTGCATCTATACATTCATTTGAGAAAAAACTCTTAAAGGATTTTTAATGAACGCTTTAGGAATCACTCAAAAGCTCATCAGCTACCCTACTATCACGCCCAAAGAGTGCGGTATTTTTGAATACATTAAATCGCTTTTTCCTAGTTTTGAAGTCCTAGAATGTGAAAAAAATGGCGTGAAAAACCTTTTTTTATACCGAGTTTTTAACCCCCCCAAAGAACATACAGAAAAAAAGCATGCAAAAGAAAAAGTCAAGCCCTTGCATTTTTGCTTTGCGGGGCATATTGATGTCGTGCCTGCTGGCAATCATTGGCAAAGCGATCCCTTTAAACCTACCATTAAAGAGGGGTTTTTATACGGTCGTGGGGCGCAAGACATGAAAGGGGGCGTGGGGGCGTTTTTGAGCGCGAGTTTAAAATGTAACCCTAAAACCCCTTTCATGCTTTCTATTTTACTCACAAGCGATGAAGAAGGGCCAGGCGTTTTTGGCACTAATCTTATGCTAGAAAAGCTCAAAGAAAAAGATTTACTGCCTAATATGGTTATTGTCGCTGAACCCACTTGCGAAAAAATCTTAGGCGATAGCATTAAAATAGGCCGAAGAGGTTCTATTAATGGCAAACTCGTTTTAAAAGGCGTTCAAGGGCATGTGGCTTACCCAAAAAAATGTCAAAACCCCATTGATACGCTCGCTTCCATTTTACCCTTAATTTCAGGAATCAATTTAGATGATGGCGATGAATATTTTGACCCTTCAAAATTGGTTATCACCAATTTGCATGCAGGGTTAGGGGCGAATAATGTTACTCCAGGGAGCGTAGAAATTGTATTTAATGCACGCCATTCTTTAAAGACCACCAAAGAAAGTTTGAAAGAGTATTTAGAAAAGGTTTTAAAAGATTTGTCTTACACTTTAGAATTAGAGCCAAGCAGTTCGCCTTTCATCACCTCTTCTCATTCAAAACTCATCAGTGTTTTAAAAGAAAATATTTTAAAAACATGCCACACCACCCCCCTTTTAAACACCAAAGGCGGCACGAGCGATGCACGATTTTTTAGCGCTTATGGTATAGAAGTGGTGGAATTTGGCGTTATCAACGACAGGATCCATGCCATTGATGAAAGGGTGAGCTTGAAAGAATTAGAGCTTTTAGAAAAAGTGTTTTTAGGGGTTTTAGAGGGCTTGAGCAAAAAATAGATGGGACATTGGAGTTAATAAGGTTTTAATCACAAATCAAGGCATAGAAAAAGATGAAAAGCGAGCGATAGAAAACTTTAAAAAAGGTTGCAAGTCAAGAGTTAAAGAAGCATACAACACTCTCAAACCACTAAAAATAAAATTTTAGCCCCAATAAAGTCAAGCTAAACACTGTGTTTAGCTAGCTTTGATGCTTTTTAGTGTTTGAATGAAAGCAACCCCACAAGCTGATCTTTTTAATTAAAGGCTTTTATCACGCTCATTCACCTCAAACGCTAAAGGCGTTTTTAGACTTGTGTTTAAAGGGTTTAAAGCAGTTCTGTTTAAACCCCTAAAAAAGAGTTTTTCCCCCTACAACGCTTTCAATAGCACGCTGTTTAAACGCTCATTAAAGCTTTTGGCATCTTTTAAAGCCCCCTTTTCTAAAAGCTTTGCCCCATCATAAAGCAACCAAATAAAAGCGCTCAACTGCTCTTTATCTTCGCATTTTAAGAGTTTTTGTAAAATCGCATGGTTAGGGTTTAATTCCAAAGTTTTTTTGCTTTCAGGCATATTTTGACCCATTTGACGCATCAAATTAGCCATCATCGCATTTTGTTCATCACCTATTAAAGCCACCGCTGAAGTGAGATGGCTAGAAAGCTCCACGCCCTTAATCTCATCTTTAAGATTTTCTTCAAACGCCTTTATTAAATCTTTAAACTGGTTTTTCACCTCATCATTGATTTCTTCTAAACCAAGCTCTTTCAAGCTCTCGCTATGGCTAGCGTCTCTAAAAGGCATTTTGTCGTATTCATTCACGCTTGGCATCACAAACGCATCAATTTCATCGCTCAATAACAAGACATCATAGCCTTTTTGAGCGTATTTTTCTAAAATCGGGGACGCCTTTAGTAAATCCAATTTTTCGCCTAAAAGGTAGTAAATGCTTTTTTGATTTTCTTTTAGATTCTCTTTGTATTCTTTTAAAGAAATCAATTTTTCTTTGTCTTTAGAATAGAATCTTAACAATTCTAATAGTTTTTCTTTGTTTTCAAAATCCCCATACAAGCCTTCTTTTAACACTTTCCCAAAAGGCTCATAGAATTTATGGTAATTTTCATTATCCTTGCTTAATTTTTCAATCTCGCCTAAAATCTTTTTCACTGAAGCAGAACGGATATTGGCTAAAATCTTGTTTTGCTGTAAGATTTCACGACTCACATTCAAGGGTAAATCTTCGCTATCAATCACGCCTTTAATAAACCTCAAATAAGACGGCAGTAATTCTTTGTCATCATCAGTGATAAACACCCTTTTAACATAGAGTTTGACCCCACTTTTATAATCCACCCTAAACATGTCAAAGGGCGCAACGCTAGGGATGTAAAAAAGCGTTGTGTATTCTAAAGAGCCTTCCACTTTATTGTGGATATAGCTCAAAGGCTCGCTGTTATCATGTGCAAATGATTTATAAAACTCTTTGTAATCTTTGTCTTCCAATTCGCTTTTATTCATTTTCCATAAAGCACTCGCTTGATTGATTTGCTCGCATTTTTCTTCTTTAACTTCTTTTTTATGATCCCCTTCGCCTTCCATTTTCGTATCGGTGTAAGTTAAAAAAATAGGGAAAGGGATATGCTCAGAATACTTTTTAACAATGCTATCAATCTCCCAACGGCTCGCAAAATTAGCGTCTTCATCTTTTAAGAAGAGGGTGATTTCTGTGCCTTGCTCATCTTTGATACATTCATTGATTTCAAACTTACCCTTACCATCGCTCACCCATGCATAAGCTTGCTCGCTAGTTACTTTTTTGGTTTGAACGACAATTTTACTCGCTACCATAAACGCTGAATAAAAGCCCACGCCAAATTGACCAATTAAAGCGCTATCTTTTTTCTTATCCCCACTCAAAGCGCTTAAAAAACTTTTAGTGCCTGATTTAGCGATCGTGCCTAAATGCTCGATCAAATCGTTTTTATCCATGCCTATACCATTATCTTTAATGGTTAAGGTTTTTTTCTGGCTATCAAAACTCAAATGAATGCTAGGCGTGATCTTTAGCCCTTTTAATTTCTCATCGGTTAGCATTAAATAATTAAGCTTATCCAAAGCGTCGCTCGCATTAGAAATCAACTCCCTTAAAAAAATCTCTTTATTAGAATACAAAGAGTGGATCATCAAATCCAAAAGCTGGTTGATTTCAGTTTGAAAGGTGTATTCTTGATTAGACATTGACTTTTCCTTAGATAAAATTTTTAAGATTATACAATAAAAGCGTGTTTAAATAGTTGCTTGCATTTCTGTGGATCTGTCTTTTGCAAAAGCCGGATAATCAGCTAAAATAAGCGTTTTATTTTAAGGAAACAAAGGGATTGAATGGCTTTTAAGGTGGTGCAAATTTGTGGGGGGCTTGGGAATCAAATGTTTCAATACGCTTTTGCGAAAAGTTTGCAAAAACACCTTAAAATACCTGTATTATTAGATGTTACTTCTTTTAATTCTGGTAACCGCAAACTGCAATTAGAACTTTTTCCTATTGATTTACCCTATGCAAGCGCTAAAGAAATCGCTACCGCTAAAATGCAACACCTCCCCAAGCTAGTAAGAGACACGCTCAAACGCTTGGGTTTTGACAGAGTGAGCCAAGAAATCGTGTTTGAATACGAGCCTAAGTTGTTAAAACCAAACCGCTTGACTTATATCCATGGCTATTTCCAAGATCCACGATATTTTGATGATATATCCCCTTTAATCAAGCAAACCTTCACGCTACCCCCAAAAATAATAAAAATAAAAGAAGAAGCATACCAACGCAAGCTTTCTTTGATTTTAGCCTCTAAAAATAGCGTGTTTGTGCATATAAGAAGAGGGGATTATGTGGGGATTGGCTGTCATCTTGGTATTGATTATCAAAAAAAGGCTGTTGAGTATATGGCAAAGCATGTGCCAAACATGGAGCTTTTTGTGTTTTGTGAGGATTTAGAATTCACGCAAAACCTTGATCTTGGCTACCCTTTTATGGACATGACCACTAGAGATAAAGAAGAAGAGGCATACTGGGATATGGCGCTTATGCAATCATGTAAGCATGGCGTCATCGCTAATAGCACTTATAGCTGGTGGGCGGCTTATTTGATAAACAATCCAAAAAAAATCATCATTGGCCCTAAACACTGGCTTTTTGGGCATGAAAATATCCTTTGTGAGGATTGGGTGAAAATAGAATCTCATTTTGAGATAAAATCCGAAAAGTATAACGCTTAAGCCCACTCAAAAAGGGTCTATTGGATTCAAATCTTTGATTTTGGATCGGATTTCTTTATAGCGAGCGTCTAATTCTATTTTTCTATTTATTGATATTTTAATAAATTCGCTTTCTTTTTCTATACCGATAAATTTTCTCTTCAAAAGATTGGCCGCAATGCCTGTGGTGGAACTCCCGCTAAAAGGATCGCCAATGAGAGAATTTTCATTACTCGCCATTAAAAGCAAGCGCACAAGTAACGCAAGCGGTTTTTGAGTGGGGTGCTTGCCGTTTGTTTTTTCCCAAGGTGCGATAGCCGGGAAGCTCCATACATCACGCATTTGTTTATCGCTATTGATCTTTTTTAAAACCTCATAGTTAAAAACATGCTTGTGTTTGTGGCTTTTCCTCGCCCAAATGATTTGCTCGGCTGAATGCGTCAAATAACGGCAACTAAAATTAGGGGGAGGGTTGGTTTTTTGCCAAGTGATGAGGTTTAAAATCTTAAAATCCAATTTTTGTAAAATGCACCCCAAAGAAAAAAGATTGTGGTAAGTCCCGCTGATTAAAAGACTCCCTGTATTTTTTAAAGCTTTTTTAGCGTTGTTTATCCACTGATAATTAAACTCATCCATATCATTAATCCTCTCTTCTTTATCCCAATCGCCTTTATTGACGCTCACAATTTTACCGCTCTGTATACTTAAACCATCATTAGAAAGGAAATAAGGCGGATCGGCAAAAATCAAATCAAAAGCGTTTTCAAATAGGGGCAAAACCTCATTGCAATCCCCATGATAAAGGGTGAAAAGCTTGTCTGCACTTTCAAAAATGGGGTGTGGGGTTTGATTAGAATAAGGCAAATGGCTTTTTACTCCCCCTACTCTGCTTTAATGCCTTTGTCTTCAATGTATTTTTGCATCTTTTCATCACCTTCCACTGTATCAAAACCAAACATCGCCATTGGTTTATTAAATCCTACTTCAATTTGCCCGTTAATCTTTTCCATAAAAGGTTTAAAATCCTCCGGACTTTGTTCTATAAGCATGTTAAGTGTGGGTATATCAATCTCTTTTTCTTTAGCTGGCAACAAGATTTTGGAGTTTGAAACCTCAGATTCTAGCTTGATGATCCCTATACCAAAGCTTTGGTTGAGCCGCCTTAATTCGCCCAAAACTTCATCTTCAATCTCTTCAAAAACCACCAAATACTCCTCATTAGCCCAACTGGAATTGCTCACCGCTTGGAAATAGCTCGGTTTTAGATTGGAAAAATTAAGCTTGATTTTAAGCTCAAACGAAAAAAGCTTGTGTCTTTTTTGCCTAGTATGGTGTAAAAACTCCAAAGTTTCTTTTTCGTATTTATTATAGGGAAAATATTCATCATAGGGAAAATACACGCCCACGATGTCAGGATAATTCCACCGAGTCTTACCTGCAGAGATTTTTTTACATTTTTGATGGCAGATGGTTTTGCATAGGAGATTGAAATCTGGATTTTCGTGAAGGAATTTCACAAGCAATGGGTGCAAGTCTCTCTCCTTAAAAAGAGGTTTTTTGTTTTTCTGTTGCATTTAAACATTCGCTCTCTGTATCATTTTCTTCTTTTACATTTAGGGTTTCTTGTGGGGGAAATTCTCTTTCACGAGATTTGAGCCAATAGAAAAAGGTTCTTCCTTTTTTGTTTGCAACATAAAATTGCTTCTTGTCGTTAGGAATGTCGTGTTCGCCAAGCTGACTTCCAAGTGTGCGATCAGGTGTTTCTCCTATGCTTGAAAGTTCCTTATCCAATCCCATTCCACAAGCTCTCTCCCAAATTTCTTTAGCGCTCAAAGGCCTTTCTGCTTGTTCTAAAACTTTTTTACCTAATTCTTTGTAAGTCATGTTCTTTCTTTTTTATTATTAATGAAAATAATTATACTCAAAATGTTTGAAAATACCACAGCGGATTGATAGGGTTTAGGTTGGGTGTCTCTCTTCACCCAACCTAATATTATATTTGTAAAATCTGTAAAAGGAGTGTCGTAAAAGGAATGCCTAGAAACTATAGTGTCTCATCAATACATTCTAAATAAAAAGTTTTTAAAGGCAAAAAGGCTGGCGGACAGGGAGGGATTCGAACCCTCGGTAACCTTGACGGCTACGCATCCTTAGCAGGGATGTGGTTTCAGCCAACTCACCCACCTGTCCTTGTAAAAAGTAGAATTATAGTAAAAATAAGTTAAAATAAACCTTAAACTTTAATGGTTTCTAAACAAAACTAAGGGCTTTTATATTAC
This sequence comes from Helicobacter acinonychis, assembly GCF_900461455.1. Classification (NCBI taxonomy): domain Bacteria; kingdom Pseudomonadati; phylum Campylobacterota; class Epsilonproteobacteria; order Campylobacterales; family Helicobacteraceae; genus Helicobacter; species Helicobacter acinonychis. Next base: position 33,998 of record NZ_UGIA01000001.1, on the reverse strand, counting down.
AATCTTAATCTGCAAACTAAAATAAACTTTTAAGGATACACATGCAATACGCACTATTATTTCCAGGGCAAGGCTCGCAATGTATAGGAATGGGGAAATCATTCTATGATAGCTACACTCTGGCTAGAGAATTGTTTGAAAAGGCTTCTAACACGCTTAAAGTGGATATGAAAAAAACGCTTTTTGAAGAAAATGATCTTTTAAAAGAGAGTGCTTACACCCAGCCTGCCATTTATTTAGTGAGCTATATCGCTTATCAATTGCTTAACAAACAAATAGAAGGGGGGTTAAAACCCGTTTTTGCTCTGGGGCATTCGCTTGGCGAAGTGAGTGCGGTGTCTTTGAGTGGGGCGTTAGATTTTGAAAAAGCCCTTAAGCTCACGCACCAAAGAGGCAAAATGATGCAAGAAGCGTGCACAAACAAAGATGTGTCCATGATGGTCGTTTTGGGCGTTTCTGAAGAAAGCCTTTTAAGTCTGTGTCAAAGAACCAAGAATGTGTGGTGCGCGAATTTTAATGGTGGCATGCAAGTGGTTTTAGCCGGGATTAAAAACGATCTGAAAGCCTTAGAGCCGACTTTAAAAGACATGGGGGCCAAAAGAGTGGTTTTTTTAGAAATGAGCGTGGCGAGCCATTGCCCTTTTTTAGAACCTATGGTTTTTAAATTCCAGGAATTGCTAGAAAAAAGCTTGAAAGATAAATTTAATTTTGAAATCATCTCCAATGCGATTAACGAAGCGTATCAAAACAAAGCAAAAGCCGTTGAATTATTGAGCTTGCAACTCACTCAGCCGGTGCGTTATCAAGATTGCGTGAAGTCTAATAATGATAGAGTGGATGTGTTTTTTGAATTAGGCTGTGGGAGTGTGTTAAAAGGGCTTAACAAGCGCTTGAGCAACAAGCCCACCATAAGCATAGGGGATAATAAGGGGCTTGATGAAGCGGTTGAATTTTTAGAAGAATATGTGTGATTGAGGAAAAAGTGGTGCAAAAAATTGGCATTTTAGGGGCAATGAGAGAAGAAATAACCCCCATCTTAGAATTGTTTGGCGTGGATTTTGAAGAGATTTCTTTAGGGGGGAATGTTTTCCATAAAGGCGTTTATAATGATAAAGAAATCGTTGTCGCTTATAGCAAAATTGGCAAGGTGCATTCCACTTTAACCACGACGAGCATGATTTTAGCGTTTGGCGTTCAAAAGGTGCTTTTTAGTGGGGTAGCTGGGAGTTTGATTAAGGATTTAAAAATCAATGATTTGTTGGTGGCTCAACAATTAGTCCAGCATGATGTGGATTTGAGCGCGTTTGATCACCCTTTAGGGTTTATCCCAGAAAGCGCGATTTTTATTGAAACGAGTAAAGATTTAAACGCCCTAGCTAAAAAAATCGCTAACGAGCAAAATATTACGCTCAAAGAAGGCATCATCGCATCAGGCGATCAGTTTGTGCATAGCAAGGAAAGAAAAGAGTTTTTAACTAGCGAGTTTAAGGCGAGTGCGGTGGAAATGGAAGGGGCGAGCGTGGCGCTTGTGTGCCAAAAATTTGGCGTGCCATGTTGTGTTTTAAGGAGCATTAGCGATAACGCCGATGAAAAAGCCGATATTAGCTTTGATGCATTTTTAGAAAAAAGCGCTAAAACTTCAGCGAAATTCTTAAAAAGCATGGTAGATGAGCTTTAAGGTTGGTTTTCATCAAACATAAATACTCAAAGCTTTTTAATTTTTTTAAAAATAGGGATTTTTAACTTTATTCTTTATAGTAAAACTCATTTCCTTAAGGGGATAGGGGGTATTTTGAAATAACTCTCCCCCTTAAAACCCCCCCTGACCCAAGAAGACCGCTTTTTTAATAAATTATCGCTTGATTAAAATCAAGCTCTTTATTATTTTATTGTAAAAAATGCTTTTGAGCATTTTTTTAACTCCATTAAATAGAGCCAAATTCCAATAATATAATCAGAATTTAAGCTATTTTTAAATAAAATAACAAAGGAATAGGTGTATCTTATCTTATAGATCTTATAGACCTAGCTTGTTAAAAGCATGGGTTTTATTTTATGGAGTGTTCAATGAAAAAGAAAGCTAACGAAGAAAAAGCCCCCAAAAGAGCTAAAACAGAAGCCAAAGAGGGCAAAATCAAAGAGAACAAACCCAAAGAAACTAGAATTAAAGAAACCAAAGTTAAAGAAACCAAGCCGACTAAAAAGCCCAGCTTCAATGAAGAATTAGAAGAATTATTCGCTAATTCCTTGAGCGATTGCGTTTCCTATGAGTCTATCATTCAAATCAGCACGAAAGTCCCCACTCTAGCCCAAATCAAAAAAATCAAAGAATTGTGCCAAAAATACCAAAAGAAATTAGTCAGCTCTTCAGAATACGCTAAAAAACTCAACGCAATCGATCGGATCAAAAACACCGAAGAAAAGCAAAAAGTTTTAGATGAAGAGTTAGAAGATGGCTATGACTTTTTGAAAGAAAAAGAATTTTTGGAATGGAGCAGGAGCGATAGTCCGGTGCGCGTGTATTTGCGTGAAATGGGGAATATTGATCTTTTGAAAAAAGAAGAAGAAATTGAATTGAGCAAGCAAATCCGCTTAGGTGAAGACATTATTTTAGATGCGATTTGCTCGGTGCCGTATTTGATTGATTTCATTTATGCATATAAAGACGCTTTAATCAATCGCGAAAGAAGAGTCAAAGAGCTTTTTAGGAGCTTTGATGATGACGATGGAAATGATGAAAATAGTGTGAGCGATTCTAAAAAAAATGATGACAATGAAGAGGACGAAGAAAATGAAGAGGAAAAAAAAGTCGTTTCTGAAAGAAATAAAAAGCGCGTAGAAAAAGTTCAAGAGAGTTTTAAAGCCCTAGACAAGGCTAAAAAAGAATGGCTTAAAGCCCTTGAAGCCCCTGTTGATGAAAAAGAAGACGAGCTGGTGCGTTTATTGACTTTAGCGCACAAACGCCAAACGCTTAAAGACAGACTCTATGATTTAGAGCCTACTAGCAAGCTCATTAACGAATTGGTCAAAACGATGGAAACCACTTTAAAAAGCGGCGATGGGTTTGAAAAAGAATTGAAACGCTTGGAATACAAATTGCCTTTATTCAACGACACTTTGATCGCAAACCATCAAAAGATTTTGTCCAATATCACCAACATGACTAAAGAAGACATTATCGCTCAAGTGCCTGAAACGACTATGGTGAGCGTGTATATGGATCTCAAAAAACTCTTTTTGACTAAAGAAGCGAGTGAAGAAGGCTTTGATTTAGACCCTAACAAACTTAAAGAAATTTTAGAGCAAATCAAAAGAGGGAAATTGATTTCCGATCGCGCTAAAAACAAAATGGCTAAATCTAATTTAAGATTAGTAGTGAGCATCGCTAAACGATTCACGAGCAGAGGTTTGCCGTTTTTGGATTTGATCCAAGAGGGTAATATCGGCTTGATGAAAGCGGTGGATAAGTTTGAATATGAAAAGGGCTTTAAGTTTTCCACTTATGCGACTTGGTGGATCAAACAAGCTATCAGCAGAGCCATAGCCGATCAAGCCCGTACCATCCGCATTCCCATCCACATGATTGACACGATCAATCGCATCAATAAAGTCATGCGCAAACACATGCAAGAAAACGGCAAAGAGCCTGATTTGGAAGTGGTGGCTGAAGAAGTGGGGCTTTCGTTAGACAAAGTGAAAAATGTGATCAAAGTGACTAAAGAGCCTATCAGTTTAGAAACCCCAGTCGGCAATGATGATGATGGTAAATTTGGGGATTTTGTAGAAGACAAGAATATCGTAAGCTCCATTGATCACATCATGCGAGAGGATTTAAAAGTGCAGATTGAAGGCGTTTTGGATCAGTTGAACGAGCGAGAAAAAGCGGTGATCCGCATGCGTTTTGGGCTTTTAGACGATGAGAGCGATCGAACTTTAGAAGAAATTGGCAAGGAATTGAATGTCACCAGAGAAAGGGTGCGCCAGATTGAAAGCTCTGCGATTAAAAAATTGAGAAGTCCGCAATATGGACGCATTTTAAGAAACTATTTGCGCATTTGATTTAAGGTTTTTCTAAAGCATGCGTTATTTTGTTTTGGCTTTCTTGTTTTTGTTTACAAGTTGCGTGAATAAGAATTTCACGCTCAAAGATTTATCCTTATCCCAAAACGCTTCAAACTATCTTGCAAACTCTCAAAATGGTAGTAATAATGGCAATAGTGGTAACAATATTGACCCCCAGGCGTTAAGAGAGAGTTTAAAAGAGAGCTATCTCAAGGCGTGGTATTCCCCATGGCAAGATATGGAAGTCAAACGCAATAAAAAAGAAGTGTTTTGGATCCTTAAAGAGATGAATAGATCCACTGGTTATGGCGAAGATCTAAAGCCCAATGCAAAGGCTTTCAACGACGCGCTCATTAAAAGCATGGACATTGTGCATTATCCGAGCGCTAAAATTAAAGCCGTTGTAGTGCGAGATAGCGATGTGAGAGCCGTGCCCACTAACAAGCCTTATTACCGCTCTCAAAAAGGCTATCCCTTTGATAGGTATCAAAATTCCTTGATTTTTCAAGGCACACCGGTTTTGATCACGCATTTCAACACGGATAAAACTTATGCTCACATTCAAAGCAGTTTTGTTTATGGTTGGATTAAAGTTAGCGATTTGGCTTATATGCGTGATAAAGATATAAAATTTTTAACCCAACTTAAAAATTATGTCATGCCTATAAGAGATAAAATCCCCCTTTATACGGAGTATGGGAATTTTTACACGCAAGCGAGAGTGGGCGAATTGTTTCCCATCATCCCTAAAGATCAAAATCTGCCCAAGCGAGAAAAACAAGGGGAGCAAAAAAAACAAAAGAAACAAGAAAAAGAGTCCTTAAAAGTCTATGGCTTTTTAAAAGACTCTCAAGGCTATGCAACCTTACAAAGCGTGATCTTAAATGAAAAAGATTTTTTTGTTTTCCCCAAAGCGTTTAATGGCGAAAACATGGCGTATTTTATAAACACCATGCTAGGGCAAAAATACGGCTGGGGAGGGACATTGGGTAATAGGGATTGCTCGGCTTTCACTAGAGATAGTTTTGCTAATTTTGGCATTTTGCTCCCTAGAAATTCCTATGCACAAAGCCGTTATGCAAACAATTATGTGGATTTAAGCTCCATGAAAGCCAAAGAAAAAGAAGATTATATCCTTAAAAACGCCACGCCTTTTGGCACGCTTTTATATTTAAAAGGGCATATCATGCTTTATTTGGGCGAACGAGACCATCAAGCCATCGTCGCTCACAGCATTTGGTCATTGCAAACCCAAAAGCATTTTAAAACCTTGATCCATAACATAGGGGGCGTGGTGATCACTTCGTTATGGCTAGCTAGAGAGCATAATGGGGCGTTTTCTAAAAAGAAATTATTGATTGACAGAGTGCTTGGAATGAGCGATTTAAAAGATCTCATGCTCAAAACTTCAAGCCCTTTAAACGCGAATTGATTTTCTTATATTATGATTGCAATTTATCAATTTAAAATTTTGGAGAAAGACAATGAGTATGGAATTTGATGCCGTTATTATCGGGGGTGGGGTTTCAGGGTGTGCGACCTTTTATACTTTGAGTGAATACAGCTCCTTAAAGCGCGTGGCTATTGTGGAAAAATGCTCTAAATTAGCTCAAATTAGCTCCAGCGCTAAAGCTAATTCGCAAACCATCCATGATGGTTCTATTGAAACGAACTACACTCCTGAAAAAGCCAAAAAAGTGCGTTTGAGCGCTTATAAAACCAGGCAATACGCTTTGAATAAAGGCTTGCAAAACAAGGCGATTTTTGAAACCCAAAAAATGGCTATTGGCGTGGGCGATGAAGAATGCGAGTTTATGAAAAAACGCTACGAGTCCTTTAAAGAAATTTTTGTGGGGTTAGAGGAATTTGACAAACAAACGATTAAGGAATTAGAACCCAATGTGATTTTGGGGGCTAATGGCATAGACAGGCATGAAAGCATCATTGGGCATGGCTTTAGGAAGGATTGGAGCACGATGAATTACGCGAAGTTGAGCGAAAACTTTGTAGAAGAAGCCTTAAAATTAAAGCCCAACAACCAGGTGTTTTTAAACTTCAAAGTGAAAAAGATTGAAAAACGCAACGACACTTATGCACTCATTTCAGAAGACGCTGAAGAAGTGTATGCTAAATTCGTGTTAGTCAACGCTGGATCTTACGCTTTGCCTTTGGCTCAAAGCATGGGCTATGGCTTGGATTTAGGGTGCTTGCCTGTGGCGGGCAGTTTTTATTTTGTGCCGGATTTATTGAAGGGTAAGGTTTATACCGTTCAAAACCCCAAACTCCCTTTTGCGGCCGTGCATGGCGACCCTGATGCAATCATTAAAGGCAAAACGCGAATCGGACCCACCGCTTTAGCGATGCCTAAATTAGAGCGCAACAAATGTTGGCTTAAGGGCATTAGTCTGGAATTATTGAAAATGGATTTGAATAAAGATGTGTTTAAGATTGCATTTGATTTGATGAGCGATAAAGAAATCCGTAATTATGTGCTTAAAAACATGGTTTTTGAATTGCCTGTTATTGGTAAAAGGGAGTTTTTAAAAGACGCTCAAAAAATCATCCCCTCTCTTAGCCTAGAAGATTTGGAATACGCCCATGGTTTTGGCGAAGTGCGCCCACAAGTTTTAGACAAAACCAAGCGAAAACTAGAATTAGGCGAAAAAAAGATTTGCACCCATAAAGGCATTACTTTTAACATGACCCCTTCTCCAGGCGCGACAAGTTGCTTACAAAACGCCCTTGTGGATTCCCAAGAAATCGTTGCGTATTTGGGCGAAAGCTTTGAATTAGAACGATTTTATAAAGATTTATCTCCAGAAGAGTTGGAAAGTTAAAATGCAAGAAGGACAAGAAGCCCAAGAAATCGCTAGAAAAGCCGTTAAAATTGTCTTTTTTTTAGGGCTTGTGGTGGTGCTTTTGATGATGATAAACCTTTACATGCTTATCAATCAAATCAATGCGAGCGCTCAAATGAGCCAAAAAATCAAAAAAATAGAAGAAAGACTCAATCAAGGGCAACAATAGGGGCTTTGGTTTATTAAGCAGTAACGAAAGTTTTGTTTTAAAATAGGGTTTTTTAAATTTAATTTTTATAGTAAAAACTCATTCCCTTAAGGGGTATTTTGAAATAATTCTCCCTACAACCCCCAACTAAAAACCCCCTAACCCAAGAAGACCGCTTAAGAAACTATCACTTGTTATGCAAACTCTTTATTATACTCAACTTTAAACTTTCCTTAAATTCAGCAATATTTAAGTTTATTTTCTTATAATAGTCGCTTTAATTTTATCAAAGGATTCTTATGACAAAGACTGCTAAAGTCAGTGACATCGTTCGTGATTGGGTCGTTTTGGACGCTAAGGACAAAGTTTTTGGCCGCTTGATCACTGAAATCGCCGTGCTTTTAAGAGGGAAACACCGCCCTTTTTACACCCCAAATGTGGATTGTGGGGATTTTGTAGTCGTTATCAATGCCAATAAGGTTAAATTTTCAGGCATGAAATTAGAAGATAAAGAGTATTTCACCCATTCAGGCTATTTTGGCAGCACCAAGAGTAAAACTCTCCAAGAAATGCTAGAAAAAACCCCTGAAAAGCTCTACCATTTAGCCGTTAGGGGCATGCTCCCTAAAACGAAATTAGGGAAAGCGATGATTAAAAAACTCAAAGTTTATTGTGATGATAAGCACCCTCACACCGCACAAACTAGCAAAAAGGACGCTAAATGAGAAAAATCTATGCTACCGGTAAAAGAAAAACGGCTATCGCTAAAGTGTGGCTCACTCCGGGTAAAGGCGAATTGAGTATCAATGAGCAAAGCCTAAACCAATGGTTAGGTGGGCATGAAGCCATTAAAATGAAAGTCATGCAACCCTTACTTTTAACCAAACAAGAGCAATCCGTGGATATTAAAGCGGTGGTTTTTGGTGGAGGGTATTCTGCACAAGCGGAAGCCTTAAGGCATGGCATTTCTAAAGCCTTGAACGCTTATGATATTGTTTTTAGAGCCATTTTAAAACCTAAAGGCTTGCTCACTAGGGATTCAAGGGTGGTCGAGCGCAAAAAATATGGTAAAAGAAAGGCCAGAAGAAGCCCGCAATTCTCTAAAAGATAATTTCTTTTACTCCCCTTTTTGGGGGGGCTTTGGCTCTCTCTTATTTTATTTATTTTATTCTTTTCTCTTTTCTCATTTTATTAAAGTTTCAAAATAATGTATAATGATCATTCGTTATTGAATCAGTTGTAAAAGGCAAGGGCGATGAAATCTACAAAAATTGGTTTTAAAATTGTCATAATGGTGTGTGCGGTTGTTGTTGCTATTAGTGCTATTATGGGCGTTATTATCAACTACAAGGTTGAAAGCGTGTTGCAACACCAAGCCACGGAATTGTTGCAAAAAGAAGCCCGACTGACTGGTTTTAAAATTCAAGGCATTATGAAGCGCATTTTTATTGGCGTTAATACCCTTGAAAAATTTCTAAGCGATGAAAACGGCTCTGTCAATGACGCTCTAAAAAGGCGCTTGCTCTCTGAATTTTTACTCGCAAACCCTCATGTGCTATTGATTAGCGCTATTTATACGAAGGACAATGAGCGGGTCATCACTGCGATGAATACCCGTTCAAAAATCCTTTATCCTAGCATCGCACTCAATCCAAACATGACCAATCAAGCCAAATCGCTCAAAGAGGCGACCCACTCAGACCCCTATTATAAAGAGATCAACGGCGATAAAATCTATGGCATGGATATTACTCTTCCTTTAATGGATAAAAATCAAAATTCTATGGGCGCGTTAAACCTCTTTTTAAACATTGATGCCTTTTATACAGATATAGTAGGCACAAGTAAAAGTAACACCTTTTTAATGGGGAAAGACGGTAGGCTTTTAATCAACCCCAATCATGAGATCCAAAGTAAAATTTTGAGCGCTATCAATCCGGATAAACGAGTGGCTAAAGCCGTAGAATATTATGACAAAAACGAAGCAGGCACTTTGAGTTACCATTCATTGAGCGGGAATACAGAAACCTTTTTAGCCATACAGCCCTTTGATTTTTTTGAAGAAAAAGGGGATAACAGCCATCATTGGCGTTGGGCTATTGGGAAATACATCAATAAGTCTTTAGTGTTTGAAGAAGCGACAAACACCAGATACATTATTATCACCACTTTGATTTTAGGCGTGTTGGTATTAGCTTTTTTAGTCTTTGTCATTATTTCCAATCTTGTCACCAAACGCATCAATGTGGTCAATAACACCCTAAATGATTTTTTCAACCTGCTCAATAACCCTAAAAATAATCATGCCATAAGCTTAACACCCCCAAACGCCTATGATGAAATCGGTCATATGCAAGCTTCTATCAATGAAAATATCCTTAAAACTCAAGAAAGCATTCAAGCCGATAATGAAGCGATTCAAAACAGCCTTGAAGTGGCTAATTTTGTGGAAAGTGGGGATTTCACCCAAGAAATCGCATGCGTGCCTAAAAACAAAGACTTGCAAGCCTTAAGAAACACGATTAATAGCATTATTCAGTATTTTCGCAACCAAATTGGCGCTAACATAGAAGCTTTAAATAACGCCCTAGAGCATTATAAAAATTTGGATTTTACCCACCATATCCAAGACCCTAAAGCCAACATGGAAAAAGCGCTCAACACTTTAGGGCAAGAAATTTCTAGCATGCTTAAAGCTTCTTTAGGGTTTGCTAACACGCTCAATAATGAATCCAAAGACTTAAAAACTTGCGTGGATAATTTGACCAAAACCGCCCACAAGCAAGAAAGAAGCTTGCAAAACACCACTAAATCCTTAGAAGAAATCACTAATATCATTACAACGATTGATTCTAAAAGCCAAGAGATGATCTCTCAAGGCGAAGACATTAAAAGCGTGGTGGATATGATTAGAGACATCGCCGATCAAACGAATTTATTAGCCCTAAATGCTGCTATTGAAGCCGCAAGAGCCGGCGAGCATGGGAGAGGCTTTGCGGTGGTGGCTGATGAAGTGCGAAAGCTCGCTGAAAGGACGCAAAAATCGCTCAGTGAAATTGAAGCGAATATTAATATTCTTGTTCAAAGCATCGCCGATAACGCTGAATCCATTAAAATGCAAAATAAGGGCGTGGAAAATATCCACCGCTCCATTAACGCCTTGCAACAAGATGTGCAAGATAATTTGACTATCGCTAACCATTCTTTACAAGTCAGCGATAAAATTGATGGGATCTCCCAAGATATTTTAGAAGATGTGGGTAAAAAGAAGTTTTAATTCCAAAAATGGTGGGTTAAGCTTTATTTTATCGTTTTAGATTTATTTTATTATCAAAATCACAAGAGAATATCATTTTAAATTTTATGATAAAAATCATAAGAGAATAAAGGGCGTTTTAAAACTTCTCCCCCTACAGCCCCTTTTTAAAATCCCCCTAACTCCAAAAACCTCTTTTAAAAGCGGTTATCGCTTGGATTCAAATCAAGCCCTTTTATAAGATTATAAAAAACGCTTTTTCTAGCGTTTTTTAAATTTTGTTATCAATTCCCCATATCGCCCATATCGCCCATGTCACCCATATCATCGCTACCACCCATATCATCGCTACCACCCATATCATCGCTACCACCCATATCATCGCTACCACCCATATCATCGCTACCACCCATATCATCGTTGTCCCCCATATCACCAGAATCGCCATTACCCATGTCGTTTGTGCCACTCATGTCGTCATTCATGTCATCGTTCATGTTGCTTGAATCGTCGTTGGTATCATTGGAGCTATCGTTCATGTTATTCGAATCATCAGCGTTATTATCGTTCATGTTATTCGAATCATCAGCGTTATTATCGTTCATGTCGTTCGCATCAGTGTTATTGGTATCGTCGGTATTATCCATGCCGTTGGTGTTTTTATCGTCGGTGTCGTTAGCGTTGCTGTTATCGTTAGCATCAATGTTAGTGTTATCATCTTTATTGTCAGTGTCGCTCCCCTTTGTGTCAGCGGCGCCATCGGTTTTAATATCCGTGGGGTTGTTAGGGTTTATGAGCGCGTTATTTCCCTTGTCTTTGTCATCATCTGTGTGCATATTGTCTGCATCATTGATGGGCGTTTGAATGGGGTTATTCGCCAAATCGTCTGCATTGTCTCTATCATCGCCATCAATTTTCAAACTCCCATCTAAATAGTTTCCTACCACATCGCTGCTATGGCTTAATTGTTGCACACTGTCTAGCGCTTTATCCACTTGAGCTTGTTGCTCGCTTGAAAGCCCTTTTTGAGAGTCTTTTAAGCTGCTATCTAGTTGATTAAGGTTATTATCCAGCTTGTCTCTAACTTCCATAGCTTTATTAACAACTGCATCAATCTTGCTAGGGCTCGCCCCATCTTGCTTCATTTCTCTGATTTGCCCCACTAAATGGTCCAGCTCTTTGGCTTGAGAAGTGATCGCATTGACGCTTTTAGCGGGCATGGCATTAGTTTTAAAAAGCGCGTTGTCTTTGAGCGTATGGCCATTGTCTAAATTGATTAGGGCATGGTTTAAGCGGTTGGTTTGAATATCTTTACTGAATTTAGGATCACGATAAAAGCTCATGAGATCGGTTGGTTGTTGGGATTTATCATCAGTAGGTGCATTCAACTGGTTGTCATCCTCATGCTCCAAGCTTTCTTCGTTGTCTATTGCATACATGTAATCTTCTAACATCAAGTAATCTTGAACCTGTGCCATGAAAAACATGCTAGGGTAAAAGCCATACAATCCATCAAAAAATCCCCCATACAAACCGCCATACATGCCATACATACCCATCCCATACATGCCATAATAAGGGTTATAGTAATTCATGGGGTTGTAGTAATCATTCTTGTAATAAGGACTTTGGACTTTTTGGCTTTCTTGTTGCTTTTTGAGATACGCCGTGACCACACTCAAATTAGCGAGCATTTTTTGAGCCGTTTTTTGATCTTTTAAAGAAACGCCTAAAGGGATATAAATACCGGTGCGGTAACTGTAAAAAGAATCCCTAGCGATGATCTTAAGGTAGTATTGCAAATCTTTTTGCAATTTTAAAGCCTGTTTTAAACGTGCATGCATTCCTAAAGTCCCCAATAAATTAGAGCCAAAACGCATTTTTTCCACCAATGCACTGAATTTTTTCGCATCGCCATTAGCCGCATTAATATAATTTAAAGCGGTAGCCCCCCACTCTTTAGTGTTGCTTTGATACCCCCCAATATCCACCGCTTTAGAGACTAAATCCCCTTTTAATTGCGCATCTTTTAAATCAAACAACGCCTTATTCACGCTTATAGCGTTTAGGCTAATGGTTATCATCAAAAATATTTTTATAATCTTCATCTATAACCTTAAAATATCTCTTATGAGCATTATAGACTATTTTTAGAAACCTAAACGGGATTTTAAAAAAATGGGTTTTTTAACTTTATTTGATTATCTTAGTGGGGATTTTATTCAAACTGGCTTTGAGCATGAGCGATTAAAGGGTTGATCACTTCATCTAAATTCCCTGAAAGCATGATTTCTTCTAAACTATATAAAGTTAAATTGATTCTATGCTCGCTCAAGCGGTTTTGCGGGTAATTGTAGGTACGGATCCTTTCGCTCCTATCCCCACTGCCGACTTGCTCTTTTCTGTCTTTAGCGTTAGCGAGTTGTTGCTCTTCAATTTGTTTTTCATAAAGGCGTGCTTTTAAGATTTTTAGGGCTTTGTCCTTGTTTTTATGCTGCGATTTTTCATCTTGCATGCTCACGCTGATATTAGTGGGGAGATGCGTGATGCGAACCGCAGAGTCTGTGGTATTGACGCATTGCCCCCCATGCCCACCAGCACGAAACACTTCAATCTTTAAATCGCTAGGATTGATAGAAATTTCCACATCATCTACTTCAGGCATGATCGCTACCGTGATAGCGGAAGTGTGGATACGCCCTTGAGATTCTGTCTCAGGGACTCTTTGGACTCTGTGCGTGCCTGCTTCAAATTTGAGCCTTGAATACACGCCCTTGCCCTTAATCAAAGCGATGATTTCTTTATAGCCCCCTACGCTATTTTCACTAGAGCTCACAATCTCTACTTTCCACTTTTTCAAATCTGCATAACGGCAATACGCCTTAAACAAATCCCCTACAAAAATGCCCGCTTCATCGCCCCCTGTACCAGCTCTTAATTCTAAATAGATATTTTTATCGTCATTAGGATCTTTGGGGATAAGGAGTTGCTTAATCGTAGTTTCTAGCTCGCTTTTTTTAATTTCTAAAATTTTCAATTCTTCTTTGGCGAGTTCGCTCAATTCTTTGTCTTCTAAAAGCTCTTTATTTTCTTTGATATTTTCTAAAACGCTCAAATACTCTTTACTCGCCACTGAAATTTCTTCAATAGAGCTTTGCTCTTTGCTCAATTCAGTGAGTTTTTTAATATCATTAATTACTTCAGCACTAGAGAGTAAGGCTGTGAGTTCGTCGTATCGTTTGAGAATGGAAGAAAGCTTTTCGGCTAGAATGGACATGCAAGACTACCTATAAAATTAAAAAAAAAGATGCAACAACCTAAAAAACGCAAAACTTAAAAAGAAGCCCAATAATAAAATTTCATTATGAGCTAAAGGAGTTAAACCACCCTTCAAACTAAGCGAGAGCGATTTTTTTCACTGAAGCGTTAAGCCTTGAAACTTTCCTAGAAGCGGTGTTTTTCTTTAAAATACCCTTGCTGACAAATTTATGCAACTCCTTATTAGCGATCTTCAAACGCTCTTGAGCTTTTTCGACATCATTGACAGCGACCGCTTCACGCACGGCTTTAATGATATTTTTAATTTTGGTTTTATAGAACCTATTTCTTTCGGTTCTTTTAATGGTCTGTCTGATTCGTTTTTCTGCGGACTTATGATTTGCCATAGCCTTGTTTTAATCCCTTTGTAATGTAAAATTTGGCATAATCCTATCTAAAAATTGATTAAAAATAGTTTAAAAGGTCTTTTAATAACGATGAAAATTTTTGGAACTGATGGCGTGAGAGGTAGAGCAGGGGTGAAACTCACCCCCATGTTTGTGATGCGTTTAGGGATTGCTGCAGGATTGTATTTTAAAAAACATTCTAAAACCGATAAAATTTTAATTGGTAAAGACACTAGAAAAAGCGGCTACATGGTAGAAAACGCTCTAGTGAGTGCACTCACTTCCATAGGCTATAATGTGATCCAAATAGGACCTATGCCTACCCCTGCAATTGCGTTTTTAACTGAAGACATGCGCTGTGATGCAGGCATTATGATAAGCGCGAGCCATAACCCTTTTGAAGACAATGGTATTAAGTTTTTCAATTCTTATGGCTATAAACTTAAAGAAGAAGAAGAAAGAGCGATTGAAGAAATCTTTCATAATGAAGAGTTATTGCATTCTAGTTATAAAGTAGGCGAGAGCGTTGGCAACGCTAAAAGGATAGACGATGTCATAGGGCGTTATATCGTGCATTTAAAACACTCTTTCCCTAAACATTTAAACTTACAGAGTTTAAGGATCGTGTTAGATACGGCTAATGGCGCAGCTTATAAGGTGGCTCCGGTCGTCTTTAGCGAGCTTGGGGCTGATGTGTTAGTGATCAATGATGAGCCTAATGGGTGTAATATCAATGAGCAATGCGGAGCTTTACACCCTAACCAATTGAGCCAAGAAGTGAAAAAATACCGCGCGGATCTAGGCTTTGCTTTTGATGGCGATGCTGACAGGCTAGTGGTGGTGGATAATTTAGGGAATATCGTGCATGGGGACAAGCTTTTAGGGGTGTTAGGGGTTTATCAAAAATCTAAAAACGCCCTTTCTTCTCAAGCGATTGTCGCTACTAATATGAGTAATTTAGCCCTTAAAGAATATTTAAAATCCCAAGATTTAGAATTAAAGCATTGCACGATTGGGGATAAATTTGTGAGCGAATGCATGCAATTGAATAAAGCCAATTTTGGAGGCGAGCAAAGCGGGCATATTATTTTTAGCGATTACGCTAAAACCGGCGATGGCTTGGTGTGTGCCTTGCAAGTGAGTGCATTAGTGTTAGAAAGCAAACTTGCAAGCTCTGTCGCTCTAAACCCCTTTGAATTATACCCCCAAAGCTTGGTGAATTTGGATATTCAAAAAAAGCTTCCTTTAGAAAGCTTGAAAGGTTATAGCGCTCTTTTAAAAGAATTAGACAAACTAGAGATCCGCCATTTAATCCGTTATAGCGGCACTGAAAACAAACTGCGAATCCTTTTAGAAGCTAAAGATGAAAAATTACTAGAATTAAAAATGCAAGAATTAAAAGAGTTTTTTGAAGGGCATTTGTGCTAAAAACCACCCAAACAAGCCTGTTTATTTTTATAGGGGTTTTTCTCCTTATTTTTGGCACAGATCAAGCGATCAAATACGCTATTTTAGAGGGGTTTCGCTATGAGAGTTCTATTATAGATATTGTTTTAGTGTTCAATAAGGGCGTGGCATTTTCGCTGCTTAGTTTTTTAGAGGGGAGTTTAAAATACTTGCAAATCCTTTTAATTTTAGGGCTTTTTATCTTTTTAATGCGCCAAATTGAGCTTTTTAAAGCCCATACGATAGAGTTTGGCATGGTGTTTGGTGCTGGGGTTTCTAATATTTTGGATAGGTTTGTGCATGGGGGCGTTGTGGATTATGTGTATTATCATTATGGATTTGATTTTGCTATTTTTAATTTCGCCGATGTGATGATAGATGTGGGCGTGGGCGTTTTATTAATAAGACAATTCTTTTTTAAGCAAAAACAAAACAAAATTAAGGCATAATCGCCCTTTTTAACAAAAGGTCGCGTAGCTCAGTTGGTAGAGCACTACCTTGACATGGTAGTGGTCGCTGGTTCAAGTCCAGTCGTGGCCACCATTATTACATTACTCCAATTTTAATTCTCATTTTGCAAATTTTTGATTGCCTCTAAAATGATATTCAAAAATCGTTAAACACGCTAAAATAACGCCCTTAAAAGATAACACTAATTTGTTACAAATAACATTCAATGATAATCACTTTTGTTAATCTTAGTTAATTGAAAATGGCTACAATCACTCCAACCTTGATGCTTATGTCTTCAAGGAAAACACTTTAAGAATGAGGAGAAGGAGAGATGAAACTCACCCCAAAAGAGTTAGACAAGTTGATGCTCCATTATGCTGGAGAGTTGGCTAAAAAACGCAAAGAAAGAGGTATTAAGCTCAACTATGTAGAAGCGGTAGCTTTGATTAGTGCTCATGTTATGGAAGAAGCGAGAGCTGGTAAAAAAAGTGCGGCTGAATTGATGCAAGAAGGGCGCACTCTTTTAAAACCCGATGATGTGATGGATGGTGTGGCAAGCATGATCCATGAAGTGGGAATTGAAGCGATGTTTCCTGATGGGACAAAACTCGTAACTGTGCACACCCCTATTGAATCCAAAGGTAAGTTAGTGCCTGGTGAATTGTTCTTAAAAAATGAAGACATCACTATCAACGAAGGCAAACAAGCCATTAGCGTGAAAGTTAAAAATGTGGGCGATAGACCCGTTCAAATCGGCTCTCACTTCCATTTCTTTGAAGTGAATAGATGCTTAGACTTTGACAGAGAAAAAGCTTTCGGTAAGCGATTAGATATTGCGAGTGGGACAGCGGTAAGGTTTGAGCCTGGCGAAGAAAAATCCGTAGAATTGATTGACATTGGCGGCAACAGAAGGATCTTTGGATTTAACGCATTGGTTGATAGGCAAGCAGACAATGAAAGCAAAAAAATTGCTTTACACAGAGCGAAAGAGCGTGGTTTTCACGGCGCTAAAAGCGATGACAACTATGTAAAAACCATTAAGGAGTAAGACATGAAAAAGATTAACAGAAAAGAATACGCATCTATGTATGGTCCTACCACAGGCGATAGAGTGAGATTGGGCGATACAGATTTAATCGCTGAAGTAGAACATGACTACACCATTTATGGCGAAGAGCTTAAATTTGGTGGCGGTAAAACTTTAAGAGAAGGCATGAGTCAATCTAACAACCCTAGCAAGGAAGAATTGGATTTGATCATCACTAACGCTTTGATCATTGACTACACCGGTATTTATAAAGCGGATATTGGCATTAAAGATGGCAAAATCGCTGGTATTGGTAAAGGCGGTAACAAAGACATGCAAGATGGCGTTAAAAACAATCTTAGCGTGGGTCCTGCTACTGAAGCGCTAGCCGGTGAAGGCTTGATCGTAACTGCTGGTGGGATTGACACACACATCCACTTCATTTCACCCCAACAAATCCCTACAGCTTTTGCAAGCGGTGTAACCACAATGATTGGTGGAGGAACTGGGCCTGCTGATGGCACTAACGCAACCACTATCACTCCAGGTAGAAGAAATTTAAAATGGATGCTTAGAGCGGCTGAAGAATATTCTATGAATTTAGGTTTCTTAGGTAAAGGTAACGCTTCTAATGACGCAAGCTTGACCGATCAAATTGAAGCCGGTGCGATTGGTTTTAAAATCCACGAAGATTGGGGTACCACTCCATCTGCAATCAACCATGCATTAGATATTGCGGATAAATACGATGTGCAAGTCGCTATCCACACAGACACTTTGAATGAAGCCGGTTGTGTAGAAGACACTATGGCAGCGATTGCTGGGCGCACTATGCACACTTTCCACACTGAAGGTGCTGGTGGCGGACACGCTCCTGATATTATTAAAGTAGCCGGTGAACACAACATTCTACCCGCTTCAACTAACCCTACTATCCCTTTCACCGTGAATACAGAAGCAGAGCATATGGACATGCTTATGGTATGCCACCACTTGGATAAAAGCATTAAAGAAGATGTTCAGTTCGCTGATTCAAGGATCCGCCCTCAAACCATTGCGGCTGAAGACACTTTGCATGACATGGGGATTTTCTCCATCACTAGTTCTGACTCTCAAGCAATGGGTCGTGTGGGCGAAGTTATCACTAGAACTTGGCAAACTGCTGACAAAAACAAAAAAGAATTTGGCCGCTTGAAAGAAGAAAAAGGCGACAATGACAACTTCAGGATCAAACGCTACTTGTCTAAATACACTATTAACCCAGCGATCGCTCATGGGATTAGCGAGTATGTGGGTTCTGTGGAAGTGGGCAAAGTCGCTGACTTGGTTTTATGGAGTCCAGCATTCTTTGGTGTAAAACCTAACATGATCATCAAAGGTGGGTTCATTGCGTTAAGTCAAATGGGTGATGCGAATGCTTCTATCCCTACCCCACAACCGGTTTATTACAGAGAAATGTTTGCCCACCATGGTAAAGCTAAATACGATGCAAATATCACTTTTGTGTCTCAAGCAGCTTATGACAAAGGCATTAAAGAAGAGTTAGGGCTTGAAAGACAAGTATTACCGGTTAAAAATTGCAGAAATATCACTAAAAAAGATATGCAATTCAATGACACTACCGCTCACATTGAAGTCAATCCTGAAACCTACCATGTGTTCGTGGATGGCAAAGAAGTGACTTCTAAACCGGCTAATAAAGTGACTTTGGCGCAACTCTTTAGCATTTTCTAGGATTTTTAATTTTCTAAAGATTTTTGGGAGCATCGCTCCTTAAAGTCTTAGTTTGAAAATCTTAATTTGGCTCTTTGACTTTTTGTTTTCAAAAAGTTAGGAGCTTATTTTTTTGTTTTATTTTTTGCCAATTTACTATTTTTTTTTATGATTAACTCAAGCAACAAAATGCTATTTATAAGGTGTGTTTGTTGTGAAATTTTTGTTTCGGAAGGATAAGGCAATGCTAGGACTTGTATTGTTATATGTTGCGATTGTTTTAATCAGCAATGGGATTTGCGGATTGGCCAAAGTCGATCCTAAAAGCACTGCGGTGATGAACTTTTTTGTGGGTGGGCTCTCCATTATTTGTAATGTGATCGCGATCGTTTATTCCGCGCTCAACCCCTCAGCCCCTATAGAAGGTGCAGAAGACATCGCTCAAGTATCACACCATTTGACCAATTTCTATGGACCAGCTACTGGATTATTGTTTGGTTTCACTTACTTGTATGCGGCTATCAACCACACTTTCAATTTAGATTGGAGGCCCTATTCTTGGTATAGCTTGTTCGTAGCGATCAACACGGTTCCTGCTGCGATTCTATCCCATTACAGCGACATGCTTGATGACCACAAAATGTTAGGCATCACTGAAGGCGATTGGTGGGCGATCATTTGGTTGTCTTGGGGTGTTTTGTGGCTTACTGCTTTCATTGAAAACATCTTGAAAATTCCTTTAGGGAAATTCACTCCATGGCTTGCCATCATTGAAGGTATTTTAACCGCTTGGATTCCTGCTTGGTTGCTCTTTATCCAACACTGGGTGTGAGATGATTATAGAGCGTTTAACAGGCAATTTAAGGGATTTAAACCCCTTAGATTTCAAGGTGGATTATGTGGATTTGGAATGGTTTGAAACGAGGAAAAAAATCGCTCGCTTTAAGACCAGGCAAGGTAAAGACATAGCCATACGCCTTAAAGACGCTCCCAAGCTTGGTCTCTCTCAAGGGGATATTTTATTTAAAGAAGAGAAGGAAATTATCGCCATCAATATCTTGGATTC
Organism: Helicobacter acinonychis; assembly: GCF_900461455.1. NCBI lineage: Bacteria > Pseudomonadati > Campylobacterota > Epsilonproteobacteria > Campylobacterales > Helicobacteraceae > Helicobacter > Helicobacter acinonychis. The sequence continues at coordinate 14,304 of NZ_UGIA01000001.1, read as the reverse complement.
TGAAGTGATTCACATTCAAGCTAAAAGCGTGGCGGAAGTAGCCAAAATATGCTATGAAATAGGAAACCGCCATGCAACTTTATACTATGGCGAGTCTCAATTTGAATTTAAAACACCATTTGAAAAACCCACACTAGCTTTATTAGAAAAGCTAGGGGTACAAAATCGTGTTTTAAGTTCAAAATTGGATTCGAAAGAACGCTTGACCGTGAGCATGCCCCATAACGAACCTAATTTTAAGGTCTCATTGGCAAGCGATTTTAAAGTGGTAATGAAATAAATAGGATAAGATAAAGGAAAAAGCGTGAAAAGCACTAAAAAAAATGCGAGCGTACCACAGAAAACCCCTACTCTAGAAGTAGATAGTAAGCATGTGGATAATGAATTTTTAATCTTGCAAGTCAATGATGCAGTGTTCCCTATTGGCTCTTACACGCATTCTTTTGGGTTAGAAACTTACATCCAGCAAAAAAAGGTTACCAATAAAGAAAGCGCTTTAGAATATTTAAAAGCCAATCTCTCTAGCCAGTTCCTTTACACTGAAATGCTGAGTTTGAAACTCACCTATGAAAGCGCTCTTCAAAACGATTTAAATAAGATCTTAGAAATTGAAGAGATCATCGCACTATCCACAAGCCCCATGGAATTAAGATTGGCTAATCAAAAACTAGGCAATCGCTTCATTAAAACCTTACAAGCCATGAATGAATTAGACATGGGTGCATTTTTTAATACTTACGCTCAAAAAACCAAAGATCCAATCCATGCCACTAGCTATGGCGTTTTTGTGGCGAGTTTGAATATTGAATTAAAAAAAGCCTTAAGGCATTATCTTTATGCACAAACTTCTAACATGGTGATCAACTGCGTTAAAAGCGTCCCTCTATCCCAAAATGATGGGCAAAAAATCTTATTGAGCTTGCAAAGCCCTTTTAACCGGCTCATAGAAAAAACCCTAGAATTAGACGAAAGCCATCTGTGTGTGGCAAGCATTCAAAACGACATTAAGGCGATGCAGCATGAGAGTTTATACTCGCGCCTATATATGTCTTAAATTTTAACCTCAACATTGAAAGGAAATTTTATGGTAAAAATTGGAGTTTGTGGTCCTGTAGGAAGCGGTAAAACCGCCTTGATTGAAGCCTTAACACGCCATATGTCAAAAGACTATGACATGGCGGTTATCACTAATGATATTTATACTAAAGAAGATGCAGAGTTTATGTGTAAAAATTCGGTGATGCCACGAGATAGGATTATTGGCGTAGAAACAGGGGGTTGTCCTCACACCGCCATTAGAGAAGACGCTTCCATGAATTTAGAAGCCGTAGAAGAAATGCATGACCGTTTCCCTAATTTGGAATTGCTTTTGATTGAAAGCGGAGGCGATAACCTTTCGGCGACTTTTAATCCGGAGTTAGCGGACTTTACGATTTTTGTGATTGATGTGGCTGAAGGCGATAAAATCCCAAGGAAAGGCGGTCCAGGAATCACGCGATCAGACTTGCTTGTCATCAATAAAATTGATTTAGCCCCCTATGTGGGAGCGGACTTGAAAGTCATGGAAAGAGATTCTAAAAAAATGCGCGGCGAAAAGCCCTTTATTTTTACGAATATCCGCTCTAAAGAAGGTTTGGATGATGTGATCGCTTGGATTAAGCGCAACGCTTTATTGGAAGATTGATGACTACTTACGCTCAAGATTCCAAGCTCAGGCTAAAAACCAAAATAGGAGCTGACGGACGGTGCGTGATTGAAGACAATTTCTTCACGCCCCCCTTTAAACTCATGGCACCCTTTTACCCTAAAGACGATTTAGCTGAAATCATGCTTTTAGCGGTAAGCCCTGGCTTAATGAAAGGCGATGCACAAGACATGCAATTAAACATCGGTCAAAATTGCAAGTTAAGGATCACTTCGCAATCCTTTGAGAAAATCCATAACACAGAAGATGGGTTTGCTAGTAGGGATATGCATATTGTTGTGGGAGAAAACGCCTTTTTAGACTTTGCACCTTTTCCCTTGATCCCCTTTGAAAATGCACATTTTAAGGGTAATACCACGATTTCTTTGTATTCTGGCTCCCAATTGCTTTATAGTGAAATCATTGTCGCAGGGCGAGTGGCTCGTAATGAATTGTTCCAATTCAACCGCTTGCACACTAAAATCTCTATTTTACAAGATAATAAACCTATCTATTACGACAACACGATTTTAGATCCAAAAACCACCGACATGACTAACATGTGCATGTTTGATGGCTATACGCATTATTTGAATCTGGTGCTTATCAATTGCCCTTTAGAGCTATTTGGTGCGCGAGAATTGATTGAAGAAGCTGAAGTGGATGGGGCAGTGAGTGAGATCGCTAGTTCTCATTTATGCCTAAAAGCTTTAGCTAAAGGCTCAGAACCCTTATTAGCTTTAAGAGAAAAAATCGCTCGTTTAGTCACGCAAAAGATTCAAAAAGACTAAAACCCTTTTAGTCTTTTTGATCCCCCTTTTTTTTTTCACTCTAACAAAATAAAAGGCCTAAACTCAGTAACGCTGTCTTTAGAAGCATTTATGAAGAGCGCGTTGCGTTTGTTTTTTAATGGTAAATCGTTTTCCATAGCGTTTAAGCTTTTGATAGCCCTTAAGTTTTCCTCATTGCACTCAAAAGCTAGGCATTGCTTGAAGTGGTCTTTCAACAAATCTTTTAAACTACCACCAGGATTGTAATTTGAAGAAATTTGTTTGAGATCATGCACAAAAATGACGCAATACTGCTCGTTGTCTGTGGCTTTTTCTTCCATTCTTTGTTTGCACTTTTGATGTTTTGGGCTAAAAGTCTCATTAAGGTTGCACGAGCTTCTATGTTATTGCTCACCACTAATAAATGCGATTGGTTATTTTCAAACCCAACTATAAAGTCCTTTTGTTCATAATCCACCCCTTTTCCTAGATGCAAGTGCATTACCTTATCCTCAAGCATGTTGGGTATTTTTAAAAGCAATTCGCCATTATAGATTTTATGCTCTATGGGGCAAGATTTCTTTTTCCAAATTCAGTATGAATTTTGTTAATAAAGGCTTTGAAATCATCAGGGGCTTTAGGGATACTCATCTTGGTGTGGTATTTTTATGCCCTCCATTGTTGTTAAAAGTGCCTTCTGATCCCACAAGCTCACAAGCCACACCATCGCCTAAAATACTATCGCTATCTTCTGCATCCATAGTCAAAGCGATGCAGTTAGCGATTTGAACCTTAAGGCTACTACTGATATTATCGCCGTGCATGGTTTGAGTGGCTGAGATTAAATGAATCCCATGGCTACGACCCTTTTTGAGCGAATTGGTTAAATGCCTCTCCACTGCACCTTTTTCTTTACTGGAGCTGTTAAAAAGATCCTGAAATTCATCAACCACTACGATAAATCTAGGCATTTCCTTATGCTTTCTGTAATCTTGTAAATCTTTCACCTCAAATTCTTTGAAACAATTGGCTCTTTCTTGCATTTCTTCACAAAGTCAACTTAAGAAACTCATGCCAAAACTTACCGAACTTTCCACGCTCACTAATCTCGCATGCTTTAAAATCGGATCTGCATACGCGTTAAATTCTACCCTCTCTTTAATAGTCTAATAAAAAGAGTTGGACTTCATCAAGCGCATAGTAGAAGGCTAAATTTTGAATCAACACATGCAAGAAATTGGATTTTCCGTTCCCGTTGCACCCACAAATAAGCGTGTGGTTTTGTTCATTACCAATTTCAAAGCGCACTTCTTTAATGCACTTCTTTATGGTTAATATCCCACCCCACCGGCACAACCATTTCATGCTGAGAGCTTTTAGTCCAAAATTCACTATCTCTTTGTAAGTCTTTCAACTCCCTTTTAATTTCTTTTTTTGCTTGCAATACGCTTTAATTACATCAGCGAAGTCTTGCATGTGTTAGGATTTAATGCTAGAATCACTCACTGCTTCTATGTCAAGGCATTTGAAACGAAAACCATTATCTTTAAAAGGCTCTGCATAGCGTTTCCATTCTTCTATGGACTTATTTTTTTCGCTCTCCAAATAAAGAAATTGAAAGCTTAAAACATTGAAAAAAGATATAATTACGAAAACCCTTTTTAGTGGGTTCAATTTAAAGATTTAAGGGTTGTGTGTGCAAGATAGTGTGATTATCCCTATTGTGGTGGCTTTTGATAACAATTATTGTATCCCAGCTGGTGTGAGCTTATATTCTATGCTAGCGAACGCTAAAACAGAGAGAGAGAGTAAAACTCTTTTATAAAATCCATTGTTTAGTGGATGGTTTAAGCGCTGAAAATATAGAAAAATTAAAAGAAACTCTCGCTCCTTTTAGCGCTTTTTCTAGCGTAGAGTTTTTGGAGATTTCTACTCATAACACGCCCAAAGAAAACCAAGAAATAAAAAAGAACCAAACCATTAAAAGCGATCATTATCAAAACATTGATCCAATAATAGCCAATAAGATTGAAGAGTTATTCACAAAACTCAGCAATTATTCTCAAAAACGCTTTTCTAAAATGATCATGTGCCGCTTGCTTTTGGCTTCCCTTTTCCCTCAATATGACAAGATGATCATGTTTGATGTGGATACTTTGTTTGTGGGCGATATTAGTGAGAGCTTTTTTATCCCCCTTGAAGCGCATTATTTTGGGGCTGTGAGAGAAAAAGATTTGATCGCTATGAATAGGAATTCGGCTAAGGATTTATACGAATTACGCCAAAGGCGAGCAAAATCTATCGGCGTCGCTAACGCTTTCCCTAATTTAGAAGAAGCTCAAATCCTTTTTGACAACTACTTTAATGCAGGGTTTTTAGCCTTAAACTTAAAATTATGGCGTAAAGAAAATCTTGAAAACCAATTGATTGGATTTTTCATTTTGAAAAATGAAAAACTTTTATTTAACGATCAAGATGCTTTGTGTTTTGTGTGCCGTGGCAGGATTTTAGAATTGCCTTACCCCTATAATGCCCACCCTAGCTTCCTTGACACCCCCTCATTCCCTAGCATTAAAGAAGTGTGCATGTTGCATTTTTGGGGCGATAAGCCTTGGAAAATCTTCAGCGTCTTTGGCGCGAAAAAATGGCATGAAGTTTTGATGCAAACGCCTTTTAAAGATAAATATTTTAACACTCCCTTTTTAGATCACCTCTTTAATCATATTCAAAACAAAAACAACAAACTCCGCACTTTCAACAAAGCCCTATCTTTTGTAGACAAACGGCGTTCTTTTGCATTCCTTTTGCCTAGACTTTCTTCTAGACTCCTTATAGAATTTTTGCTTTTTAAAATCAAACAAAAAGTGAAGCGGTTGGTTAAAAAAATGCTAAAAGCATTTTCTATGATCTAATCATAAAAGAGCTTGCTTAAAGCAAGCGGTAGCTTTAAAAAAGCGATCTTTAAAAATCAATGCGAGCAAGCATGCGTTTGCGTGGGTTGGATGTCCTTATTGTCGGCTAATTTTTCCTTTTCTACTTTGTCTAAAAACGTGCTTAAATCCTGCGCCATTTTTTCAAAAATCTTAGCGCTCACGCTAGTAGGGTGAGAGATCACAATCGGTTCGCCCCTATCCCCCCCTAAACGCACTTTAGGCTCTAAAGGGAGCTTGGCTAAAATCTGCGTATTATAAGCTTCTAGTAATTCTTTCATAGAATTTGATCCAAAAATCTCGCTCTCTTTCTTGCAATGCTCACACACAAAATTCCCCATATTTTCTACAATGCCTGCAATAGGAATGTGTAGTTTTTTAAACATATCCAAACTCCGTTTAGCGTCATCTAAACTCACGATTTGGGGCGTAGTAACGGTGATCCCTGCACTTAATGGCACGGCTTGGGCTAGAGTGAGTTGCGCATCGCCTGTTCCTGGGGGCATATCCACCACCAACACATCTAAATCCCCCCAAATAATATCGCTTATCATCTGCTCAATCGCTCGCATGAGCATAGGTCCTCTCCAAATGAGGCTTTGCCCTTCCTCATATAAAAGCCCCATGCTCATTACAGAAACGCCAAAAGCCTTTAAAGGAATGAGTTTTTTACCGCTGGGATCAGTGATCACATCAGCGTTTTGCAAGCCCATCATTCTAGGGATATTAGGCCCATACACATCAGCGTCCAATAACCCCACTTTTTGATTCAAATTCGCTAAAGCGATGCTTAAATTCACGCTAGTTGTACTTTTACCCACACCGCCCTTACCAGAGCTTACCATGACCACATGCTTGATATTTTTAGCCAAATTTTTGGTAGCGGACTTTGGGGCTTGCGGTTTGGGTGGGGTTTTAATATCTAAATTCAAAGCTTTCACGCCCATCTCTTGCATCGCTTTGGAGATATTTTCTCTTAAAATCGCGCTCGTTTCTTCAGAGCTTGAGGGGATTTCTATTAAAAGCCCTAATTGATTGTCATGCAAAGTGATGTTTTTAACAAAACCAAAGCTGACAATATCCTTTTCAAAATTAGGGTAGATAATCGTTTTTAACGCATTTAAGACATCTTCTTGTGTGAGCATTTTAATCCTTAGAATGATTTAAGGCTTCTTTATAGCATGTTTTGTTTAATTTTGCATTATAAATTGATGCATTGTCAAAAATTTGCCTTAAATGAGTTTGTGCTATATTAAGTAGCATGAAAAGAAAGGGGCAAGGCATGAAACTTTATAAGCGTGTTTTGAAATTGTGCAATTTTAGGAATTTGAGTAAAAATTCAGAATTGCTTTTAAATTCAGATTTTGAAAACAAGCATGGGGGGTTAGTGATTTTAGTGGGGGAAAATAATGTCGGCAAAAGCAATGTTTTAGAGGCTTTGAAGTTATTTGATGGTATGGATGTTAAACTTTGTAGTGAGGAAGATGATTTCAAACTCCTTGAAAATAAAGACACTATTTTAAGCTTGGAAGAAGAAACAAGCTTTAATAATAAAACCACAGATTTTTCTTGCGTGGATTTGAAAATCCAATTTAAAGAAATTAACGAAGAAGTAAAGGAATTATCAAAAATATTAATCATCTACCCTTTTAGTGTTTTTATAGGGGGTTTTATAAGTCTCATCATGTCTTATGGTACATTAGATTCGTTTTTAAAATTCTACAAAGAAAAATCAAAATTGAGCGAATTTGCAAAAGAAAAATCAAAATTGAGCGAATTTGCAACTAGACAAGCCAACAATCTGCTTTTCAAAGAATTAATTAAACATTTAAGTGGTAATAATCAATTGGTTAAAAATTTTTGTCAGTGTATAAGAGAAATTATAGAATACAACGCTCCTAATAGAGAATACAAACCCAATCAATTTTTTGTAATAGGGGAAGGCAAACAAAAACAATTAGTAAAAATTTATTCTTATTTAAAAGAACTTAGCGAAAGAGAAATTGAACCAAAAGATATGGGAACCATCTTAAAAAAGATAGAGAGTTTAGATAAATTTTTTAAAACTACTGACTCTAATGAAAAATTTGCACCAAAAATTGAAGTTTTACAAAATGTACAATCTCAAGAAAGATTATCAGAGTTGGTTAAGGATATTATTAAAGAGATAGATAAAAAATACCCTATCAATGAAAATTTTAAGAAACAATTTGAGCGGTTTGAATCAAATATCAATATACATGATAACATACATGATAAAAGAAAAAAGGATTTTGAGCGAAAAAAAGAGCTGTGGATCCAAGAAATTGAACACCACTGCAAAAATCAAAAAACGCTAGATCCTAATTTAAATTATGATGTTTTGCTGAATAATATCCAACAAATATGCAAAAAATATGTAGCAAGTCATGTTACTAATGATATATCTAAAGATATTAAATACATGATGTGTCAGTTTTATTTGAAACAGATAGACTTATTATTCAATTCAGAAATTAAGCGACACAGAGACAGGAATTTTTTTGAATCAGCAAGAAAATCTCTTTGGGAGACTATAAAAACTTTAGATGAAAAAAGCAACGCTCATTTGTTCCCTAAAAATATTGATGAAATCAAAAAAAAATTTGAAGCAAACAAGGAAAAATTCAAACAAAGTAAAAATTATTCTGAGTTCGCAGAGCATTGCCGAGAGTGTAACCCTTATACAGCGTTTCAACACTTACATTTCCCTTTAAGCGGTGGTTTATCTTATGAATTTGATAAACTCGTGCCAATCGTTAAAGAATATAAAGAGCTAAAAATCACAGATAATGACCTTGAGACTACATTATTGACTTGTATTGATTATTCTTCCCCTTCTGAATTTAACCAATCGGATTGGTTCTTTAGAAATTCATTGTTTAGGAAAATGGACTTTCACCCCAATACAATTTGGGATACTTTTGGGAGAATTTTAAATTATAAAAATTTTAATCAAAAAAACTTAAAATATGAGCAAGGGTTAGAAATAATGTTTGATAAAAATAATGATTTAGAAATTTATTCTATTTATAATAAATCGTTCAATATCCCTAAAAAATACTTGCAAGAAATAGACCAAGAATTACTAAAAGAAATTAAACAATCAAAATATCCTTTTCAAATTCAAATAAAAGGTGAGTGTGATAATGATATATGTCAACTTGAATTTTTTAATGATAAAAGCTCTCTTTTATTTAAGGTAAATTTTACAGAAATATTAGAAAATATTGCAGAAATTTTAGAATACAACTTGCAATTAAAAATGGATTCTTTAATCACAAAAGAATTTAACAGACTTTTAGCGATCGCTCAAGACGAGCGTCAAGATAGTTACCCATTAAAAATTCGTGTCGGACACAACAAGAAGCTTTTTAGAGAGAAATATACGGCATATGAAATGAAACTTGAAGTTTATGATTGCAGAAAATCCCACGAGCAAAATAAACCAATCATCTTAAGCCAGCAAAGCACCGGTTTTCAATGAGCGTTTAATTTCATGTTTGGTTTTCTCTATAATGTGGGATCAAGTTTTAGTTTTAACAATAATATTATTTATGTCATGGACGAACCAGCCACTCATTTAAGCGTGCCAGCCAAAAAAGAATTCAGGAAGTTTTTAAAAGAATACGCTCATCAAAATAATGTTACCCTTATCCTAGCCACCCATGACCCCTTTTAGTGGATACAGATCATTTAGATGAAATAAGGATTGTAGAAAAAGAAATAAAAGGCTCTGCGATTAAGAATAACTTTAATTATTCCCTAAATAATGCACGCAGAGACTCCGATGCCCTAGATAAAATCAAGCGCTCTTTAGGGGTGGGTCAGCATGTTTTTTGCGACCCTAAAAAACACCGAATCATCTTTGTGGAAGGCATCACGGATTATTGTTATTTGAGCGCTTTTAAATTGTATTTCAATAAGCGAGAATACAAAAAACGCCCCATTGATTTCACTTTCTTACCCATTTCAGGGCTTAAAAACGATTCAAACGAGATGAAAGAAACCATTCAAAAACTCCTTGAGCTAGATAATAGACCCATTGTTTTGATAGATGATGATAGAAAAGATGATGCTGACCAGCAAGCAACTAGCGAACAATTTAAAGAAGCTAATGAAAGAATGGGAAATTCTATCATAATCCTACAACTCTCACAATGCGATAAAAAATTCAAGCAAATTGAAGATTTGTTCAGTGAACACGATAAAAAAGAATACGCCCAAAGCAAGCGTATGGAATTAGCCATAGCTTTTAAAACAAGGCTTTTGCATAGCAAAAAAGATGCGATAGAAGGCGAAACAAAAGATAATTTTTCATGCTTATTTGAATGGATAAAAGAAAAAACGCAACGACTCAAACGATCAAAAAGGATAATAAAATTTGATTATAATACCCCACAAATATTACTAGCGAAAGGATTTTGATGTTTAAAAAAATGTGTTTGAGCTTGCTGGCTATAAGCGGTGTTTATTTGGGGGCGAAGGATTTGGATTTTAAGTTGGATTATCGCGCGACTGGGGGGAAATTGGTAGGGAAAATGACGGATTCTAGTCTTTTAAGCATCACTTCTATGAATGATGAACCGGTTGTGATTAAAAATCTCATTGTCAATAGAGGAAATTCATGCGAAGCGACTAAAAAAGTGGAGCCAAAATTGAGCAAGAAGTTTAAAAAAGAAAAGCTTTTTAACCATGAATTAAAATATTCGCAACAGATTTTTTATCGCCTGAATTGGCAAGCCTAATCAATTGCTAGAAATTAAAATCATCACGGACAAGGGCGAGTATTACCACAAATTTTCTCAATAAAGCCTATCAAGCGTTTTTAATGTAATGCAAAGCGATTTTGAGTGCATTGGTGGCTGCCCCCACTCTTAGTTGATCTGCCACACAAAAGCCGTGCAAAGTTTTCTTGTCAAACAAATCCTTTCTCAAGCGCCCTATAAAGGTGGTATCAGTGTTACTCGCTTTTAAAGGCGTGGGGTAAAGATTATGGCTAGGGTCATCGCAAACAACCACGCTAGGGGCATTTTTTAGCACTTCATAGACTTCTTTAAGATCAAATTCTTTTTCAAAAGTGATACTCAAACTCTCGCTATGACTCCTTAATACCGGCACGCGCACGCAAGTCGCGCTGATAGGGAAATCCACGCCCATGATCTTATGGGTTTCGTGCACCATTTTTAGCTCTTCTTTAGTGTAGCCATTCTCCTTAAAAGCATCAATATGAGCGATCGCATTAAAAGCAATTGGATAAGCGAAAGCCTCCGCTTGCAAGACTTGGTTTAGATCGATAGTGGGGTCTTTTTCTAAACATTCTAAAGCGGTTTTTAGCTCTCTTTTCAAGCTCTCTATCCCCTTATTCCCTGCCCCACTTACGGCTTGATAAGTGCTAACCACCACGCTTTTTATCTTAAAATGAAGGTGCAAGGGGTTTAAGATTTGCGTCATTTGAATGGTAGAGCAATTGGGGTTAGCGATGATATTTAAGGGAGCGTTAAAAATTTCTTTGGCGTTGATTTCAGGCACGACTAAAGGCACTTTTTTATCCAACCTAAAAAAACTCGTGTTATCGATCACTAAAGAAGTTTTTGAAGCACTTGTGGCAAACTCTTCGCTCACGCTCCCCCCAGCGCTAAAAAAGGCGATGTCTATCTTTTCTTTTCAAAAACCTCATGCATGGTTTCTAAAATTTCATAATCTTTATTGAACGCTTTGATCTTTTTACCGGCACTTCTAACGCTAGCGAGCGGGACAAACTTTTTAATAGGGAAAGAAGAATTTTCTAAACCCTTAATTAACTCTTGCCCTACCGCCCCACTAGCTCCAACAATGGCGATATTATAAGTCTTCATCGTTTTCTCCAATGATTTCAAGGGCTTTTAAAAAGCTCAAACAATTCAGTTGCATGCCTGAATGCATGTTTTTTAAGCTTAAAGTTTCGCTTTTAAATTCTTCTTCGCCAATGATGGCCACAAACTCATGCCCCTTATGGTTAGCATAAGAAAAGGGTTTTTTGATTTTTTGGGCTTCTGGATAGACTTCGCTAAAAATACCGCTTTGTCTTAAAGACTCCGCCAAGCGGTTTGCATAAGAAAAATATTCTTCATTCATGCAAGCGATTAGCACTTTAGCTTGTGTGGAACGCTCATCTAATAATTGCATTCCACTTAAAGCCACAATCAATCTATCAATCCCAATAGAAGCCCCACCCCTTGCAAATCTTCTTTAGAAAAATTTTAGTCAAATGATCATAACGACCCCCTGAACACACGCTCCCTAAAGACTTCATGTCATTAAGCGTGGTTTCATACACAATCCCTGTATAATACCCTAAGCCCCTAGCGATAGAAAAATCAATCTTATACAGGTTTTGAGAAATTTGTAAATCCCCTAGCAATTGGTATAGTTTTTCTAAATCCTGTATGCCCTTTTTTAGATTTTCATTACAGTCTTTCAAATAAGCAATTTTTTCAAAAAATTCCGCATGGCTTAAATCGTCTTGCTTGATTTGAACCATTTCTAAAAGCCCTTTAATGGTGTTTGGATTTAAATCGCACTCTTTTTTTAATTCTTCTTCAACCCCATTTAAGCCAATCTTTTCTAATTTATCCACAATGCGCAACACTCCAGTCACTTGAGAAATGCCAAAATATTCGCATATCCCATTCAAAATTTTCCTGTGATTGATAGAGACGCAAAAATCTTCTAAATCCAAAGCTTTTAAGGAAGCGATAACCACTTGGATGATCTCAGCATCGCACACCAAACTCTCGCTCCCTATAAAATCAAAATCGCATTGCGTGAATTCTCTATAACGCCCTTTTTGTGCCCTCTCACCCCTAAAGACATTGCCTATGGCGTAGCGTTTAAAGGGCATTCCTAACGTTTGATGGTACAAAGAGACAAAGCGCGCTAATGGCACGGTCAAATCAAACCTTAAAGCCACATCCCTACCCCCATGATCTTTAAAGCGATAAATCTCTTTTTGAATATCGCTACTCGCATCAGGTAATAGCGTTTCAGCGTATTCCAAATGAGGGGTTTCAATCGGCACAAAACCAAAACTTTGAAAAACAACTGAAACTTTAGAAAGCAACTGAGCCTTTTGTATCGCATCTTTAGCAAGCGGTCTTTAAACCCACTCAACACTTTAGGGGTAATCATTCCATTTCCTTGTATTTGTATGTTAAAATTTTAGCTTAAAATCTTTAAAAAAGGGGCTATTGATGAGCGTAAGTGCACCCAAACGCATGCGCATTTTATTGCGTTTGCCTAATTGGCTGGGCGATGGGGTTGATGGCAAGCTCGCTTTTTTACACCCTTAAAAACCACTACCCTAACGCGCATTTTATCTTAGTGGGTCCAAAAATCACTTGCGAACTTTTCAAAAAAGATGAGCAAATAGAAGCCGTTTTCATAGACGACACCAAAAAATCCTTTTTTAGGTTATCAGCCACCTACAAACTCGCTCAAAAAATAGGGCGGTTGCGATATGGCCATCGCTTTAAACAACCATTTTTATTCCGCTTTTTTGCTCTATGCGACAAAAACGCCTATTCGCATCGGTTTTGCCCAATTTTTTCGTTCTTTTTTTCCTTAGCCATGCAATAACTGTTGCCCCCAAAGAGTTCATCAAGTGGAAAAATATTGCTTTTTGTTTTCACAATTTTTAAAAAAAGAATTAGATAAAAAAAGCGTTTTACCCTTAAAACTAGCCTTTAACCTTCCCACTCACACCCCAAACACCCCTAAAAAAATCGGCTTCAACCCTAGTGCAAGCTATGGGAGCGCTAAAAGGTGGTTAGCTTCTTATTACGCTGAAGTCGCTGCTATTTTGTTAGAAAAAGGGTATGAAATTTATTTTTTGGGGCTAAAGAAGATGCTATCGTTTCTGAAGAAATTTTAAAGTCCATTAAAGGCTTGTTGAAAAACCCCTTATTATTTCATAACGCTTTATAATCTGTGTGGGAAAACCAGCATTGAAGAATTAATAGAGCGCATCGCTACTTTAGATTTATTCATCACTAATGATAGCGGTCCTATGCATGTGGCTACTGGCACACAAACCCCCTTAATCGCTCTTTTTGGCCCCACTAATGAAAAAGAGACTAGCCCTATAAAGCCCAAAAAGCCATTGTATTAAACCATCATTTAAGCTGTTCGCCTTGCAAAAAACGAGTCTGCCCCTTAAAGAATGGAAGAAACCATTTGTGCATGAAATCCATCACGCCCCTTGAAGTTATTCAAGCCGCCTCTACTCTTTTACAAGAAAGTTAAACGCCTTTTTTAGAAACACAACTATATCGAACAAAAATTAAAAAATCTGTATACGAAAAATTTAAAAAGTAGTAAAAATTGATAGAATTGATAAGTGGGTTTAAAGAAAGCGTTTTTTTAAACGCTCCCCTTAGATTTAAAGCCCTTAAGCTACTGATTTTTTGGGTTTTTTAGTGTCTTCTTTGCCTTTGTGAGCCACTAATTGAGAGCTTAACTCAGGTTTTTTAGTGTCTTCTTTGCCTTTGTGAGCCACTAATTGAGAGCTTAACTCAGGTTTTTTAGTGTCTTCTTTGCCTTTGTGAGCCACTAATTGAGAGCTTAACTCAGGTTTTTTAGTGTCTTCTTTGCCTTTGTGAGCCACTAATTGAGAGCTTAACTCAGGTTTTTAGTGTCTTCTTTGCCTTTGTGAGCCACTAATTGAGAGCTTAACCCAGGTTTTTTAGTGTCTTCTTTGCCTTTGTGAGCGTATGCAGAACTCACCGCTAAAACTGATAACAAAACGCCTGTCAAGATTTGCTTTTTCATACGAAAACTCCTTCTCATGTAAATTTAAAAAGCGAACGAATTATATTTTTCAAAAGTAAATGAATAGAAACCAATCAAATTTTTGACGAGTTTG